>NZ_BOOP01000004.1 GCF_016863295.1 Planotetraspora phitsanulokensis
GCGCATGCCCTGCTTGACGACGTCCTTGAGGTGGATGACGCCGAGCACGCGGGCCCTGCCGTTGGCCACCTCGCCCACGACCAGCGGAGTGCCGCCGGAGGCCGAGATGCCGTCGACCAGTGGGCCGACTTCTTCGGTCGGGTGACCGCCGTTGTCGCGGACCCACTTCATGACCGATGTGGCGGCGCCCTTGCGGACCTGCCGCCCGTCGACGTTCACGCCCGACATGCGGGTCTGCGCGGTGAACGCGACCCACTCGGCGTGGGCCAGCTCGCCGGGCTGCCGCTCCCGCAGGTTGTGGGCCTGCTTGGCGTGCACCACGACGGACCGGCCTTCGGGCGTCTCGTCGGCGAGGCTGGCGAGCTGCGCCGCCTCCGCGAGCTCCTGCACGCCGACGCCCGCGACCGGGACGAACTCCGACGCCTGCCGGTTGCCCAGCGTGATGGTGCCGGTCTTGTCCAGCAGGAGCGTGTTGACGTCTCCCGCCGCCTCGACCGCGCGGCCGCTCATCGCGAGCACGTTGCGCTGCACGAGCCGGTCCATCCCGGCGATGCCGATCGCGCTCAGGAGCGCGCCGATCGTCGTCGGGATGAGGCACACCAGCAGCGAGACGAGCACAACGCCCGTCACGCCGTCGGCGTTCAGCGCGAGAGAGTCGGCGATGCCGGGGTTCTCCAGCTTGGAGTAGATCGCGAGCGGCTGCATGGTGATGGTCGCGATCAGGAAGATGATCGTGAGCGCGGCCAGCAGGATGTTGAGGGCGATCTCGTTCGGCGTCTTCTGCCGATTCGCGCCCTCGACCAGGGCGATCATCCGGTCGATGAAGCTCTCACCGGGCTTCTGGGTGATCTTGACGATGATCTGGTCCGAGAGGACCTTGGTGCCGCCGGTGACGGCGGACCGGTCGCCTCCGGACTCCCGGATCACCGGCGCGGACTCGCCGGTGATGGCCGACTCGTCCACCGAGGCGATTCCCTCGACGACGTCGCCGTCACCGGGGATGATCTCTCCCGCCTCGACCACCACGTGGTCGCCCTGCTGGAGTTCGGGAGCGCCGACCACGTCCCACTGGGATACGGGCGCGCCGGGCTTCCAGCCCTTGAGACGCCGGGCGGTCGTGTCGCGCTTGGCCGCGCGCAGCGTCGCGGCCTGGGCCTTGCCCCGGCCCTCCGCCACCGCCTCCGCCAGGTTGGCGAACACGACGGTGAGCCAGAGCCACACCACGATCGCCCAGGCGAAGAACGACGGATCGGTGATCGCGAGGACGGTCGTGAAGACGGCGCCGACCTCGACGATGAACATGACCGGGTTACGCCAGAGCGTGACCGGGTTGAGCTTCTTGACGGCGTCGGGCAGCGAGGCGACGAGCTGCTTGGGGTCGAGCAGCCCGCCTCCGACCTTGTCGTCCTTCTTGTGCGGTGCGGGAGCGCGGCCCGGGCTTTCGAGCACGGGCGATGACACCTGGGTTGACATTTACGAAAGTCCTTCTGCGAGCGGACCCAGCGCCAGAGCGGGGAGGAAGGTGAGGGCGACCACGATGATCGTGACGCCGACCACCATGCCGACGAACTGCGGCCGGTAGGTGGGCAGCGTTCCCGCCGACACCGGTACGGGGGCCTGCTTGGCCAGCGAACCCGCCAGGCCGAGCACGAAGACGATGGGCAGGAACCGGCCGAACACCATGCACAGGCCGAGCGCCACGTCGTACCAGGGGGTGTTGACGGTGACGCCGCCGAACGCCGAGCCGTTGTTGTTCGACGCCGAGGTGAAGGCGTAGAGGATCTCCGAGAAGCCGTGGGGGCCGCTGTTCAGCATGGCGGCGAGCCCGGCCTCGTTGCCCATGGCCACGGCCGTGCCGATGAGCACGAGCGTGGGGGTGGTGAGGAAGTAGAGCGAGGCGAGCTTGATCTCGCGCGAACCGATCTTCTTGCCCAGGTATTCGGGCGTCCGGCCGACCATGAGCCCGGCCACGAAGACGGTGATCACGGCGAGGACGAGCATGCCGTACATACCGGCGCCGGCGCCTCCGGGCGCGACCTCGCCCAGCATCATGTTGAACATCGTCATCATGCCGCCGAGCGGGGTGAACGAGTCGTGGAACGAGTTCACGGCCCCGGTGGAGGTCAGCGTGGTGGCGGCCCCGAACGTCGCGGAGTTCGAGACCCCGAAACGGACGTCCTTACCCTCCATCGCCGCGCCGAGCGCCTGGGTGACGGTGGCGTGCCCGCCGATCTCGAAGATGTTGGTCAGGGCCACGCTGCCCAGGGCGAGGATGCCCATGACCGCGAGGATCGCGTACCCCTGCCGGTTCTGGCCGACGATCCGGCCGAAGGTGCGCGGCAGCGCGAACGGGATCAACAGGATGAAGAAGATCTCGAACCAGTTGGTCCAGCTCGTGGCGTTCTCGAAGGGGTGCGCCGAGTTGGTGTTGTAGAAGCCGCCGCCGTTGTTGCCGAGCTCCTTGATGACCTCCTGGCTGGCCACGGGGCCGCCGGTGATCGACTGGGTGCCGCCGGCGAGCGTCGTCACGTCGTGGGGCGACGCGAAGTTCTGGATGACGCCGCCCGCCACGAGGATCAGGGCGCCGACGATGGCGATGGGCAGCAGGATCCGCAGGGAGCCGCGGACCAGGTCGACCCAGAAGTTGCCGATCTTCTCGGTCCGGTTGCGGGCGAACCCGCGGACCAGGGCGATCGCCACCGCCATGCCGACGGCGGCGGAGACGAAGTTCTGCACCGCGAGGGCGGCCATCTGGACGAGGTGCCCCATGGTGGACTCGCCCGAGTACGCCTGCCAGTTCGTGTTGGTCACGAAGCTGATCGCGGTGTTCCACGCGACGTGGTCGGTCACGCCGGGGAAGCCGAGGCTCAGGAACAGCTTGTCCTGCAGCCGCTGCATGCCGTAGACGAAGAGGATCGAGATCACCGAGAAGGCCAGCAGGCTGCGCGCGTACGCGCCCCAGCGCTGGTCCTGGTCGGGACGCACTCCCATCAGACGGTAGATGCCGCGCTCGACCGCGTTGTGCCTGGCACTGCTGTACACGCGGTACATGTAGTCACCGAGCGGCTTGTAGGTGACGGCCAGCGCGACGACGAGGGAGACGATGAAAAGTATTCCGGCCGCGGTAGGGCTCATCAGAACCGCTCCGGGAACAGCAGGGCCGCGATCATGAAGATCACAAGTGCGGCCGACACCGCCAGGCCGATGGCATTGATGGCGCTCACAGGCGCTCCACCGCCTTGACGACCAGCCCGAAGATCACGAAAATCGCGATCGTCAGGGCGACGAAGATGACGTCCGCCATCCCCACTCCTCAGATCCGTAAGGATTGATCCGCACCACCAGGACAGGTGGCGCAGACAAAGCAAAGCCCTCCAAAAGGTGCCTTCCGCGATCCTTGACGGGTTCCATACGGGCGTTGCTCGCGTATTGACACGATCTCTACGGCGGTGATCCGACACACACCCCGGCGGACGGATCACTTCGGGCGGTGATACCGAGACGTTATGATTCCCGGGCATCAGCGGCCGAAATCAGCTGATTCGTGGCACTTGTTCATGCAGCCGCCGCCGTCTAGATCCCCGGAGAGAAGGCCGTGATCCCGTCACCGTCGGGCCTCCAGAATCCGACCGACCCCATACGCGACCGGGACGACCTGCGGCGGCTCGTACGCGAGCTCACGGAGCCGCTGGTCCCCCGCTTCAGCGACGGCCGGGCCCGCCTCAGGCTCGGGCCCAACACCGCGCACCACGACGACGCCGCCGCCGAGCTCGAGGCCTTCGCCCGTCCGCTGTGGGGCCTCGCCCCGCTCGCAGCGGGCGGCGGCGAGTTCGCCCACTGGGACCTGTGGCGCCGCGGGCTCGCCTCGGGCACCGACCCCGGGGACCCCGAATTCTGGGGTCCGGTGGGCGACACCGACCAGCGGCTGGTGGAGACCGCCGCTCTCGGCCTCGCCCTCGCACTCGCCCCCGAGGAGGTCTGGGATCCGCTGACCGGCCGTGAGCGGGACGCCCTCGCCGCCTGGCTGCTGGCCGCCCTCGACGCCCGGCCGGTGGACAACAACTGGCAGTTCTTCCCCGTGATGGTGGGGCTGGGCCTGGATCGGGTCGGCGTCGCCTTCGACCACGGGCCGAACGCCGTCCGCCTCGACCGGCTGGAGTCGTTCGATCTCGGCGGCGGCTGGTACAGCGACGGCCCGAACGACCAGCGGGACTACTACGTCCCGTTCGCGATGCACTACTACGGGCTGATCTACGCGCGGCTCGCCGGGGAGCGCGACCCCGGCCGCGCACGGCGCTTCCGGGAGCGGGCCGCCGCCTTCGCGCAGGACTTCCAGCACTGGTTCGCCTCGGACGGCTCCGCCGTGCCGTACGGCAGGAGCCTGACGTACCGGTTCGCGCAGGGCGCGTTCTGGGGAGCGCTCGCCTTCGCCGACGTGGAGGCGCTGCCCTGGCCGGTGGTCAAGGGCCATCTGCTGCGGCATCTGCGCTGGTGGCTCGACCGGCCGATCCGCGACGCGGACGGGCTGCTGACGGTCGGGTACGGCTACGCCCAGCCCATGCTGGCCGAGCAGTACAACGCGCCCGGCTCCCCCTACTGGTCGATGAAGGCCTTCCTGCCTCTCGCGCTGCCCGGCGGGCATCCCTTCTGGACGGCACCGGAGCACGACGCCCCCGCCCTCCCCGCGGTCAGCACCCAGCCGCAGGCCGGCGCGGCGCTGATGCGCGGCGGGGACGGGCGGCACGTGGTGCTGCTCAGCGCCAGGCAACACCACAACTGGGTACGGCACGGCGCCGCCAAGTACGCCAAGTTCGCCTACTCGACGCTCTTCGGCTTCAGCGTCCCGGCCGGATCGTGGGGACTCGAACAGGGTGCCTTCGACAGCACCCTGGCGCTCAGCGAGGACGGGGCGCACTGGCGGCCGTGCGAGGTCCCGACGAGCCCTTCGGCTTCGGACGGCGTGCTCCACGCCCGGTGGACGCCCTGGCCGGACGTCGAGGTCGAGACCTGGCTGCTCGCGCTCGCCCCCTGGCACGTCCGCGTGCACCGGGTGCGGACCGGCCGGGCCCTGACGACGGCCGAGGGGGCGTTCGCGGTGGACCGCGATCCCGCACCGCGCCGGACCGGAACGGGCCCGGGTCACGCGAGGATCGACTCCCCCGCCGGGCTGTGCGTGATCGAGGACCTGCTCGGCGGCCGGGCGGGCGATCTCGTCCGGGCGCTGCCCGGCACCAACGTCCTCGCCCGCCGCACGGTGATCCCCACGCTCACCGGCGACCTCGCGCCCGGTGAACACCTGCTGGCCTGCGCCGTCCTGGGCGCGGCCGGCGCTCCGGAGCCCGTCGGCGCCGGATCACGTCTCGGCGATCCCGGCTCGCCGGAGCCCTCGGGAACCGGCGCGTGGCATGAGCCCTCGGGTGCCGGCGCGTGGCCGGAGCCCCCGGCCTGGGAGACCGTCGCCGCCCTCCTGCGCGCCTTCGGCGATCGTGGGCACCCCGGTCTCCCCGAGGACGGCACGGCACGATGACGGTACGGCGGGCCCGCCGAGTGGGCCCGCCGTACCGGGTCGGTCACCGATGGGAGTGCGTCACGGGAAGTTCACCAGGTAGCTGGGAACCGTCGCCGTGCCCTGCGCCGGGCCTCCGGTGTTGTTGATGACGTGGGCGATCACGCCGTTGCCGCCCAGGGACACGGTGAGCAGGTTGTGGAACTTCACGCCCGAGGCGGTCGGCGCCTCGAAGCCGCGCGCGGCCACGATCGAGGGATCGACGTTGAAGTAGCAGTAGCTGCCGAGTCCCCAGGCCTCATGGGTGGTGACGTTGTTGGCCACCTTGTAGGCCGCGTAGCCGACGGTCGACCCGTTCATCCAGGAGCCCGCGTTCGGCGGATCGTAGGGCATCTCGTTCTGGAAGAAGATCGTCCGGCCGCCCTGGCCGTTCCAGATCACCTCGTATTTCTGGTAGTGCTCGACGAACAGGCCGTAGGCCGTGACGTTGTTGCCGTTGACGATCAGGCCGGTGTCGGCCGGGTTGGTGGTCCAGCCGACGCCCGCGCCGTGGTCGGCCCGCCACGCCCAGATGTGGTCGATGATCGCGTTGCTGCTGTTCACCACCAGGCTGGTCGTCGCCTTGCCGGGGCCGGCGCCGCCGATCCGGAAGAAGACGTCCTGGATGGAGCTGGGGTTGGCGGCGTGTGCGGCCGACGACCCGTCCTGCCCGAGGCGGAGCAGCACCGGCGAGTTGACCGTGCCCGCGTCGAAGAGCAGACCGGCGATCTTCACGCCGTCGACGTCGGCGACGCTCATCGGGACGACGCCGTTGTCGGGAATGATCGTGGCGTAGCCGAGCCCGAGGACCACGGTGTCGGCCCTGGTCACGTTGATCGTCTGGTTGACGTGGTAGATGCCGGGGGTGAACAGCAGGTTCAGTCCCTGGGCGAGGGCCGCGTTGATGGTCGCCGCGCTGTCGGACGGCTTGGCGACGAAGAACTGGGTGAGCGGGATGGACGTGCCGGGAGTGGCCCCGTTGGCCCAGCTGGCACCGCTCGAGTTCTGCCGCAGCGACGGGACGAACACCCGGTAGGCGCCACCCGCGTCGAGGTAGAGGTACGGCTTCTCCCGGGTCACCGGGCTCTGGGCGAGCGTCGTGTACGGCGGGTTCGGGAAGCTCTGCGCGGGAGCGCCGACCACGCCCGAGAACACCATGTTCCACACCGCGTTGGTCCATCCGCCGATGTTGCTGTTGCGGGTGAACCACTGCTGCTGGGAGTACGGTCCGACCGTGCCGTCGATCTTGCTGTCGGCGATGTAGCCGCCGCTGGCCCAGCCGTAGCCCGCCGGCGCCAGGTTGAGCCCGCCGCGGACGTGGACCCGCCGGAACGGCGCGGCCTGCGACACGGCCCACCGATCGGTTCCGTTCGACGGGACGATGGCCAGATTCTCGACGGAGCGCCAGAAGTTCTGGGTGGCGTTGCCGCCGAACCAGCCCGCGTCGACGGTGACGTCACCGTTGATCGTGACGTCGTCGGGCGACTGGCCGAGGCCTGCGATCGAGGTGTAGAAGCCGATCTGGGCGTTGAGGTTGCTGTAGGTGCCCGGCTTGAACATCAGCGCGTACCGCTGGGCGCCGAACTGGTTGGACTCCTGGGTGGCGAACACGCTGTTGAGCTGACTCTGGATGGTGGCCGCCGACTGGGACGGGTCGAAGACGATCACGTTGGGGCCGAGGGAGCCGCCGCCCTGGATGGGACCGCCGCCGCCCCCGCCGTTGATCGTGCCGTAGACCTGGAACTCCCACAGGGAGTAGCCGTAGCCCGTGTTTCGGACGGTTCCGTACATCCGCACGTAGCGGCCGGTCCCCGACACGGCCAGCGTCTGCGTGCCGCCGGCGCCGGTCGTCGTCGAGTAGACGTCCGTCCAGGCCGACCCGTCGTTCGAGACCTGAATCTTGAACGCCTTGCCGGACGCGGTCTCCCAGTTGAGCACGACGCTGCCGATGGTGGCGGCAGCGCCCAGGTCGACCTGGAGCCACTGCGGGTCGCTGAAGGCACTCGACCAGCGGGTGCCCGTGTTTCCGTCGACCGCCGCGGACGCCGGCGTCCCGCCGTTCTCGGTCGACGAGGCGGTGGCCGTCTTGCCCTGCGACAGCAGCGTGTCCGCGGCCGCGGCCGGACTGATCGTGAGGGACGACGCGACCAGGGCGAGGGCCGCGACGAGTGTGGCGAGAAGACCTAATCGGCCTGACCTGCGGGATCGATGCACTGCTTCTCCTCGGGGCGGGGGTGCCGTCGCATGCGCGGCGACGGGGCTGGGAGAGCGCTCTCTACGGAAGGAGCGTGCACTTGTGCGGTCAAGGCTGTCAATACTTAATTTAACCCTTCGGCAATAGGTTCGACGTATCCGCGAAACGTGCCGGAAGACCGGCGTGGCCAGGCAAGATCGCAGACTGCGGCGAACGGACAGGCGGCGTCCAGCGACGTCCGGGGACATCCGGGGACGTCAGCGCGCTTGACCAAGGGCAGTCGGGACTCTCATGATCGCGCTCTCACCGGCCGGCGGCGTGGATTCCGGTCGGCCGTGAGGGGGTTCGCGCCCCGTCGAGCGCCTCAGACGACCGCGGGGGTGCGCGCGGCTCCGCTGTCGCGCAGGAAGTCCTCGACCACCAGGGCCGCCGCTCCGAGCGCCACGGCGTCGGGGCCGAGGCTGCCGAGCACGATGGCGCCGGGCGGCAGCGGGTGGACGTGGCAGTTGTCCGCCACGACCGCCCTGATGTCGTCGAGCCGGTCCCGGCCGAGGATGAGCCCGGCCCAGCCGCCGATGACGACGCGCTCGGGATCGAACAGATGGATCAAGTTGGCCAGCCCGATGCCGAGGTAGGCGATGGTCTCGTCCACCACGGGCGAACCCTGCTCGACAAGGGCGGCCAGGGCCTTCTCCTCGTCGGCCGCGTCGACGCGGATCCCGGCGCGGTCGAGGATGCCCTCCGCGCCGGCGTACGCCTCCAGGCACCCGCTCCCGCCGCACCGGCAGGCCCGCCCGCCGATGGTGACCTTGACATGGCCCAGCTCGCCCGCGGCGCTGGCGGCGCCCCGGTAGGTGGTGCCGTCGGTGACGAGCGTGGCGCCGATGCCCGAGCCCATGAAGACGATCACCGCGTTGCCCGCGCCCCTGCCGGACCCGAACCACAGCTCGGCCTGGCCCATCGTCTTGGCCCCGTTGTCCACGAACAGCGGCAGCGAGGTGCCCTCGCGCAGCAGCGCCTTCAGCGGCACGCCCTCCCAGCCGAAGGTCTTGGCCTGGACGAGCCCCTCGGGACCGCTCTCCACGATGCCGGGCACGCCGACGCCGACCCCGAGCACCTGCCGGGCGGTCACGCCGCCCTCCGCGAGGACGACGTCGACGCCGGCGAGGATGTGCCGCACCACAAGTTCGACCTCGTGCCTGGCCGTGCGCAGGGCGTACTCGACCTTGGCGCGTTCCTTCATGTCGAGGTCGAACAGCTCGACGCGGACGTGGGTCTCCCCCACGTCGACTCCGACGGCGTAGCCGTACTCCGGGTTGACGCGCAGCAGCACACGGGGCCGCCCGCCGTCGGACTCCACCTGACCGGCCTCGACGATGACGTTCTCACCCAGGAGATCGCCCGTCATGTTGCTGACGGTCGCGGCGCTCAGGCCGGTGATGGCGCTCAGCTCGTTGCGGCTCGCCGGGCCGCCGAAGTACAACGCCCTCAGCAGCACCGCCCGGTTGCCCCGGCGAAGATCGCGGACGGTCCTGCGCACGGGCCTCGTCATGCTGTTCCCCTGCCTCCCCTATCTGCCCGGACATGTTAGTTCAGGGTCCGAAACCAGTCATCAGCGGACCATCCAGCTCTGGCCGAATTCGACCGGATTAAGCCGAATTTGCCGTAAAACAACGAGTGACAGCACGTCTCGCCCGCGTTACCGAAGCGTTTCCAAGTGAGGTCATGACTTTTTTTTACACTTACATTATCTTCTGATCACCCCCCAAATAGGAGAAGTGAGATGAGCCGAAGAGTCGCAGGAGCCGCTGCCGCCATAGCTCTGATCGCCGGGCTCACCGCATGCGGCGGTGGTTCCGACGCGGGTGACACCCCCACGCTGACCTTCTGGATGTACCAGCCGCGCACGCCGCAGGCCGGCCAGATATACGAGGACCTGCGCAAGGGCTTCGAAAAGGCGAACAACGTCAAGGTCAAATACGTCCAGATCGCCAAGGACGACTACAACACCAAGCTGAGCAGCGCCATCGCGAGCGGCACCGCTCCCGACGCGGGTGTCCTCGACCAGCCGCTGGTGTCCCGCTTCGCGTTGGACAAGACGATCGTGGCGGTCCCCGACGGGACCATCGAAGAAAGCGCCTACTACAAGGGCGCGCTCGACACCAACCTCTCCGAGGGCAAGCTGTTCGGCCTCCCTCTCGACCAGACGACGGTCGGCCTGTTCTACAACAAGAAGCTCGTGCCCACCCCGCCCAAGACCTGGGACGAGCTGAAGGCGACGGTCAACCAGATCCACCAGGCCGACTCCAAGATCGCCGGCATCGTGGTGCCGAAGGGCGACGGCTACGGCGCGTGGATGTGGCCCGGCTTCGTGGCCGGCGCGGGCGGCGCGCTGACCGACGACGCGAACAAGAAGGTCCTGTTCGACCAGCAGCCCGCGGTCGACACGCTGCAGATGTGGGTGGACCTGCTTCCCTCGTCGCCGCGGCAGATCACCGACTCCGACAACGCCTTCGCCAACGGCCTGGCCGCGATGATGATCTCCGGGCCGTGGGACGTCTCCACCATCAAGGACCAGTTCCCCGACCTCGACTTCAACGTCGCGCCCCTGCCGTACAAGACCGAGCCCGCCGGCAACATCGGCGGTGAGAACGGCGTGGTGTTCAGCACCAGCAAGAACGCCGCCCTGGCGTGGAAGTTCCTGCAGTACATCACCAGCGACGCGAACAACGCGAAGTTCGCCGACGCCTTCGGCGGCTACCCGACCAACGTCAAGGCCGCGGAGCAGACCGCCGCGACCATCGAGCCCCAGCAGGCGGCGTTCCTCGAGCAGCTCAAGGTCGCGCACGCCCGCCCCGCGGTCCCGCAGTGGATCCAGGTCAACGACGAGATCATCGCTCCCGCCCTGGAGAAGGCGCTCAGCGGCAAGGCCACCGCGCAGCAGGCGCTGACCGAGGCGGCCGACAAGACCCGCAGCCTGCTCGGCTGGAACAGCTGACCGAGAGCGCGAGGAATCTCCGTGGCAAATCCGGTGCTGGCCGACAGGTCCACCGCGACGCCTGACAAGCCCGGGCGGCGACCCCGCCCGGGCTTCGGGCGTCGCGACCACGTCGTCGGGTGGCTGCTGATCGCCCCCGCATTGGTCTACTTCGTCGGCTTCCTGCTCTATCCCGCCATCGCGGCCCTCTATTACAGCTTCACGGACTGGAACCTGCGCTCCAGCCCGAGCTGGGTGGGCCTGTCCAACTACACCGATCTGCTGTTCGACGACGTGAAGTACCCGCACTTCTGGAAGTCGGTACAGGTCTCGCTGCTGTACACCGTGGTGGCCGTGCCGCTCACTCTGGTGGCCGCGCTCGGCCAGGCGCTGCTCGTCAACGCGATCCGCAGGGGTTCCAACTTCTTCCGGCTGCTGCTGTTCCTGCCCGTCGTCACCGCCGAGGCGGCCGTCGGCGCCATCTGGCGCTGGCTGTACGACCCGCAGTACGGGCTGATCAACGTCATCCTCGGGTGGTTCGGCGTCCCCCCGCAGAACTGGCTCAACAACCCCGACCTGGTGATTCCGGCGCTGGCCTTCATCTCGGCCTGGCAGTGCGGCATCTCGATGATCATCTACCTCGCGGGCCTGAAGGGCATCCCCGTCTCGCTCAGGGAGGCGGCCATCATCGACGGCGCCGGGCCCGTGCAGCGGTTCCGCAGGGTCGTCATGCCGATGCTCCGGCCCACCACGTTCTACCTGCTGGTGACGGGCGTGATCGCGGCGCTGCAGGTGTTCGGCCTGGTGTACGTGATCTTCTCTGCCGCCAACAAGAGTGTGACGGGCGGACCCGAGCAGGCGGGCCTGACCTACGTCCTGCACCTGTACCTGTTCGCGTTCCGCTACGACGCGATGGGCGCCGCCTGCGCGATGTCGTTCATCCTGCTCGTCTTCATCATGATCATCACGGCGCTGCAGTTCAAGTTCGTCAAGCAGGAGGCGGCGTGAAGAAGGTCAGGCTCGCGCCCATCTACGTCGCCCTGATCGTCCTCGCGGCGATCTCGGTCGTGCCGTTCATCTGGATGCTCGCGACCTCGTTCAAGCACGGCCACGACGTCTACACGAAGGTGCCGAGCCTGCTGCCGCTCGACCGGAAGACCGGCGAGTGGGCGCCCACACTGGAGAACTACGAGTACGTCTTCGACCTGAGAGGGCTCGGCACGGCGTTCGTCAACAGCGTGTGGGTCTGCCTGATCCTGATCCCGGCCAAGCTGCTCATCGACGCACTCGCGGCCTACGCGTTCGCCCGCGTCCCGTTCCCGGGGCGCGACAAGCTGTTCGTGCTGATGCTCGGCGGCATGATGGTGCCGACGATCACGCTGCTGGTGCCGCGCGTGTTCGTGACCCAGGAGCTCGGGCTGTTCGACTCACAGTGGGGCCTGATCGTGCCCAACATCGCCTCGGTGCTGGACATCTTCCTGCTGCGGCAGTTCTTCATGTCGCTGCCGGGCGAGCTCGAGGAGGCGGCGCGGATCGACGGGGCCGGGCGGATGCAGATCTTCTGGCAGATCATCGTGCCGCTGTCCAAGCCGGTGTTGTCCGTCGTCACGATCACGAGCTTCATCTTCCACTGGAACGACCTCGTCTGGCCCCTGGTCGTCCTCAACGACCCGGAGAAATACACTCTGCCCCTGGCGTTGCAACAACTCGCCACCGCGGAGGCCGGGCGTTCCTACTACATCATGGCCGGTGCGGCGGTGGCGGTCGTCCCCGTGATCGCCATTCTGCTGATCTTCCAACGCCGCATCCTGCAGGGCATCGCGTTCAGCGGCCTCAAGAGCTGAACCTCGGCCGGGACACCAGAGAAAACGAATGGGAGTGTGAGCGTGACCATCGAGGTCCGCGACGGAGTCACCGTCATCGACGGGCGGCCCCGGGTGCTCGTCACCGCCGATTATCCGTACTACCGGGACGACCCCGCCGTGTGGGACGACCGTCTCCGGGCGATGCGCGACGAGCTGGGCATCGAGGTGATCACCAGCTACATCCCGTGGCGGCACCACCAGCCCGAGGCCGACTCGGCTCCGGACTTCACCGGCCGCACCCACCCGAGCCGGAACGTGGTGGGCTTCATCGAGTCGTGCCACCGGCTCGGGCTGAAGCTGATCGCCAAGCCGGGGCCGTTCATCCACGCCGAGGTCACCTACGGCGGGCTGCCCGACTGGGTCTGCCCGTCGTCGGACCCGTCGATCGAGCCGGTGCTCGACGCGGACGGCGCGCCCTCGTTGTGGTCCGACGGCGCGGGCCGGGCCGGCCGGCCGCTGCCCGCCCCCTTCGGCCCGGTGTTCTCGGCCAAGGTGACCGAATGGCTGTCCGCGGTGGGCAAGCTGGTGCTCGACGGCGCCACCCACCCGGACGGCCCGGTCATCCTGATGCAGATCGCCAACGAGGGCATCTACACCAACGGCGCCCGCGCCCTGTCGGCGTACGACTACAGCCCGTCGGGCCTTGCCTTCTTCCGCGACCGGCTCCGCGCCTGGTACGGCACGCTCGACGAGTACGACCGGGTGCACGCGACGACCACCGCGAGCTGGGACGAGATCGAGCCGCCGCGCTCGTGGACCGGCGCGGACGGCCCGGAGCAGATGCGGGCCTACGCCGACTGGGGCCGGTTCCACGCCGAGTACACGGCGGAGGTCTACCGCCGCTGGGCCGACGCGGTGGGCTGCCCCGTCCCCACGGTCGTCAACCTCAACCCGCCGACCGTCGAGGAGCTCGACGACTGGCTCGCCCGCGTGCGGCCGGAGATCTGGCAGGACGTCGCGTACGGGTTCACGAACTGGATGGGCGTGGTCTCGACCGACCCCGACTCCCAGGCGCGCTACGTCATCGCCGCCAAGCGGGCGCCCGGTCCCAACATGGAGGAGAACTGGGGCTTCTCCGTTCTCTACGACGAGGCGTACTCCGACGCGACGACCAGCTACCACCAGACGCTGCTCGCCCTCGCCGCCGGAGCCACCGGGTTCAACGTCTACACGGGAGCCGGAACCTCGGGCTGGCTGCCCGACCTGGACACCGCGCACACTCCGCCGTACCCGGACTGCTCCCCGATCTCGGCCGACGGGTCCGCGACGGAGAAGGCGCCGGTCGTGCGGGTCCTGGCGGACTTCCTCGCGCTCCACGGCGAGGAGTTCCTGGAGTGCCGCCCGGTCATCGCGGGGGCCTTCGGGATCTACGCGCCCTACGCGGGGATCGCCGCCTGGGCGGGCCCCGGCCGGGACGGGATCCCGCGGTGCGGCGGCGCGCTGCGGGACTTCCACGACCGCATGCGCGAGGCGGGTCTCGACTACGCCCTCCTCGACCTGGAGACGGTGACCGCGGAGCGGCTGGCCGCGCACACGTCGGTGACGGTCCCCGGCGGGCCGTTCCTCCACCGCCACGTGCAGGACCTGCTGGCGGGATACGCCGCGAGCGGCGGCCGGGTGGTGCTCGACGGCCCCGCGCCGCACCTGGACGAGGACCTGCGCCCGTACACCGTGCTCGCCGACGCCCTGGCAGCCGACGACGTCAGCGGTTCGCGTCCGGTGCCGGGTGACGTGCTGGAGGACGCCGGATCCGGCGCCCAGGCGGCACACGTGGTGTCGGGTCACGCGGACGCGTTCCTCCGGGTTCATCCGTCGCGCGACGTTCAGTACCTCACGGTCCTCGTGCAGAGCGACAACGAGGGGCCGGTGCAGGTACGGACGCCCCACGGCGTGCTGGAAGTGGTCGGCGCGCGGGGCGGGGCCACGGTGGTGCGGCTGGCCGGAGGCCTCCTGGACGACTTCGTCGTCAAGGGGCTCAACGGCTTCCTGGACTCGGCCGTTCCGGCCCGCATCTCGATGAACGACGTGGAGTCGCAGGCAGACCGTCCCGCCGACCTCGGGCGCGTCGGCGGGACCGTCCGCCTGCTGTACTGACCACGCGACGAGTGAGGCCGGCCTGCTCGTGCACGACGCACGAGCAGGCCGGCCCCGCTTTGCTCGCGGCTCATGCCGTCCGTGCCCGGTGCACGGGCGGCATGAACCGGCCGTCCGCACTGGACGGATGAGGGCCGGCAGATCGGCGCGGGACGCGACTCGCGGGGCGCTCGTGCCGTCGGTCAGTCGGCGGCGGGCACGGGCCTGCGCTCCGCGCGCCGTCGTGCATACACCTCGATCTCGAACTTCATGCGGGGGTCGGACAGCCCGCAGACGAGCATGGTCGCGGCTGGGCGGACGTCGCCGAAGCGACGGCGCAGAGTGGGCCAGCACGGCGGGAAGTCCGCACGGTCGGGGAGCAGGTACCTGACCCGGACGACGTCGGCGAACGAGCAGCCGGCTTCTGCCAGTGCCGATTCGACGTTGCGCAGGCTCTGCTCGACCTGCTCGATCACATCGGCGGAGATGGTCATGGTCGCGTAGTCGAACCCGGTCGTCCCGGACACGTGCACCCACTCGCCGTCGACCACCGCCCTCGCGTACCCGATCTCTTCCTCGAAGGTGGAACCGCTCACGATCGAGCGTCGCTCTGTCATGCGGTGAAACGTAGGCAGCCCCTAGCGATATGTCCAATACTTCGAGAATCATGGCGTGATATCTCTTTAGATATGGATCGTCCTGAACTCGGGCTCCAGCAGTTGCATGCTTTCGCGGTGCTCGCCGAGGAACTCCACTTCGGACGCGCAGCGGAGCGGCTGGGTATCGCGCAACCGCCGTTCAGCCAGCAGATCCGCCGCCTGGAGGGGAAGGTCGGACACCCGCTGTTCACCCGAGGGCCCGGCCGGGTCACGCTCACCCCGGCAGGACACGAACTCCTGCCCGCCGCTCGGCGCGCTCTCGACGAGGTCGCCACCGGCCTCGACGCGGCGCGGCGCATCGGCGACGGTCAGGCCGGTCGCATCCGGATCGGCTTCTCCGCGTCGCTCGCGCTGACGCTCCTGCCGACCCTGTTGGGCGGCTACCGCGACCGATATCCGGGGGTGGACGTGGAAATCCGCGAGATGACCACAGCCCCGCAGGTGGCCGCTCTGCACGAACACCTGATCGACATCGGGCTTCTGCGGGAACCGCCGAACGAACCGGGGCTGGCGACCGAGACGATCCTGTCCGAGGAGTTCGTGGCGGTCCTGCCCGCCGCCCATCCACTCGCCGGCCGACGTGTCGTCTCCGTCACGGCACTGGCGGACGAGCCGTTCGTGCTGCTGCCCCGCGATGCCGGGCCGGCGCTCCATGACCAGATCCTCGGCCTGTGCCGGGACGCCGGGTTCGAGCCCCGCCTCGGACAGCACGCGGTGGAATGGCAAACGGTCTCCGCGCTCGTCGAGGCGGGGTTCGGAGTGTCGCTCGCCCCGGCGAGCATCCGCCGGATCCGTCTCAAGGGCGTCGCCTACCGCCGGATCGAGCCGGACGCCGCGCGCACCGCCGTCGCGATGGCCTGGCGCCGCGACGACCCGAACCCCCTGGTCGCACGATTCCTGGCGACCGCCCGCAACGAACCCTGACGCCTTCGCCCATCCCCAGATGACGCACGCGCCTGCGGCGAGGGCGTCGGCAGTGGCCGATCGAGTGCTTGATCAATCACCACAAGTCACACAGCGCATCACGTCGGAGGCCGAGCACGTCCCCAATCCGGGCGCGCTGCGCGCGCATCCGCGTGTACGCGGACCTCGACCGCACGGATCCCGACGACCTGTCGTTGAAACCCGTATTTATCGGGTGTCTCGCCTTCTCCGCTCCCCCACGCTGAGCGTGTCCGACCCAACCGGAAGCGTGAAGGAGAGGGAGCGCGGCCCATGGCGTACGACATCGACCCCGAAGGGCCTGCGGAGGAGGTCATCACCTGCGAGTCGGCTCGCGCGGCCGGCGCCGCCGATGGTCGCAACCAGGCCCTCCATCAGGTGTTCATCACCGACCCCACATTCCAGCCGCCCTTCGTCATCCGGATCTCGGCGTACTTCGACTCACGGCAGGGCCGGCTGCTCATCAAGCGGGCGGAGGCCCTCGGCCGGATCGAGCGGGAGGCGCAGACGTCGTCGGTGGCCCTCACCAAGCGGGTCAATGAGGTGCAGGCGATCAGCGGGGCGGTCAACCCCGACATCCTCGCGCTGGGGAAGGCCGGCGGCGACTCGGCCGGGCCCTGGGGCGAGGTGCGCCCCCTCACCGTCGAGGAGGCCGACCAGGAGCGGCTGGAGAAGAGACTCCGCGAGTACAACGCGGAGATCGAGACCCGGGTCGGCTCCCTCTACACGGCGAGCAACAACTGGCTGCAGTGCTGGGCCTCCTTCCAGGAGAAGGCGCGCCTGACGCTGGCCGAGGCCAACGCCCTGGTCGCCTGTTACAAGGACGGCCTGCTGAACACCCACCAGCACGCGGAGGAGATCGCCCGGCGCTGGCGCCCCCAGGAGTTCACCCTGCGCGACGACTGGTTCGCCGACCCCGCCGCGCAACTCCAGATCGCGATCCCCCGCGGCGTCCGGGACAGCACGAACCAGGCCTGGGACAAGTGGCTCGACCTGTGGCACGACGACCAGCACCCCCACTCGCTCGAGAGTGGCGACTCCTACCACGGCAGGTGAGACCCCCCATGCGCACCCCGTTCCTCTCGGCACGCCCTACCGTCGCGATCCTCGCGGTCGCCCTCGTCACCGCGCTTTCGTCGGCCGCCGGCTGCACCGCGGCGGCGGAGCCGACGAAGGCGGCCTGCGGCGCCGTCATCGACATCACCGGCTTCCGCCAGTACGCGCAGGCGGAGGAGTTCCTCAACCAGCACGTGCGCAACTTCCTGAAGGGCTGCGACTGGCTCGCGTACGCCGCGATCACCGGGAACTCCGAGGGCTCTCCCTGCCAGACCTCGCCCGTCCCCCTGTACGTCCTGCCGGAGGAGAACCCCAACGACAACCCGAAGATCGCCGACACGGTGCGCAGGGCGCATCTCGCCGAGGCCGTCGCCAAGGCGAAGGAGTTGCTGGCCTGCGACCAGGACGACGCACAGGGTTCGGACGTACTCGGGGGACTCCGGGTCATCGCCGGGCAACTGGAGCACGCGCCCGACGACGACATGGAACGGAGCGTCGTCGTCTTCAGCGACATGATGAGCAACGTCGGCGCCCTCGACCTGTCGTCGGGCGACTACGGCGCCGAGGCCGCGCGCACGGCCAAGGTGAAGGAGCTTCAGGACAAGAGCCTCCTCCCCGAGCTCACCGGCGCCACCGTCGACGTCTACGGCTTCAACCTGCTGTCCGAACGGGAGCCGGACCGCGTCCCCCCGCTGAAACTCCTCTGGAAGGCGATCTTCGTCGCCTCGGGGGTCGACGAGTCCGACGTGAGCCTCCACCAGTGATCCCCCCAGCCCTCCCTCGTGACAGATCGGAACGACCATGGCCATGAAGCAGACCGTCTCCCCGGGGCCCGTCCCCGGCGAATCCCCGGCACCTCTGCCGAGCTGGCGGCCCGGTGCGCTACGCCAGCCGGACTGGGAGAGCCTCAAGCGCACGGCGGAGGCCAAGGGCGCCGAGGACGCGGCGAGCCCCGGCTTCGACTCGATCACCCTGAAGACACAGGGGTACGAGCCGCCGCACCTCCTCGTGCTCGACGCCCAGCGGCAGCTGGCCGTCGACGACCTCACCGCGCAGCTCGCCCAGGAGGAGCTCGCCGTCCGGACCGCCCAGGCCGCGCACGTCAAGCGGGCGGAGGCCGTGGGCCACGACTACGCCCGGGCCAGGGCCGTGCACGAGACGGTGCGCGGGCGGGTCGAGCGCCTGGAGATCGGGCCCTCGCAGTGGCCCGGAGACGGCAAGCCCAGCTCGATCGCGCTGGACGGGGGCTGGCGCGAGGTGCTCAAGCAATGGGGCGTGCCGTTGCTTCTCCTGCTCGTGCTCCTCACCGTCGAGGTGCCCATCTACTACCAGACCTTCCTCAACTGGGGCGAGTCCACGGTCATGACGTACGCGTTCGCCCTCGGCGCGATCTTCGTGTTCGTCTTCGGCCCGCATTTCTACGGCCGGAAGTTCAGGGAATGGGAGGAGTTCCGCGGGTGGCGCAGGCACGCGGCGGACGCCGGCGGAAGCGGCCACCCCAACGAGCGGGATGACGGGCGGCCGCGGCGCAGGGGCCTCGCCGGGCGGCCCGTCATCCTCTTCCTCATCCCGGTGATCTGGCTGGCCGCGATCGCGGCGGTCGCGTCGCTGCGGCTGCTCGTGATCGACGACGTGACCTACGTCGACTCGGAGGGGGTCGTGCGCGAGGCCCCCTCGCTCATCGAGGGATGGGGGCTGATTCCGACCGTGATCCTCGTCTTCGCGCTGATGATCTTCACGGCCCTCATCGCCACCGAGCTCGGCCGCCGCATGGGCAACCCCAACGACCGCGACCTCAAGGAGCAGCGCGCGGGCCTGCGCCGGGCGGCGCAGGCCCTGAAGGCCGCCGAGGCGCGGCAGTCCGAGTCCGACGCGTACGCCGCCGAGCTCGCCCAGTACCTGTCCACCGCCCGGCAGAACCGGGAGACGCACACGATGCGGATCGAGGGCGGCTTCGACCACCTCGAGACGATCTACATGGACGCGTTGATCCGACGGATCGACGACCCCAAGGCCTCGCTCTACGGGCCCTCCGTCCTCGACAGGCACCAGCGGCGCCGGCACGACTACAACCAGTCCGACACCTGAGGAGACCCCCGATGGGTGTGAACCTTTCCAAGGGCGGCGACGCCCCCCTGCACGGAACCGACCTGACCAGGGTCCTGATCGGCCTCGGCTGGCAGGCCGCGGACACGACCGGCCGTGACGTCGACCTGGACGCGTCGGCGCTGATGGTCGGCCGCAACGGGCGGGTGCTCTCCGACGAGCACTTCGTCTTCTACGGCAAGCTGACCAGCCCGGACGGCTCCGTCGAGCACACCGGCGACGACAGGACCGGGTCGGGCCACGGCGACTGCGAGGTCATCCGGGTGGACCTGGCGGCGGTGCCTCCCCGGTGCGTACGCGTCGTCTTCACCGTGTCGATCTACGAGGGCGACCGGCACGGTCAGACGTTCGGCCAGGTGCGCGACGCCTACATCCGGGTCGTCGACGAGGTGTCCTCCGCCGAGCTGGTGCGTTACGACCTCAGCGAGGACGCCTCGAAGGAGACCGCGGTGATCTTCGGTGAGCTGTACCGCCACAACGCCGAATGGCGCTTCCGCGCCGTCGGCGAGGGGTACACCACCGGCCTGCGCGGCATCGCCGTCAGCTACGGGGTGGATGTGACCTCATGATCATCCGTACTTTCGGCTGGTCCTTCGGGGTGTCCGCGATCGGGCTCGTCGCGGCGCTCGCGATGGGCGGCCCGGGCGCCCTGGCGCTGGTGGCGATCCTCGCCGTCCTGGAGATCTCACTGTCGTTCGACAACGCGGTCGTCAACGCCCGGGTGATCGAGCGGATGAGCCGCTTCTGGCAGCGGATGTTCCTCACCGTGGGCATCGTGATCGCCGTCTTCGGCATGCGGCTGGCGTTCCCGCTGCTCATCGTGGGCGTCACCGCGCGGTTGAGCCCGGGCGAGGCGATCGGCCTCGCGCTGGACGACGCCGCCGAGTACGGCAGGCGCCTGCACGAGGCGCATCCGCTGATCGCGGCCTTCGGCGGCATGTTCCTCCTCCTGATCTTCCTGGACTTCGTCTTCGAGGAGCGCGAGTTCGCGTGGCTCGCCTGGCTGGAACGTCCGCTGGCGAAGATCGGCAAGCTCGACCAGTTGTCGGTGGTGGTCGCCCTGGCCGTCCTGCTCACCGCCACGTCGGTGACCGCGAGCGAACCCGGCCCGGTGCTGGCCGCCGGCGTGCTGGGCATCGTGACCTATCTGCTCGTCAACAGCCTGGGCAGGCTGTTCGAGGCGGGCGGCGAGGAGGGGGACGACGACTCCGGCGCGACCACGGCCGGGGCGGGCTCGTCCGTGGGCAAGGCGGTGGGCGGCGAAGTGGGCGGCAAAGTGGGCGGCGCGGTGGGCAGGGCCGGGTTCTTCCTGTTCCTCTACCTCGAGGTGCTGGACGCGTCGTTCTCGTTCGACGGCGTGGTCGGGGCCTTCGCCATCAGCGACGACCTCCTCGTCATCGCCCTCGGCCTCGGGATCGGGGCCATGTACATTCGCTCCCTCACGATCTTCCTGGTCCGCCGGGGAACGCTGAACGAGTACGTCTACCTCGAGCACGGCGCCCACTGGGCGATCGGCGCGCTCGCCGCGATCATGCTGATCGGCCTCGGCCACGACGTCCCCGAGATCGTGACGGGGCTCATCGGCCTGGCCTTCATCGGCACCGCGATGATCTCCTCCACCGTGCGCAACAGGAGGGTGGCCGGCGCCTCCGGCCTTCCGGACGGCGCGCACGCCGTGCTCGCGGGCACCCCGTCGACTTCCGCCGACGCGGTCGGCACGCTCGGCACCGGCACTCCCGGCCGGCACTGACCGGCCGGACGAACAGCCGCGGGACGACCGCGGCGGGAAGGCGGACGGCGATGGAGAACTACCGCGTCGTGCTCACCAAGGAAGCCCCGAGGATGTCGCTGCCCGCCGACGCCGGCCGGATGCGCGTCACGCTCAACTGGAACGCCGGCGGCCCCGCCCCGATCGACCTGGACCTGTGCTGCCTGTGGGAGTTCGCGGACGGCTCGCGCGGCTGCGTCCAGGCCTTCGGCGGGAAGTTCAGCGCGCCCAGGAACGCCGCGGCCCCGGTGATCGCCCACGACGGCGACGAGCGGGCAGGCGGCCCAGAGGGCGAGAGCATGACCATCGACATGTCCCAGGTGGACGTGATCCGCCGGATCCTGGTGTTCGCCTACATCTACGACGGCGTGCCGAACTGGGCGGCGGCGGACGGCGTCGTCACGGTCCATCCGGTCAGCGGCCCGCCGATCGAGGTCATGCTGGACGGGTCCGACCCCCGGGCGCGGGTGTGCGCCATGTTCCTGCTGCGCAACGTGGGCGGGGAACTGCGCATCCGCAGGGAGGTCCGCTACTTCACGCGCGGCCACCGGGCGATGGACGCGGCCTACGACTGGGGTCTCACCTGGGGCCGCGGGCGCAAGTGACGCGGACCGGTTCTCCGGTCGGTCCGGGTGGCGGGGTCCCTCTCGGCCCACGGTCAACGCGGGAGGCCGCGTCCCTCGGCCTGGGGTCAGCTCCCGAGATCGGGGTCCCTCTGCTTGCGGAGCGGCGGCGGCACGAGGATCCACGCGATCTCCTCAAAGCCCTTCTCCGGCAGCTTCGCGGTGACCCGCCGGAAGTCCGCGGGATCCAGATCGCCGTTCCCCTGTGCGATGACGTCCATGTAGACCGAGTCGGACACCGCCAGCACCAGCACGGCCGTCGTCTCGTCCCGCAGGGCCGCGCGGACGGTCGGCGCGTCGAGCATGCGGTGCACGGTGACGGCGGTGGCGCCCACGTACCCGTTGGCCCCACGCCGGATGTTGCCCCGGCACATGGCGACCCGCAGCCGCAGGACGGCGTCGTCGTTGAGGTCGGCGTTGACGTCGTGCAGTTCCATCCGCAGCGCCCGGACCAGGTCGGGGATGACCTTCGCCTCCTCGATCCCCGGCGGAAGCACGGCGAACTGCCCGTCGCCCTGTTCCTGCAGGTCCACGCCGGCCTCGTCGATGCCCGCCCGGCGACGGGCGGCCGTCAGCACGGCGACCAGCCGCTCCTGCGCGCGCAGCGCAGCAAGGTCGGTGAAGCGGCTGTACTTCTCGATGTCGGTCGCGACGCACAATCGCACGACGGCCGCGGTCGCGGTGGTGGGACGGACCACCGGTCCGCCAGCGGCGGGAAGAGCCTCGCTGAACGTCTGCGCCGTCGCCAGGGCCGCGTCGAAGACGTCCGACCAGGTCCGCCGGACCCGGCTGATGGTCGTGCTGACGAACAGGCTTCCGGCCAGATCCGGGATGTCTCCGGGCAACTCCAGCAGGACGCGAAGGCCGTACGAACGGCGTGCCAGCGGACGCCCCGGATCCGCCTTGAGCGTGAACCCGAACGCCGGCCGCTGCGCGCCGAAGACCCGCGGCTCCGGGTCGCCGGGGACGTTGCGCAGCCGGTTGACGAGTCTGCGCACCCTGCCCTCCACCGGTGCGCCCTCGCCGCTCGCCGACGAGTTCGCGGTCGAGCCCGGCGTCGTGCCGGGCATCGTGACCGAGACCGTACCGGGCGTCGTGGCCGGGGTCGTGCCGGGCCAGGGGCCGACGACGTCCTCCAGCGCGTCCGCCCCCGCGCCGAGCCGCAGCGCGAGTGCGTCGTCGTCGGCGAGGCGCACCTCGAACTTCACTCCGGTGTAGTGCCGGTCGGGCGGAAGCTCGTCGAGGTCGAACGCGAACAGCGCCTCGTAGTGCCGCACGCCAGAACCAGCGGCCCGGCTGCGCAGTGCGGGAGGGAGCATCTCGTCGGGCACCGGGTAGACGTAGGGCCGGGCGACGTCGACTCCGGACTCGCGGGGCCGCTGGGTGGCGCCCGGGCCGAGGAGCTGTTCGGCTCCGTAGAGGTCCGAACGGGTCAGGAGCTCGCCGTCGGGCAGAGGGGGTTCGGCTGTGTGGTCGGTCATGCCTGGGCTGCCTTCCGGGTTCGGGGTTCGGATCGGGACGGCGGCCGGGTGCGTGAACCCAGGCCGAAGAAGGTGAACGCCGCCCACAGATGGGGTTCCTGGGCGGAGGGCCGCTGGGCCGACGCGGCCCGGGCCTGGGCGTGCCGGAGCGCGCTCACCGGCTCCCTGCCGTCGAGCAGCCAGGCCTCGTGGAAGTCGGCCATCAGCTCGAGGCTCGCCCTCTCTCCGACGGGGTGGAGCGTGGTGATCAGGCCCGTCGGGCCCGCGGTGAGGAAGGCGCGGCTGAGCCCGATGATGCCGTCAGCGGACACCGCGCCCGCGCCGGTCTCGCAGGCCGCCAGGATGACCAGATCGGCGGCGATGCCCAGGTCCGGCACCTCCCTGGCGCGCAGGATGCCGTCGTGGTCCGCGGACGGCGCCAGCACCAGATAGGACGCCAGCGGATCGCCGTGGAGGTCGGGCACGGCACGGGCGTGCGTGCCGAAGTACAGCACCGTCCCCTGCCCCGCGACCTCACGCAACGTCGCCATGCCGGCCGCGGGACCGGTGTGCAGGACGTGCTCGCCGTACAGGCTCGTTATGGCGTCGAATCGCCGCTCGGTCCAGTCGAGCGGCGCCCCCTCCGCCATCGGCGACGGATTGACGAGCGCCACGAGCGTGGGCCGTCCGCCCGCGGCCTGCGGCGACGCGGCGGCCGGCCCCGGAGTGAGGCCGGGCGTCAGGGCCAGCGCGGGAAGCACCCGGATCGCGTGCCGCTCGACGAGGTAGGCGCCGGAGGCGTCCCTGAGCGCCGCGAACGGCACGCGGAACAGCTCGGCGTGCGGAACGACCGTGACCGGCTCGTCAGGATCGTCCGGCAGCAGGCCGTCCGGGATGACGTCCCACAACACCGCGCCCAGGCGGCTGAGGACCTCCGCCATGGCGGCACGCGAGCGGGCGTCGTGCCTGGGCGTGCGGGCGAGCCGACCGTACTCCGCGACGTCCTCGGACAGCCGGGCGCGGTCGATCCTGCGGGTGACCGAGGTGACGGGTCCGCCGCGAGGGCGGACCCAGAGGGCGAGGAGGTCGCCGGTCAGGAAGTACTCCACGACGGCGGCCTCATGCAGGGTGAGCAGGTCGAGCAGCGCGGCCCGGCTCACCGGTCCGGCTCCGCCCAGGCCGAGCGCCGGGTCTTCGGCGGGCTCGCCGGCCGCGTGAAGGGCGTCGGCGAACGCACGCGCCCTCGACATCTCGGATACTGCCAGGGCGTCCTCCGGAAGCTCCAGGTCGAGGAGAAGCGTCACCATGCGCTCGTAGAACGGCAGCGCCAGGTCGGTGGAGAGGATCTTCTCCCAGGCGTCGTCGAGCATGGCACGCCATGTCTCGACATATCCGGCGGTGACGTGCGCCGCCTGCCGCGCCTGCTCACGGACGAACCGGGCCGCGGACGCGGGATCGGCGCGCCGCAGGTGGGTGCGGAGCAACGCGAGCGTCTCCACTCCGTCGCCGATCGCGAGTGCCACCGTCTCGTGGGCCCTGCTGGCCTCGGTTCCCCCGTCCCGCGGCCCGCTGGAGGCGAGGCGGCGGGCGGCCGCGCCCAGCGTTTCCCCGCATCCGGAGAGAAGGCCGTCGACGTGCTCCGACAACGCCTCCACCGTCACGGGATCGTCGAGATGGGAGCCGATCTCGCGAAGGGCGGCGCACAGGGACCCGGTCGCCTCGGCGGACTCCCTCGCGGCCGCGTGCAGCGCGTCGGATCCTGGAGACCCGTCCGGCCCCCGTCGTTGTCTTCGCCGGTACGCGCCCGTCAGGCCGGCCAGTTGGGCGAGCGTCTCGTTCAGGGCTTCGGCCGACGATCCGATGAAGCGGAGCGCGTCCAGCCAGGGATTGAACGCGTACGGACCGAGGGTGAGGTCGCGGCGCGACTCGGCGGCCGCCACGAGCAGCCCGGGCAGGCGCGCGTAGGCGGACCCCGCGAAGGCGCAGCGGATCCGCGCGTCGCACAGCCCGAGCCGGTCGATCAGGTCCGAGGCCCCCCGCGGCGGGTCATGGCCGTACAACTCGGCCGCGAGATCCAGGACGGGCGCCGCCTGCGCGTGCCGACCCGCGGCCAGCAGATCGGCGCCGAGACGCCGCAGCGCGGGACGGTCCTCGGCCGTGAATCCGGTCGGCGGTGCTTCGTCGTCGCGTACCAGGAGCACGAACGCCCAGCCTCCGGGGCGAAGCGCCAGTCCGGCGGCGACGTCAGGACCACGTGCCAGCCGCAGGAACCCCCCGCCGAGCGCCTCCACGCCCACGAGCGAGCCATCCAGCTCGGTGACGACCAGACCCTCGACCAGACCTTCGACCAGGTCGTCGACCGGTCCCAGCGCTCTCCGCCACCGGCCGCGCAGCGATGAGCGGGACAACCGCGTCGTGAGCTCCCGTACCGCGGCGGACTCGTCCACACCCGCGACGGACTCGTCCACACCCGCGGCGCCCGGCGACCCGGGCGGCGGCACGTGACCGGACGGCACGCTGCCGGACGACGGCCCGGGCGGTGGCACGTGACTGGTCGACGTGTTGCCGGGCGGCCCGTCGTGAGCGGCGAGCCGCTGCCTGACGTGGGCGACGACGCCGCCCACACGCCCCCGTCCGGTGTAGACGGCGTCGAACTCCCCGCCCGCGCCCGCGCTCTCCGCGCCTGCTCGGGGCACCGCGGCGCCGGCATCGGTCGTGAGGCAGCCGTCGAGCGTGCTCCCGTCACCGGCCTGCGTGGTCACCAGCACGTGTCCTGCGTGGGGCCGCCAGGTTCCGGCCAGCGGCGTGCCCGTGCCCAGCCGCCCCTCGGCGGAGCCGTCCGGGCGGAGACGCAGTTCGAGACCGGTGAACAGACGCGTCAGAAAGGCGTCCCTCGGGCGGGGGGCCGTCTCCCGCCAGCCGGCGCGGCCGCCGTCCGCCGAGTACACGGGCTCGGCGATCACGATCGCAGGGACGTGCCCGATCAGGTTCCATCCGCCGCCGGCCATGTCACCCGCCGAGGGCGTACACGTAGGCCGGCATCGACCTCGCGGCCGTGAGAGTGACGGTGACCGGGCGGAACTGCCTCCGGTGCAGGTCGGCTGACTCGGGGTAGGCGAGCTCGTCGAGGAGCTGCCCCGAGATGATCATCGCGAGGTCGCTGCGGGGGCTGGCGCCGAGTTCGGCCCGCAGGTGCTCACTCGCGCACAGGTCGCCGACCACGGTCACCGCCTGGCCCTCGAACCCCTCGTCGGTGAGCCGCACCAGACCCTGATGGAACGCGACCCGGCAGCGCAGCCGCGTTCCGGCCTGCCGCCGGTTGCGGCGCCACAGGCCGTTGTGCAGCTCACGGGTGAGATCGACGACGACACGCGGCTCGTTGACCCCCGAATTGAGCACGAGCAGGACGCCGGCGGGCTGCACCTGGAAGGCGACCTGGTCGAGTCCCGCGGCCATGCTCGCGCGCTCGGCGAGATCGACGAGCGGTCCGGACGGGTGGGCGTCGCCGGTCCGTGACGTCGCGGCGTCTTCCCCCTCGGGTTCCCCCTCGGACGAGTCGGCCTCCACTGCCACGCACAGCCGCCGAACCGGGTCCAGGTCGTCCATGTGTCCTCCGATGCGGGGCGAGCGCGCGTGATCGGGTCAGTTCCCCTCACTCTGCGGGTCCGGCGGCTGCCAGACCCCGTATTCAGGCGGGATTTCGCTGATTCCGGCATCCGCGTACAGCGCGGCGCTGTCCAGGATGAGGATCCGCCCGTACCGCGTCGCGATCACCCGGCGTTCGCGCATGGAACGAAGGATCTTGTGCACGCTGTGCTCCCGCGCGCCGATCATGGCGGCGAGCTCGGGCTGCGTCAGCGAGCCGATCAGAACGCCCTCGGCGGTCGTCTCGCCGTACCGCTGGGCGAGATAGATCAGCACCCGCGCCACGCGGACCGGCATCGGCGACGTGCCGAACTCGATGCGGTGCCAGGTGGCGTGCCGCAACTTGCCCACGACGTTGGCGTTGACGGCGAGGGCCGCGTCCGGATGATCCGCGAGGAAGCCGAGGAAGTCCCGCCTGCTGATCTTGCGGACGAAGCAGGGGCCGACCGTGACCACGGACGCCACCCGCGGGCTTCCGTCGAGACTGGCGAGCTCGCCGACGAGGTCGCCGTCGGAGCGGATGGCGAGCAGGACCACCTTGCCGTCCGCGCTGTTGCTGACGACCTTCATGTAGCCCTGGACGATGAGGAAGACGTCCTTGGCCCGCGGGTCGCCTTCCATGATCAGAGTCTCGCCGCTGACGACCTGTGAGAACGTCCCGAGCGACAACAACGCCTCGCGTACGCGGGGCTCCAGCGAGCCGAGCAGCGTGGCGGGCGGCCACGGTCCCAGCCTCCGCGGGCCGTTGGGGCGCCTCGGCGTCGGTGTGGCCATCTCCTGCCTCCGCCTTCCGGCCGCCGGGGGGGCGACGATCCCGTTTATAGCGCAATAAGTGGCCCATGTGGCAGAAATACTGGACCGTTCCCGCGGATCGATGCCACGATCTCTCCGGGCGATCCCCGCTGCCCTGTTGGAGGACCCGTGGACGCCGTCGCAGCCTGGTCCCGGCATCTCGCCGAGCAGCTCGTCCCCGACGAGGTCGCGTCCGCCGAGCGCGTCGGGGCGGCGTACGTGGCGGGGGGACGCCGCCGCCGCGACCTCATGCGGTCCACCGCGCCGGAGCCCGGTGGCTTCGGCGGCGTGAGCCCGGGAGAGTTGCCGATCATCCTCGACGCCCTCCGCGCCGTGGCGGGCGACCTGCTCGGCCTGCTTGGGAGCCACCCGCTGGCCGACCTGCTCGCCCTCGTCGTGATGCGCGCGGCCGCACACCCGGCGCGGGGCCCCTCCCAGGCGGCTCCGCACGGGTACGGCACGGCGCCGTCCTCCGGGGACGTCTCCCCGTCGCTCGGCCAGACGATCGACGCGCTGCGGAACCGGCTGGCCGCGCAGGGCCTCGCCGACGGCCGGGCGGACGAGCTCACCTACGACACCCTCAAACTCGTCTTCCAGCACGACCGCGGCCCCGCTGAGATCGAGGCGTTCCTGCGGGCCCTCGCGGGCAGCCCGCCCCCGGGTTCCCCCACCGGAGGCACGCTGCCGGCCCCGCCGGGACAGGGCTCCGGATGGATGTTGCCGCCCTGGCTCTGGCTGTACTTCCTCGGCGTTCTCGCCCCGTCGGTCCCCCAGGCGGTGGAGGGTCTCCAGGACGACGTCGACGGCATGGCCACACTCGTCGGCTATCTGGCGGCCAACGTCCAGCGGGCGGGAGTCGCGATCCTGACCACGGCGGGCATCCTGGAGTTCCTCCCCGCGCTCCTCCTGCTCGCCGGGATCCTGGGAGTGCTCCTCCCAGGTCCGCGCGGACGCTGGGCGGAACGCCGCCACCGGCTCCTGCCGAGCGACGACCCGGTCATCGGCGAGATGACGGCGTACGTGCGGCGCCACGCGCCCGCCGCCGGACTCCGGCTCGGCGAGCGCGACGATCGCCTGGCCCGCGTCTACCCGATGGGATGGAGGCGGGCGCGCGTCGCCGTCTACCCGCCGCTGGTGCGCCTGTGGAGCCGGGACAGGGAGGCGGCGCAGGCCGTGCTGCTGCACGAGGTCGCCCATCTGCGCCAGGGAGACCATCTGATCGTCGGGCTCGCGAGCCCGTTCGCGTGGTTCGTCCGGACCTGGGGTGCCGGCCTCGCGGTGCTCGCCCTGGTGCCGGCGGCGATCTATCTCGTGGCGGGCGGTACGGGGGCGTCCCCGATCCTCAACTCCGTGCTGTACGTCACGGTCGCCGTGCCGATCAGCCTGATCCTGCCCGTCGCCGGCCTGTGGGTCGCCGAGCTCAGCGCCGACCGGTACGCGATGAGCGTGGCCGGGCCCGCCGCGCTCGCCCGCGCGCTCGGCCCCTCCCGCCCGCGCGAATCGGCGATCCGCGGGGCGATCGGCCTGCTCAGCCATCCGCCGCTGCGGCTGCGGCTGTGGGCCGCGCGTTCGTGGCCGGAAGGCACCGCGGCGCTGGCGGCGCTGTGGCCGCTCGCCTATGTCGTACGGCTCATCGCCATCACGATCTTCGAGCTGTTCGCCCGGATGCTGAACGGATCCTCCTTCGCCGAGGCCGCGCAGGTGGTGGCCACCGGCCTTCCCGCCGAGTTGTCGTCCGTGCGGACGCTCCTGGCGGAGATGGCCGTACTGCTCCTCAACTGGCCGCTGATCGCACCACTGTGGCTGCGCGTCTGGGCACCGCTGCGAGCCTCGCGGCAGCGCTTCGCGCCCTACCTGCTGTCGGCGCTGGTTCCCGGCCTGCTCGTCGCCGGAGGGTTCGCCCCCGGCTCGGCGGGCGAGGCGGCCGTCGCGCTGGACGGCCCGCCCCGCTCCGCGGCGTCGCCGACTCCGGCCGACACCCGGCCACCCTCGGCACCTGCCACCGAGCCCCCGGCCACCGCGCCCGCGGCCGAGCGGACCGGTCTGGTCGACGACCGTCCGTGGACCGGGCAGGCCCTGCCCGTCGACCTCCGGATCACCGCCTTCGTCCGGCTCGACCAGCCCACCGGAGATCCGGGCTGGAAGGCGCGGGCGGCGGGCAGGCTCGGCGCGGGCGTCTGGCAGGCGCACGCGGACGGCCGGTTCACCTTCACCGACCTGACGGGACGGACCGACCTGCGCCCCGGCGAGGGCGGCTGGCTGCGCATCGGCGACGAGGTCACCTTCTGGCTGCCGATCGAGCAGGTCACCGAGAGCGGATCGGCGACGACGGAGATCAACGGCACGATCGAGCTCCGCGGGAGCCCGGTGGTCATGAACGCGTTGTGGGCCCGCAAGCCGGACGGCTCCGCGGCCGATCTGCTCGCCTCCCCCGCGCTGGACTTCACCGCGAGACTGGACGTGCGGACGACCCCGTGACATCCGGCGGCTGAACGCGTGAACCGGTCCGACGACACGGACCCGGCCCGGCTGAACCCGCCGTGACACGGACCCGGCCCGGCCCCCTCCTGTGGGGCGGCGCAGACTCTGCCTATGAAGAGAGTCCTCATCATCGGCATCGGCGCGGGCGATCCCGACCACCTCACGCTGCAGGCGGTCAAGGCCATCGCGGCGGCCGACGTGTTCTTCGTCCTCGGCAAGGGATCCGGCGAAACATCCGGCGAGGTGCCCGGCGAGGGATCGGCGCACGACCTGGTCCGGCTGCGAAGGAACGTCATCGGCGCGCACGCGCGAGAGCCGTACCGCGTCGTCGAGGCCCGCGACCCCGAACGCGACCGCACCGGCGACGCCTACAGCGAGGCCGTGGAGGACTGGAGGGCGCGGCGTGCGGACGTCTACGAGCGGCTCATCCTCGACGAACTCGGTCAGGGCCAGACCGGGGCAATCCTCGTCTGGGGAGACCCCTCCCTGTACGACAGCACGCTCGCCGTCGTCGACGAGGTGCTCGCCAGGGGCTCGGCACGGTTCGACCACACGGTCATCCCCGGCGTCAGCAGCGTGTCCGCCCTGGCGGCGCGGCACCGCGTCAGCCTGACCCGCGTCGCCCGTCCCCTGCAAGTCACCACCGGACGCCGCCTCGCCCGGGCGATCGGCGCCGGAACCGGCCCGGCGGGCGGATCGGACGAATTCGGCGACGTCGTCGTGATGCTGGACGCGCACTGCGCCTTCACGGACCTCCCCGACGGGGACGACGTCGACATCTACTGGGGCGCCTACCTCGGCACGCCCGACGAGATCCTCATATCGGGCCGCGTCCGTGACGTGGCAGAGCGAATCCGCGAGACCCGGGCGCAGGCACGGGCGCGCAAGGGCTGGATCATGGACACCTACCTGCTGAGGCGGGCCCCGGAGGCAGGCGAGCGCCCGCCGAGCGGCACCGGCGTCTCATGATCAGCAGGGGCGACGACGCGGGCCGGCCCGTCATCCGGCCTGCGACGAAGGTCTGTCACCAGGCGTTCTGCCACATCGCGCGCCGGGCGCTGATCTCCCTCGCCTCGGATTCGACCAGATCACGCCCGCCGGACCTCCGCGCCGTCGCGGACGCCTTCGCGGGCGTCATGGCGGGTGCGGGCGTCAGCGTCGGCGCCGGCACGAGCGAGTCGTTCACAAGAGCGTTGATGGAGCTGAGGCCGCCCAGCATCGCCAGCGCCTTCTCCGTCTCGCTTCCCGGCTCCGCCTGGAAGATCATGAGCTGCTGGCCGGGCGCGCTGTTGACGGTGAAGGACTCGTAGACGAGGTTCAGCTCCCCGACGTCGCGGTGGCGGAACTGCTTGGCGTCGTGCGTCTTGAAATGCACGTCGTGCCGCGCCCACAGACGCCGGAACTCGTCGCTCTCCTCCGACAACTCCTCCACGAGCCCCGGCAGGAACGGATCGTCCGGGTCCGTGCCCGCCACCGCGCGCAGATGCGCCGCCTTGTAATACGCGATCTTCTCCCAGTCCGCGTAAAACTCGCGTGACTCGGGATTCAGGAAGACCATCCGGATCAGGTTGTCGTTGTGCTTCAGGCCGTCATAGAGCGCCTCGGCTATCGGGTTCATGGCCAGGACGTCCATCCAACGGCCGAGCACCATCGCCGGTGTGTGATTCCAGCCCCGGAGCAACCGCAGCAACATCGGGCTCACGGGTTCCATCCGGCTGACCGGGGTGTCACGGCGGGCCCGGGGGTGCGCGAGCGCGTAAAGGTGCTGCGCGGCCTCGGAGTCGAGGTCGAGGGCCCGGGCGAGCGCCGCGAGGACCTGGTCCGACGGATTGCGCTCGCGGCCCTGTTCCAGACGGCTGTAGTAGTCGGTGCTGACACCGGCCAGAAACGCCATCTCTTCCCGGCGTAAACCGGGGGTCCTGCGGCGGCCGGAATGCTTCAACCCGATCTCATCGGGCGTCACCAGCTTGCGCCGCGCCTGTAGGAACTCACCAAGAAGTTTTCCACTGTCCACCACACCACGTTAAATCCGGAAGGCGAATTAAGGGTGGGTGTATCTCACCCATTATAAAATTTGGAGCAAAGTAGATTTTTATTTATAGAAAAGCAAAGCGAAGGGAATTCGGCGTAATTCACGGGGAGATCGCCGGGCCCGGGACCGGGCACGCCGGCCGGGAGAGGGCCGGCGTACCAGGCGTCGAGCCCCGGCTCTCAGGGGGCCGCGAGCGCCTCCGTCGGCGACATCCGGGCCGCGCGGACCGCGGGATAGAACCCGGCGACGCCTCCGATCGCCAGCGTGGCCACCACGCCGCCGGCCATCGCCCAGACGGGCACGATGGTCGGCCAGCCCTGGGAGGTGGCGTAGGCCGCGGTCACACCGATGCCGAGCAGCACTCCCCCGGCCCCGCCGATCAGCGACAGCAGTAGTGATTCGACGAGGAACTGGGACCGGATCTGTCCCCGGGTGGCGCCCAGGGAACGGCGCAGGCCGATCTCGGCGCGGCGCTCCAGCACGGAGATGACCATGGTGTTGGCCACGCCGACCCCGCCGACGATCAGAGCGACCCCGCCCAGGCCGAGCAGCAGCGCGTTGAGCGTCGCGTCGGTCGCCTGCTTGGCGGCCAGCGCGTCGGAGGGCCGGGACACCTCGACCTCGTTGGGATTCTCCGGGTTGGCGGTGGCCGCCAGCACGTCCCGGACCGCGACCACGTGCTCTTCCTGGGCCCGGGTGTAGACCGTCGTGGGGTAGCCGTCGAAACCGAGCCGCTCCTCGGCGACCGGCCAGCCGACGAGGGCGGCGGCGTCCAGCTCGGGAGCGAGCGGCACGGGCGCCAGAACGCCGACGACGGTGAACCACTGGCCGCCCAGCCAGACCCTCTGGTCGGGACCCGCCTCGACCACCCCGAGCCGGTCGGCCGTCCTGCTGCCGAGGACCACGGCCGGATGGCCCTGGGTGGCCCCGTTGAGCCAGGTGCCGCTGACGACCGTCGCGCCGACGTCGGCGAGCAGGTCGAGCCGGGCCGCCTGGACCGAGATGCCGCCGGTCTGCCCCTCCTGGATGTGGTCGTTGCGGTAGACCTTGGCGCTCGTCGTGCCGGTCGCGGTCACCGAGGTGACCGGGGCGATCTGGCCGATCATCGCCTCCGCCTCGGCCGGCAGGTGGGAGTCCTCCCCGAAGAAGGTCTGACCGGGCGAGACCGTGAGCAGGTTGGTGCCGAGAGCGGCGAGTTGCCGGTTCAGCTTCTCCTGGCTGGAGGCCGAGATGCCGACCACGCCGATCATCGCGGCGATACCGATCGCGATGCCGAGCGCCGACAGGAAGACCCGCAACGGCCGGGCCCGCAGTCCGGCGCCGCCGACCCTGATCACGTCGCGTGGGCGAAGCCGCGCCGGAGTGGGCCGGCCCGGCGGCCCCCCGGGATTCGGCCGCGTGGTGCCCGGTGTCGTGGTCAGCATGCCGGCACCCGCCTCGCCTGCGAGTCCTCTACCACGCGGCCGTCGAGCATCTCGACGCGCCGGGGCAGCCCGGTGGCGATGTCCCGGTCATGCGTGATGATCACCACGGTGGTGCCGCCTCGATGAAGCTCCTGGAGCAGTTCCATCACGCCCGCCCCCGACGAGGAGTCGAGGTTGCCGGTGGGCTCGTCGGCGAGGAGCAGCAGGGGGTCGCCGACGACGGCGCGGGCGATCGCCACCCGTTGCCGCTCTCCGCCGGAGAGCTCGTGCGGCCGGTGGTCGAGCCGGTGCCCGAGGCCGACCCTGTGCAGCGCCGCCGCGGCACGCCCGCGCCGCTCGCGGAGCGCGACCCCCGAGTAGAGCAGGCCGTCGGCGACGTTGTCGAGGGAGGGGATTCCCGCCGCGAGATGGAAGTGCTGGAAGACGAAGCCGATCACCCCGGCGCGCAGGGCGGACAGCTCCCGGTCGGACAGGTCCGCGATGTCGTGGCCGGCGATCCTGACCGTGCCCTCCGTGGGCCGGTCGAGGGTGCCGATCATGTTCAGCATCGTGGACTTCCCGGATCCGGACGGCCCGATGATGCCGACGAGCTCTCCGTACCGGATGCTCATCCCGGCCCCCCGCAGCGCGGCGACCCCGCCGGCGTAGACCTTGCTCACGCCCGCCAGCTCCACGATGTACGGCCCGCCGGCCGTCCCGTCCGCGGTGGTCTCGGATCCGCTCACGACGGCACCACCACGGTCGCGCCCTCGTCCACCCCGGTCACCTCGACCTTTCCGTCGGCGAACATCCCGGTCTCGACCGCCACGTAGCGGGTGGCGGGGCCCTCGACGACCTGCACGCCGTACCCGCCCTCGGCCAGGGCGACCAGGGCGCCGACCGGGACGACGAGCACGTCCTCGCGCTCCTTGGAGACGATGGTGACGTCCACGGGCGCGGTGTCGTAGGTCCTGAGCGCGCCGTCATCGCGCACCGAGACGACCACGTCGACCGTGGTGGTCGTCTCGTCCTGGCTCGTCGTCTCCGTCGCCACCTTGCCGATGCTCGTCACGGTGCCCTGCACGGTGGCTCCGTCCGGCAACTCGACGGTCGCCTTGATCCCCTTGCGGACCAGATGCCGGTCGGCCACGTCGAGCGGCACGGTGACCTCGCGCGTGGTGCCGGTGTAGGTGAGGACCGGCCCGGCCGCCTGGCCGCCGAGCGCGGCCTTGAGCTCGGCGATCCGGAGCGGGCCGTCGTGGACGACGACGTCGCCGGGCGCGACCTGTCCCGTGACCTCCAGGCCCAGGTCGTCCTGCCACTCCTCGACCGCCTCGCGGGTGGCCCAGGTGAACTCGTCGTCAACGGTGAAGCCGTCGTATCCGAGCTTGGCCAGGTTCTGCTCGAGCATCCTGACGTCCCGGCCCTCGACCCCGTTCTGGAGGACCCGGTAGAGGGGCGTGACGCCGTAGAGAAGCGGGACCCGGTCGGCGTCGGCGCTGTAGACCGCGCGCCCCCTGGTGATCGTCGCGCCGGGAGCCGGAAGCCAGGTGATCGTGCCCTGCCCGCGGCCGTCGACCGTGGCCGTGTCGCCGTACCCGAGCGTGCCGTCGACCTCCTTGGTCTCGGTCAGCGTCGTCCGCTCGACCGTGGCGGTGGCGGGAGGCGTCCGCTCGGCGACGGCCGTGCCGCCCTCGCCTCCCACGCCGATCGCGGTGGCGGCCACGGCCGCCGCGAGCAGGGCGGCTCCGCCGGTCGCCGCCGCGGTCCTGACCGCTCTGCGCCGTCGCGGGCGGACCTGGCGGCCCTGAGGTCCGGTCTCGTCGTGCGGCGTGTCCGCCGCGTGCCGGGCGGCGTCCTCCTGTGTTTCGGTCACTTCTGGCCTCCGATCGGACCCAGCTTGTCCCGGCACGCCTCCGAGGCCTCCTGGAACTTCGGGTCGTCGGGACTGAACCCGGGACCTCTTCCGGTGATCTTCACGCCGCCGCCGCTGAAGTCCGGATCGGGCATGTCCACGCCGTGGTCCCGCATGCACTTGGTGAACGCGAGAGCCTGTTCCTGCTGTTCGGGAGAGATCTCGCGGCCCTTCTCACCCATCGGGTTAAGGCTCCGGCACGCCTCCATCGCCTTTTCGACCTTCGCCTCGCCGCCCTTGCCCGCGTTCACGCGTATACGCATGCCGCCCTTGCCGTCGGTCTCCGGATCGGGCATGTCCACGCCGTGGTCCCGCATGCACTGGGCGAACTTCCTGCCCTGCTCAGCGGGATCGACCGAGGCCGTCGGGGTGGCGCTCGCCTGCGCCGCCGGTTCGGTGCCCTTGACCGAGGCGACGCCCGGCGAGGCGCCGTTCTGTCCGCATCCGACGGCGAACGCGAGGAGCGCCGCCGCCACAAGTGTTCTTCGCATGCGCCCGATGTTGCGCGGCGCCCATCGGAGCCGGCCCGGAGCTACCTCGGAGGACCCTCAAAATCCGGATCTTCCTGCTCCCCCGGCGAGGCGTGGAGCGGCAGCAGGACACGGAACACCGCTCCCTGCCCCGCCGGCGCGCCCGTCGTCGCGCCCGACTCCGCGACCGTTCCCCCGCCTGCCGCCACTCCCGTCTCAGCGCCCGTCTTCGCGCCCGAGGGCGCCGCCAGTTCGACGCGGCCGCCGTGCGCCCGGACGATCGCGGCCACGATGGCGAGCCCGAGCCCGGCCCCGCCTTCCGCGCGGGAACGGCTCTGGCTGACGCGGTAGAGGCGCTCGAAGATGTGCGGCACATGGGCCGGCGGGATTCCCGGACCGGTGTCCGACACCTCGATGACCCCCATCAGCCCGGGACGCGCCGCGCCCACGGCGGCGGCCGGCGCCGGTGCGGCCTCGGCGACGCCCACCCGAACCGTGATCTTCGCGTCCGGCGGGGTGTGGGCGAGGGCGTTGGCCACGAGGTTGGCCGGCACCTGCCTGAGGCGCGCCTCGTCTCCGACGACCACGACCGGGGACAGCGAGGGGCCCAGCCCGGCCAGCCGTACCTGCCGGTCGGGCACCCGGGCACGGGCGTCGCGGATCGTGTCGGCGGCGATCTCCAGCAGGTCGACGGGATGGTTGTCCATGGGACGCTCCTCGTCCAGGCGGGCCAGGGTGAGCAGGTCGTCGACCAGGATGCCCATCCGGCCGGCCTCGTCCTCGATCCTGCGCATGGCCTCGTCGAGCGGCGGACCCGGCGGGGCGCCGCCCCTGCGGTACAGCTCGGCGAAGCCCCGCACGGAGGTCAGCGGCGTGCGCAGCTCGTGGGAGGCGTCGGCGAGGAACCGGCGCATGCGGGTCTCCGACTGCGCCCGCGCGGCGATCTCCCTCTCGACGCGGTCCAGCATCACGTTCATCGCGATGCCGAGGCGGCCCGGCTCCGTGTGCGGGTCGTCCGCCGGGACCCGCCGGCCGAAGTCGCCCGCGGCGATCTGCCCCGCCGTCTCCTCCATCCTGGTCAGCGGGCGCAGGCCGAGCCGTACCAGCGCGGCCGCCGCCAGGCCGAGCAGGAGCAGCACCACCGCCATGACCACGGCGTCGATGGCCAGCAGCCACTTCTGGATGGCCTCGATCTCGGCCATCGACGAGGCCGTCACCATGGTCCCCCCGCCGGGGACGTCCACCGCCATCACGCGCCAGGACGGCCCGTCGGTGCCGGGCACCGTGTACGGCTCACCCTTACGGATCTCCTCGAAGGAGCCGAGATCCGGCCCGCTGACCGGCTGGGAGGGGAACCCGCCGGTCAGCTTTCCGTCCGGGGAGAAGAAGTAGACCGCCCGGTCGCCGACGATCCGCGCGACGATCTTCTTCTCCACCGGGATGCCGGCCTCCCCCGGGCCCACCGGAGCGGTGAGCCCGGCGGGCGGGCGATCGGCCAGGGCGATCAGGCCCGAGGAGGCGACGTTCGTGGTGGCGCTCAGCTGGTCGTCCAGCCGGTCCATGAGATAACCGCGCAGCAGGGCCAGCCCCGCCGTGTTCGCCAGCACGAGCGCGATGCCGGTCAGCGCCACGGCGGCCACCACGAGCCGGGTGCGCACCGTCCAGCGGGCCGGGCCCCTCACGAGTCGGCCCTCCGCGGCAGCTTGAGCGTGTAGCCGACCCCGCGCACGGTCTGGATCAACGGCGGATCCCATTTGTCGATCTTCTTGCGCAGGTAGTAGACGTACGACTCGACGATGCTGGAGTCGCCGTCGAAGTCGTAGCGCCAGACCCGGTCGAGGATCTGCGTCTTGCTCACCACCCGGCCCGCGTTCGCGAGCAGGTAGGCCAGCAGGTTGAACTCGGTGGGCGACAGGTCGACGAGGGTCCCGGCACGCCGCACCTCGTGGGCGTCCGGATCGAGCTCCAGGTCGGCGTAGGACAGGACGTTGCCTGGGGCGGGCTCCGCGACGCGGCTCCTGCGCAGGATCGCCCGGATGCGCAGGACGACCTCCTCCAGGCTGAACGGCTTGGCGACGTAGTCGTCCGCGCCGATGCTCAGTCCCTGGACCCGGTCCTCCACCGCGTCCCGCGCGGTCAGGAACAACACGGGAACCTCGCCCAGCCGCCGCGCCACCTCGAACCCGTCGAAGTCGGGCAGCATCACGTCGAGGACCACGATGTCGGGCTCGAACTCCCTGACCGCGGTCAGCGCCTGCGAACCGCTCTCGGCCGTTCTCACCTCGAAGGACACCAGTCGGAGCGTCTGCGACAGCAGGGTGCGGATGTTCGGCTCGTCGTCCACGACGAGAACCTTGGCGGCCCTATCCATGTCTCAGGGTCTACCTGACAATCCTCAATTTCCGCTCAAAGTCCCTGCCACGCGCGGGATCCACGCCTTGGGAACCGCAGCTGCGCCCGGCTGGTCAGGTAACCCTTACTTAGAATAGCCTTACCTAAATTTTGCCGGACCTGGAGGAGAGCGGGTGGGTGGTTCAGGTCCCTCGGGACGTGACGTCCTGAGGCAGGCGATCAAGGGGCAGCGGCGCGACGTCGCCCTGGGCTCGCTGCTGGGAGCCGGGCACCAGGCCGGCGAGGCGCTCGTCCCCGTCCTCATCGGCGTGGTGATCGACCAGGCGGTCGCCGGCGGCGACGCGACCTCGCTTCTGGTCTGGCTGGCCGTGCTCGCCGTCGTCTACGTAGGACTGTCGTTCAGCTTCCGGTTCGGCGCCCGCGCCGGGGAACGCGCCGCGGAACAGGCGGCGCACATCCTCCGCGTGCGCCTCGTGACCCGCGTCGTCGACCCGCGCGGCGGCGCGGAGGACGGACGGCTCCCCGGCGCCCTGACGAGCATCGCGACCGAGGACGCCAAGCGGGTCGGCACGGTCGCCATGGCCGTGATGTTCGGATTCTCCGCGCTCATGGGCCTCCTCGTGGGAGCCGTGGTCCTGCTGCGGATCTCGATCCCGCTGGGCCTGGTCGTGCTCGTCGGCACCCCCGTCCTCCTGCTGGCCGGGCACCTGCTGAGCAAGCCCCTCGAACGCCGCAGCGAGGCCGAGCAGGAGCGCACGGCGCACGCGTCGGGCGTCGCCGCCGACCTGGTGACCGGCCTGCGCGTGCTCAAGGGGATCGGCGCGGAGTCCGCCGCTGTCGCCCGCTACCGGCGCACCAGCCGCGACTCTCTGGTCGCGACGTTGCGGGCCGCCCGCGCCGAGGCCGTGCAGAACGGCTTGGTCCTCACCCTGACCGGCGTGTTCATCGCCGTCGTCGCGCTGGTGGGCGGCCGGCTCGCCGTCGAAGGCGACATCAGCCTGGGCCAGCTCGTGTCGGCGGTGGGGCTCGCGCTCTTCCTGCTCGGCCCGCTGGAGGTGTTCTCCTGGGTCAACACCGACTTCGCGCAGGCCAGGGCGTCCGCCACGCGCATCGCCGGGGTTCTCGCCGCACCGCCCGGCGTCGAGCCCGGAGGCGCACGGCTGCCCGAGCGGCTGCGCGGTGCCCTGCGGCTGCGCGGCGTCGGCCACGGCTCGCTGCGAGGCATCGACCTCGACGTCGCGCCCGGCGAGGTCCTCGGCGTGGCGGCGACCGACCCGGCGGACGCCACCGCCCTGCTTCGCTGCCTGAGCAGGCAGGCCGACCCCGACACGGGGGTGATCGAGCTCGACGGCGTGCCGCTGCGCGACCTCGACCCGGCTGATGTCCGTACGGCGATGCTGGTGGCCGAGCACGACGCCGACCTCTTCGAGGGCACCCTGCGCGGAAACGTCGCCGCCGCCGCGTCCGATCCCGAGGCCGTCCTGGCGGCAATGGCCGCCGCCGGAGCCGACGAGGTCGCGCTGGCCGTGCCGCGAGGCGGCGACACGGCGGTCAGCGAGCGGGGACGCTCCCTGTCCGGCGGCCAGCGCCAGCGCGTCGCCCTCGCCCGGGCCCTGGCCGCCGACCGCCCGGTGCTCGTCGTGCACGATCCGACCACCGCGGTCGACGCGGTCACCGAGGCCCGCATCGCGGCCGGGGTCCGCGACCTCCGGCGCGGGAGGACCACGATCCTCGTCACCACCAGCCCCGCTCTGCTCGCGGTCGCCGACCGGGTGGCACTGCTCGACGGCGGGCGGATCGCCGACACCGGGCCGCACGCCGACCTCGTCGAACGGCATGCCGCCTACCGGACGGCGGTGCTCTCATGACGGACCAGCCGGCCGACCACACAACCGACCGCGCGACCGATCAAATGGCCGACCACACGGGCGGCTCCGGGCGCTCTTCCGAGCCGGGCGGGCCGGCCCGCGAGCTGCTGCCGACCGCGACCCCCGCAGAGACGCGCGCCGCCGTACGAGACCTGCTGCGCCCGCACCGGGGGCTGGCCGCCGCCGGGTTCGCCGTGATGGTCGGGGCGACCGCCGTCGGGCTGGCCACACAGCCGCTACTCGGGCGCATCGTGGACCTCGTCGCCGAGCGGCATCCCGCTGGAGCGCTGACGCTTCCCGTGGCGCTCCTGGGAATCGTCGCGGTCGCGCAGGGCGTCACCACCGCGCTGGGGCTGTCGCTGGTCTCGAGACTCGGCGAGACCGTGCTCGCGCGCCTGCGTGAGCGTTTCGTCGACCGGGCTCTGCGGCTGCCGCTGGAACGGGTCGAGAAGGCCGGCTCCGGCGACCTCACCGCACGCGTGACCGCCGACGTCTCACAGGTCGCGGAGGCGGTGCGGACCGCACTGCCCGAGCTGGCGCGTTCGCTGCTGTCCATCGTCCTGACACTCGTGGCCCTGGCCGTGCTCGACTGGCGCTTCCTCGTGGCGGCGCTGCTCGCGGTCCCGGTCCAGGCGCACACGGCCCGCTGGTACGTGCGCAACGCCGTCCCCCTCTACGCGCGGCAGCGCGTGGCCGCCGGCGCCCAGCAGCAGCAGTTGCTGGACACCATCGGCGGCGCCGCCACGGTGAGGGCGTTCCGCCTGGAGGCCGAGCACATCGACCGGGTCACCCTGCGCTCCTGGTCGGCAGTCGAGCTGACGATGCGAGGCGTTCGGCTGGTGCTCCGGTTCTACAGCCGACTGCACGTGGCCGAGTACACCGGCCTGGCGGCCGTGCTGATCGCCGGTTTCGTGCTGGTGCGCGACGGGTTCGCGTCCATCGGGACGGCGACGGCGGCCGCGCTGTACTTCCACGGTCTCTTCGGCCCGATCAACTCCGCGCTCGTCCTGATCGACGACGCCCAGTCGGCGGGTGCGAGCCTCGCGCGGCTGGTCGGCGTGACCGCCGCTCCTGCCGAAGGGCACGGGCCCGGCCGCGCGACCGATCACCTGGACGAGCACGGGCAAGAGGACACGGGTGCGCGCTCGGCCGGCGACGCGGCCGTGACGGTGTCGGGACTCGGGCACGCCTACGAACCGGACCGGCCCGTGCTGCACGACGTGGACCTCGTCCTGCGGACCGGCGAACGCGTGGCCCTCGTCGGGGCGAGCGGCGCGGGCAAGACCACGCTCGCCAAGCTCGTCGCGGGGGTGCACCGCCCCGCCACCGGCTCGGTACGGCTGGCCGTCGCCTCGGACGACGGACGCCCGGTCGCCCTGGTCACCCAGGAGGTGCACGTCTTCGCCGGCCCCCTCGCCGACGACCTGCGGCTCGCCCGGCCCGACGCCACCGACGACGACCTGCGCGAGGCGCTGGCCCGGGTGAACGCGCTCGACTGGGCCGAGGCGCTCCCCGACGGCATCCGGACCGTGGTGGGCGAAGGCGGTCGCCGTCTCACTCCCACGCAGGTCCAGCGGATCGCGCTCGCCCGCCTCATCCTGGCCGACCCGCCGGTCGCGGTCCTCGACGAGGCGACGGCCGAGGCGGGCAGCACGGGGGCACGCGCCCTGGAATCGGCCGCGGGGCGGGCGATCGAGGGCCGCACCGCCCTGGTCGTCGCGCACCGCCTGACCCAGGCGGCGACCGCCGACCGCGTCGTCGTCATGGACGCCGGCCGGATCGTCGAGATCGGCGCACACGACGAACTGCGGGCCGCGGGCGGACGTTACGCCGCGCTCTGGGAGGCGTGGTCGGACACCCGCGCCCGCCACCTGCCCGGTCCCTCCCGCCCCGCGAACCACGACCCCCAGCACACGACGAATCCGCAATCGACATGAAGGGTTTCTGATGTTCCGCTCCCTGAGAGGCACCCGGCTCGCGGTGGCACTCGCCTCCGGCCTGCTCCTGTTCGGCGCCGCCGCGTGCGGCTCGGACTCCGGCACCACCGGCTCCGCCTCCGGGCAGCCCTCGGCGTCCACGCCGCAGACCGGCGCCTTCCCGGTGACCATCCAGCACAAGTTCGGGTCCACCACGATCCCGGCCGAGCCCCAGCGGATCGTCACCGTTGGCCTGACCGACCAGGACGCCGTGCTGGCCCTCGGCAAGGTCCCGGTCGGGACGACCGAGTGGATCGGCGGCTACAAGGGCGCCGTCGGGCCGTGGGCGGCGGACAAGCTGGGCACGTCCCCCGCGCCGACCGTGCTGAAGGACACCGGCACCGGCCCCCAGGTCGAGAAGATCGCCGCACTGCGGCCCGACCTGATCCTCGCCCTCTACTCCGGGCTGACGAAGGACCAGTACGACCTGCTCACGAAGATCGCCCCGGTGGTGGCGCAGCCCGCGCAGTTCGCCGACTACGGCATCCCGTGGCAGCAGCAGACCGAGACCATCGGCACCGCGCTCGGCAAGCAGGCCGAGGCGAACAAGCTCGTCGCGAACGTCGAGGCCCGCTTCGGCGCCGTGCAGCAGGAGCACCCCGACTTCGCGAAGGCCACGGCGGTGATGGCCACCCCGTACGAGGGGATCTTCGTCTACGGCAGCCAGGACAACCGTTCGCGGGTGCTCACCTCGCTCGGCTTCACGCTGCCCTCCGGGCTGGACACGGTCGTCGGGGACGAGTTCGGCGCCAACATCAGCAAGGAGCGCACCGACCTCCTCGACACCGGCGCGATCGTGTGGATCGTCTCCGACCCCGCCAAGGACTCCGACGCCCTCCACGCGGACAAGCTGTACGGCGACCTGAACGTGGTCAAGCAGGGCCGTGAGGTCTACATCCAGGAAACCGGTGACTACGGCAACGCCATCTCGTTCGTGTCGGTGCTGAGCCTGCCGTACACGCTCGACAAGCTGGTGCCGCAACTCGCGGCGGCCGTGGACGGCGACCCCGCGACGCTGGTGGAGCAGGCCGCCTCCTGACCCACCCATGAGCCGGTCTCCCTGAGCCTCGCCTCCGGCGCAGGGAGCCGAGAGGGGCCGGGCCGCGATCGCGGCCCGGCCCCTTTGCCGTCTCCCGGACGGCTCGGCGCGGTCAGCCGCGCTGCTCCTCCACCAGGCTCTTGGGACGCATGTCGGTCCAGTCGGCCTCGATGTGGTCCAGGCACTCCTGCCGTGTGGCGGGCCCGTGGGCGACCGTCCAGCCTGCGGGCACCTCGACGAAGTAAGGCCAGAGGCTGTGTTGTCCCTCGTCGTTCACCAGCACCGAGTAGACGCCGTCGGGTTCTCGAAGGGGTTGCTGCTCACGGGATCGGTTCTCCTTGTTCTCTTCGTTCTCTTCACGGTCGTTGGGGTCGGGCTCATGAGCACGGGCTCTGTCATCGGCGACGGCCGGCCTCCAGTTCCGCGGCGCGGTCCACGATCGCCGCCAGGGCCCGCAGCCAGGTCTCCGCCAGGTCGGCGACGGCCTCCTCCGTGAGGATCCCCGACGCGTACGACCAGTGGGCGGTCAGCTCGGGACCGCCGGGGCGTCCTCGGTCAGCGCGTTGACGGTCAGGGCGTGGGACAGCGGCATGCCGGGGTCGGCGTCGAGCGCCAGCTCGCGCGTCTCGCGTTCCCCCGTGTCCTCCAGCCGGTACGGAAAGTCGGCCGGAAGAGTCGTTTCCTGCGGAAGCGGCGAGAGCCGCCTGTGCCAATACGCCGTCGCTTCCTCAGTGACTTCTGCCTTACCGGACACAGGTGACCAAGCCTCCCAATCTCTACGAGACGGGACACGGCAAGCCGCGACCGCCCGACATACTAAGGTAAGGATTACCTAACTACACAAGACCGTGCCGGGCTAGAGTTAAGGCCTGCCTAACCTAAGGAAGCTGAGTCGTTGGAGAGCCCGGTGCCGCGGGGCGGGGGCCTTCGCCCCGTCCTTCTCGTGGTGGTGCTCACCGCCCTCCTCGTGCTGCTCTGCCTGTTGTCGATAGCGCTCGGCGCGCTGAGCATCCCGATCGACGAGGTCGTGCGCGCGCTGTTCGGCCATCCGGAAAGCACACGCGTGGAGAACGTCATCTGGTCGGTGCGGATCCCGCGCACGGCCCTCGGCCTCGCGGCCGGTGCGGCGCTCGGTCTGGCCGGTGCGCTCATGCAGGCCCTGACCCGCAACCCGCTCGCCGACCCCGGGGTGCTCGGGGTCAGCGCGGGCGCCGCCTTCGCGATCGTCGTGTCGATCGCGTTCCTGGGAGTCGGGTCGCTGTTCGGGTACATCTGGTTCGCCTTCGCGGGCGCGCTCGTGGCGAGCGTGGCCGTCTACCTTCTCGGCGGCCTGGGCCGGTCGGGACAGACGCCGGTGAAGCTGGCGCTGGCCGGAGTCGCCGTCACCTCGTTGCTGACCTCGCTCACCGGCGCCGTCGCGCTGACGGAGCCCGACGCGCTCAACCGCTACCGGTTCTGGAACGCGGGATCGCTCGCCGACAGGGACGCCGGGGTGGTGCTCCAGGTGTTGCCGTTCCTCGTCGTGGGCGCCCTGCTGGCGTTGTCGAGCGCGCCCGCACTCAACAGCCTCGCCTTCGGCGACGACGTGGCCGCCTCCCTCGGCCGGCGGCTCGGCCTGGTGCGGCTGCGCGGGGTGGCAGCGGTCACCCTGCTGACGGGAGCCGCGGTGGTGGCCATCGGGCCCGTCGTGTTCGTCGGGCTGGTGGTCCCGCACGTCGCGCGGGTCCTCGCCCAGCAGGCCGGCATCGGCCCCGACCATCGATGGCTGCTGCCGCTGTCGGCGGTGCTCGCGCCCTGCCTGGTCCTCGCGGCGGACATCATCGGCCGGCTGGTCGTGCGGCCGAGCGAGATCCAGGCGGGGATCCTGGTCGCGTTCATCGGCGCGCCCTTCTTCATCGCCCTGGTCCGCCGACGCCGGCTCGCGGAGGTGTGAGCGTGACCCCGTCAGCCTCCGCATCCTCCGCCGCCGTCACGGGCTCCTCCCGCCGCACGTTCCGGCTGGCCGTGCCGCCCGTCTCCGGCGTCCTGCGGCCCCGGCTCGCCGCGGTCTGCGCGGCGCTCGCCGCGGGCGTCTTCCTGGTCTTCTGCTGGGGCGTCACGATCGGCGACTACCCGATCGGCCTGGGCGAGGTGATGAAGGCGCTCGCCGGCTCGGGTGACCCCGGGACGCTGCTGGTCGTCAGGGAGTTGCGGCTGCCGCGCGCCGTGGTCGGGCTGCTGGCCGGCGTCGCCTTCGCCGTCTCGGGCGCGTTGTTCCAGACGATGACCCGCAACCCGCTGGCCAGCCCGGACATGATCGGCATCATTGAGGGCGCCGGGACCGCCGTGGTCGCCGGCATCGTCCTCGGCTGGGACGGCGGTCTCGGCACCCAGTCGCTGGGCCTGCTCGGCGCGGTCGTCACCGCACTGGTCGTCTACGTGCTGGCCTGGCGCCGGGGGACCACCGGCTACCGGATCATCCTGGTGGGCATCGGGGTCGCGTGGATGTGCACGAGCGCGACCGACTTCCTGATAGCGCGCGGCGGGCGGTTCCAGGCGCAGGCCGCGATGGGCTGGCTCGTGGGCAACCTCAACGGCCGCGACTGGCCGCAGGTGGGCCCGCTGGCCGTCGCCGTGGCCGTCCTGGTGCCGGCCGCCCTGCTGCTGGGCCGCTGGATGCGGACGCTCCAGCTCGGCGACGACCTGGCCACGAGTCTCGGCACGCCTGTTCAGCGCGTCCGGCTCGCGCTGCTGCTCGTCGGCGTCGGGCTGATCGCCTTCGCCACCGCCGCGGCCGGCCCGGTCGCGTTCGTCGCGCTGGCCGCGCCGCAGATCGCGCAGCGCCTGGCCGGCACGGCGTGGCCACCGCTGGTCGCGTCGGGACTGACCGGTGCGCTCGCCGTCCTGTCCGCCGACCTCATCGCGCGCACGCTCATCCCCGGCACGGAACTGCCCGTCGGAATCGTCACCGGCGTCCTCGGGGCGCCGGTCCTGCTCTGGCTACTCATCCGCGCCAACCGCGCGGGCTCAGGAGGCTGAACGGATGTCGACCACAAGCCCGGACCTGCGGGCGAGCGGGCTGCGCCTGGCGTACGACGACCGGCTGATCGTCGACGAGCTCGACCTGGCCGTTCCGCCCGGCCGCGTGACCGCCATCGTCGGCGCCAACGCCTGCGGCAAGTCGACGCTGCTGCGAGCCCTGGCCCGCCTGCTGGCGCCCCGCGGCGGCGCCGTACGGCTCGACGGACGGGCCCTGCAGTCGGTGCCGACGAGGGAGCTGGCCCAGCGCCTCGGCATCCTGCCGCAGTCTCCGGTGGCCCCCGAGGGGCTGACCGTCATCGACCTGGTCAGCCGGGGCCGGTCTCCCCACCAGACGTGGTGGCGGCAGTGGTCGGAGGCCGACGAGCGCGCCGTCGCCGGCGCGCTGGCCGCGACGGGCCTCACCGGTCTCGCCGACCGTCCCGTCGACGAACTGTCCGGCGGGCAGCGTCAGCGCGCCTGGATCGCGATGGCCGTCGCCCAGGGCACAGAGGTGCTGCTGCTGGACGAGCCGACCACCTACCTGGACCTGGCACACCAGATCGACGTCCTGGACCTCGTGGCCGACCTCAACAGGCGGGAGAACCGCACGGTCGTGATGGTCCTGCACGACCTCAACCAGGCCTGCCGGTACGCCGATCACGTCGTCGCCATGAAGGCGGGACGGATCGTCGCCGAGGGCGCCCCCGCCGACGTCGTCACCGCCCGGTCGGTCGAGGAGGTCTTCGACCTGCGCTGCCAGGTGATGACGGACCCGGTCAGCGGCACGCCCCTCGTCATCCCGATGGGCCGCCACCACGACGGGGCCGCCGCGGACTCGGCGGACGCCGGCGCCGGGGTCAGGGCCGCCCGGTGAGGTAGCCGCCCATGGCCGTGAAGTAGTCGGTGGCCGCGTGCTCGACGCCGTCGTCGGTGTGCAACCGCCTGACGGCCAGACCGCGCCGCCTGACGGCCAGACCGCGCCGCCTGCCGTTCTTGGCGTCGGCGCCGGCGACGATGACGACGCCGTCCCCCTCGCGGATGAAGACGCGGCCCGGGGTGCCGCCGTAACGCGCCTCGGAGACGGCCGCCGACACGATGCGGATCCGCTCGCCGCGGTGGTAGGTGAACGCGTTGGGGTACGGGTCGGACTGCGCGCGCCCGCAACATCTCCGTGGCCATCGGACTCGAACCCCACCTGCCGCCGGGCACGGTCCTGTCCGAACGCGTCTGGCACAACAGCCAGCTCATCCCGCGCGTCGCGGAACTGGCCGGTACCGGAGCCCCCGTCCGGCGGGCCATCGTCCTCGGCGCCGGGCAGAGCGCCGCCGAGGCGGTCGACTACCTGCACCGCACGTTCCCGGACGCCGAGGTCTGCGCGGTCTTCGCCAAGTACGGCTACACCCCCGCGGACGACAGCCCGTTCGCCAACAGGATCTTCGACCCGGAAGCGGTCGACGTGTACTTCAACTCCCCGCCCGGTGTGAAGCAGTCACTCGTCGACTACCACCGCGGCACCAACTACTCGGTGGTCGACATGGACCTCATCGAGTCGCTGTACGCGGCGATGTACCGCGAGAAGGTTCAGGGGCGGGAACGCCTGCGCATGCTCAACGTCTCCCGCATCAGAGACGTCCGCCCCGTCGACAGCCGCCTCGACGTCACCGTGGAGTTCCTGCCGACCGGCGAGCGCGAGGTGCTCAGCTCCGACGTGCTGGTACATGCCACGGGCTACCGTCCGCACGACGTCGGCACGGTGCTGGGTGAGGCCGCCAAGCTCTGCCTGCGGGACGAGGAGGACGCCGTCCGCGTCGCCCGCGACCACCGCCTGGAGCTGACCCCGGGCGTGACGGCGGGAATCTACCTCCAGGGCGGAACCGAGCACAGCCACGGCCTCAGCTCCACCCTGCTGTCCACGACGGCCATCCGGGCGGGCGAGATCCGCAACTCTCTGCTCACCCGCAGGATGGCCGAGGCGTCCTGACGCCGCCGAGGGCCATCCCCGTGCGCCGCCGAAGGTGCACAGCTCGTTGAGGGCGCCGGTGTCCGCGTCGATCCTGTCCGGCAGCTCCGAGGACGGCGACGCGTCGTCGACGGTCTTCGCGAAGGCGGCGTAGTCGCCGGGAAGTCGTCACCTTGGCGAGTGTTCCCGCCCGTCACGCGGACGCGGCGCACGGCGACGACGTGCTCGAACGGCCTCGCGGACTCTGGTGGTGCCCCCGCGCGTCGCGACCGCGACGCGCGGGGGCGCCCCGGCCCCTACTGCTGGACCTGCGTGCCCAAGGTGCACAGGGAGACGACGGCGTTGACGTCCTTGGTGACCCTGGTCTCGAGGTCGGAGGGAGGCGCCGTCTTGTTGTTGAGCGCCTGGAGGAGGTCGTCGTAGTCGCCCGCCAGCGTGGTCATCGCCTTGCGCACGTCGTCCTTCTTGGAGTTGTCCGCGGCGGTGTTGAGCTTCGAGACGATGGACGTCAGCTCCTTCTTGAGCGCGGCGGGCTCCGACGAGAGCTTGAGGGCGTCGTCGACGATCACCTTCTGCCCGGAGACGCAGCCGGGGTCGAGGACGGTCGCGACGTTCTTGCCCACCGTGTTGGCCACGACGATGACCAGTCCGGTCCAGCCCGCCGTGACGACCAGCGAGATGACGATGCCGGCGATCGCCAGGCCCCTGCCCTTCCCGCCGCGCTTCGGGGCCTGGACCAGGCCGACGATGCTCAGGATGAAACCGATCGGGGCGACCAGGAACGCCAGGACGAATCCGGCGACGGCGAGGCCGTTCGAGGCCTTCACCGGAGGTACGGCGCCGTATCCGTACGGGTCACCACCCGGGTAACCGGGCTGACCCGGCTGGCCGGGCTGACCCGGGAATTCACCGTGAGGCTGACCGGGGAAACCGGCGGGGGGAGGTACGGGGGAGCTCATAGTCTCATCCATTCGAGAATTTTCTTGATTCGCGGCATCGGGCGACCGGTCCGGATCGAGCGACCCGGGCACGCTCCCGTGAGCGCGAACGTGCACTCCGGGCAGCAACGGTGAGGGAAGACCGGCACAGACGTGGTGCAACCGTCCGGCGGTCAGGTCATCCGAACCTCATTCGCGTTCACGCTCCGCATCAGGTGGTGACGCGAATATCTCCTGTCAGCCCGAATTAGGCCGCTCGGGACTTTACTGGTGCTGTTCTCTGAGGACAAGTTCGCCGTTTGCGGATCCAATGAATCGAATCCGAACAGAAACCGAATACTTCCCGAAGATCGCTGATCCGAACCGCCATCCCTGACGCCCCTCCATCCGCCGGCACGTCCCGCCCCCGGACGTCGTCAAGGCCGTCACGCCGGCCAAGGACAGACCACCTCAGCGGAGGACGATCTACACAAGCCATGCCAGATCGGGGCGGCGTCACTCCCGACGACTCCCATATAGTTAGTTGACCTAAATTAACTAAACACCCGGAGGGGGCTGGCCGATGGCGGTCGAGGGAACACTCGAGACCACGTCGAAGCGAAGGTGGGGCGGTACGCCGCGGATCGATTCCGATCATCCCCACTACAAGTGGGTGGCACTGTCCAACACGACCCTGGGCACGCTGATCGCCACGATCAACAGCTCGATCGTGCTGATCTCGCTTCCGGCGATCTTCAACGGGATACGGCTCGACCCTCTGCAGCCCGGCAACGTCAGCTACCTGCTCTGGATGCTGATGGGCTACATGCTGGTCAGCGCCGTTCTCGTGGTCAGCCTGGGCAGGCTCGGCGACATCTTCGGCCGCATCAAGATCTACAACGCGGGCTTCCTGCTGTTCACGCTGACGTCGATCGCGCTGTCCTTCGATCCGTACCAGGGCGGCGCCGGCGCGCTCTGGCTGATCGGCTGGCGGGTCGCGCAGGCCGTCGGCGGCTCCATGCTGATGGCCAACTCGGCGGCGATCATCACCGACGCGTTCCCCTCCCGGCAGCGCGGCATGGCCCTCGGCGTGAACATCGTGGCCGGCATCGCGGGCTCGTTCATCGGCCTCGTGCTGGGCGGCCTGCTCGCCGAGTGGAACTGGCGGTCGATCTTCTGGATCAATGTGCCGATCGGCGTCGTGGGGACCATCTGGGCCTACCGCTCCCTGCACGACACCGGTGTGCGCCGTCCCGCGAAGATCGACTGGTGGGGCAACGTCACCTTCGCCGTCGGGCTCACCGCGCTCCTCGCCGGCATCACGTACGGCATCCAGCCGTACGGGGGGCACACGATGGGCTGGACGAGCCCGTGGGTGCTCACGGGGCTGATCGGCGGCGTGGTCCTGCTCGCGCTCTTCTGCTACATCGAGACCCGGGTCACCGACGCCATGTTCCCGCTGAAGCTGTTCCGCAACGCGGTCTTCGCCGGCGGCAACGCCGCCACCCTGCTGGGGTCGATCGGGCGCGGCGGCCTGCAGTTCATGCTCATCATCTGGCTGCAGGGCATCTGGCTGCCGCTGCACGGTTACGACTACGAGGACACTCCCCTGTGGGCCGGCATCTACCTGCTGCCGCTCACGGTCGGGTTCCTGGCCGCCGGGCCGCTCGCGGGCTACCTGTCCGACAGGTTCGGCGCCCGCCTGTTCGCGGCGAGCGGCCTCGTGCTCATGGCGGTGTCGTTCCTCGGGCTGCTCGCGCTGCCGACGGACTTCGACTACTGGGCGTTCGCGGCGCTGATCTTCCTCAACGGCCTCAGCGGCGGCCTGTACGCCGCGCCCAACACGTCCCTGATCATGTCGGCCGTGCCGGCGGAGGCCCGCGGTGCCGCCTCCGGCATGCGGGCCACCTTCCAGAACGCCGGCATGGTGTTGTCGATCGGCGTGTTCTTCTCGCTGATGGTGGCCGGTCTCGCGAGCTCGCTGCCGCACACGCTCAGCACGGGTCTCACCGCGCAGGGAGTCCCCGCCGCGTCGGCGAACGCCATCGCCGCGCTGCCCCCGGTGGGCACCCTGTTCGCCGCGTTCCTCGGCTACAACCCCATCCAGCAGCTCCTCGGGCCGCAGGTGCTCGGACAGCTCCCGGCGGCCAACGCGCACACCCTCACCGGGCGGGAGTTCTTCCCGAACCTCATCACCGGCCCGTTCCACGACGGACTCGTGGTGGTGTTCTGGCTCGCGATCGTCATCTCGCTCGTCGCGGCGGCCGCGTCCCTCATCCGCGGTCGCGAAGAGGCCGCGGCCTCCACCCGATAGCGTTGGGGCTCCCGCACGTGCGTGAGCACGCCGGGGGCCTGACAGGCCGTCGCGGTCCCCCCCGCACGGCGAGGCGCCCGGCGACCCCGTGCGGGGTGGGACCGCAAGGACCCAGCCCGTACGGTAGGGCCCGTACGGTAGGGATGGTCACGGCAGCCAGCGGAAGAGCCGGAGGAACGATGGGTGACCCGACCGGGCAGCACACCCGGCAGGCCACGGGTGGGGATCTCGACCCGGAGGAGGTGGGCAGGCTCCGGCTGGTGATCGCCAGGCTGCACCGCCAGATGGCGCAGGCCTCCGGCAGTCAGGACCTCACCTTCGCGCAGTTGTCGGCCCTGGCGCGGATCGAGCAGCGCGGCCCCATCCGGCTGGGCGAGCTGGCGACACGGGAGGGCGTCTCCGCGCCGTCCATGACCCGGACCATCACTCCCCTGTCGGCGGCCGGGCTGATCGGCAAGGCGCCCGACCCCGAGGACGGCCGGTCGTTCCTGGTGGCCATCACGGCGACCGGGAAGAGGACCCTCGCGCGGATCCGGAAGGAGCGGTCGGCGCTGCTCGCGCGGCGCATCGACAGGCTCGACGAGCGGCAGCGTGAGGCGCTGGCGGCGGCGATCCCCATCCTCGAGATCCTCGTGGACGAGACCGCCGAGCGATCCTGACGGGTTCGCGGGCGGCCTGGCTCTTTCCGCCGGTCGATCTATGCTCGAGCCCATGAGCTCAGACGAACGCGACCGGTCGCACGAGGACCACTGCTCGCTCCTCAGCGCCGAGATCGGCCGGCTGGTGGACGGCGTGCTGGGCGGCGACCCCACGGCCGAGGTCCCCACCTGTCCGGGGTGGACCCTGGCGAAGCTGCTGAAGCACGTCGGCATCGTGCACCGCTGGGCGCGCCACCTCGTCGCCGAACGGGTCGCCGAGCCGCTGTGGTCCCGCGACTTCCCCGTCACCCTGCCCGGCGACCCCGGCGCGTACCCGGACTGGCTGGCGGAGGGAGGCGCGGAGCTGGTCACCACATTGCGGGCCGCCGATCCCGGCACTCCCGTGTGGTCGTGGGGCGCACGGCACGACGCGGGTTTCTGGGCCCGGCGGATGCTGCACGAGACGACGGTCCACCGCGCCGACGCCGAGTTGGCCCTCGGTCGCGATCCTCACGTCGAGGCAGGCACCGCCGCCGACGGCGTCGACGAGTTTCTCGCCAACATCAGGGTGGCCGCGTGGACGGCCGAATCTCTGCGGGAACTGGGCGGCTCCGGGGAGACCCTCCACTTCCACGCGACCGACGTCCCCGCCGCGGGCGCCCGCCCGGACGGCGGCGGCTCCGGAGAGTGGATGATCACACTGAGCCCCGGCTCGTTCACCTGGACGCACGGCCACGGCAAGGGCGACGTCGCCGTACGCGGGCCGGTGAGCGACCTCCTGCTCCTGCTCTACGGCCGCCGCGAGCCGTTCGGCGGGGCCTTCGAGGTGTTCGGCGACCGCGACCTGCTCGCCCGCTGGCTGGCGAAGACCACCTTCTGACGCGCCCTTCCCTCCGTCGGCGTGCTCGCACCCGCACTGTCACCATTTATTGCCGCTTAACGCCATATAAGCGCTATGCGTGCTTTATATCCATTTGGGCGACCTGCGGGTATAGGTGCGAGGAGAAACGTCCGGGGCAGGCCCCGCCTCTCATCCCGGCGGGACGGCGTGGAGGGGGCACCGTGAACGAGCGACCGGGGCAGGTCCTGGTGTTGTACGGCATCACCGGCGACCTCGCGAGGAAACTGGTGCTCCCCGCGCTGTACCGGCTGACGCTGCGCAGGAGACTCGACGTGCCGATCGTCGGCATCGCCCACGGCCACCTGGATCGCGGCCAGCTCCACAGGCACGTCCACGACAGCGTCGCCGCCGCGTGCGGACAGGTCGACGGGGCAGCGGTCGAGTCGCTGGTCTCCCGGACCGAACTGGTCTCCGGCGAACTCTCCGACCACGCGACCTACGAAGGCATCGGCCATGCGATCGGCGACCGGGGATTCGCCGTGCACTACCTGGCCGTGCCGCCCTCGCTGTTCGCGCAGATCGCCGAGGGGCTGGGCGCGGCGGGTCTCACGGGCGACGCGCGACTGGTGGTGGAGAAGCCGTTCGGGGACGACCTCGAGTCCGCCGAGCGCCTCAACGAGGAACTGCATCGGCACTTCCCCGAGGAGCGGTTGATGCGGGTCGACCACTTCCTCGGCAAGGACGCCGTCGAGAACCTCCTGATGTTCCGCTTCGCCAACAGCATCCTCGAACCGGTCTGGAACCGCTCGCACGTCGCCTCCGTCCAGATCACGATGGCCGAGTCGTTCGACGTCGCCGATCGCGGCCGGTTCTACGACGCGGTCGGCACCGTCAGGGACGTCGTGCAGAACCACCTGTTGCAGGTGCTGGCCTACCTCGCGATGGACCCGCCGTCCGATGAGAGCGCGGAGGCCGAGCGCGACGAGAAGCGGCGGCTGCTGTGCGCGGTCCGGGCGATCGACCCGGGCGAGACGGTGTACGGCCAGTACGACGGCTACCTGGACACGCCGGGCGTCGCCGCGGGGTCGACGACGGAGACGTACGCGGCCATGCGGCTCTGGATCGACAACTGGCGCTGGGCCGACGTCCCCTTCCTCATCAGGGCGGGCAAGGCCCTCGCGGTCACCACGACCGAGATAGCCGTCGAGTTCCACCGCCCGCCGCGCACCCTGTTCCTGTCCCCCGACTGCGACCGTCCCCCGCCCAACATCGTGCGGTTCCGGCTCCAGCCCGGCCCGGGGGTGACGTTCGACCTGCTCGCCAAGGATCCGGCGACGACCGTGGGCACCCGCGAGGTGAAGGTCTCCGTCGACTTCGCGAGTCAGCTGGGCTACACCGAGAGCGCCTACGAGCGGATCTTCGCCGGTGCGTTGTCCGGAGACCCGCGGCACTTCGCCCGTCAGGACACCGTCGAAGAGGCCTGGCGCATCGTCGACCCCGTCCTCGACGCCAAGCAGGCGCCGGAGCCGTACGAACGGGGCAGCTGGGGGCCGGCCTCGGCGGACCGGCTCGCCCCCGGCGGCCACTGGATCCCGACCGAGGTCCACGCGTGACCGCGGCCGCCCGGCCCGCGCTGCCGAGGCCGGGACACGCCGGGCCTCCGCTCCCGAGAGCGGGACACGCCGGGTACCGGCATCGAAGGGAGGCGCGCCGATCATGACCGACCTCGACACGCTGTCGATCAACACCATCCGCGGCCTGTGCGTCGACGCCGTGCAGAAGGCGAACTCCGGGCACCCCGGCACTCCACTGGGCATGGCCCCCGTGGCGTACACGCTGTGGCAGCGGTTCCTGCGGTTCGACCCCGCCGACCCGATCTGGCCGAACCGCGACCGTTTCGTTCTCTCGGAGGGACACGCCTCGGCGCTGCTGTGGTCCCTGCTCCACCTGAGCGGCGTCCGGGCCGTCGACCCGGACTACGAGATCCTCGGCCACCAGGCTGTCACGCTCGACGACCTGAAGACGTTCCGCCAGCTCGGCTCGCATGCTCCGGGGCATCCCGAATACCGCCTGACCAGCGGCGTCGAGTCGACCACCGGCCCGCTCGGCCAGGGCGTGGCGACCTCGGTCGGCATGGCCATAGGCGGCAGGTGGCTCGCCGCCCGGTACAACCGGGAGGGGTTCCGGCTGTTCGACTTCGACGTGTACGCGCTGGCGGGCGACGGCTGCATGATGGAGGGCGTCTCGTCGGAGGCCGCCTCGCTCGCGGGTCACCTGGGGCTGGACAACCTGTGCTGGATCTACGACTCCAACCGGGTGACCATCGAGGGCCACACCGACATCACCTTCACCGAGGACGTCGCCGCCCGGTTCATCGCGTACGGCTGGAACGTCACGACGGTGGCCGACGCCAACGATCTCGACCAGGTGAGCCGCGCGCTGCACACGTTCAGGGCCGAGCACGAGCGGCCCACCCTCGTGGTGGTGCACAGCCACATCGGCTACGGCTCCCCCGTCGAGGGCACGCCGAAGGCGCACGGCGAGCCGCTGGGACCCGACGGCGTCAGGGCGGCGAAACGTTTCTTCGGCCTGCCGGAGGACGTCGACTTCCACGTCCCGCCGGAGGTCTACGACTGCTTCGCCCAGGGCGTCAGGGAGCGCGGAGGCGAGGCGAGAGCCGCGTGGGAGGTGACGCTCGAGGCGTACCGGGACGCCCACCCCGGCCTCGCGGACGAGCTCGACCGGATCCAGCGCAGGCGGCTTCCCGACGGGTGGGAGGACGCGCTGCCCGTCTTCCCCGCCGACCCCAAGGGCCTGGCCACCCGCGACTCCTCTGGCCGCGTGCTCAACGCGCTCGCGCAGGCCGTCCCCTGGTTGGTGGGCGGCTCCGCCGACCTGTCCCCTTCGACGAAGACGCACCTGTCCTTCGAAGGCGCGGGCGACTTCCAGCCGGGCGAGCCCGGCGGGCGCAACCTCCACTTCGGCGTGCGGGAGCACGCGGCCGCCGCCGCCGCGAACGGCCTGGCCCTGACCAAGCTCCGCCCGTTCTGGTCGGGCTTCCTGATCTTCTCCGACTACGCGCGGGGAGCCATCCGGTTGTCGGCGCTCATGGAGATCCCGGTGCTGCACATCTTCACGCACGACTCGATCGGCGTAGGCGAGGATGGGCCGACGCACCAGCCGGTCGAACAGCTCGCCTCGCTGCGGGCGACGCCCGGCCTGCTGGTGTTCCGGCCCGCCGACGCGAACGAGGTGGTGGAGACCTGGCGGGTGGTGGCGCAACTGCGGCACGAGCCGGCGGCGCTGGTGTTGTCCCGGCAGGCGCTGCCCACGCTCGACCGGTCGCGCTACGGCGCGGCCTCGGGGGTGGCGAAGGGCGCGTACGTGCTGGCGGAGGCTCCCTCGGGCGACCCGGACGTCATCCTCCTCGCCACGGGTTCCGAGGTGTCGATCGCGCTCGCCGCCCGCGACGACCTCGCCGGCGAAGGCATCGGCGCGCGCGTGGTGAGCATGCCGTGCTGGGAACTGTTCGACCGCCAGCCCAGGGAATACCGCGACCAGATTCTGCCTCCTTCGGTGAAGGCGAGGGTGGCGGTCGAGCAGGCGTCGACCCTCGGCTGGGACCGCTACGTCGGCGACGGGGGCGCCGTCGTCGGCATGCACACCTTCGGCGCCTCCGCGCCGCTCAAGCAGTTGCTCACGAAGTTCGGATTCACCCCGGAACGCGTGGCGGGCATCGCCCGCGAACTCGTGACCGGCACGCGTTCGCCCGATCCGGGTCCCGGGTGAACAGCGGACGGGGCGCATGGGGAAGGATGCAACCACTGACATTTCGCAGGTCTGACCGCCGCGCGGCGGCCACCTCGCCAGCGACCGGAGGAATCACCGATGCCCACCACCCCGCTCCGCGACCGCGCCTCCTGGAAGGCGCTCGAGCGGCACCACGCCGAGATCAGCGGCCGCCACCTGCGTGAGCTGTTCGCCGAGGACCCGGGGCGTGGCGAGCGCATGTCCGCGGAGGCGGCGGGGCTGTACCTCGACTACTCGAAGAACCGGGTGACCGGCGAGACGCTGAACCTGCTGAACGACCTCGCGCGGGAGTCGGAGCTGGAGCAGCGCAGGGACCTGATGTTCGGCGGCGAGCGGATCAACACATCCGAGAAGAGGTCGGTGCTCCACGTCGCGCTGCGGATGCCGCGGGACGCCGAGCTCGTCGTCGACGGCGCCGACGTCGTCGCGGAGGTCCACGAGGTCCTCGACCGGATGGCCGAGTTCGCCCGCCACGTCCGGTCGGGCCAGTGGAAGGGCCACACGGGCAAGCCCATCAGGAACATCGTCAACATCGGAATCGGCGGCTCCGACCTCGGGCCCGTCATGGCGTACGAGGCGCTGCGCCACTACAGCAAGCGGGACCTGAACTTCCGCTTCGTCTCCAACGTCGACTCGACCGACTTCGCGGAGGCGACCCACGACCTGTTCGCCGACGAGACGCTGTTCATCGTCAGCTCCAAGACGTTCGGCACGCTGGAGACGCTCACCAACGCACACTCCGCGCGCGAGTGGGTCGTCGCCCAACTGGGCACCGACGAGGCGGTGGCGCGGCACTTCGTCGCGGTCTCCACGAACGCCGAGCGCGTCGCGGAGTTCGGCATCGACACCGCCAACATGTTCGGCTTCTGGGACTGGGTCGGCGGCCGCTACTCCATGGACTCGGCCATCGGCCTGTCGACGATGCTCGCCATCGGGCCCGAGCACTTCGGCGAGATGCTGGCCGGCTTCCACGAGATGGACGAGCACTTCCGCACGGCGCCGCTCGCGGAGAACCTGCCGGTCATCATGGGCCTGCTCTCGGTGTGGTACGTGAACTTCTTCGGCGTGCAGAGCGTCGGCGTCATGCCGTACGAGCAGTATCTGAAGCGGTTCCCCGCCTACCTGCAGCAGCTCACCATGGAGTCGAACGGCAAGCACGTGACGCACGACGGCGCGGTCGTCGGCTACGACACCGCCCCCGTCTACTGGGGAGAGCCGGGCACCAACGGTCAGCACAGCTTCTACCAGCTCCTCCACCAGGGGACCCGGCTGATCCCCGTCGACCTGATCGGTTTCGGCAAGAGCCTCAACCCGCTGGGCGACCACCACGACCTGCTGATGGCCAACGTCTTCGCGCAGGCGCAGGCCCTCGCCTTCGGCAAGACCGAGGAGGAGGTCAGGGCCGAGGGCACCGCGGACGACGTCGTGCCGCACCGGGTCATGGAGGGCAACCGCCCGACCAACGTCCTGCTCGCCGAGCGGCTCACCCCGCAGATGCTCGGCGTCCTGGTGGCGCTGTACGAGCACATCGTGTTCGTCCAGGGCACGATCTGGGGCATCGACTCCTTCGACCAGTGGGGTGTGGAGCTCGGCAAGGTGCTCGCCGGCCAGATCGCCCCGGAGCTGATGAGTGACGAGGAGCCCGAGCTCGCCCACGACTCGTCCACCGACACCCTCATCCGCCGGTACAGGGGGCTGAAGTAGGCCTCACCTGAGCCCGGGTAAGGCCCGGGCGGAACTGGAGGAGCAATGGCGACCGACAGGCCCATGCAGCTCGGCATGATCGGCCTCGGCCGGATGGGGGCCAACCTCGTCCGGAGACTGATGCGGGACGGCCATCGCTGCGTCGTCTACGACGTGAACGAGAGCGCGGTCCGCGAACTCGAAGGTGAGGGCGCGACCGGCGCCTCCTCCCTCCAGGACTTCACGGCCAAGCTGGACAGGCCGCGGGCGATCTGGCTCATGTTGCCCGCGGCCGTCGTCGAGCCGATGCTCGGCAAGCTGGTCGAACTACTCGACGAGGACGACGTCGTCATCGACGGCGGCAACTCCTACTACCGGGACGACATCGTCCGGGCCAAGCGGCTCGCCGCGAAGGGCATCCACTACGTCGACTGCGGCACGTCAGGCGGGGTCTGGGGGCTCGAGCGCGGCTACTGCCTCATGATCGGGGGCGAGGCCGCCGCGATCTCGCGGCTCGATCCGATCTTCCGTACGATCGCGCCCGGCGCCGGCGGCGTGGAGCCCACACCGAGCCGGGCACAGGGTGACGGGACCGCCGCGGAGGGCTACCTGCACTGCGGTCCCAGCGGCGCCGGGCACTTCGTGAAGATGGTCCACAACGGCGTCGAGTACGGCATGATGGGCGCGATCGCCGAGGGCCTGTCCATCATCCACCACGCCAACGTGGGCAAGGAGGGCCGCGAGATCGACGCCGAGACGGCGCCGCTGCGCGATCCCGAGGCCTACCAGTACGACATCGACGTCGCCGAGGTCGCGGAGGTCTGGCGTCGCGGCTCGGTCGTCTCGTCGTGGCTCGTCGACCTGCTCGCCGACGCGCTCGCGCGCTCGCCGCAGCTGGACGGTTTCGAAGGACGCGTCTCCGACTCGGGCGAAGGCCGCTGGACGGTGGACGCGGCGATCGACGAGGGCGTCCCCGCGCCGGTCATCACGGCGGCGCTCATCGAACGCTTCGAGTCGCGGGGGCTCGGGCACTTCGCCGACGCGGCCCTGTCCGCCATGCGCAGCGAATTCGGCGGCCACGCCGAAAAACGCACCTGACCTAGGCGTGATCATGCGCAGGTTCGCCGGGAACCCCGCCGACCTGGCCTGATCCTGGGCGTGATCATGCACACATTCGGCCGGAGGCGCTCCGACCTGGTCCGATCCCGGGCGTGATCATGCGCAGATTCGGCGACAGCGTAATCGGCCTGCGCGGACACCTGCCGTGATCATGCGCAAGACCGCGGCCCGCCGCATGACGGAAGACGAGATCGAGGCGATCGCAGAGAAATGTCGGACGGCTTTGGTACATGTAGGCCATGGGTGTGACCGTCGACGAGTTCCTCAAAATGCTGAACGACCTTCCCGAGGTCAAGTTGAGCGACAGCGACAGCTGGATCGCGTTGAAGGTGCGCGACAAGGGCTTCGGCTACCTGTGGGAGCGCACCGAAACCGTGGGCCTCAAGGCGACGATCGAGGAACAGATCGCGCTCGTGGCGGAGCGCCCTGAGGTGTTCGAGGTCCAGTTCACCGCGGGCCGGTTCGGTTGGGTCGTCGTACATCTGGCGAAGATCGACCCTGAGGAACTGTTCGAGCTGGTCACCGAGGCCTGGTGCCTGACGGCCCCCAAACAACTCGTCGAGGCCTTCGAAGCCCGCCGCTGACCCTCGCCGTGATCATGCACGAATTCGGCAGCGCCCCCTCGCATCTGCGCCAAGCCCGTTCGTGATCATGCGCACATTGGGCGAAAGGGTGCCTGACCAGGCCCGATCTCGGCCGTGATCATGCATAGGCTCGAAAACAGTCCTCTCACATCGGACGTCTCCTCGCACGCGTCCGTCCATCCAACAGGCCTACCCAGGCGGTGAACCACGTCCTGTTCATCCAGTCCCTCGACCGTTCCGTCGCCGGATCTCGCCGGTGGAGATCCTCGTAACCACCGGCGCGATCCTGTCTACGGAGATGCTCCCCGCCGCCTGTAGGGATCGTCGTTGCTCATCCCTTGACGGTGAAAGCTACTTCTGCAGGAAGGAGCGCAGCAGAGCCGTCACTTCCTTCGGCCTCTCCTCGTTCACGAAGTGGCCGGTATTCTTCAGGACTCGTCCCTGGACGTTCACGGCGTACTCACGCCACTGGTTGGGGACCCCTGAACCGAAGGAATACTGACCACCGATCGCGAGGATGGGCATCTTCAACTTGCCCTGAGCCAGGAACTCCTTGTTCTGCTGAACATCTGTGCGGAGCCCACGGTAGACATTCATCCAGGCCGTCGCGCGGCCGGGCTCCTTCAGGAAGTGGGCGTAGTAGTCAAAGTCCGACGCCGTGAACGGCGACTTGTCGTCCGCCACGTACTCAAGCATCATGTCGTGGACGAGGACGCGTTCGTGACCGGCCATGAGCTTTTCAGCGAGGGGCAGCTGGAACAGGCCGAAGTGCCACGGCGAGGGCTTGTTCGGGTCGGCGTTGAGCGCCGGGTAGGTGTAGATGCTCTTATCCGGGATGGGAGCTTCCATCACAGCCATGCTCCGCACTTCCGACCGGAACTGCGCCGCGTAGCCGTAGGCGACCCACATACCAATATCGTGGGCGACAACCTGGACGCCGTTGTTGAGCTTCAGCTGCGTCAGCAGCTGATGCACGTCCTTCGCCAACTGCGCTGCGTCGTAACCACCCGCGGTGACCTGGGACTCACCAGCACCACGCAGGTCGACGGCGATCACGGTGTGGGTCTTGGAGAGCGGAACCATCTCCTGCCGCCACTCGGACCAATCCTCAGGGAACCCGTGGATCATCACCACAGGTGAACCTTTACCACCCCGCATGTAGTGCATACGAAAGCCATTTACTTCCGCGTACTTGGACTGAAAACCAGCGGGTGGCTGAGACTGCGGGAAGGACGACGGTGACTGCGCCGCCACGGAGCTATGCTCGCGACCCTCGCCCCATGCTCCAGAGCTCAAAGCCGCGGAGACCACCAGGAGGGCCACCAACGCCGCAATGAGCGCGATGAACCTGTTGTTCCTTCCTATTCCGATGCCCGGATCTTCGCTGGATTGCTTGGTGTCGTTCACTTTCTTGTTCTTTCTCTGTGTGTTTCGGCGTTCACTGCAGGCGCTGGTACGCGGTGCCGACGTGCACGGTTGCGGTCTGTCGATCAGGTGAGGATCGGCGCGGCCGACGCGGCGAACGAGGCCAGGGCTTGACGGGACCACTCGTCTTGAGAGGACGGCTTCAATGGCAGGCCGGTAACTGGCGAACTCGGCATGAAGCCCAGCGTTCTTACGACGTTCACGCAGTCAGCGACGCTGAGCTCGCCTGACGCAACTTCGTTCTCCGGCGCGCCCATCATGCACCACAGAGGACCATTTAGTCCAAAAAGGTGATCGACAAGCGTACAGCGATACACGCCCAGACCGGAGCCGTGCTCCTCGCCACGCCGGGCAATGAGCGGCGCGATCCCGACCTCGCAGGCCTGCCTGCGGTACTTGTCGTGGCCGTAGCCGCGGTCGGCGTAGTGCGTGTCTGGTCGCCGGCGGGGCCGGCCGCGACGGCCCCGCACTGGTGGGATCGCGTGGATGAGCGGCATCAAATGAGTCAGGACCAAGCGCACACGCTTGCCGAAGCCGCGATAGCCTAGTTTGGACGGAATCGTCCTATTAGCTCCTGGTCGACGGATCGACCGAACTCATCGGGCCAACCACCCACCGCAACTCGAGGACGGAGCACGCAGGAGCCATCAGCCGCGGAACCGACTGCGCCGATGCTGGGGTAAGACGGCGCAACGGATCTGACACTAACCAGGCGGAACAACCGTTCACGCAGCTGCGCACGGACGGATCGTTCTGACCGGTCGTACGGACAATTTCTTGTAGGGGATTTCTGACGTCGATGACACCATCCGCCGCCTCTCCGCTTACGCGGAGGCAGGAGCTGACCTCCTCTACGCACCGAACCTGCCAGACAGGGCCTCCATCAGCGCAGTCATCAGGGCTGTCGCCCCCAAGCCGGTCAACGTCCTCGTCAGCCCCCAAGATGCGGCTACCCACGCGGAACTCCAGACGATCGGTGTCCGCCGGATCAGCCTTGGGGTCGACCCGTACACGCACGCCCTCGCGGCTACACAGGCGGCTGCGGCGAAGCGTGCGAAGGGAGACCTGACGGCACTCGCATCAAATCTCAACTTCGGCCACATCATCGACCTCATCAAGGGCTAACACGGCCGCGCAGCCGCGCACTGGGCCCATGGAGCCAGATCGCAACGTGAGCTGTTTTGAATGCCCGCGTGACTCGCGCAGATACACCCTCGGGTGCTTACAGAGCGGAGCCCGGTCAGGAGCAAGCGATGAGTAAGGAGAACACATGATCCAAAACGAAGAGGCGACGGCGACACACCGCGCACCGCGGGTGCGCGTGGTCGCGGCATCGTCGTGCGCCGCGGCCGTCCCGACCCAGCTTGCAGCCGCCCGCGCTGCCACCGCTGCTGCGGAGCCCGGTAGCAGGCGGGGCTGGGCGTCCGTCGGTGCGGTCGCGCTCGGCGCGTTCGTCGTCGTCATGACGGAGACGCTGCCGGTGGGGCTGCTGCCGCAGATCGCCGACGGACTGCATGTCTCGCTCGGCCTCGCAGGGCTGATGGTGCTCGTGCCGGGCTTCAGCGCCGCGGTGTCGGCGCCGCCGTTCTTCCTCTGCTCCGGCCGCTTCAACCGGCGCTCGGTCATTCTCGTCCTGTGTCTAACGGTGCTGGTGTCGAACGCGGTCGTCGCGGTGGCGCCGAACTTCGTCCTGGTGCTGATCGCCCGTATGCTCTTCGGCGCCGCCCTCGGAGCCTTCTGGACCGTGGTCGCACCGGTCGGACCCAAGTTGGTGGGCCCGGCCGGCGGAACTCGCGCCATCACCATCATCGCGGCCGGTATTTCGGGTGGGACGGTGGTGGGGCTGCCTGCGGGACAGTTCCTCGGCAACCTCGTCGGCTGGCGTCCCACTTTCGCCATTGCGGCGGCGGCAACACTGCTTATCGTGGTTGTGCAGACGGTCCTGCTGCCGGGTATTCCGCCGGACGGGCGTACGCACCTGCGTGATCTCGTGGGAGTCGTGACGCGGCGGGCCGCCCGGTTTGGGATGGCAGCGGGCGCGATGGTGTTCATCGGACAGTTCGCCGCCTGGACCTATGTCACCCCGTTCCTGATGGACCACACGCATTTGTCCAGCGGCGTGATCTCCCTGCTGTACGTCATCTACGGCTGCGGTGGCATCGTCGGTTCACTCGTCGCCGGATCGCTGTTCAAGCGCGGAGTGATCGGCAGCTTCGCCGGGGCGGCGACGGTGGTGGCAGCGCTGCTCATCGGGCTGGCGAGCGCGGGCACCTTACCCTGGCTGGCTGGCCTGTTGCTCGTGCTGTGGGGTTTGGTCTGGGGAATCGTGAACCCGGGAACGCTGGTCTGGATGCTCGACTCGGCCCCGGAAACCCCGGAAGCCGCGTCTGCGGTGAATGTGACGAACCTTCAGATAGCCCTGGCGGCAGGGTCCGGCCTCGGCGCGATCCTTGTTTCGTCGACCACCTTGCAGACGGTGTTCCTCACGGCGGGCTTCACCGTCCTTGCCTCCGCCGTGCTCGCCGCGGTGGCGGCGCGGTTCATAACACTCGCCCGGAGGGAATGAGAAGACCGGAGCGAGGCAGGGGGTGGCCGGGCGCTCAGAGCCCCGGGCGCACTCGGCGCTCTTGAGAGCCACAGTGATCGGGCTCGCTGAGACTTCATCCGGGGCAGTCAGGAAGGTAGTCCCGACGGGTCATTCGCCCTTGGGAAATCTGCTTGACCCACCAAAACGACTCCATGATCATGCACGTCCATGCCTCCCGTACACCCTGTGCATGATCACGACCCGCATCGCGGCCGGCCGAGGGCACTGTCACCGAAGGCGTGCATGATCACGCCGGAGGGGTGGTGAGGAGGTTGGTGATTTCCCCCTCATACAACGGGGTGGGATCGAGGCCCATGGACGCGAAGTTGCCTTCGATCTCGAGGCTGACCAGGCCGTGCAGCCGGGCCCACAACGTCGTCGCCCGGACGGCGATCACCGCGGCGGCGCCCGGCATCCCCCGGCCGGCCGCCCACTCGGCCAGCGGAGCCTCCAGCTCCCCTCCCGCCACCGGCCCTTCGGCGGCGATTCCCTCCAGCACCTCCACGGCGACGTTCATCGCGATCTGCGACGCCTGGACCAGCGGCTCGGAATGCGCGTCGTAGCCGTACAGCGGCGCCCTAAACAACAGCCGGTAGCGGTGGGGCTCCTCCAGCGCCCATGCGCGATAGGCCTTCGCCAGCGCCCGCAGCCGGTCAGCCGGGTCCTTCCACGCACCCGCCGTCGCGGCCTCGCAGGCCGCGGCGAGATCCCGGTACGCGTCGACGACGAGGTCCGTGAGCAGGGCGTCCCTGTTGGCGAAGTACCGATACAAGGCAGGCCCTGACACCCCGAGGACCTTCGCGACGGCGTTCAGCGACAACGCCTGCGGTCCGCCGTCGGCGAGCTGGCGGAGCGCCACCTGCTTGATCTCGTCCCGCACCTGAGCGCGAAACCGGCCGCGCAACCCCGGTCCACCGGCGTGCGCCCGTCCGTCCACCTCGATCCCTCCCGGGCTTGACATGAACCGTACCGTACTAGTTATAACTTCTAACATACGCATGAAGCTATAACGCGGAAGGTGATGACGTGCGAGCCACCGAAGTCGTGCTTCCGGCCATCGGCGAGCCGGAGTCCATGCAGTTACGGACCAGGGAGTTGCCGGACCTCCAGGCGGGTCAGGCCCTCATCCAGGTCGAGGCGAGCGGCGTGTCCTTCGCCGAGCAGCAGATGCGGCGAGGCAAGTACTACGACCAGCCCGCCTTCCCGTTCGTCCCCGGCTACGACCTGGTCGGAATCGTCGAGGCCCTCGGCGACGGCCCGGCCGCCCCCGGCGCCGGCATCTCGGTAGGCAGCCGCGTCGCCGCTCTGACGAAGATCGGCGGCTGGGCCGACCGCGTCGTCCTCGACACCGCGGATCTGGTGGCCGTGCCGGACGGCGTGGACGCGGCGGCGGCCGAGACGGTCGTGGTCAACGGCGTGACGGCCTGGCGCATGCTCCACCGCTCGGCTCATGTGCGGGCCGGCGACACGATCGTCGTCCTCGGGGCAAGCGGCGGGGTCGGATCAACACTCGTGCAACTGGCCGCGCACGCCGGGATCCGCGTGATCGGCACGGCCTCCCCCCGCAGCCACGACCGCGTCCGCGCGCTCGGCGCGATCCCGGTCGACTACAACGACGACGTGCCCGCACGGGTCCGCGAGATCGCCCCGGACGGCGTGGCCGCCGTGTTCGACCACGTCGGCGGCCCGGGCATCGTCGCCTCCTGGCGGATGCTCGCGCGCGGCGGCACCCTCCTCTCCTACGGCAGCGCGTCGACCCGCGATCTGCCCGGCAGCGGTCTGCTCACGGTGCTCAAACTGGTCGCCCGGCTGATGATCTGGAACGCGCTGCCGAACGGGCGTCACGCGTCGTTCTTCAACCTCTGGGCCGGCAAGGCCCGCCATCTCGGTCGCTACCGCGCGGACCTGCGCGCCGACCTCACGCAGGTGTTCACCCTGCTCGCCTCCGGCGACATCACCGCCCAGGTGGCCCGCGCCTTCCCCCTGGCCGACGCCGCGAAAGCCCTGCGCTACGCCGAGGCCGGCGGCTTCACCGGCAAGGTCGTCATCCTGCCCGGCACCGAGACCGCGAACCAGGCCGAACCCCCGAGCCAGACCGAGACCCACGCCAGAATTGAGGAGACCTCATGACCATCCCGGCGACGATCGACCAGTCCGCTCCGGTGCTCTCCCACCACGATGTCGACATCCACGCGCCGATCGACACGGTCTGGCGGCTGCACACCGGCATCGACGCCTGGCCCACGTGGCATCCCGACATCACGGCCGCACGGCTCGACGGCGCCGTCGAGCCTGGCTCGTCGTTCACCTGGACCAGCTACGGCTTCACGGTCACGTCCACGATCTACGACGTGTCCGCGTGCTCCCGATTGTTGTGGGGCGGGACGGCCGACGGCATCACCGGCGTACACGAATGGCTCTTCGTCGAGACGCCCGGCGGAGTCCACGTCGCGACGAGCGAGTCCTTCGCGGGCGCGCCCGTCGAAGCCGATCCGGACACGATGCGATCGATGCTCGACATGTCCCTGCGGGCCTGGCTCGCGCGGCTCAAGGCCGCCGCCGAGCAGACCGTCTGAGCACAGGTACGGCGATGCAACAGGCACCCCCCGGGGGGTCCTCCGAGGAACGCGAACCTGCGCATGATCACGCGGAAAAGGTCAGACGCGGAAGACGGTTACGCCTGCCTCGGTGAGACGAGCCGCGGCGTCATCGGACAGGCCGTCATCGGTGATCAGGGTGTCGATCGCGTCGATCGAGCAGATCCGCGCGAAGGCCCGGCGGCCGACCTTGGACGCGTCGGCGACGACCACCACCCGGGCGGCCCTCTCGATCAGCTGGCTGTTGACGCTCGCCTCACCCTCGTGATGGGCGGTGGCCCCCGCGTCGACGTCGATCGCGTCGACCCCGAGGAAGGCGATCTCTATCGCCACCTGGTCCAGCACACCCGACGCCAGCGGGCCGATCAGCTCATAGGACTGCGGCCGGGCCACTCCCCCGGTCACCACGATCTTCACGTGCTGGCGGACGGTCAGCTCCGCCGCGATGTTCAGCGCGTTGGTGACGATCGTGAAGCCGATCTCCGGATCCGCCGCCGTGGCCAGTGCCCGCGCGACCTCGGAGGTGGTCGTGCCGCCGTTCATCCCGACCACCGTGCCCGGCTCCACGAGGGCCGCGGCGGCCTTGGCGATCCGCTGCTTCTCCCCCGCGTGCCGGGCCGTCTTGTACCGCAGGGGCAGGTCGTAGCTCACGCTCTGGGTGACCGCGCCGCCGCGCGTCCGCATCAGCAGTTGCTGGCCCGCCAGCTCGTCGAAGTCACGCCGGATCGTCGCGGTGGACACCTCCAGCGACTGCGCGGCCTGCTCGACCGACAACCGGCCCTCCTCCGCGAGGAGCTCGAGGATGGCGTTCCACCGCTCGTACCTGCTCACCGTGCCTCACCCTGCCTGCTCACGCCGCCCACACCCCACCCCGTCCCGCTGGATCTCGACCGTTCTCCGCACCGGCTCCGGCGTGCCCACCGCGCAACAGCCTGGCACACGCTGGAGACCCACCCCCAGATCTGCACAAAGCTGTTCAATAATGCTATGAAATATGCAGAAACGAACCATACCTGGAGGCGGCATGACCACCTACACCGAGGCCGAGATCGCCTCACAACCGGACTGCTGGCGCGAGGTCGCCGGCGTTCCGGCCCAGGCCCTGCCCGCCCCGGGCGAACGCGTCGCCGTCGTCGGCTGCGGCACCTCGTGGTTCGTCGCCCAGAGCTACGCGGTCCTCCGCGAGCGCGCGGGGCACGGCGAGACCGACGCCTTCGCCGCCTCCGAGGTGCCGCTCGGGCGTCCGTACGACCGCGTGGTCGCCCTCACCCGGTCGGGGACCACCACCGAGGTCCTCGATCTCCTGAGCCGGGCGAAGGAATCCGCCATCAGGACCACCGCCATCACCGCGGACGCGGACACGCCCGTGACCGGGCTGGCGGACGAGACGATCGTCCTCGGCTTCGCCGACGAGCGGTCCGTGGTGCAGACCCGCTTCGCCACGACCCAGCTCGCCCTTCTCCGCATGCATCTCGGCGAGGACCTCACCTCCGTCATCGCGGACGCCGAGCACGCGCTGGCCGAGCCGCTTCCCGAGCCGCTCCTCGCCGCCGAGCAGTTCTCCTTCCTCGGCACCGGCTGGACGTACGGCATCGCACAGGAGGCGGCGCTGAAGATGCGGGAGGCGTGCCGGGCGTGGACCGAGGCCTACCTGGCCATGGAGTACCGCCACGGCCCCATCGCCATCGCGGAGCCGGGCCGGATCACCTGGATGCTCGGGACCGCCCCCAGCGGGTTGCGCGACCAGGTCGAGGCCACCGGCGGCACACTCCTCGAATCGACCCTCGACCCCATGGCCGAGCTCGTCCGCGTTCAGCGGGTGGCCGTCGCGCGCGCCCACGCGGCCGGCCTCGATCCGGACCGGCCGCTGCACCTGACCCGGTCGGTCATCCTCCCGGCCTGACCCCGCACGCGGCCGCGTCTCACGAGGACGCGGCCCCGTCTTCCGCGAGCAGTCGCCGTACGGCGTCGACGACGGTCCACCTGCGGCGCTCGCGGTCGGCGGAGGCGTTCTTGCCCAGCTCGGGGGTGACCGAGGACCACGCCCCGGCTGTCGCGATGACCAGCGTCAGGATCTCGGCGGGCGAGTAGCGAGTGGGCACCACGCCGTCCCGCTGTGCCCGCGCCACCTTCTCGAGCTTGTTCGTGTTGGACGCCACGATGGCCTGGAGCGGGGCGCCCTGCGGGCGCTCCAGCCGGTACCAGGTGGCCAGGCGCACGGTCGCGGGATCGTCCTCATAACGGTCGAACAACCGCCCGGCGTACCCCGGCAGGTCCTCGGCGTCGAACGGCACACGCTCGATGGTCGCCGCGACGAGGGCGGTGAAGACCGCGTCGAACAGCTGGTCCTTGTTGCCGAAGTACGCGTAGATCATCGCCTTGTTGCACCCGGCGGCCTCGGCGATGCGATCGACCCTGGCGCCGGCGATGCCGAGCGCGGCGAACTCGGCGGCCGCCGCCTCCAGTAGCCGTTTCCTGGTCAGATCCGCGTCCCGCGCCATGCCGTGAGCCTACCACTGAAGCAACTAACCAGTCAGTTGACATATCCGCCCGCCGAGTGTTTCTCTATGCATGTATCCAACCAGTCAGTTAGTTACGCAAGAGGGAACACCCATGACCAGGACCTGGCTCATCACCGGCAGCTCCCGCGGCTTCGGCCGAGAGCTGGCCAAGGCGGCGCTCGATGACGGCGACAAGGTCGTCGCGACCGCCCGCAGGCCGGAGCAGCTCGACGATCTCGTGAAGGAGTACGGCGACGCCGTACGGGCCATCGCGCTCGACGTCACCGACGCCGCCGCGGCCCACGCGGCCGTGCGGACGGCGGTGGACGAGTTCGGGCGGCTCGACGTCGTCGTGAACAACGCCGGCTACGCCAACAGCGCCTCCATCGAGGACTTCACCGACGACGACTTCCGCGCGCAGATCGAGACGAACCTGTTCGGCGTGGTCAACGTCACCAGGGCGGCCCTGCCCGTGCTGCGCGGGCAGCGCTCGGGCCACTTCATCCAGTTCTCCTCCATCGGCGGACGCGTGGGCGGCACGCCGGGCATGGGCGCGTACCAGACCGCCAAGTGGGGGGTCGAAGGCTTCTCTGAAGTCCTCAGCAACGAGGTGAAGCCGTTCGGGGTCAAGGTCACCATCATCGAGCCGAGCGGCTTCCGCACCGACTGGGGCGGCTCGTCCATGCGGACCCCGCCGGTGAGCCCCGACTACGACGAGACGGTCGGCGCGTTCAACCGCTACCGGGAGTCGACCGCGCACGAGTGGCCGGGCGACCCCGCCAGGGCGGCCAGGATCATCCTCGACGTCGTGCGGCTGGACGAGCCGCCGCTGCGCCTCCTGCTCGGCGCGCGCGCGGTCGAGATGGCCGCGGAGGCGTCCCGGGTACGCGCGGCGGAGGCCGAGAAGTGGGCCGACGTCAGCCGGTCCGCCGACTTCCCCTCCTGACCGGTCACGCGGCGGGGACGCGTACGGTCTCCGCCCACGCGGGCGGGTCGGGAGGCCCGGAGTGGTCCGCGCCGATCAGGACGCAGATCACCCGGCACGACGGCGCCTCGGCGGGCCAGGGCGTGAGGCCGTCCGTGAGGACGATCAGCACGCTCGGCCGGTCGGGCGCCGCGAGCGCGGCCGCGATGCCGGCGCGCATGTCGGTGCCTCCTCCGCCGGACAACGTGACCTGGGCGGCGTCGGTCACCCGGGACACGGCCTGCACGTCGGCGTCGCACGCGAGCACCGTGACCCGGTTGCCCCGGATGCCGACCTCGCGCAGCACTCCGGCGACCTCCGCCATCGCCGCGGCCAGGTCGTCCTGGCCCATCGACCCGGAGGTGTCGACCACGACGGCCACGCGCGGCAGCGGGCGGCGCAGGCTCGGCAGCACGACCCCGCGCAGGGCGGGTGTGCGGCGTGACGGCCGGCGGTAGGTGTAGTCGACCGCGCCTCCGGCCCAGGCCACCGCCTCCCTGACCGCCCCCGCCAGCATCCTGCGCCAGTTCACGACCGGTTCGAGGACCTGGTCCGCCCATCGCCGCCACCCGCCTGGCAGGTCGCCGCGACCGCGCAGGTGAGCCCGCATCGCCTGCGCGGTCGTACGGCGTAGCGCGCCGGCCTCCACCGGGCCGATCCCCCCGGCGGCACCCCGCAGGTCCCAGGGGGCGCTCCTCCCATGGGCGCCGGAGCCGCAGTCGTGCACGTTGGCCTGCGGCGGTATCCGGGGCAGGTACGCCTCGAACAGCAGGCCCGGCGGAAGACCGAAGAGGCCGGGCACCAGGCGGCCCTCGGGCAGCGCCACGCCGTCGGCGACCAGGTCGTCGTTGATCTCGCAGTCCTGGGCGACGTTGACGCGCAGGCGATCGCGGTGGGCTGCGGCGGGCAGCCGGTCGGCCCGGCCGTGGTGGTCGCGCAGGAGGTGTGCCACCTCGTGGATCCAGACACCGGCGAGCTCCTCCACCGGGGTCGCGTCGACGAAGCCCGGCGACACGTAGCAGCGCCACCTCCGGTCGACGGCCATCGTCGGCACGGCCGTGCTCGGCACGACCGACAACGCGTACAGGGCGGAGGCGAGGTAGGGGCGGTCGAGCGCCGCGCGGTAGCGGGCGGCGAGCAGCTTGACCCGGTCGAGCCCTGCGACGTCGAGGTCACCCATCAGACGGCAACGCACCCGACAGCTGGAGCAGGTCGACGAACGCGTCGATGCCGCCCGGCACGGGCCAGTCGGTGTCACGCAGCGCCGCCAGGTCGACGGCCGCGCGAGCGGCGACGTCGGGGACGCCCGCCTCGACGGCCTTGGCCAGCACCGCCCATCCCGCCTCCCACCGGGGCCGGGTGAGGTCCGCCTGCACGGCCGCGACGACCGCGGTGAGGAAGGCCAGTTGCCGGTCGCCGCGCTCGGGCAGGTCGAAGGCCCCGGGGTCGGCCAGCACCCGATCGGGGTCGGGCAGGTCGAGGTGCTCGAGGTAGGACAACAACTCGATGCCGGCGCCTTCGCCGACGGCCCCGACCAGAGCGGCCGCCAGCGCCTCCCTCCCCGCCCGCGACGCGTGCCCGACCGCGAGCAGCCGCAGGGCCATCTCCCACGTGCGCGGCGACGGCCAGGCCCCGCCCCTGCCTTCCGCGTCGTCGGGCATCAGGTGCACCAGGCCGGGGCGCGCGGTGAGGAAGCCGGAGATGGCGCCGCGCGCACGGGCGACAGCGCCGTTGACCCTCGCCGGTTCGACGACGGGGATCGGCACATGCGGCCAGACGCCCGCCATTCCGCGCGCGACCGTACGCGGGTCGTGGGTCCATCGCAGGTGGATGAAGCGGTTGGCCAGCGGCGGGCTGAGATGCCAGCCGTCGGCGGCGCTCGACGGCGGATTGGCCGCCGCGACGATCCGCACCTGCTCGGGCAGGACGAGGCTCCCCACTCGCCGTTCCAGGACGACACGCAGCAGGGCCGCCTGCACGGCCGGAGGGGCGGAGGACAACTCGTCGAAGAAGACCAGGCCCCGCCCGGCCCGCACCAGCCGCACGGCCCAGTCGGGCGGCGCCATCGGCACACCGGTCGTGGCCGGGTCGTCGCCGACGATGGGCAGCCCGGCGAAGTCCGACGGCTCGTGCACGCTGGCGATGACCGTCTCCAGCGGGACGCCGAGCCCGGAGGCAAGCCGTTCCAGGCCCGCCGACTTCCCGATGCCGGGTTCGCCCCACAGCAGCACGGGCTGGTTGGCCGACACGGCCAGGGCCAGCGCCTCGAGCTGTGGATTCTCGCCCCGCTCCGTCCGGGACGACCGGGCGCGGCGGTTGAGCTCGTCGGCCCCCGCGAGCAGGTCCGGCGATGCGCCTGCGATGTCCATCAGCCCTCGTCGTCCTTCACCAGATGCGGGTTGCCAATGCCGGGATGCTCGCGGGCGACCTGGTCGCGCAGGAAGCGCAGGTCGCCTCGTCGCGTCCGCCGGATCACGTCGCCCAGGGACCAGCCTGACCCGTCGACCACGTCGGTGCGGGCGCCCGCGGCGAGCAGCGCGCGCACAAGAGCTTCCGGCCCGTGTCCGTAGACGGCCGCCATCAGCGGGGTCCGCCCCTGATCGTCGCGGGCCTCCAGGTCGACTCCCGCCTCCAGCAGGTGCGGCAGCAGTCGCACGTGGTCGAGCGAGGCCAGTCCGTGCAGCAGCGTGCGCAGCCCGCCGTCGCGCACGTGCGGGTCCACCCCGGCGTCCAGCAGGCGCAGCACCCCCGGGGTGTCGCCGTACTGGACCCGCCTGAACAGGTCGCGTCGCTGGCGGCGCAGTTCCTTCGGCAGGCGTCCCCGCCCCGACGTCCACGCGTCCCCGGCGGCGAAACAGCCCGCGACCGCGCCGCCGAAGGCCCGCATCGCCCGTTCCCGCCGCCGCTCCTCGACGCTGTGGGGCATGCGAAGCACTCCCCCGCCCGACGACAGCAGGTGCCATTCGCCCCGGCACCGGACGCGCACGGGGGCGGGAGGCTCGGGATCGGGCGGTCCGGCCGGGCCCTCGCCGGGTGCCAGGTCGGGAAAGAGCGCCGTTCTGACCAGAGGGTGGAGGCGGTCGGCGGTGATGCGGCCGCGCCGCATCAGGTCGAGGTCGGGCAGACGGCGCCAGCACAGGTCGGGGAGCCGGACGATCCCACCTGCCTGGGCGGTGCTGACGCGCAGAGCTCCCTCATCGGGGGCACGGTCCAGCGCCACCCTCGAGCCGTAACCGTAGACGATCTCGAAATGCCGCTCGCCTGTCTCGTCGGCCAATCGGGCCGTCTCCCGCTCGATCCCGGCCAGGTTGAGCGGCAGCGTCTCCAGCCGTCGCGTCAGGCCGCCCCACCCCCAGCCGCGCACGACCGGTTCTCGCAGGTCGAGGTGGATGCCGACGGCCGCCAAGGCCGCCTCGACCTCGCCGCGCTCGTGCAGCAGTGAGACCCATTCGGTGTGCGCGACGGGGTCGTCACGACCGGGGTCGGCCGTGGGCAGTTCATCCTCGGCGAGCGGTCGTCCGTCCCTGGTGAAGAACGGGATCCTCTCACCTCCACCGGCGCGCAGGCGCAGTTCTCCGGCGCGCCGCACGTCCCATAGATGGCGCGACGTCAGCCAGGCGCGCCCGTCCCGCCACCGGGCGGCGTCTTCCTTCGCATCGGCCGGCCCGAGGTGCAGGGTGAGCCGCTGCGTTCCCTCGACCACCGGGGGCGTCGTGACGAACAGGGAGGGACCCCAGCCGAGGGACCTCGCCCGGTACTCCGCCAGGACCACGATCCGGCCGACGGCGAGCGTCCCGTTCCACGGAGTCGTCCGGGGCAGATGCCAGCGGAGCAGGTCGGGCGCGAAATGCGTGAGGTCGTCTTCGACCTCGGCCGCCACGGACCCGCCGTATCGCTTCGCGACGGCGGCGGGATCGAAGGCGACGTCGACGCCGGCCGCCGAGCAGGCGCCCCGCCAGTCCCCGGCCAGGCGGCGCTCAGTCGCCTGCTCGATCATCCAGCGCGGCACCGCGTAACGCCGGACCCGCTGCCAGGCGGCCGCCTCCTCGTCGCCGAACGACGTCGTGGCTCGTGTGCCGGTCATCGGTAAACGCTTGCGATGGCGGCCACGTCGGGATGGCCCGGTGCGGCCGGGCGGAGCAGCGGCGCGATGGAGCGCTTCACCTTTCGCGGCACGCCGGGACCCAGCCCGAGGTATTCCAGTCGCGTGCCCGCCCCGATGCCCGACAGCAGCGTCTTGGCGCCCCGGCCGGTGACTCCCGTGTGCCGCAACTCCAGGCGCCGCAGGGGGCTGCCGACGAGTGCCTCGGCCAGCGCGTACGCCCCGGCGTCGCCGGTGGCGTTGGCGGGCGCGCCCAGGCTGCGCTCCGACGGCGGCCTGCCGAGGTCGAGCGTCTCGATGCCGCCGAGGGCCTCGGCCAGCGCACGTGCTCCGGCCGGGCCGATCCCGTTGCCGCCCAGGCCGAGCCGTACGGGCCGGGCGGGGTCGGCGGCGCCGGCGAGGACCGCGGCGCCCTCGTCGCCGAGGTGGTTGGCCGGCAGGTAGAGCTCGCGCACGCCCGCGTCACGGATGAGCGCGGCCAGCAGGGGCGCCGCCCCGGCGTCGAGGCCGTTGCCCCCGAGGTAGAGCCGTTCGATCGGCCGGGGCCTGGCCGTCAGCGCGTCGAGCAGCGCGCCGAGCCCCTTGATGGTGAGACCGGTGTTGACCAGATCGAGCGTGCGCAGGGAGGTGTTGCGGCGCACCATGGCGGCCAGCGCCCGGGCTCCCGCGTCGCCGATCGGGTTGCGCTTGAGCCACAACGCGCGCACGGTGTCGTCGGCGGCCAGCCGGTCGGCAAGCGCGGCGGCTCCGTCGGCGTCGATGCGGTTGCAGCCCAGGTACAGCGTGCGCAGGCCGTGCCCGGGGCCGAGCGCGCCGGCGATCATCCGGGCGCCTTCCGAGCCGATGGCGTTGGTGCCGAGCAGCAGGTGGACCGCGTGCGGCGAGACGGTCACCACGGGCAGCAGCCGGGTGGCGCCGGCCAGGCCGAGCCCCTGTTTGCACAGGTCGACCCGCCCGTCCTGCCGTACGGTTCCCACTGGGAACGTCTCGTCGGCCTCGACCGGGTCGGCGGCGGCGAGCCTGGCCAGGAGCGGGCCGAGCGCCTCGGGATCGGCAAGCGGTACGTCCGGATGCTCGATCGCGGGGCAGCGCACGGGGGTCGGCTGGGTCATCACCACTCCACCGGTCGGAAGTCCTTCAGAAACAGTCCGGACATCCGCTCACCGCCGACGCCCCGCACGATCGGGTCGTAGACGCGCGCGGCGCCGTCGATGACGTCGAGCGGCGGCCGGAAACCCGACTGCCGCTGCGCCGTCTTGTTCGGATGGGGCCGCTCGTCGGTCACCCAGCCGGTGTCCACGCTGTTCATGTGGATCCCGGAGACCGCGTAGTCGGCGGCCGCCGTGCGGGTCAGCATGTTCAGCGACGCCTTCGCCATGTTCGTGTGCGGATGCCTGACGGTCTTGTTCACCCGCGAGAAGCTGCCCTCCATGGCCGAGACCTGGACCACGTACCGGTCGGGGTACGGCGAGGCCTCCATCAGCCCGCGCAGCCGCGAGGTGAGCAGGAACGGCCCGAAGGCGTTCACGAACTGCACCTCCAGCCACTCGGCGGGGTCGACCTCGTGCAGGCGCAGGCTCCAACTGTTGCGCTCGCGCAGGTCGAGAGGTTGCCCGGTCTCGTCCGTACGGCCGGCGGGGAAGAGCGAGCCCGCCGGTTCGTCCGCCGCCGTCAGAGTCTCGGGGAGCGCGATCATCCCGGGGAACGCGAGCGCCGGGCGCGGCGCGGGTCCCGTGATGGAGATGCGGGCCGCGGGCCCCGTCAGCGGCGCGCCCTCGGCTGCGCGCACCTCGTGGTGGTAGGCCGGCGGCCGTCTGATCGTCTGTGCCGCGTTGTTGACCAGGATGTCGAGGTGCGCGAATCGCTCGTGCACCGTGTCGAGCAGCCCGGCCACGCCCGCCACGTCGAGCAGGTCGACGCCATGCACGTGCAGCCGGTCGAGCCAGAGAGCGGAGTCGCGCACCGCGGCGAAACGCCGGGCGGCGTCGCGGGGGAACCGGGTGGTGACCAGCACCTCGGCTCCGTCGCGCAACATCTTCAGCGCGACGTGAAAGCCGATTTTGATGCGGCCTCCGGTCACGAGGGCCGTCCTGCCGCCCAGGTCGCATCGGGCGTCGCGGCGGAGCAGGCTCTCCCGCGCGCAGTCGGGGCACATCAGGTGGTACACGGAGTGGACCTGGCCGTACGGGGTCTTGCACACATAACACCGGCGGGTGCCGACCAGCGGCCGCAGGCTCGCCGGGGGCCGCTCAGGAGACTCGGGCTCGGGGGTGGGGTCCTGGTGTGCGAAGCGCTCGGACGCGGCCACGGCCTCCAGATCGCGCCGCCGGCGCTCGGCGTACCTGGCCGCCTTCCGCGCCTTCTTTCCCGCGTGGTACAGACGCGCGGCGGCCTCGCGGACGGGCGCCCACCGCGGGTCGCCGGGGTCGGCCGCACGCGCGTGCTCGAGCACCCGCAGGCAGGCTTCGACGTCCGGTTCGGCCAGGGTGTCCGCGACCCCGGCCGCATCCGGGGGGAACGACGCCATCGGCTCTCCTCACGAACGGGCGGCGAGGCCGGCCGGATTCGAACCGGCGTCCTCCCCTTTGAGAAAGGGGCGCGACGACCCCTGCGCTACGGCCCCGCCGGGCGGAAGCTTAGCGATCTGCCATGCCTTGGGAGAAAACGGCGAAGCCGGCCGGATTCGAACCGGCGTCCTCCCGATGAGCAGTCGGGCACGACGACCTCTGCGCTACGGCTTCGCCTGCGCACACCCTAGCGATCTTTCATGACATAGCGCACTCTGCACAGAACTGCGCATTAGTGCTATGAAAGAAGCAGAAATGAACCGTCCCCTTCGGAGGCGAGCCGTGCCCCCACGCCCCCGGCCGTCCGCGCCGTGATCCTCACCGTCACCCTCAACCTGGCCCTCGACGTGACCTACGTGGTCGGCGATGTCGACTGGAACGGCATGAACCGCGTCAGCTCGGTCCATCGCCGAGCAGGCGGCAAAGGCGTCAACGTCGCCCGCGTGCTCACCTCCCTCGGCCACGAGGTCGTCGCCACGGGCCTCGCCGGAGGCCGTACCGGCGAGGACGTCCTGGCCGACCTCGCCCTCGCGGGCGTCGCCGCCGACTTCACCCCCATCGCCGCCGAGTCACGCAGCACCCTCGTGGTCTCCGAAGCCGGCCCATCCGCATCCCGGCGGAACGCCTTGTTCAACGAGCCCGGCCCGGTGGTGACCGAGGACGACCTCATGCGCTTCACCCGGCACTTCGCCGGTCTCGTCCGCGGGGCGGACGCCGTCGTGATCTCAGGGAGCCTGCCGCCCGGCGCTCCCCCGGACTTCTACGCCGGGCTCGCCGCCATGGCCGCCGAACGAGGCGTGCCCGTCATCGTGGACGCCGACGGCACGCCTCTGCGCCATGCCCTGAGCGGCCGCCCAGCGATCGTCAAGCCCAACGCGGAGGAACTCGCCCGCGCCGCCGTCCTCCCCCGGACGGCGACGCCGCCCCGGTCGGCCGACGCGGCGGAGGCGTTGCGGAGAGCCGGCGCGGAGTCCGTCGTGGTCTCGCTCGGAGCACACGGCGCCCTCGCGGTCACACCCGGCGGATCCTGGCGGGCCCACATGCCGCGCGAGGTCGCCGGGAACCCCACCGGTGCGGGAGACGCCCTCGTGGCGGGGCTCGCCCTCGGCCTGGTGGAGGCCACCCCCTGGCCGGACCGGCTGCGCCGCGCCACCGCACTGGGGGCCGCCGCGGTCGCCGCCCCTCTGGCCGGCGACGTCGACCCCGACGTCTACCTGGCCCTCCACCCCGAGATCGGCATCGAGCCCGTCTCCTGACCCCCCGACCACCAGAAAACGGAGTCCTCCCATGACTCTCGCCCGCATCGGCGACATCGTCCGCGACGCTCCGGCGGGCGTCGGCGCCTTCAACGTCATCCTGCTGGAGCACGCGGAGGCGATCGTCACCGGAGCGGAGGCCGCAGGCTGTCCCGTCGTGCTGCAGATCAGCGAGAACGCGATCCGCTATCACGGCGCCCTCGCCCCGGTCGCGGCGGCCTCACTGGCCGTCGCGGGCGCCGCCGCCGTACCAGTGGCAGTGCATCTCGACCACGCCACCGACCGCGCCCTGGTCGAGGAGGCCGTCGCGCTCGGGCTGGGCTCGGTCATGTTCGACGCCTCCGCGCTCGACGACGAGGCCAACGTGGCGGCCACCGCGGACGTCGCCGCCTGGTGCCACGAGCGCGGTGTCTGGGTGGAGGCCGAGCTCGGCGAAGTCGGCGGGAAGGACGGCGTGCACGCGCCGGGCGCCCGGACCAAGCCTCGCGAGGCCGCCGACTACGTCGCGCGGACAGGCGTCGACGCCCTGGCGGTCGCCGTCGGCACCTCCCACGCGATGACCACCAAGGACGCCGTGCTCGACCTCGACCTCATCGCCGAGCTGCGTGCCGCCGTACCGGTGCCTCTCGTGCTGCACGGCTCCTCGGGCGTGCCCGACCACACCCTCCGCGCAGCCGTACGGCACGGCATGAAGAAGATCAACATCGCCACGCATCTGAACAAGGCCTTCACCGAGGCCGTCCGCGGGCACCTCGATGCCCATCCGACCGCCGTGGACGCCCGGGCGTACGTCCGGGCCGGGCGTGACGCCGTGGCCCGCGAGGTCACGCACCTGCTCGGCGTCCTCGGCCCCGTACCTGGCTGACCGTGCCCCGGGAGGGTGCGCCTTGCATGGCCCGGCCCATCGCTCTTGAATGTGAAACAGTGCCTGGCGCTTTGGACGGAGACAGCGTTGATTCCTGGACTGGCCGATGTGGAGGCGGTCGCCCGTGCCGGGTCCACGATTCTCGGTGCGGTGAAGAAATCCGACCAACGTACACGGCGAGACGTGCGCGAATCTCTCATGGAGCTCTTCGCGATACTCGACGACTGGTGCGACATGGCGGAGGAGACGACGCTCTTCCTCACACCGGGGACCCACCCCAGAGACCTGGACATCGCTCCCCGGCAAATGCGCGCCGAGGTCCTGCCGGCGATCCTCAAGGACATCGACGGTCTCTACACGGAGAAGGCGCCGATACTGGTGCGCTGGCGCGCCTCGAAGCGCCGTCAGGCGGCCCGTCTCAGCCTCCGGACACTCCTCAAGATCTATTGCCCTGACCTGTTCGATCAGGTCCTCAACGCGACGGAGGACCGAGCGGAGTGGATTCTCCGGTACAGGGCTCAGGTCGCCGCCGTTCCGGAATTCGGGGAAGAGCACAGAGCTCTGGCCGATGACGCCACGGCGACCGCGCGTGCCCTGTTCGCCGCTCGTGCACGACTGCGGGAATTCATCGTCGCCACCTATTCGATCGGCGACATCGAGCACGCGGCGGAATAGGCCGGCGGGCGGATGTCACCCGTCGAACGAGAACCTGTGGTCACCGGCGCGGGAATGCGGGGGACGACATGCGGCTGTCCCGCCTGTAGTTCACAGAGGTGACCGGTTCCACGGGATGCCGGGCGCCGGGTAGGTGGCTAGCATGCGCGGATGCCTTCGGTGCAACTGCGTCATTCGGTCCGCGCGGTCGTCCTCGACGGAGACGACCGCATCCTGCTGTGCCGGCACGTCATTCCCAAGCCGACCGGAACGATCGTCGTGTGGGCGGCACCCGGTGGAGGCGTTGAGCCCGGCGAAGCCGACCTTGTCGCCCTGCGACGGGAGTTGGACGAAGAGGTGGGACTCGCCATCGACGCCGACCCGCCGCACGTCTGGCACCAGGAGGTCGTCGACCCTGGCCACGTGGCGGGCCATGGCGGAGTGATCAACGATTACTTCCTCGTTCGCACCGGATCGTTCCACCCCCGCGGCACGATGTCCGATGACGAACTCGCCGCCGAGAACATCGTCGCCTTCCGCTGGTGGCGGCTATCGGACATCGCGGGCTACCGCGGTCCCGACTTGTTCTCACCGCGCGATCTGGCCACGCCGTTGGCGGCGCTGATCGCCGACGGGGTTCCGTCCAGGCCCGTATCGCTCGGCCTGTGAGCCAGGTGTCCGCTCTGCCGTCCTATCGGCGCGGATGAATGCATGATCACGAAACCGGTTTGCGTAGGCCGGGGTATGCGTGACCGAATCCGCGCATGATCACGGCGGAGGGGGTGGGAGGGTGACGACGGTGGCGGTGTGGCGAGCTTGTTCGGCCGCCCACACGACTCGGTGGGAGTCGAGGCTCGTGGCCGCGTCCGTCCAGACGAGGGAGGGATCGCCCGCGGCCACCGCCCTGAGGAACGCGTCCACGAGTGCCCCGTCTCCCCCGCCGTGCCCGTCGGCCGCGGCGGCCCCGCTCTCGGCGCTCGTGTCGACGACCTCCTCCCTGCCGGTACGGAAGTCGGTCACCTTCACCAGGGTCCCGTCGCCCTCCAGGTACCCGTGTGTGCCGAAGATCCTGGTCCTGCGCTGCTCCTGCGGCGTGAAGGCCGTCATGGTGAAGGTGACGGTGCCGCCTCCGGCGAACTCCCAGGAGACGACCTGGTGGTCGACGACGGAGTTGTCGCAGGCGTAGACGCAACGGCCGTAGGGGCCTTCGCGCAGGGCCCGCCGCACGCCCTCCTCGGTGTGGTCGGAGGTGACGACGCTCAGCGGCCAGAACGTCCGGTCCGGGTCGTTCAGGCAGTCGAGGTAGAGCCGGGGCGCCGAGTAGGGGCAGGTCGCCTCGACCGCGCAGTCGAGGCACCGGTCGGCCGCGCCGTCCGGCCGGTTGGCCGGGGTGAAGTGTTTCAGCGACCCGAACGACGAGACACGTTCGACCCGCCGGCCGGTGACGTGGAGCAGCCAGTCGATGTCGTGGCACGACTTCGCGAGCAACATGGGCGCGTCCTGCTCACGCCGCCAGTTGCCGCGGACGAACGAGTGGGCCTGGTGCCACCAGCCGACCGGCTCGAGGTGCTGCACGCTCACGATCTCGCCGATCCGTCCGGCCGCGAGAAGCGAGGTGAGCACGCGGGTGTAGACGGTGTAGCGGAGAACGTGGCAGACCGTGAGGATCACTCCGGCCTCGGCCACCGCGTCAACGATGCGAAGCGCGTCGGCCTCCGAGGTGGCCATCGGCTTCTCCAGCAGGAGATGGTGGCCCGAACGGGCGAACGCCACGGCCTGGTCGGCGTGTTCGCCGTCCGGGCTGGCGATGACGGCGGCGTCCGCCGACCGCTGGGCGGCGAGGGCCGTCCAGTCGGCGTGGACGTGTTCCGGCGCGAGCCCGTGCTCGACGGCGAAGGCTTCCCGCCGCCGCGGATCGGGATCGGCGACGGCGACCACGCGGGCGCCCGCGGCCACGGCGTGCCTCGCGTAGACCGTGCCGCGCATGCCCGCTCCGACGACGACCAGTGTGACCGGTCGGCTCATCCTGGATCCTCTCCGCGGGTCACCCCTTGAGCCCGCTGAACGACATGGTGGCGATGAAGTGCCGCTGGGCCACGACGAACGCCGCGATCAGCGGGAAGGTCGCAAGCACGTTGCCCGCCATCAGCGCCGACCACTGGGTGTGCCGGGCTCCGGCGAAGGTGGTGAGACCCACCTGCAGCGTGTACGTCTCCTCGGAGTTGATGGCGATCAGCGGCCAGATCAGGTCGTTCCACGCGCCGAGGAACGTGAAGACGGCCAGGGTGGCGAGCGCGGGACGAGCGAGCGGCAGCACCACCCGGAAGAACACGCCGAGGCGGTTGCAGCCGTCGATCCTGGCGGCCTCCTCCAGTTCTCGCGGCAGGCTGAGGAAGAACTGCCGCATCAGGAAGACCCCGAAGGCCGTCGCCAGCCACGGGACGAACGCCGCGGACAGCGTGTCGATCAGGCCGAGGTTCTTGAAGACGAGGAACGTCGGGATCATCAGCACCTGGGTCGGCACCATGACGGTCGCCATGATGGCCACGAAGGCGACGCCCCTGCCGCGGAAGCGCAGCCGGGCGAAGCCGTACCCGGCGAGTGAGCACAGCACCAGATGGGAGACGACGGCGACCGCGGTGACGAGCAGCGTGTTGCCGAACCAGCGCGGGTAGCTGTCCTCGGTGAGCACCTTGAGGTACCCGCCGAAGTCGATGTGGCTGGGCCACAGGCGCGGCGGGTACGCGTTGATCTCGGCGTCCGGCATGAACGACGTGATGAGCATCCACACCAGCGGCGCCGCGAACAACAACGACAGCGGCATGAGGACCAGGTGGTAAGGCCACTGACGCCTCATGAGGGCGCCTCCCCTCGCCGGGCGTGCCAGAGGGCGGCGCCCGAAACGATCAGGGTGACCACGAACAGCGCGTAGGCCACGGCCGCCCCGTATCCGGCGTGGAACAACTGGAAGGCCTGCTGGTACAGGTAGAACACGATCACCGTGGTGGAGTCGAGGGGCTGACCTTTGGTGGTCGTGTACACCAGGTCGAACAGTTGCAACGCGTCGATCGTCTGCCAGATCACCAGGAAGACGGTGGCGGGCCTGAGCTGGGGCAGGGTCACCGCGCGGAAGACCCGCACCGCGCCCGCGCCGTCCACGCGGGCCGCTTCGAGCAGTTCGCGCGGGATGTCCTGCAACGCGGCCAGGTAGACCACGATGGGCAGGCCGACCGAGCCCCACAACGACACCACGACCAGGGTGAGCAACGCCTGGGAGGGGTCCTGCAGGAACCCCTGCCGGGCGACGCCCGCGCCGGCGAGCAGGTCGTTCACGATGCCGAACTGCGGATCGAGGATGAAGTTCGCGAGGATGCCCGTGGCGGCTGCCGAGACGACGTACGGCACGAACAGGCAGGTCCGGTAGAACGCGCGGAACCGGATCGGCCGGTTGAGCGCGAGCGCGATCGGCAGCCCGATGACGAGGGACCCGGGGACGTACAGGACGGAGTACAGCAGGGTGTGCAGGGTCGCCGCCCGCAGGTCCGGGTCGTCGAGCAGGTCGCGGTAGTTCTGCAGTCCCACGAACGAGCCGGGGGCCAGCAGGTTGTCGTCCCGCAGCGAGAGGATCAGCGCCCAGACCGCCGGGAAGATCGACAAGCCGACGATGACGAGCGTCGCCGGCCCGACGAAACCCCACCCGGTCAGCTGCGGCATCAGCCGTACCCGGGGCCTGGCGTGCCGCCTGCGCAGGGTGAGCGCGTCGGCGGCCATGTCAGCCCTTCGCCAGGATCTTGTCGGCCTCGGCGGCGGCGTCGGACAACGCCTGCTGTGCCGTCGCCTGGCCGAGCAGCGCCTTGTCGATCGCATCACCGACGGCCGCGGAGATGTCCGGGTACCCCTCGATCGCCGGGCGGGCCTGCACCGCGTTCTCCTGGTTGGCGAGGAAGGCGTCCGCCCCGGTGAACTGCTCCGCGAACTTCTCGTAGGCGGGCAGCTTCGAGGTCGCCTGGCGGATCGGCAGGTTGCCCGACCCGAGCGACCAGCGGGCGTCCTGCTCGGGCTTGGTCAGCCAGGCGAGGAAGTCCTTGGCGGCCTGGGCCCGCTTGGAGCCGTTGTCGAACACCACCCAGTTGTCCGGGCCGGAGATCGTCTGGTGGTTGCCCCCGTAACCGGGGAGCGGCACGACGCCGTAGTCGACCTGGTGGTCGGCGAGGTCGCGCATCGCCCACGGGCCGGCCATCTCCATGCCGACCTTGCCGCTGTAGAAGAGCGGCAGGAACTTCTCGCCGTTCTGGTCCAGGTAGACGGACTTGTCCTCGACGGCCATGGCCCGCCACAGGTCGAGGCTCTGGGCGGCCTGCGGCGACGCGAAGGCGGCCGTCTTGCCGTCGGAGCCGAGGATCGACCCGCCCTGTTGCCAGAGCATCGGCCAGAAGCGCCAGACCGTGTCCTCGTCACCGGTGACCACGTACGACGTGCCGAAGACGCCCTTGCCGGGGTCGGTCAGCCTCTTCGCCGCCGCGCGGAAGTCGTCCCAGGTCCAGTCCTTGGTCGGGTACGGCAGGCCGGCGGCGTCGAAGAGCTTCTTGTTGTAGATCAGGCCCAGGTTGTCGACGACGGACGGGACGCCGATGACCTTTCCGTCGACCGTGGCGGCCTCACGCGCGGCGGGCCAGAAGTCGTCCCAGCCGAACGACGGGTCCTTGACCATGGAGGACAGGTCGACGACCTTGGGCGTGGCGGCGAGGGTCGAGGACCAGGAGCCGTACATGTACGCGACGTCCGGCGGCTCGCCGCCCGCCAGCGCGGCCTGGACCTTCTGCAGCATCTCGTCCACGTTGGTCGTGCCGACCTCGGGGTCGACCTCCACGCCCGGGTGGGTCTTGTTGTACTCGTCGGCGAGGTCCTTGAGGATCTGGCCCTCGGCCTCGGTCTGGCCGTGCCACCACACGACCTTGACCTTGCCGCCTTCATCGTCGGACTGGCCGCCGCACGCTGTCGCGAAGCCGAGCGCGGGGACGATGGCAAGGACGATGGCGAGCTTGCGGATCATGGCTTCATCTCCTCTCGGAGCGACTCGGGCAGCAGGTCGGAGTGTGCGCGCACCATCTCGTCGCACAGATCCCAGATCTGCTCCAGGGTGAGGGTCGCCGCGGTGTTCGGGTCCACCATCGCGGCGTGGCGGATGTGCTCGGGCCTGCCGTCCACGGCGGCCCGGACGGTGAGTTCGCCGACGGCGGCGAAGGAGCGGTTCAGCGCGGCGCACTGCGGCGGGAGGTCGCCGACGGCCATCGGGCGGACGCCGAGCCGGTCCACCAGGCAGGGCACCTCGACGGCGTAGCCGGAGGGCAGGTTGGAGATCAGCCCGTGGTTGGGCAGGTTGCCATACACCACGCGCGGCCGGCCGGTCACCATGGCGTGGATGATCTGCGGGGCGTACTCCATCGTGGCGTCGGGCGGCTCGAACTCCCCGGCCCGGGCACGTTCGTAGGTGGCCACGTTGTCCGCGCTGATCCGCACGTACTCGGCGACGTCGAGCCGGAACCGCTCGATCTCCCCGTCGTGACGCAGGAACCAGGGGAGGTACTCGGAGGAGTGCTCGCTGGACTCGGTCGGGTAGTAGCCGAGCCGCCGGTACATCTCCACCCGGACGCGCCGCCGCAACCCGGGGTCCTTGTCGATGGCCGCGTCCAGGCGCGGGTAGAGGTCCTCGCCGTTCGCCGAGAACTTCAGCACCCACGACTGGTGGTTGACGCCGGCGCACAGGTAGTCGATCTCGTCGTACGGCACCCCGACCAGGTCGGCCAGGCCGTCCATCGTCCAGTGGACCGAGTGGCACAGGCCGACCACCCTGGGCAGTTTCCGTGCCAGGTACGTGATGTTCATGGCCATCGGGTTGGTGTAGTTGAGCAGCCACGCGTCGGGACAGACGTCGGCGATGTCGTCCGCCAGCGCGTCCAGGAAGGGGAAGGTGCGCAGCGCCCGGAAGATGCCGCCGACGCCCAGTGTGTCGCCGATCGTCTGGCGCAGGCCGTACCGCGCGGGGATCGCGAAGTCGGTCACGGTGGCGGCGTGCATGCCGATCTGGACCATGTTGATCACGAAGTCGGCTCCGGCGAGCGCCTCGCGCCGGTCGAGGTGGGTGGTGACGACCAGACCGGTACGGCTGTCGCCCACGATCCCGCGTGCCCCGTTCTCCGCCACCGCGAGCCGTTCGGCCGAGATGTCGTGGAGGGCGATCTCACTTCCCGCGAGCTCGGGGAGGCCCGCCAGGTCGGCCAGCAGTCCCTGGGTGAACACGACGCTGCCGGCGCCGATGAAAACTATCTTCAATGGGTCGCTCCTTGCGGGTGGGCCCTGATGAGGGCCCACCCCGGGGGGGTTCAGACGCCGCGGCAGGCCACGCGGTAGGCGTCCAGTTCGAGATGTTTCCTGAGTGAGTTGAAGTTCTGCGCGTTGGCCTTCGCGCAGAACTTGGACGTGGCGAGGGAGTACTCGACCTGCATGACGGCCTTGCCCGCGGCGACGAACTGGTCGTAGCCGTAGGAGCCGTTGTCCGCGGTCGTGCACTCCTTGTAGGAGAAGCACTCTTCGTTCAGGGCCCAGTCGAAGTACGGCAGCAGCGTGGGGATCTGCTCGATGTCGTTCTTCAGTGCCACGGACAGGCCGCGCGCGTGGGCCTCGTTGGCCAGCCAGGTGTTGTACGCCAGCTGGTCGGCGGCCGTGAGGGGGAAGCCCGTCTTGTTCGTGTAGCCGTCGACGTTGTCCGGTTCGACGGCGTCGAATCCCTTGGCCTTGCACATGTCGAGCCGTGCCTTCATGATCGCGCCGAGCGGGCCGTCGTACTGACGGATGTCCAGCCAGCGCTCGCCGGCCCAGCCGGCCAGGTTCTTGCCCAGCACGGAGGCGGGGAACTGCGCGGCGTCCGAACGCCAGTTCTCGTAGGAACCGGCGCTTATGTAGCAGACGACCTTGCGGCCCTGCTTCGTGGCGTGCAGGTCGGCCACCAGGCCGGCCGGTGCATCAAATCCGTCGATGTCGTACATGTCGACATTCAGATACGGACTTGTGGGCAGCGACGACAGCTGCCACTGCCAGCTGGTCTGCAGGGCAGGGTGCCAGCAGCCGGGGCAGGCGACAGGGGCCGGCAGGGCGGCGCCCTGCGCGGGGCTCGCGGTGACGATCAGGCCGGCCGTGAAGACGGCGGCGAACAACGCCTTGAGATAGCGCATGTGCACTCCTCGCATGGACTGACGTTCAGGCAAGGGGCGTCATGCGTGCTGTTCCTCACTCTCCCTCGCCGCCCGGCCCACGATGCGGTGGGAGTGACATGACCCATAGTGATCAGCAGGACCATGTCAGCACGCCTCGTTCGGCTTCCTTCCTCCCGGCTGGCTCAAGACTTGCGCGTATTAGCTCGATTCGCAATGCTTTCGAGCATTAATTCGCACGAAATGGGAGCCTGGATGTTCGATCTCCTGGTCGTGGGCGACGCGAACCCCGATGTGATCCTCTCCGGCGCGCCCCGGCGTCCCGCGTACGGCCAGCGAGAAGAACTCGTCGACACCGGGGTCCTCACCGTCGGCGGCTCCGGCGCGATCATGGCGTGCGGGGCGGCGCGTCTCGGTCTGCGCACGGCGTTCGTGGGCCGGGTCGGTGACGACGAGGCGGGCCGCTTCATGCTGACCTCGCTGGAGGCACGGGGGGTGGACGTGTCGGCCTGCGTCGTGGACCCCGCACTGCCGACGGCGCTGACGGTCGTCCTGGTCGACGGGGGCGGAGCCGCGCATCGCGAGGCGGGCAAGGAGCCGACCGGGGCGGGTCTGGACCGGGCCATCCTGACCGCTCCCGGCTGCCTGCCGTTCCTGTCCGGGACGGACGTCCCCCGCACCCTGCTCGCCTCGGCCCGTCACGTGCACGCGGCGTCGTTCTTCCTCCAGCCGCGCCTGGCCGCGGACCTGCCGTCCCTCTTCTCCGCCGCCCGGTCTCACGGGGCGACCACGTCGCTCGACACCAACGACGACCCGGAGGGCAGGTGGGAGGGGCTGGCGGAGGTCCTCGCCGTGACCGACGTGCTGCTGCCCAACGAGGCCGAAGTGCTGGCGATCACCGGCGCCGGGGGCACACCGTCCGGCCCCTCGCCGCACGGCTCCCCTGCCGGCTCCCCCGTCGAGGAGGCCGCGCGTGAACTGGCCGCGCGGGGGGTGCTTCCCGTCGTCAAGCTCGGACGGGACGGCGTGCTCGCGTGGACGGACGCGGGAGCCGTACACGCCCCTGCCATGGAGGTCGACCCGGTCGACACGGTGGGGGCGGGCGACAGCCTCGACGCCGGGTTCGTCGCGGCACGACTGCGCGGGTTGCCGCTGGACGCCGCGCTGCGGATCGCCGCGGCCTGCGGCTCGCTGTCGACCCGGGCGGCGGGTGGCACCTCGGCCCAGGCGACCTGGGACGAGGCGGTGAGTGCCGCCTCCGTTCCCTCGCCGTAGTCCGGGCGGCGAAAAGCCGGTCCGATCACCCGCGGTCGCCGGTCTGGACGGCCGCCTTCCCTCCTCCGGCGCGTCGTTACTCTGCAACCTTGAATATCATGTCTGCCGATATATCATGGACGCATGACACCGCGGGCGATGACAGAACCCGCGTTCCTCGTCCTCACCGCACTGGTCGACGAGCCGCGGCACGGTTACGGCATCGCGCAGGAGGTCGAGCGGATCTCCGGCGGCCGGGTCCAGTTGAAGATCGGCACCTTGTACGGCGTGCTCGACCGGCTCACGGCCGACGCGTTCGTCGAGCCCGACCGGGAGGAGGTGTGGCAGGGACGGCTGCGCCGCTACTACCGGCTGACCGACGAGGGGGCGCGGGCCCTGGAGGAGGAGGCCGTTCGGCTGGCCGACAACGCGCGCCGCGCCGTCGAACGGCTGCGCCTCAGACAGGCGGAAGGTCTGACATGAGCGTCCTCGAGGACAGCTACCGGTGGGTGCTGCGACTGCTGCCCGCGCCCTACCGCGCCGAGCGCGAGGAGGAGATGGTCTCGGCCTTCCTCGAAGGCGCCCAGCACGGAGAGGCGGGTCTCGACGACCAGCGCCCGCGCTGGATGGAGATCGCCAGCGTGGCCGCGCTCGCGGTGCGACTGCGAGTCGGGGGCCCGGGGGCGCCGCCGAGGTCGTTCCTCTGGGGAGAGGCGGTCCGCCGGGTTGCTCTGCTGGGCCTCGTCTTCTGGACGATGATCGGCTTCCTGTCCGCCGCGCAGGCGCTGATCGCGTACGGCATCCTCGCCGACGCTCTGCCCGACGACGTGATCATGGGAATCGGCTACGCCGGGTCGCCTGATCGCCTGCGGCACGTGCTGGCGGATCTCGTGCCGCTGATGTGGGCGGGGAGCCTCGGCGCGCTCGTTCTCGGCCGCCCCCGCATGGCCAAGGCGGTGGCCGTGGCCGCACTGGTCCTGCCGCACATGCTGGTTCCCCCCGTGTTCCCCGGCGGGTGGGAGATCGTGGCCCGCTGGGCCTGCATGGTGCTGCCGGCCGCGGTGACGGTGCCGGCGTTGGTCATCGGATTCCACCGCGACGCACCGCCGCCGCCCCTGCCTCGGGGGCAGGCCCTGCGCATGGTCGCGCTTCCGGCCGTTCCCGGCATCCTGCTCTCCCTGGTCGTCACCGCGCTCAGTTCGCTCTCCAGAGCCGATACCGTCCCGGTGACGCTTCTGGTACAGGCATCACTGTGGGTCGACGTCCCCGGTCTCGCGTGCGTTTCGCTGCTCATCGTGACGGTGTGGTGTCTGGCCCGGCGCCGAACGTCGGGGCCGACGGCGTTGGCCGCGGCGATTCTGACCGTGCCCGCGGTTCTCTCCCGGGCGGCCACGCTGCACCCCGGTGCGGCCGATTCCATCACCGAGACGATCAACCTCGTCGGAGGGCTGCAAATCGCTCTGCTACTGGCAGGCGGAATCACGCTCGTCGCCTTGAGCACACAGGCGCTGCGAACAGTGGTGGACGGCGACCTCACCGGGATTCGCGGGCAGCACGGATAGCGACGCGTGAACCGGCGCCGCCGTTTCCGCGCCCTCCCGCGCATGCCGAAGCCCCGCGCCGGATGCGGCGCGGGGCCTCCGCCGGAAGGGGTCCCGTCCTAGTCGAACGCCTTGGCCGTGGAGTCGTCGTCCTGCCTCTGCCACGGGTTGGCCTTGGTGTCGGCGGTCTGGAACGGCGACACGACGAGCGTGAAGTCGCGCATCAGGTGCTGGTTCTGATGCTGGCGCTGGTGCTCCTGCTGCCACTGCCGGTTGTGGTTCCGGTTGTGGTTGCGGTTGTGGCCACCCCGGCCCCAGCCGCATCCACCGCCGCCGCATCCACCGCCGCCCATGACGGTCGAGGCGTTCGCGGCGCTGGTGGTGACGGCCGCACCGAGGGCGACGGCCCCGCCGGTGAGTGCGGTGCTGATGGCGAGGGCGCCGACGAGGCTCTTGAAGTTGGGCATTTCATTCTCCCTTTAGGACTGTCGCCCTTATATGCATGCTCTGACGTTTTCCAAACGAAGTGGAAAATGTCGCTATTTGCGACCTTCGATAGGTCCTGCCTGCAATGACTATTTTCCTCCCTATCTGACCAAGCAAACGATGAACATCGCCTTTTGTCGCACACTTATCTCTTTATTGACACTGTTGGCCCTATAAAGATCTATTTGATCTGAAATGTCATTTATATCCGATTTCAATATGTCCCTTATGAGCGATATGCATGCTTTTGTAGTGAAGGGACCGAGGTCATTCAGCCGTGATGGATCGACGAGGCGGCGGGCCGGCCGGGGCATCTGTTCTCGTCTGGACGCCGGCACGACGGCGGAGACGGCCCCGGCGTACACGCCGGCTGGATACGGTCCCGATGTCGGCCCGCGCCGGAGACCTGCCGCGAATTCGTGCGAACTTTCCGCGGCCTGCGGGAGATAAGCGGCTGAACCATCCCCGACCGAGACGAGGCCGCCATGACGAAAGAGCCCTGCCGGTGCCGACTGAGATGACGGGCGCCCTCGCGGCCGCGTCGTCCGCCGCGGACGACGCCGAGCTGATCATGGCGTCCCTCACCGACTCCGAGCGTTTCGCCGCCATCTTCGACCGGCACGCGGAACCGATTCACCACTACGTCGCCCGGCGAGTGGGGACGGATGCTGCCGACGACATCGTCGCCGAGACCTTCCTGACCGCCTTCCGCAGGCGGTCGTCCTACGACCCGGCGCGTCCCGATGCCCGCCCGTGGTTGTACGGCATCGCCACCACGCTCGTCGCCCGGCATCGCCGTTCGGAGGTGCGGTACCTGCGGGCGCTGAGCCGTACGGGCGTGGACCCGTTGCCGGAGTCGCCGGCGGACGGCGTCGTCGAGCGGATCACCGCACAGGACCACATGCGCAGGCTGGCGGGGGCGCTGGCGACGCTGGGACGCGGTGACCGGGACACCCTGCTGCTCGTGGTGTGGGGCGAGCTGACCTATGAGGAGGCGGCGCGGGCCCTCGGCATCCCTGTCGGGACGGTCCGGTCGCGCCTCAACCGCGCACGCCGCAAATTACGCGAGCGACTCGGCGGAGTCGACCCGATGAAGGAGGCCCACGATGGATGAGCTGGACCTGCTCGCCGAGCTGCGCGGGGACACGCCTCGCATCAGCACGGGCGCGGCGAGGGCCGCCCGGGCACGGCTGATCGAGGCGATGGCGGCTCCCGAGCGCCCGCCTCGGTGGGTCGGGCCCGCCGTCTGGCGGACGGGACTCGTCGCGGCCTTCGCCGTCGCGATCGTCATCGGGACTGTCTTCTTCGAAGGAGACACCCCGGCACCCGGGCGTGGCCCAGGCCTCACCGGCGTGCTGCCGATCGCGCAACCCGCCGTGGCTGCTGTGGCGGAGCGGGCTCGTACCGTCGCCGGCAGAGGACCCGCCGACCGCCTGGAGCCGACCGCCTGGGTGTACGTGGAGACCCTGCAGAGAGAGAGTCAGTCGCACGAGATGTCGACGTTGTCGGACTGGTACACCCTCGACGGCCTGCACTCCGCGGGCGTGGACGACAGAGGCCGCCTCAATGTGTTCCATGCCGAACCCCTCCGGGACGTGCCGTCGCAGGCCTTCCTCCTCGACGCGCCGGACGACGCGGAGGGCATGGCCCGGCACGTCTACGCGGAGGTGGATCGGATCATCCGGGGCGAACGCGACCACACCATCCGACTGGCGCGCGTCGACACCTCGCGGGGGCGGGACGTCGCGGCGTTCACCCTGGTCCAGACGGTGCTGAAATACTTCTACGCAACGCCGCGACAGCAGGCGGCCCTCTATGGCGCGCTCGCGTACATCCCCGGGGTGGAGGTCGTCGACGACGTCGCGGACGCGGCCGGACGGCACGGCCAGGCGTTCGGCATCACCGACAGCCAGTCGGTCCGGTCGGAGATCATCCTCGACAAGCGGACCTACCGGTATCTGGGCACCCGCGCGATCTTCACGAAGGACTGGACCGAACCGTCGTATCCACCCGACATCTCACCGGACTCCGACCCGGCCCACCCGCTCCACTTCCCCAAGGGCACGGTCATCGAACTGACCGCCAAGGTGGCCTCCGGCATCGTCGGCGGCCCGGGGGAACGCGACGAACGCGGGCAACGCCCCTAGCTAGCCGATCGACGGCCGGTCGATGAGCGGGCCCGCCGGCCCGCTCATCGTTCCGGAGCCCGTCAGGCCGAGGCCGTCAAGGGCGCGGAGAGGTTCTGCTTGACGAGCCGGGTGGGTTCGTCGGCGATGATCTCGACGGCTCCGTCGGCGATCCCGTCGAGGGCGGCGGCGGCGACCACGGCCGGGTCCGTCTTGTTCTCCGGTGCGACGTAGGAGGCCATGTCGGTGTCCATGTAGCCGACGTGCAGGGCGGCGACCTGGATGCCCCGGGGGGTCAGCTGCTGCCGGATCACGTTGGTCATCGCCCACGCCGCGGCCTTCCCCGCGGAGTAGGCGCCGTAGTCCACCGGGTGGGCCCACGAGAGGATGGACAACACGTTGAGGATCGCACCGCCCCCGTTGGACTCGATGACCGGCGCGAACGCCCGCGCCACGGCGAGGGTGCCGAAGTAGTGCGTCTCCATCTCCAGCCGGATCCGGTCGAAATCACCGTCGATCAACGGCGTGTGCGTGGAGATTCCCCCGTTGTTGATCAGCAGGGTCACGTCGGTCGCGATCCGCGCTGCCTCAGCCACCGACTCCGGCTCGGTGAGGTCCAGCCGCAGCGGCACCGCCCCTGGCACGTCGACCGTCTCGGGCCTGCGCGCGGCGGCGTACACCTTCGCGCCACGGTCGATCAGCTGGGTGACGAACTGACGGCCGAGCCCGCGGTTGCCGCCGGTCACGATCGCCACAGAATTCTCGATCTTCATCGCGTTCCCTTTCACAGTGCGGCGAGGATCGCCTGTAGGCGATCGGCCGACGCATACGAAATTTCAAGGTGACCGGTCGTCTCAAACAGCTTGACCGGCTAGGTCCGAAATCCAAAGCTAGCCGCCCTTGCTTGGATAAATCAAGTCAGGGGGTACGGTGGTGGAGTGAGAAGGACCACCCGTCACGCCATGCTCGACTCCGCGTGCTCGATCCAGCGCAGCCTGGACGTCATCGGCGACCCCTGGACGGTCCTCGTCCTGCGCGAGGCCTTCATGGGGGTCACGAGGTTCGGCGACTTCGCGACCGCCCTCGGAATCTCGACCGATCTGCTCTCCGACCGCCTGACGACGCTGGTCGAGGCCGGTGTCATGGAAAGGCGGCCCTACGCCGAGCCGGGCAGGCGCTCGCGGTACGACTACCACCTCACCTCCATGGGCGAGGAGTTGCGCCTCGTGCTCGGCGCGCTGCAGCAGTGGGGTGACCGCCACCGTCTCGACGACGACTCTCCGTCCGTGGAACGTCGCAGCCGCACCACCGGCGGGCGTCTCGCTGTCGCGTTCGTCGACGAGTCGGGCGGCGCGGTCGAGCTGGAGGACGTCGCCTTCGTCTCCGTGCCCGATCCGGCCTGACCGGGCTCCCCCACTCACTCCAGGTCGACTTCGACCTCCACGCCGACCGGATCGGCCAGCCGCAGCGCGCCGAAGAACGCGCTGTACGGCTTGACGCCGTACTCCGACTGCACGACCGTGCCCGTCGCCCGGTGACGACCGTCTTCCGTCCGGGTGACCTGAAGCCGGAACGGGCGTTCCACGCCGCGCACGGACAGGGTGCCCTCGACGACGCCCTCATCGGGGCCCGTGACGGTGATCGCGCTGGAGACGAACCTCGCCTCCGGGTACCGCTCGGCGTCCAGCAGCTTCCCGGCGGTCTGCGCGATCTCCCGCTTGTCCCCGTCCGTGAGGGGAACGGCGCCTCCCTCGCCCTCCAGGACCCGCAGAGATCCCATCTCGGCCGTGACGGTCACCGAGCTCGCGGGGAGGTCGTCCTCCTCGAAGTAGACCTCGCCCGCCCATCGCACCACCTCGATGGTGAGGTCGTGCCCCATCCGCCCGGCGAAGCCCTGCCTCGAGGTCTTCAGGATCAGCGTGCCGCAGCCGGGGCCGATCCGATGATGTCGTCCTGGTACCGCCATACACGCACCGTAGGGCGGCGGACACGCGACGCAAAGGATCCGCGCCGTCCGACCGGCCCGCCGTCACTCGCGCGCGGTCTCCGGCAGGTGGTCCCGTGCCGCGGCGACGGCCGCCTGGCCGACGCTGATCCCGCCGTCGTTCGGCGGCACCCGGACGTGTGTGAGCACCCGGAAGCCGCTCGCGTTCAGCCCTTTGGCGACCCGGCCGAGCAGGAGCAGATTCTGGAAGACCCCGCCGGAGAGCGCCACGGCCGAGACGCCGGACTCGTCGCGCAGCATCTCGCAGACGCGCACGACGACGTCGGCCGTCCCGTTGTGGAACCGGGCGGCGACGACGGCGGGCGCCACACCCGCGAGAAGGTCATCCGCCGCCGCCCTGACCAGATCAGCGCCGGCCACCACGACCGGACGCCCGGCCGAGACTCCCGCGCGGTAGGCGCCGTGTTCGGCGGGGTCGGCGTGCTGCTCCAGTTCGACCGCCGCCTGCCCCTCGTAGTTGATCGTGTCGCGCAGGCCGAGCACGGCGGACACCGCGTCGAACAGCCTCCCCGCGCTGGAGGTCGTCGGGGAGTTCACCCCGGCCCTGCCGAGCCGGAGGACGTCCGCCCACGCCGCCTCATTTCGGCGGACCACGTCCAGCCCCTCAGGCGGCCCACCGCCGTACGCCGCGTCGAGATAGGCGGCCGCCATCCGCCACGGCTGCCGGATCGCCGCGGTTCCGCCCGGCATCGGCACCGGTGCGAGGTGGCCGAGCCGCCGGAAGGAGACCAGGTCGGCTAGGAGGAACTCGCCGCCCCAGATGGTGCCGTCGGCGCCGTAGCCCAGACCGTCGAAGGCCACGCCGAGCACCGGTCCCTCCTCCCCGTTGTCGGCGAGGCAGGACGCGATGTGCGCGTGGTGGTGCTGCACGCCGACCGAGTCGACGCCGGTCATCTCCAGCGCGTGCTTGGTCGACAGATATTCGGGATGCAGGTCGTGCGCCACGAGTTCGGGGCGGACGTCGAAGAGCCTGGTGAAGTGGTCGATGCCGGTGACGAAGGACCGCATCGTCTCGTAGTTCTCCAGATCCCCGACGTGGTGAGAGACGAACGCGTGCCTTCCCTTGACGAGGCAGAACGTGTTCTTGAGCTCGGCGCCGCACGCGAGGATCGGCCTCCTGGCCGGCCGGCTGAGCCGTACGGGGTCGGGCACGTGGCCCCGGGAGCGGCGCAGCACCGCCTCCCGGCCGAGGAACGGACGCACGACGGAGTCGTCGGTGCGGATGTGGATGGGCCGGTCGTGGACGAGGAAGGCGTCCGCGATGCCCGCGAGCCGCTCAAGCGCGTCGGCGTCGTCGTAGGCGATCGGCTCGTCGGACACGTTCCCGCTGGTCAGCACGATGGTGGTGCCCAGCTCCGCGAGCAGCAGGTGGTGGAGGGGCGTGTACGGCAGCATGAGGCCGAGCCGGCGGTCGCCCGGAGCCACCGAGTGGGCCACGGCAGGCGCCCCCGGCAGCCGTCCGGTCGCGGCACCCCGTCGCGGGAGAAGCACGATGGGCCGGGCTCGGCCGGTGAGCGACGCCACGGCGCCCTCGTCGAGCTCGCAGAGCGCCGCCGCCGTCTCCACGTCGGGGACCATGACGGCGAACGGCTTGTCCTCGCGGTGCTTGCGGGCCCGCAACGTCGAGGCGGCCGCCTCGTCGTCGGCTCTGACCGCCAGGTGGTAGCCGCCGAGGCCCTTGATCGCCACGACCCCGCTCCCTCGCAGCAGCGCGGCGGCGGCCCGCAGGGGATCACCCGGGAGTTCGGCCCCGTGCGCGTCGACCAGCCGGAGCCGGGGACCGCAGTCCCAGCAGGAGATCGGCTGCGCGTGGAACCGGCGGTCGCCCGGGTCCGCGTACTCCGCCGCGCAGGCAGCGCACATCGGGAAGGCCGCCATCGTCGTGTTCGGGCGGTCGTACGGCACGTCGCGCACGATCGTGAACCGCGGCCCGCAGTTGGTGCAGTTGATGAACGGATAGCCGAACCGGCGGTCGGCGGGATCGGCGAGCTCGGTCAGGCAGTCGCCGCAGGTCGCGGAGTCAGGGGAGACGAGGGCCTGCCGCGGCCCCGAACCGTCGCTGCCCACGATCGTGAACTCACCGCCGCCGTCGGGCTCGCCGGACCTGACGGTGACCCGTTCGATCTCGGCGAGCGGAGGGGCGTCGCGTTCGAGGGCGGCCAGGAACGCGGCGATCCCGGCCGGTGTCCCCTCGACCTCCACGAACACGCCGCCCGCGTCGTTCCCCACTCGTCCGGCCAGGCCGAGCCGGGTGGCCAGGCCGTACACGAAGGGCCGGAAGCCGACGCCCTGGACGACGCCCTCCACCCGCACGTGCCGGCGTATCGGCCCGTCGAGTGGCTCAGTGTGCATTCCGCGGGCCTTCCGGCCCGACGAACAGATGGGCGTGTTCCACGACGAACCGCTCCACGGACTGGGCGGGCGTCCCCGTGACCTCCTCCACGGTCCCGGTCGACCGGTCGTACCGGTTCTCGCGATGCAGCCGGGCCATCGTGATGAGGTGCTGAGTCACGTGGGGCGGCAACTCCGGATGGGCCGCCAGCCGCTGCGCCCAGACGTCGGGGGGCACGTCCACATAGGTGACGGGTTTGCCGAGCGCGCGGGAGTACTCGGCGGCGATGCCGTTCATGTCCTGCGACCGCGGCCCGGTCAGCTCGAGCACCTGGCCGATGTAACGGTCAGGATCGTCCAGGACGGCCAGGACCACGCGGGCGACGTCGGCGGCGGCGACCGGAGACGTGCGGCCCTCGCCGAAGGGCAGCGGAAGCGTCCCGCTCTGCGCGACCGGCCGCGCGACCAGGCTCGTGAACAGCACGTTGTCCAGGAACGCCGTGGGCCGGACGTACACGACGGGGAGCCCGGACCACTCCAGCACCTGCTCGGAGAGCCAGTGCAACCGCTGCTGGCTGGACTCCTCGGTGCTCACCGCGGTCATCTGGGACACCGTCATCTGGGAGATGTTCACCAGCGCCTCGAGGCCGCCCCGCGCGCGGGCCACGGTGGCGACGGTCGCCGTCGCCTCCAGGTAGGAGGAGGACACGCTCAGGCTGAAGAACATCCGGGTGATGCCGTCGAGCGCCTCGGCGACGTGGTCGGGCCGTGTGAGGTCGCCCACCACCACGTCCGCGCCGATGGAGCGCAGATGGCCGGCGCGCTCGTCGTCGTGGTGCACCATCGCGCGCACCGGGACGCCCTGTCGGCAGAGCGTCTCGACGACCATGCGGCCGACGCCGCCACCTCCGGCACCGCCGCCCGCTCCGGTCACCAGGATCCGCGGCTTCGCCATCATCGGGCCCGCCCCTCCTCCGTAGAACCTGCCCTGACCTGCGGCGCAATCCTATGATCGCCCGAGCTCCCAGAGGCGGTACGGCACGGCACGGGCCAGCCCCGGTTCCCCCACAGCTCGGCGAAGACACTCCGCCACCCGTGATCGGAACGGGCCGGCCGGACGCCGCGGCCATGGCGGCGCCCTCTCCCTCTCCCGCACGGCGGGGCGGCGCCGACAGGCAGGACGGCGCCTGCAGGGTGGCGCCTGCGGGGTGGGCAGTGCCCGCAGAGCGGCACCTGCCGGTCGGCCCAGACGGGGGCGGCACTATCTTGCGAGACGATAGGAAAGCGCGCCGGCGCGGACGACGTCTGGCGGCGCGCAGGCGACTTTGACATGATCGGCCGCCACCGACCCAGGGTCACACCGATCATCACCGCGGAGGGGGCTTCCCGATGGCCGACCGAGACGACGACTTCGACGAGGATTTCCAGGAGGACATTCTGGAGGACGACGGCGTCCTCGAGCCCTCGGACTCCTTGCTGACCGACGACCTCGACGACGACCCACTCGACACCGGCCTGACCGCCGCCGAGCGCTGGTCGGCCGGCCAGCGCTACGGCACGACGGCCGCCGAGGCCGAGGAGGGCGAGTCGCTCGACCAGCTGCTGGCTGAGGAGGAGCCCGAACCCGACCCGGCCATGCTCGCCGGGCGCTGGGACGAGGCGGAGGCGCGCAGCGGACGGCTGATCGGAGAGGACGGCGATCGTTCCGGCGCGCTCCTGGGCCGTGACGTCGGCGTCGACGCCGGTGCGGCGAGCGCCGAGGAGGCGGCCGTGCATCTCACCGACGAGGACACGGACCGGGACGCCGAACTCGACGACCCCCTGGACGAGGATCTCGACGAGGCCCTCGCCAACCTCGCGGCCGACGAGGCCCGCGACGCCGACTGACGCAGGACACCCCGGCCGAGGGACACTCGCCCGGCCGAGGACATCGGCCGGGCGAGGACACCGGCGGAGCGGTCGGGCCCGTCCGCGCGCGCCAGCGAGAAGGGCCTCGCCTGCAGAAAGTCGGGAGGTTCCCCCGCGACAGGCGGCTCATCGGCCAGTCATCCCGGCCGTTGTGTTCGGCCCGCACAAGCGGGGCGACCTCGTCGCCGAGCAGTCTCTGATCCGATGGAGTCTTCAGAACATCTCGGCGATCGATGAGGCGCGCGCGGAGTTCGACGGCAGAGCGAATCCGCCACACTAGCCCGGCACCGGACTCCGTTTCCCCCGCGAACCATCCATGTCCTGAAATAGGCGCCGCTGTGTGCCATGTCGGGGAACTTTCCGCAGTTCAGAAAGACGGCGTTCCGGGAACCGCATCCTCACGCGCCGGGAATCCGGCCCCGGCCGGAACCCCGACGTGGCCGATCGTTGGCCGCCCGTTCACCTTCGCGTACTAAATACGGAAGTAACCGTTAAGTCAGACGGAATTGGGTTTCATTATCTGCATCCACTATCTGAACTTTTATGTCCAGAAAGGTGCACTTGTGAACTCTCCCATTTCCCGTCGAAACCTTCTCCGTTCCGGCGCGGTCGGCGGTCTGGGCATCGCCATCGTCGGCAGCATCGAGGCGATCGCCGGCCCCACGGCGGCGCAGGCCGCCCAGGCGGGCGCGGGCAGGACCGTCGGCTACGGGCCCGTCGTCCTGGACCCGAAGGGCCTTCTCTCGCTCCCCCGGGGCTTCTCCTACAAGATCGTCGCCGAGGCGGGCAAGACCCTCCTCGAGACGGGCCACCCCACGCCCAGCGACGCCGACGGCACCGGCTGCTTCCGCGGGCCCAAGGGCTTCGTCCTGGTGAACAACCACGAGATCGGCGGGGGCGAGCCGTACGGCGTGCCGCCTCTCGCGGGACTGACCTACGACCCGGGCGCCCAGGGCGGCACCACCAACATCGAGGTCGACAAGCACGGGAACCGGGTCCGCGAGTACGTCAGCGTGGCCGGCACCCACAACAACTGCGCGGGCGGCATCACGCCGTGGGGCACCTGGCTCACCTGCGAGGAGACCGAGCAGCGCGCCGGCGGCGTCTTCCAGAAGGACCACGGGTACGTCTTCGAGGTCGACCCGTTCGACCGCAAGGCCAACCAGAACCCGGTCCCGCTGAAGTTCCTCGGCCGGTACGCCCACGAGGCGGTCGCGGTCGACCCCCACACCTCCGCGATCTACCTCACCGAGGACGCCGGTAGCCCGAACGGGCTGTACTTCCGCTGGCTGCCCCCCAAGCACTTCCACGGCCGCAAGGGCGAACTGCGAGAGCTCGCGCTCGGCAAGGGCGGCGACACCGCGGGCAAGCTGCAGGCCATGAAGTGCTCCAAGGGCGGCAAGCACATCGGCGACCTGTCGGAGGCCACCACCCCGGGCACGCGCTACAAGGTCACCTGGGTCGACGTCCCCGACCGCGACGCCAAGACCGTCTCGGTGCGCAAGCAGTTCACCGATGACCAGATCACCCGCAGCCGCAAGCTCGAAGGCGCCTGGTGGGGCGACGGCGGCGCCTACTTCGTCGCCAGCTACGCCCGCCATGACGACGGCAGCCGCAACGAGCACGACGGCCAGGTCTGGTTCTACGACCCCGACTCCGAGACGATCACGCTCAAGACGATCTTCGGTGTGAACCCGGACCCGGAGGCGGACACCAACTACGACGGGCCGGACAACATCACCGTCTCGCCGTACGGCGGCGTCATCCTGGCCGAGGACGGCGAGGGCCTGTCCCACCTGGTCGGCGTCACCGAGGGCGGCAAGCCGTACGCGCTGGCTCGCAACGAGCTCAACGACAGCGAGTTCACCGGCCCCACGTTCAGCCACGACGGACAGATCCTGTTCGCCAACATCCAGTCGCCCGGTTACGTCTTCGCCATCACCGGGCCCTGGGGTCGCAAGGACGACCACGGCCACGACCACGGCGGACACGGTCACGACCACCACTGAGCCGCCACGCCGGTCGCCGGGGACAGGTGCGTCCCCCTCGACCGCCCCAGGCACCTCCCCTGCCTGCGGACCGCGGCCGCGACGCCGCCCTCTCCCGTTCGGGAAGGGCGGCGTCGTGCATCCGGCCGTCGTTCATGCGCCGCACTAATGGGACCAATCCGACGGCCGTTCGGCTCCGAAGTCTGGTCGGCAGGTTCTGTCCGGTGATTTGATCGGGTCACTCGACGCCGCGAGGGAGTTCGCATGAGGCCGGAGGATGAGGCGCCGCCGGAGGGTCGGCCGCATGCCGCCCCGCCTGAGCTGGAAGACCTCCTGCGCTGGGTGGCGCGGGGTGACCGGGACGCCTTCGAGCAGGTGTACGCGCTGGTCGCGGGACCCGTCTTCGGCATGGTGCTGCGCGTCGTCCGTGACCGGGCGCAGAGCGAGGAGGTCACGCAGGAGGCCCTGGTGGAGGTGTGGCGCGCCGCGGCCCGTTACGACCCGGAGCGGGGCTCGGCGATGGCGTGGGTGATGACCATCGCCCATCGCCGCGCCATCGATCGCGTCCGTTCGGCTCAGGCGGGGGCCGACCGGGAGACCCGCGTGGCGCGGATGGACGTGCACCGGCCGTTCGACGAGGTGGCCGAGTCGGTGGCCGCCCGCTTGGAGCAGGAACGGCTCCGGCGCTGCCTGGGAGGATTGACGGATCTTCAGCGTGAATCGGTTACTTTCGCCTATTACGGTGGATACTCCTACCGGGAGGTCTCCGAGCTGTTGAAGGTTCCGCTGGCGACGGTGAAGACACGGATGCGAGACGGGCTGATCCGCCTGCGCGACTGCCTGGGGGTGGAGCGGTGAGCGTCAGAGGATCCGACGTGCACGCGCTGGCCGGGGCCTACGCCCTGCACGCCATCGACGACGACGGCGAGCTGCGTCTGTTCGAGGAACACCTGTCGGGGTGCGCCGAGTGCGCGCAGGAGGTGCGCGGACTCGCCGAGACGGCCACGCGGCTCGGGCTGGCCGCGGCCGTCGAGCCCCCGCCCGCGCTGCGTGATCGGATCATGGCGGAGATCGGTCAGGTCCGTCAGCTGCCCCCACTGGTCGCGCCGTCGCCGAGTATCCGGGAGTCCCGCTCCTCGGCGGAGCGGCGAAGCCCCCTGGCCGGGTGGCTCCGCTGGCGGCCCCGGCTCGCGGCCGCGCTCACCGCGACGGCGGTCGCGGCCGCGGTCCTGCTGGGGGTCGTCGCGGTCAGGACCCAGGCCGGGCTCGACGAGCTGCGCGCGACCGACCGCGAGGTGACCGCCGTGCTCGCGGCGCCGGACGTGCGGTCGGCCACGGCTCCGTCGGGAGCCGCGGGCGGCACCGTGGTGGTGTCCCGGTCCCAGGGCAAGATGGTGTTCGTCGCCTCGGGGCTGGCCTCTCTGCCGGACAGCCGCACCTACCAGCTCTGGCAGATCGGCCCGGAGGGAGCCCGCTCGGCGGGCCTCCTCCGCCCGGACGGCACCGGCCACATCTCTCCCGTGGTGTCCGCGACGGTGGACGGAGCCACCACGGTGGGAGTGACCGTCGAGCCCGCGGGAGGCTCGGAGCAGCCCACCACCCAGCCGCTCCTCCTGCTCGACCTGCCCCAGGCCTGAGCGCCTGACTCCGCTCCGCGACAGACCAATCCGAATGCGTGAGGGCTCCGAAGCCCTCATGTGACAGCTGAGAAACGGGTTCACTCCCCGATCGCGGCGGCCGTCTCCGGCCTGCTGTCGGCGGCGGCGGCCCTCGGCGCGGCGGAACTGGCCGCCGCGCCGCTCCGGCCGCAGGCGAGCCCCCTTCTCGCTGTGGGTTCGGCGTTCATCGACCTCACCCCCGAATGGCTCAAGGATTTCGCGATCCGGACGTTCGGGGCCGATGACAAGACCGTCCTGCTGCTCGGCCTGGTGGCCGCGGTGGCCGCGTGCGCGATCGCCGCCGGTCTCCTGTCGACCCGCCGGCCCCGCCTCGCGGCCGGGGGGCTGATGACGCTCGGCGCACTCGCCACCGTGGCGGCGCTGTCGCGCCCCGGCGCGGTGCCCGCCGACGCGCTGCCGTCCCTGGTGGCGGCCGTCACCGGCGCTTTCGCCCTTCACGTGCTGCGCCGGGCGCGCCGACCGCGCCCACCGCGCCCTGGCCTCCCGGCGCCGGCAGAGGCGCCGCGTACCGACAGAAGGGCACTGCTGCGGACGGGAGTCGCGGTGCTGGGCTTCGCAGCAATCAGCGCCGCGACCGGGCGCATGGTGAACGGTGCACGCGACGCCGCCGCCGGCGGTGGGGGTCTCGCCCTGCCCCTTCCCTCTGACCCCGCGCCGCCGTTGCCTTCGGGCAGCGACCTGCGTCTGCCCGGACTGAGCTCCTTCACGACGCCGAACAGGAGCTTCTACCGGGTCGACACCGCCCTGGTCGTCCCGCGCGTGCCGTACCGGGACTGGCGGTTGCGCGTCCACGGGCTCGTCGACCGGCCCGTGGAGCTGACCTTCGACCAGGTACTCTCGCGGCCACTGGTCGAGCGGGACATCACGCTCACCTGCGTGTCGAACGAGGTCGGCGGCCCGTACACCGGGCATGCGCGGTGGCTCGGCATCGATCTGGCCCGGTTGCTCCGAGAGGCTGGCGTACGGTCCGAAGCCGATCAGATCCTCTCGCGCTCCGCCGACGGGTGGACCTGCGGCACTCCCGTGGAGGCCGTCCTGGACGGCCGCGACGCGCTGCTCGCCGTCGGCATGAACGGCGAGGTGCTCCCCGCCGCGCACGGCTTCCCCGCCCGCATGATCGTCCCAGGCCTGTACGGCTACGTCTCGGCGACCAAATGGGTGACCGAGATCAAGCTCACGCGCTTCGCCGACGAGCAGGCCTACTGGACCCGCCGCGGCTGGGCCGAGAGCGCCCCGATCAAGACCGCCTCCCGCATCGAGGTGCCCAAGCCGTTCGCCCGCATCCCGGCCGGCCGTACGACCGTCGCCGGGACCGCCTGGGCCCAGCACCGCGGCGTGGCCGCGGTCGAGGTGCGCGTCGACGAGGGGCCGTGGACGCGGGCCCGGCTCGCTCCGTCGCCGACCCCCGACACCTGGCGGCAGTGGCACCTGGACTGGTCGGCCACTCCCGGCGACCACCACCTGGAAGTCCGCGCCATCGACGCGACCGGCCAGGTCCAGCCGTCGCAGCGGACGCCGCCGTTCCCCGAGGGCGCGACCGGACGGCACTCGGTCCTCGTGACCGTCTTATGACCATTCCCGCCATCTGTCCGACCGATCAGAAGGAAGATCAGCATGAGGAAGACCCTGCTCGCCCTGCCCGTCCTCGCCGGCGCCCTGTGCCTGTCCGCCGCGTGCGGCGGCGACGCGGAGACGACCCCGGCGTCCCCCGCCGCCCCGGCCACCCAGGCGCCCGTGTCCCAGGCTCCGGCCGCGGCCATGCCGTTCGGCACGGCCTGCTCGGCCGTGCCGACCTCGGGCGAGGGCAGCTTCAGCGGGATGGCCGACGACCCGGTGGCGACGGCCGCGTCCAACAACCCCGTCCTGTCCACGCTGGTCACAGCGGTGAAGAAGGCCGGGCTGGTCGACACGCTCAACTCCGCCGAGGACATCACCGTCTTCGCGCCGACCAACGACGCCTTCGCCAAGATCCCCAAGAACACGCTGGACAAGGTGCTGGCCGACAAGAAGACGCTCACGAACATCCTCACCTACCACGTGGTGCCCGGCCGCAAGACCCCGGCCGACCTGGAGAACGGCTCGTTCACCACGCTGGAGGGCGCCAAGGTGACCACGACGGGCTCGGGCGAGACGTTCACGGCGGGCGGCGCCAACGTCGTCTGCGGCGACGTCCCGACCAGGAACGCCACCGTCTACATCATCGACACCGTCCTGATGCCGGAGAGCTGACCCTGTTCCGGTTCGCGCGGGTATTCCGGGTCGCGCGGGCCGCGGCATCGCCCTTTCTCCAGGGAGGGCGATGCCGCCCGCAGGTCCACCGGGCGGCGGGACCCTCTCACCGCCATCCTTCGCCGAGGAACCTGCGCACGTGGCCCACGGTGACGTCGAGACGGCGATCACCGTCATCGCGGCAAAGTGCTCGTCAACTGGCGTTACCGGAGACGCCGGGCCGGGCATCGCGGGCATACGACGTGATTCACCGCCGCCGTTCGACTCGTGCTCTACACGCCTCAGGAGGACGCCATGGCCAACCGATCGCACGTCGTCGCCACGGTCCGCCAGCGGCTCGACGAGCCGCAACGGGTCACCCTGCCGCTGGTCGGGGCCGTGACCGTCCCGCCGCCCGACCGGCTCGTGTTCTACGCGGTTCTGGGCCTGCTCGGCGTCATGGAGATCGTCGAATGGCCGATCGTGCTCATTGTCGGCGCCGGCCACTTCCTCGCCGAACAGCACCGCTATCCCGTCCTCATGCAGCTGGGCGAGGCCGCCGAGGCGGCGTGACGGATCACGAGGTGAGCGTCTCCGAGGTGATCTCGCCGATCGCCGGGATACCGCACACCATCATCGTGATCTCCAGGTCGGCCAGCAGGCTGCGGATCACGTGCCGGACTCCCGCCTCACCGGCGAGCCCGAGCCCGTAGACGTAGGGACGGCCGAGCAGGACGGCCCGGGCTCCCAGAGCCAGCGCCTTGATCACATCGGACCCGGTGCGGACCCCGCTGTCGAACAGGACGCCGACCCGATCCCCGACGGCCGCCGCGACCGTGGGAAGGGCATCCAGCGAGGCGATCGCGCCGTCGGCCTGCCGTCCGCCGTGGTTGGAGACGACGACGCCGTCCATTCCGGCGTCGGCGGCGCGCCGGGCGTCGTCGGCGTGCAGGATGCCCTTCAGGATGATCGGCCCGTTCCAGTGGTCCCGCAGGAACGGAAGGTCCTTCCAGCTCAGCGAGGCGTCGCCGAAGATCTCCGTCCAGGCGAGGGCGGCCTCGCGCAGGTTGTGGTCACCGATCGGAGAGCCGACCGCCTTCTGGAAGACTGGGTCGGTGACGTAGTTGGCGATCCCGACGCCGCGCAGGAAGGGGAGATAGGCCTGGTCCAGGTCGCGCGGACGCCATGCGAGCGTGTGATTGTCTAACGTGACGACCAGGGCGCGGTATCCGGCCGCCCGCGCCCGGTCGAGGAAGCTCTCGGCCAGGTCGCGATCCTTCGGCCAGTACAACTGGTACCACCGGGGACCGCCCGCGCTCGCCTCCGCCACCTGCTCCATCGAGTGCGCGGCGGCCGTGCTCAGCACCATGGTCGTCCCGAGGCCGGTCGCCGCGCGGGCGACGGCGAGCTCGCCGTCGGGGTGCATGATCGTCAGAACGCCCACCGGTGCGAGCAGAACCGGTGCGGCCATCCGCTCACCGAACAACTCCAGCGACGTGTCGGGTTCCGAGACGCCGCTCAGCATCCTCGGGATGATGCGGCGCCGCTCGAAGGCCGCACGATTGGCGCGAGCGGTGGATTCCGTGCCCGCGGCCCCGGCGACGTAGGCGAACGCCCGGGGCTCGAGCCGCCTCTCCGCCGTCCGCTCCAGGGCGTCGAGGTCGGTGGGCAGGGCGGGCAGCACGCCGTCGAGCCCGCGGAAGTAGATTTCGCGCTGGTAATCGGCGAGCACGGCCATGACCGCCTCCTTTCGGGGCCCGCCTCCGTTCCATCGGCGCTGCCGCGGCAGGGCGGTCCGCGAGGATCTTGCACGTGACGACTAACCGTCTCACCTCATAACTTGCAATATGCAAGCCCTCGATACCGCCGACCCTACGCCTTAGACTCGAGCCGGGGCAAGATAGCTTGGCACTCTCATGGAGGCCGACGTGACAACCCGTGAACAGGTGTCCGCCCCCTGCCCGATCGGGCGAGCGGTGGGCCTGCTGGGCGAACGGTGGACGTTACTGATACTGCGCAATGCCAACCTGGGGACGACCCGGTTCGACGCGTTCCGCTCCGAACTGGGCATCGCCGACAACATCCTTTCCAACAGGCTCGCCCGGATGGTCGACGCGGGCCTGCTCGCTCGCGTGCCGTACCGCGACGGCGGGCGGCCCCGTCACGAGTACCGCCTCACCGCCGCCGGGGCCGACGTGCTTCCCGTGCTGCACGCTCTGGCGGCCTGGGGGCAGGAGCACACGAAGCCGGGCGAGCCGTCCGCTCCGATGCAGGTGATCCACCGGGCCTGCGACCACGCCACCGCGCCCAGCGACATCTGTGACCACTGCGGGGAGCCGATCCGGCGTGAGGACGAACTGTGGCTGCGCCCCTGGCGTTCGGCCGAGCCGTTCCCCCTCGCGGAGCCGGTCGCCTGATCAGCACAGGACCACCTGGCCCCCAGAACGTGACAGGTACAGGGTGGCGAGCGACGTCCATGCCACACCGTCGTCTTCGAGACCGGTGACGTCCACCTTCTCCATGTTCATTTGCCGCTCCGATCGTCACGGCTCGCGTGCGGAAACCTCTCGACCACGCCGTCCATCGCGAAATGCGCCTGTCGGCGTCGATGGTCGGGCGGCTTCACCAGGGGACGCCCGGCCCGCTGCGCGCTGCGGGAATTCCAGATGCGGCCGCGCCCGGGACGCCCGACGCGGGCCGTAGTCTCACCGGTATGAATCTTGGACGGTTGACGCGGGCCTGCCGGACGGATCTCGAGGCCGGGCTGGGCATGGCTGCGCCGTCGTCCACGAGGTCCCGGTGCGGGGCGTGCGCGTCCGTGCAGGCACGATGAGCGCGGATCTCGAAACGGGGGCACGCCGATCCTTCGGTCTTCGTCTGCCTGCGGCACTGCTGGCCTGCGTGGCGGTGCCCGTGGGGCTGATCACGCTGCCCTGGGCGGTGTTCGTCATCGTGGTCTTCGTGGGACAGATTTCTCAGGGCGATGACGGGGCCTGGTCCGGACTGATGGCGATGGGCCTCCCCCCACTCATCGGGTACCCGGCGGCGGCCGTGTTGTGGTCGCACTCTCGCCGGGCCGCGACCCGTCGCCGGGCATGGGTCCTCGCGCTCCTGGGCGTCATCGCGATCGTCGCCGTCTCGTTCCTGCCCGTCTTCGCGCTCGGGTACGGCTTCTACGACGAATGGCGGGAGACCCAGCCCGGCGGCCGCGGCTACCACCCCTGATACCCGCCCGTCAGCCGATCCGCCCGGTGGTGAGGCCCGACGAAGTGGGGCCGCGGCTACATCGAGACCTGAAGTCTGTCATCGTCCCGGCCAGGCCTTAGCCGAACAGCTCACTACACGACGGCCCGATCAGGACACCGGCGAAAACGAGTCGATCATCCGGCAGAGCGGGGTTACGCTCTCGCTCGTTTCGCACCGCTTGCCGGTGGATTCGGTGCCCGGTGGAACAGGGAGAACAGGAAGCCCAGTCATGGCCATTCCCAAGAAGGGCTCACGCCTCATCACTGTCGACGACATCGCCTACCGCTGGAGGGTCCGTCACAAGCCGACGTACTGCCAGGGAAACAGCTGGGGCCCGCTGACCTTCGCGGTTGAGCTGGTCGATCCGCCGGGTCGTGTTCTCCTCGTGTCACTTCCTTGCTCTCGGCCGGATGCATGGCTCGGGGAACGAACGATGGCCGTACGTCCAGCGCTTGTGGCAGCGGCCATACGTGCAGCTCACGAGCGTGGCTGGGACCCACAGCACGCAGGCAACGCCTTCGAACCCAGCCTCACCGATGACGACCTGACCAATTTGATGAACGGTCGGCCACCTGCCTACGAGGTTCCTTTCATGCGATGACCACGTCAGAGTCAGGACGAGCTCTCGGTGACAAGTCTCCATCAAGCTTGCATGCTCACCGCCGGCAAGATCAGGCCATCTCCAACAGGTGAGCAGTGGGGCCGTAGTCGATCTTCCAGTCCGCGTATACGCCCAGGCCCCCGTCTTTCAGGCACCGCAGGCCGACGCTGACCCAGCGCACCTCACCGTCGCCGCGGAACGCGAACCCGACCGCTACACCGAACTCCTCTCCTCCGCATGGGCAGGCGCACTCACCGAGGTCGGCGTCATCCTCGTACTCAGCGCTGTCAGCGATGTAAAAAGCGTCCCCACACACGACGCAGACCCGTTGCACGCATCCTTCAACGTCATCGGCCAGAACGTGGAAGGACTTTCCAGTACATCCCGCGCACACTGCCTCACGCACACGCTCAACGGCATAGCCACCCGGTTGGCATTCGCGGATGAACTCTGCGAGATCCTCGAAGCCCTCACCGCGCCACAGCTCGCCCGACGTGTCGATCGCCACAGTGCCCGAGTGTATGGCCGGAGAGCCACGGCACTAGGTGGGGCGCAGCCGGGTGCGGCTCACGTCCGATTTGTTCAAGACGGCCACCTGACCCACCCATACCATCGCCGTCATGAATGAGCGATTCGCCGCTGGACGGGAGTTCCTTTTGCGCCAGGGCAGGCTCCTGGAGCAGCGCCTGTTCGCCACCTGCTTCGAGGGCGCTCCCGGCAACGGGGTCGTCGACGTCCTGAGAGGTTACGCCAACGACGACGGCGGGTTCGGCCATGGACTTGAGCCCGACAAGCGCTGTCCTGCCAGCTTGCCCATCGACGTCGAGGTCGCCCTTCAGACGATGGCCGCGGCTCAGACCGTCGATCCGCCCCTGGTCCGCGGTGCGTGCGAGTATCTCGCCAAGGTCGCCGCCGACATGGGCTGCGGTGCAGCCGTTCCGCTCGCCTTCCCGGTGATCGAGGCGTACCCGAGGGCAGCGCATTGGACGGAGTGGACCTATCAGCCGGGTCTCAACCCGACCGCAGGGATCGTCGGCCTGCTCTACCGACTACGCGTGAACCACCCCTGGATCCCCGCGGCAGCGGGGTATTGCTGGGAACAACTCGACAAGGCGGACCTGCCCACTGACGCTCATGCCTTGAACGAGGTCCTGGTCTTCTTGGAGCACACCCCGGAGCGCGAACGCGCCAGTTCGGTGGCGGCCAAGGTGCGCGAAAGCCTCCTCGACGCATCCTGGTTCCGGTTGGACCCGGACGACACCAGCTACGGGCTGTCGCCGCTCAGCGTCGCGCCTTTTGCCGACAGCCTGTGGCGCGGCCTGTTCGCCGACGATGTCATTCAGGCGCATCTCGACCGTATGGAGCGCGACCAACAAGCCGACGGCGGATGGCCGATCGCGTGGGAGCCCCCCAGCCAGGCGTCACTTCTCGAATGGCGAGGCATCGTCACCCTACAGAGCATGCGCACCCTGGTGTCCTTCGGCCGACTCGACCCTGAGCATTGACCGTGCTGCCTCTGCACGCAGGCATACGCGAGCGCCCTCGCTGGTGTGGGGCATGGCGGGCCCTTCACGACCGGCCACGACGAGGGACCGCGTCGCCCGCCCCCGACCAAAGTCGTAGGCGGGCGTCACCTCGGTCGAACTCGGGATGACCGCACGCCCGATGCGTCGCCGTGCCGTGGCGGCGACGCTGTCCACATGACTCCCCCCATCGGTTACCTGATCGCCATCGCTCTCACCGCGATCTGTCTGGTGGTCGCCCTGCGACCGGTCAACAGGCCGTGGTCGCTCGCCTACCTGAGCTTCCGAATCGGCATCGTGATCAACGAGCTGCCCTTCGTCGTCCTCTACTGGATCCTGGCCTCGACGGCGCTGGCACTCGGCCAGGGCTCCATCGACGCACTGGGCGCGTGGCCGGCCGTCGTCGTGGCCGGTGGGCTGGCGGTCGTCGTCCGGCTGGGGCTACGGGCGGGCACGGCCGTCGACCACGCCCTGACCGAGGGCCTCGGCAGCGGGTGGCGCGCCGCCGACGTCGATCGGCACCGCCGGCTCCCGCTTCTCCGCATCCTCTTCCTGCCGGTCGCGTTCCGCCCCCGCGACGTCGAGCGGCAGGCGAACATCAGCTACGGCGACGCGGGCCGGCGCAATCTCCTCGACGTCTACCGTCACCGTTCCCACCCCTCTGGTGGTCCCGTGCTGATCCATCTGCACGGGGGCGGGTTCTACAGCGGCAGGAAGAACAGCCAGTCGCTTCCCCTCATCCACCGGCTCGCGCGCCGAGGGTGGGTGTGCATCAGCGCGAACTACCGCCTCAGGCCGTCGGCGCACTTCCCCGACCACCTGGTCGACCTCAAGAAGGTGATCGCCTGGGCGCGGGAGCACGCACACGAATACGGCGCCGACCCGTCGGCGATCTTCGTGTCGGGCAGCTCCGCCGGAGGCCACCTCGCCTCGATCGCCGCTCTCACCCCCAACGACCCCGCCTTCCAGCCGGGATTCGAGGACGCGGACACCTCGGTCACCGCCGTCGTCTCCCTGAACGGCTGGTACGGGAACTACTACGACCAGGGCCCGGAATCCTCCCCTGTGGACTACATCAGGCAGGACGCGCCGCCGTTCTTCATCGCCCACGGCGACCGGGACTCGATCGCGCCCGTCGAAGGCGCGCGGCTCTTCGCCGGGAAGCTGCGGAGCACCTCGTCCTCTCCGGTCGTCTACGCGGAGTTGCCCGGCGCGCAGCACGCGTTCGACCTGTTCCACTCCCCGCGCTTCGAAAGGGTCGTCGACGGGGTCGAGGCCTTCGCCGCCTGGGTGCTCTCCCACCGGTGACGAGGACGCCGCCTCTTGGGGTGCACGGCTGCACGCCCGAAGAGGCGGCGTTAGGTGCACGTTGACCGCACGTTAGGACCTGCTTCGCATACTGACCGCGTGAATCGCATCGCGGTGTACGTCCAGGCTCACGACCCCATCCTCCGAGCCGGGGTGACCAGTCAACTGCGCCAGCGCCCGGAGGTCCGGCTGGTGGGCCAGGACGAGGCACGGGTCGCCCTCGTCGTCGGCGACACGGTCGACGAGGAGTTGCTGCGGTCGTTGAAGGCCCTGCGTTGCCGCCCGGACCTGCGTATCCTCGTGATCTCCCGGCACGTCGACGACGCCGGGCTGATCGCGGTCATGGAGATCGGGGTGGCCGGGCTGGTCCGCCGGGCGGAGGCCACACCCGACCGGCTCCTGTCCATCATCGAGGCCGCGGCCAAGGGAGAGGGCTCGCTCCCGCCCGACCTGCTGGGCCGGCTGCTCTCCCAGGTGGGCAGCCTCCAGCGCGACGTGCTCGGCCCGCGCGGGCTGTCGTTCACCGGCCTCGCCGACCGGGAGGTGCAGGTGCTGCGCCTGGTCGCGGACGGTTACGACACCGCCGAAATCGCGGCCCGGCTCTGCTACTCCCAGCGCACCGTCAAAAGCGTCATGCACGACGTCACGACGCGGCTCAACCTGCGCAACCGCTCGCACGCGGTGGCCTACGCCCTCCGGAACGGCCTCCTGTGATCCACGAAATCGACGAGGCTCTGCGGAGCCTGATCCGCGAGAACGCGCTGGCCGGCAGCGGGATCGAGGTCCTGCTCGAGGCTCCGACGAAGGAGTGGGCGGCCCGGCGCAACACCCCCACCGTCAACATGTATCTCTACGACATCCGTGAGGACCTGCGCAGACGTGAGCTGGGCCGGATCCCGGAATACGACGCCGGCGGCCGGATCGCGGCGCGGCACCGGCCGCCTCGCCACATGAAGTTGTCCTACCTCGTCACCGCGTGGACACAGCGGCCCGAGGACGAGCACCGGCTGCTCTCGTCGATGCTCGTCGTCCTGCTCGCGAACGAGATGATCCCGCCGTCGCGGCTCACCGGCTCCCTGGCCGAGCTGGGACTCCCCGTCCCGATGACCGTGGCGTCGCCGCCTCCGGAGGACCGCGCCTTCGCCGACGTCTGGACGGCGCTGGGCGGTGAGCTGAAGCCCTCGCTGGACGTGGTGGTCAGCGTGCCCGTCCCGGCCGCGCCGCCCGAGCCCGCCGCCCCACTGGTCACGGAGAACCTGGTCACCCGCGTCGTGAACAGGCAGACCCGCATCGCGATGTCCCGCCACACGAAGGGCCGTCCGCCGAAGGGCCGCGAACCCGCGGACCACAGGCCGGAGGAGCGCCTCGTTCAGCCTCCCCGTGGAACACCCGAGGACGCGGCGACGCCGTCCGAGACGACGAAACGGAAGCGGCGACAGTGACCGATCCCAGCGTGACGCACCTGTTCGGGCGGCTTGGTCTCTTCGAGCGGCGGGTCCGCGGAGCCGTCGCGGCGTTCCGCGCCCGCGATCCACTCCCGGACGACCCCTTCCGCGGCCTCTACCTCTCCGACCGGGTCGTCGACGAGGTTCTGCGTTCCAGGCGGCTGCCCATCGGGGACGGCGATCCGGGGCTCGCCGACGTGGAGGCCGCCGCGGACCGGACCGAGGAGGCGGGCGGCCGGTCCCGGCTCCGCGACCTCGCCGCGGCGGCCGCCCTCAGTCACCTCGACGTCGAACTGCTGCTCGCCGCGATGCTGCCCGACGTGGACAGCCGGTACGAGCAGCTCTACGGCTATCTCAACGACGACGTCACCCGGCGGCGGGCCACGGCCGGGCTCGCCCTGCGGCTCTGCGGCATGCCGGAGGCGGCCGCGCACGCGCGGGCCCGCCTGGACGTGCTGGCCGGCCTCGGGCTGCTGGTCGTGGAGGAGCCCGAGCGGCCGCTGCTCTCCCGGACGCTGCGGGTGCCGGACCGGGTGGTCGCGCACCTGCTCGGCGACGACCGTCCCGACACCGCGCTGGCGCCGGTGCTCAGCCCCGCCACCGATACGACGCCGGATGTCACGGGCCCCGCGGCGGTGACGCTCCCCGGAGCCGAACGGCTGGCGCGAGCCGTACGGAACGGAGTGCGTCTCATCTACCTGCGTGAGCGGTCCGGAGGGGGCGGGCGTGCGCTCGCCGTGGCCGCGTTGTCCGCCGCGGGCGCCGGGGCGCTCTGCGCGGACGCCGCGCTCCTCACCCCCGACCTCGCCCGCTCGCTCTACCGGGAGGCGCTGCTCACCGGGCGCGGAATCGTCCTGGGCCCGATCTGCGGGCCGCTTCCCGCGCCGCCGGGCGCGTGCGTCGTCGTCATCCTGTACGGCACGGCCCCTTTCGATCCGCACTGGAGCGACACTCCCCCGCTGCCCGCGGACGTGGAGGCCGTGCCCGCCACGGTGCGGGCGCGGTTGTGGCGCGACGCACTCGACGGGCTGCTCGCGCCGGGCGTCGACCCGGACGCGGCGACCGCCCATTTCACGCTCGGCCCTCAGCAGATCACCCGGGCCGCGGCGGCCGCCACCCTCGTCGCGCTCGCGGAGGAGAGCCCGCTGCGCGCCGACCACCTGCGGCTCGGCGCCCGCGCCCAGAACGCCGGCGGGCTCGAACGGCTGGCCCGCAGGATCGAGCCGGCCGTGGGCTGGGACGACCTCGTCCTGCCCGCGGACGTGGCGGCCCAGTTGCGCGAGCTCGCCGCGCGTGCGCGCCACCGGGACACGGTGCTCGGCGAATGGCGGATGCGGCCGGGAGGCGGGCGCGGCCGGGGCGTGACCGCCCTGTTCGCCGGCGACTCCGGCACGGGCAAGACCATGTCGGCCGAGGTCATCGCCGCCTCCCTCGGCCTCGACCTCTACACGGTGAACCTGGCGACCGTCGTCGACAAGTACATCGGCGAGACCGAGAAGAACCTGGAGCGGATCTTCGCCGAGGCGTCCGGAGTGAACGGCGTCCTGCTGTTCGACGAGGCCGACGCCATCTTCGGCAGGCGGTCGGAGGTGCGGGACGCGCACGACAGGTACGCCAACATCGAGAGCGCGTACCTGTTGCAGCGCATGGAGACCTTCGACGGCCTCGCAATCCTGGCCACCAACCTGCGCGCCAATCTCGACGAGGCGTTCACCCGGCGGCTCGACCAGGTGGTGGACTTCCCTGTGCCCTCGCCCGAGCTCCGGCACACGTTGTGGGACCGGTGCCTGGGGGCGCGGCTGCCCCGCGACCCCGACGTGGACCTCGATTTCCTCGCGCGCTCCTTCGAGCTCGCGGGCGGGCACATCCGGTCGGTCGCGATCACGGCCGCCTACCTGGCGGCCACGTCGGGGGAAGCGGTCCGCATGGCCGACGTCGTCGGCGCCGTCGCGCGGGAGTACCGCAAGCTCGGGCGCCTCTGCCTGGACCGGGAGTTCGGGCCCTATCTCTCCCTCGTCAGCGCGGAGCGGCAATGAACTGCGCCAGTTGCGGCACCACCAATCCACCCGGAGCCCAGTTCTGCTCGAACCCCGGCTGCGGCGCGTATCTCTCCTGGTCCGCCGGGCCGCAACCCGGCGAGCCGCGGCAGCCTGGAGAACAGCCCACCGAGCGGCCGCGACCGGAGACGCGGCAGCCCCAGACGTCGTTCATCCCCCAGTCTTCCGGGCAGGCGGGAATGCGCCTGGAGCTGGACATGGCGGAGGCCGCGGTCGAGCCGGGCGGCCAGGCACGCGTACGGGTCACCGTGTACAACACCGGAACGCGGGTCGAGCGGTTCGCGCTCGCCGTCACCGGCACGGCCGCCCGTTGGGCCACGGCGGACCCCGCCGAGCTCACCGTCTATCCGGGCGCCGCCGCCACGTCGACGGTGACGTTCGCGCCGCCGCGCGGCCCCGGAGGTCCCGCCGGAGTCTGGGACTTCGCCGTGCAGGCGGCCTCCGAGGTCAGCGGAGGCCTGCGCCAGAGCGCGCCAGGCACGCTGTCCGTCGCGAGGTTCCACGCGCTGACCGCCGCCCTGTCCCCCGTCGCCGCCCGGGGCGGGAGCCGTACGCGGCAGGTGCTGGTGCTGGACAACCAGGGCAACGCGCCCGAGGACGTGTGGCTCAGTGCCACCGACCCGGAGAACGAACTGCGCATCGCCCTTCCCGCGAGCGCGCGGCTCGCTCCGGGGAAGACCGAGGTGGCGGTCCAGGTCGGGGCGACGCCCGCGACCTTCGGCCTGCCGAAACGGGTGCCGTTCACGATCACCGTGACCCCGTCCGGCGAGCGGCCCCTGACCGTGGAGGGCACGCGGATCGTCGCGCCGAGGTTCGGCCGATGGCCGCTGATCGTGGCGCCGCTCGTCGCCGCCGCCCTCGTCGGCGGGGCGCTGGCGCTGACGCGGTCGACCGGGGACCCGGCGGCGCCGGCCGGAGCGGCGGGCGAGGCGGCACCCGGCGGCTCCGAGAGCGAACCCGCCAAGGCAACGGGCAAGGACGCGAGCCCGAGCGCGCGGGCAGGCGGGACGAAGGCCACGCCCAAGCCGAGCCCCAAAAAGCCGCCGCCTCCTCCGTCGTACTACGCCGGCAAGGGCGAGCTGTCCGGCGGCGCCGCGGACGTCCCCGTGACGAGCCTCGCCTCCGACGCGAAGATCTTCCTCACCCCCGACCTGACCGCGATCACGATGTCGGGCACCACCGTGACCGACTCCCGGCCGCGCACCGGCGGCAACTTCCCCGCCGCGGCCCTGCGCGTGGCGGGGCGGGAGAAGAAGTCGTTCCGGGTGGAGGCGATGTCCGACGCCCCGCCCGACGGGCTGCGGTTCAGCTACCTCGTGCTCACCCGGTCACAGGGGACCGTCGGAGGCCTGCCGTACCAGGCGGGCAGCTCGCGGATCGGAACCGGCCAGCAGCGGGTGCGGGTGCCCGGCGTCGAGACGGCGACGCCGGACAGTGTGATCATTCTGACCGTCCGGGACGGCGGCCAGGCCGTGCGGATCGACGCCAAGGAGGACGGCGGTTTCATCGCGTCGACCCTCGACGCCCTGCCCGCGGCCGCTGAGGTGTCCTTCGACTACCTCGTGGTCGACCCGGACGGGAAGGGCACGGGGCGGCGGAAGGCGGCCGCCGGGCTCGACAGGACCGAACCGGGGAACGTCGGCACCGCCGCTCCCCGGCTGGAGGACGACCTGATCGGAGAACGGTCGGCTGTCCTGCTCACCCCCGACGCCACGAGCTACCGCGACGACGCGGGCCTGTACGCCACAGCCCTGGCCGACGTGTGCGTGCTGAGCCAGGGCGACGGCTTCGCCGAGGTCGAGCCGTTCTACTCCCAGCGGCCGTTCGTGAAGATCCCCTATGACTGGCTGGTCGTGACATGACATCGACATGCGCCAAGTGCGGCTTCCAGAACGTCGGCGGAGCCCAGTTCTGCGCGAACCCGGCGTGCGGCGCCTACCTTCCGTGGGACCGCGCCCGGCAGCCGGAGACGGGCCGGGTGCCCGTCGCCGAGCAGCGCGCGGGCGTCCGCGTCGAGCTCGCGGAGACGGCCCTGACCGTCGAGCCCGGCCAGACGGCCGAGACCCAGGTGACGATCCACAACACCGGGACCCGCGTCGAGCAGTTCGAGGTGCGGCTGTTCGGGCCCGCCGCGGTGTGGGGGCAGGCGGATCCGGCCGAGCTCGCCGTCTACCCGGGCACCAAGGCCACCTGCGCGGTGCGCTTCACCCCGCCCCGTTCCTCATCGGCCGGTGCCGGCCGGTGGGATTTCGGCGTCCTCGTCGAGTCGTCGGTCAACGCCGGCCTCCACGCGGACGCGACCGGCTGGCTCACGGTCGGCACGTTCTCCGCGCTCACCGCCGAGTTGTGGCCGCAGGTCACGCGTGGCCGGGGCACGACCGAGCACTCCCTCATCCTGGTCAACGGAGGCAACCTGTCCGAGGTGGTGAAGCTGGGCGCCGCCGACGATTCGGGCGAGCTCCGGCTCGACCTGCCCGCGTCGGTCTCCGCCGGGCCGGGGCGCACGACCGTGCCGGTCAGGGTGACCGTGGTGAGCGGGCAGGACGACGGGCGGACCTACCGCTTCACCGTCACCGCGACCCCGCGCGACCGCACGCCGATCGTCGTGAACGGCTCCCGCGCGGTCCCCGCCGCACCGCGGCCACAACCGGCGCCGGCCCCCGCACCCTCTCCACCGCGGCCCGAGCCGCCGCCGGAACCCCCGCGTCCGCAGGTCGTGTACGTCCCCGCGGGCGCCCCACGGCAGCGGACGGCCGGTTGTCTCGGCGGACTGATAAGGCTGGTGCTGTGGTGCGCCTTCATCGCCCTGCTGCTCGCGGCGGCGTCCTGGGCATACGACAACCAGGACCAGGTGCGATCGTGGTTGGAGAGTCTGCAATGAACGTCACCTGCGCGGTCTGCGGCCAGGTCAACGCCGAAGGCACCCAGTTCTGCGTCAACCCCGCCTGCGGCGCGTACCTGCCGTGGGACCGGACGGCGGCCCACCACCAGCCTCCCCAGGAACCGCCGCCACCGGTTCCGCACCCGCCGCCATCTGAATCGCAGCCGCGGACCGCCCGGCACGAACGAGTGGAGCCGGAGCATCGGCCGGGGGCCCGGATCGAGCTCGCGGACGCGGCGCTCGCGGTCGATCCCGGGCAGATCGCGGAGACCCAGGTCACCGTCCACAACACCGGGAACCGGGTCGAGCGGTTCCTGGTCCGCGTCTCCGGCCCGGCGGCGCCCTGGGCGAGCGTCGACCCGGCCGACATCACCGTGTATCCCGGACGCCCTGCCGTGTGCACCGTGAGGTTCGCGCCCTCCCGCCAGGCCGCGACGTCCGCGGGCACGTGGAACTTCGGCGTGCTGGCCGACTCCCAGGTCACCCCAGGCCTGCAGGCGAGCGTCGTCGGAGCGGTGCACCTGGGCGACTACCGGTCGCTCACGATGACGCTCGAACCCGGCGCCGCACGCGGCGGGAGCCGTACCACGCAGACGCTGCTGATCGACAACCAGGGCAACGTCCCCGAGCGGTTACGGCTCACCGCGTCCGACACCGACGGGCTGCTGCGATTCGAGCTTCCGGGAGAGGCGACGGTCGAGCCGGGCAGGTCCGCGGTCCCGCTCCAGGTGCACGCCCGTCAGAAATGGTTCGGCAGGCCGCAGCGGGTGCCGTTCCACGTCGTGGCCACGCCCGAGGAGGGACGCCCGGTGGGCGCCGACGGCGTGCGGATCGTCCGGCCGCGCCTGGGTGTGCTGCCACTGGTACTGGCCGGGGCACTGGCCGCCGTCCTCGCCGGAGGCGTGGCGCTCAACCTGGGATCGTCAACCGACTCCGCCGACTCGGGATCCGGTCCGATCGGGGTGGCGGGCTCGCCGTCTCAGGAGGCCGTCTCCCCCGCGCCGGGCGTGACGATGCGGCCGCCGGAGTCGCCCTCGCCGACCCCCACTCCGTCGCCTTCGCCGTCACCGTCGCCACGGGTGAAAAGCCCCGCGCCCCCTCCCGTGGACCCCGCGTCGAAGCTGCTCGTCGAGTATCGCCGCTCGGGCGGCTTCGCCGGATTCGCCGATCGGATCACGGTGTTCGGCGACGGCCGCGCCACGGTCACCCGGGTGACGACCAACGTGGACACGACCCTCACACCGGACGAGCTGGCCGCGCTGAACGAGAAGCTCGAGGTGCTGGAACTCGGCGAGCCCGCCGCCGAACCGGGAGGCGCGGACCACATCACCTACGAGTTGCTCGTGAACGGCCGGCGATCCGTCCGTTACGACGTCCTGCCGCCGGACTGGCAGGACGTCACCGCGATCCTGGACCAGGTGATCGAGCGCCAGTAGGGGCGATGCCCGAAGGGGCGGCCTCCACCGCCCCTTCGTACGGACCTGCGGCCCTTATCGCCGGCCGGGGAGCGTGTCAGCGTCGGGGAGACGACACTGCTCCCAGGGGGCGCTATGCACAGGCATGCCGGTGACCTCGGCTCGGAGTTCCGGCCACCGGGCGACCGCGCGCGAGCCGACGAGGGGGCGGCTCCCGAGGCGTGGGGTGCGGATCCGCGCGGCCTGCTCGGCCTGCAGCGCACGGCCGGCAACGCGGCGGTCAGCGGCATGCTGGAGGAGGAACGCTCGCCCGTCCACGACGCGATCTCCTCGGCGGGTCAGGCGCTCGACGACGAGGTCAGGGCCGACATGGAGGGCCGGTTCGGCGCGGACTTCTCCGACGTGCGGATCCACACGGGCGAGCAGGCCAGGCACTCGGCCACCTCCGTGAACGCCCAGGCGTACACGGTCGGTCCGGACGTCGTCTTCCAGGACTACGACCCGTCGTCGGCCGCCGGCCGCCACATGCTGGCCCACGAGCTCACCCACGTCATCCAGCAGCGCAACGGGCCGGTTGACGGCACGGAGGCGGGAGGCGGCGTGCGGGTCAGCGACCCTTCGGACCGCTTCGAGCGCGAGGCCGCGGCCACCGCCGACCAGGTCATGTCGGCCCCCCCTCCCGCCGTGCAGCGCGAGGAGACTCCGGATGAGGAAGAGGCGGCGGCCCAGACGTACGTCCAGCGCCAGGAGGACGACGAAGAAGAGACGACCGAAGGATAGGGGCCACGTGGTCCTCGTTGTCCGCCTCGGACGTGCCGGTGACAGCACGGCGATCAGCGAATGGCATCCACCACGCCGGCCCGCCGGCCGCCAGTAAGGAGTGTCACCTTGTCGAGCGAACGGTTTGGCCAGGCGCCGCGCGAACCGCTGGCGCGACCCGGGCAGGCACTCGCGCGCGCCGTCGCCCCCAGACCCTCACCGGCACCGGAATCTTTCGAGCGGCTGCAGCGGCTGGCGGGGAACGCGGCCGTGCAACGGCTGGCATCCTGGCCCGCCGGACTCACCCGCCTGCCTGTGCAACTGGCCCCGCCGACCAAGGGCACGGACACTTCGAAGTCTCCGAGCGACACGCTCGCGGAGCAGGTGACCGAGGGCAGGTTCAAGGAGGCGCTGGAATACCTCAACGGGCTGCCCATGGAGTACCTGCTCGTCCAACTGGACAAGCTGGGCTTCGCCAACGCGAACTACCTGCTGACCAATCTGAGCGCGGCCGCCTGGCTCGGGCCCTTCGCGCTCGCCAGGCTCGAGGCCGCGATCCGCTCCGTCGGGATCAGGCAGACGGGTACGGTCTCGGATCTGCTGATCCCTCTGATCAACGCGGTCTCCCGATCCGGTGTGCGCCAGTACTCCGACCAGTTCTCGGCCATCCGCGCGAAGGTACGGGCGCCGGCAGGCGGGTGGACCTCACTGATCCAGGGGTATTTCGCCATGGCCGACCTGGCACCGATCGCCGCGCTGACGGCGACGGACAACGTCTTCCGAGTACTCGACTTCGTCACAGACGTGGAACTGAACCAGGCACTGCGCGACATGCAGGAGCCACAACTGCGCCTCCTGATCGTCAACAGCCGAGGCGCCGACCGCGTCTTCGACGGAGAGCGGATCAAGCGGGCGCTCGACGCCACCTGGCGCGGCAGATTCCCGAAGACGGAGCCGCCGTGGCCGAAGGCGGTGACCGCTGAGGGGCTCAACGTGGCCACCATGTCGAGCGTGGACAAACTGGGCACGGCGATCCGCTGGTCGGAACGGCACGGCGGCGAAGAACTCGCGGGCAAGCTGGAGGAGTTGCTCAGCTTGAAGTCGCTCGCGTTCATCGCCGGGACGACGATTCTCTTCGCCGTCCTGGAAATGGGGACGGGCGGCGCGGCGGGCGCGGTGATGCTGGTCGTGTCGGCGGCGATGGTCGGCCCCGAGGTGTACACGATCGCGAGCGACATCCAGTCGTTCATCACGACGGCGCTGGGAGCCAAGGACGAGACCGACCTCGACCTGGCCGCGCGTTACTTCGCCAAGGCCGCCGTGGCGATCGGCGTCGACATCCTCACCGCCATCCTGCTGCACAAGCCGACCAAGATGGTCACACCCAAGATCCAGGCCGGAGCCCGTGTGGCGGGTGAGTTCCTCAAGGCCAGGGTGGCCTCCGGCGGTGGCGGCCTTGTCCCGGCCCTGGTCATGGGCGAGGGGCCGCCGAGTTTCGTGCATGCTCCGCCGGAACGGCTCACCACCCTGGAGACGAGGGGAGGACCCGCCCCCCAGTTGCCCAAGGCGCCCAAGGCACTGCGGAACCTGGCCAAGAACGACGACGCCGCGGCCTGGGCACTGCTCGACCGTTATTGGCGCATGCCTCGGGCGCAGCTGAGCAGACTCGCGAAGATGCAGGACGAGACTGCGATATACGTGCTGCAGGAGCGGATCAAGCCCAACGACGAGGCATTGATCAAGGCTCAGGGCAGCAACTACCGCCCCCCGCACGAGGCCGAGGTGACCATCACCCGGCCGCAGTACGCCAAGAAGATCTGGGAAGGCAAGATCCAGAGCGGCAGGATGACCGACCAGGAGGCGGCACTCGGCTGGCCGGACAGCATGTTCGCCACCCACACGGAGGCGCGTGCCGTGAAACACACACAGCTGAAATCGGGCGACGTCCTGACGATCTTCGGTCAGTACAACCCCTGCGCGGCATGCCGTGCCGCCATGGCGGAGGCGGCGATCCGTCTCGGCATCCGCGTTCACTACCACTGGATGGGCGGCCGGGAGTCCTTCTATCCCTGACCGTTGCCCTTTGGGGCACTGGACGAGGGACCAAAGGGTGGGCGGACGGACGCTGTGCTCCCGGCCTGGGCGTCTGATTCTGGATGCGGGACGAGATTCCGCGAACGGAGGCAAGAATGCCCACGTATCTGACCCCAGGTGTGTACGTCGAGGAGGTCGAGGCGGGCTCACGGCCGATCGAGGGGGTCGGTACGGCTGTCGCCGCGTTCGTCGGCTTCGCGCCGCTCGGGCCGTACAACACCGCGACCCTCGTCACGAGCTGGAGCCAGTTCACCCAGACCTTCGGGGACTTCATCCCTGGATGCAACCTCGCGCACGCCGTTTACGGATATTTCCTGAACGGCGGGGGCACGTGCTATGTCGTCCGCATCGGCGGCGACGGCGCGGCGACCGTACCGGAGCCGCAGGCAATGCTCGGCACCTACCGCGTCGCCGCGAAGGAGCTGGGGAACGGCAAGCCCGAGATCGTCGTCGAGGTGGCGCAGCCGACCGGCCAGGACGAGGCGGGCGACCGCTTCACCCTCGTCGTCAAGCGTGACGGCAAGGTCGAGGAGACCTACGAGGGCGTCACCGCCAAGCGCGGCAAGGACAACGTGGCGACTCAGGTGCAGAGCAAGTCGCGCCTGATCACGCTCGAGGACACCGGCACCACCGCCGCCGTGCCGGCCCCCCAGTCGGTCACGCTGCGGACGCCGCCCGCCCCCGCCCCCGTGCCCGACCACGTCTCGGCCGACGACTACGTCGGCAACGTCGCGGAGCGCACGGGCTTCGGCGGCCTTGAGGCCGTCGACGAGATCACCATGGTGGCCGTCCCCGACCTGATGGGGGCCTACGAGCGGGGCGCGATCGACCTCGAGGGGGTGAAGGTCGTCCAGGACGCGATCATCGCGCACTGCGAGCTGATGGGCGACCGCATGGCGATCCTCGACGCGCCTCCCGGGATGACGGCCCACCAGGTGAAGGAGTGGCGCACCGACCTCGCCGGCTACGACAGCAAGTACGCGACGCTCTACTACCCCTGGGTCAAGGTCTTCGACCCGGCGGTGAACGCCACCCGGTTCCTTCCGCCCAGCGGCCACGTCGCCGGGATCTGGGCGCGCAGCGACGCCACGCGCGGCGTGCACAAGGCGCCGGCCAACGAGGTCGTGCGCGGCGCGGTCGCCCTGCAGACCCAGCTCACCAAGGGGGAGCAGGAGCTGCTGAACCCCATCGGGATCAACTGCATCCGCGCGTTCTCCGGGCGCGGCATCCGGGTCTGGGGCGCGCGGACGTTGTCGTCCGATCCGGCCTGGCGCTACCTCAACGTCCGGCGGCTGTTCAACTACCTCGAGGAGTCGATCCTGACCGGCACGCAGTGGGTGGTGTTCGAACCCAACGACGACGCCCTGTGGGCCCGGATCCGGCGGTCGATCAGCGCGTTCCTGATCCTCGGCTACCAGCAGGGCTCGTTGTTCGGCCGTACGCCCGACGAGGCCTTCTACGTCAAGTGCGACGCCGAGACGAACACCGCGGAGAGCATCGAGGCGGGACAGGTCATCTGCGAGATCGGCGTCGCCCCGGTGAAGCCCGCCGAGTTCGTGGTCTTCCGGCTCGCCCAGATATCGGGCGGCGCCGGCCTCATCGGCGAATAGCGCGGGCATCCCCCGGACCCGCACCCCACGGACCGCACCCAAGGAGTTAGGTGATGGCACTCCCCGAGATGGACACCTCTGTCGGTCACTCCTTCGGCCTGGAGATCGACGGCATCGTCATCAAGCAGATCAGTGAGGTGTCCGGGCTCAAGATGGAGCAGGACGTCATCGACCTGCCGCAGAATACGGCCGACGGCAAGTTCATGCGCAAGAAGCTGCCCGGCCGCCCGAAGGCCGGGGAGGTGACGCTCTCACGCGGCCTGACCAACGACCAGAGCTTCGAGAAGTGGGCCAAGGACGCCCAGTTCGGCAAGATGAAGGACGCCCGCAAGGGCGGCGCCATCATCGTGTACGACTTCGAGGGCGTGGCCATCAAGCGGTACAAGCTGCACAACGCCTGGCCGAAGAGCCTGGAGATCGGCACCCTCAAGGCCGGCGACACCACCGTGCTGATGGAGAAGCTCGTCATCGTGCACGAGGGGATGGAGCCCGCGTGATGCGCCGCACCGCCCCGAGCGCGATGTCCGTGTCCGCCGACTCCGACGCGGGCGCCCCCGGCATGGGCGGGCACACGCAGGACGGCAGGCCGTACGGCGGAGCCGAGCCCCGGCGCGAGACCATGCGCACGGAGTTCGCCTTCGAGCTGCCCCGGGGCTACGTCGACGAGTACGGCACCGTCCACCGCGACGGCGTCATGCGCCTGGCCACCGCGAGGGACGAGCTGGTTCCGCTCAGGGACGACCGGGTGCGCGAGAACCGGGCCTACCTCACGGTGGTGCTGCTCGGGCGCGTCATCACGCGCATCGGCACCATCACCGACGTCCATCCCGGGCTGATCGAGAACTTCTTCGCGTCCGATCTGGCCTTCCTGCAGGACCTGTACCGGCGGGTGAACAGCGAGGGCCGGTCACGCGCGGCCGTCGCCTGTCCCGAGTGCCGCCACGAGTTCACGGTCGACCTCTCGGGCAGCCGCCTGGGGGAACCATGACCGACCGGCTGTACGAGGAGGTCACCTATCTCGCCTACCACCTGCACTGGCCGCTCGACGACCTCCTCGACCTGGAGCATCACGAGCGCCGCCGGTTCGTCGCCGAGACCGGCCGGCTGGTCCGGTAGGCCGCGATGCGGTGGCCATGGACGCGCTCCGGACGGCCCGGCCGACCCGGCGGGGACGGCGCAGGGTCCGGAATCCAGGCGGACGCCGGGGCCGGGGAATCGGCCGCAGCGCAGCCGTACGCGAAGCCGGCTCCCGTGCATCGCGGCGAGTGGCGGACGTTGCCGCCGCTCCAGCGCGCGCTCGGCCCGCATCCCCTGGCCGACTCCGGGGACGCGTTCTCCGGCACGCTGACCACGTGGCGGAACCCGTCGTCGCTGGCGCCGCTCGGCCACCACGTCGTGGACGGGCCCGGCGGTCTCGTCGGCCCCTTCTCCCCCGGTACGGCTCCCGCCACCGAACGGCCGGGCACGCCGGACGACGATCGGCCACCGGTGCGGCACGCGCCTGGGCACGAACCCGTGACGATCGCCCGCTGGGCGGCTCCCATGCCCTCCCTCGACGCGCTGCCGGTCGTGAGCCGCGACCACGAAGCGGAACCGCGAGCCGAGATGAGGGATGACGTGCCCGCCGACGGCTCTCGTGGATACGCCCCGGACGATCCGGGACGCTCGTGGAGCGGCGTCCTCCCCCCAGGCGCCCACGCGGACGGCGTCCCGGACGCCCACGCCTGGGACGGCCCGGAGCAGGTGCATGCCGTCGACGCGGGCTCCGCACGAGGGACGCGGCCGCTCTCCGGCGACACGACAATGAGCACCTCTGTCACCGAGACCGCTCAGCGGCTGTCACCCGAGACCGCGATCGGGCAGGCCCCCGCGAGCCCCGCCCCGCCGGCCGGTCATCCCGGATCCGCCGTTCAGCGGACGGCGGTGAGGCGGCTCGGGCTCGGGCCGCCGATCGAGACCGGCTCGCCGGGCGGCGCGGCGCCCTGGAACGCGCGAGCCGACACGCTGACCGGCTCCCCACCCGGCTCACGACAGGCGTCGGGTCAGGCGTCAGGTCAAGCGGGCCGATCCGGCACGACGCCCACGGTCGCGCGGATCGAGGTGCACGGCGCCCAGAACCCGGACCCCGGCTTCGCCCGGTCCGCCCCGCATGACTCTGCGGAGCAACCAGCCGGCGCCCGGGGGCAGGCGGAGGCGACCCCCGTCGCGCCGACGCTGGGGTGGGATCAGCCCGGCATGACCGTGTCCACGCCCGTTTCGCCGGGCGACTCCGGCCGCACCAGCACGGGCACACCGCCGGGACGCTCAGGCGTCACCGCCGCCCGCGGAATCGGCGAACCCGTTCAACGGACACCCACGGGCACGCCCGCAGCCGACGGTCTCCCCCGCGCGGCCGTCGACCGCCCGCATGCTGACCACCCGCATGCCGACCACCCGCATGCCGACCACCCGCATGCCGACCACCCAGATGCCGCGCGTCCGGATGCCGCGCGCCTGGATGTCGTCGCGCGAGCCGTACTGCCGGAGTCGATCACGACGCGTCCTCTCCTGGGGTCGCGCGGGATCGAGGCGACGCAGGCCGTCTCCGTCCCGCTCGTGGACGCCGGCGCGGACCTGTCCCCCGGCGCGGGCGAGCCTCCGCTGCCGCGCACGGGCGGGGCGGAACCGCTCGCGGCGCTCCAGCGCTCCGCGGCCCCGGCCGTGCCGGCCGTTCCGATGCGGCCGGCTGCCCGGGAGGCGTCCTCGCCGGTGGGCTACGCGCCGACCCTGACGGCCGCGTCCGGCTCGGACACGGCGCCGGCCGTGCAAGCCGTACACACGCCCGCCGTGAGCGCCGCGGACTCGCAGGCCGAATCCGGCACGGCACCGCCGTACGGCAAGGCGGAGATGGCCCGGCAGGTGGTGATGCGGCTGGCCGCGGCGGGCGTCCCGGTCGCCCGCGAGGAGGACCCCGTCGCCGAAGAGGTCGTGCGGGCCCCTGCGCAGGACGCGCCCGCAGCGGGAGCCGTACCGGCGGGGCGCGCGCCCGGTGACGCGAAACAGGACCAGGAACTGGTGGGACGGCTGCTCGAACCGCTGCTGCGCCGGCTCAGGGCCGAGCTCTGGCTGGAGCGCGAGCGCCGTGGCGACCTGTCGGAACCGGGCGGGAGGCGTTTCTGAATGACCACTTCGAATGGCGACCCGATGGCTGACTGGGATGGGTGATCCGCATGGATGACGACCTGATCGCGGTCTCGGTGTGCTTCGTCGTCACGATCGACGGCAAGAACATCGGGGCGTTCAACAGCTGCGAGGGCCTGGGCTGCGAGGTCATGATCGAGCAGCGCGAGGTGGGCGGCAACAACGGCATGGTGCTGCAGCTGCCGACCCGGTTGAAGTACCCGAACGTGAAGCTGACCAGGCCGATCACCAAGGCGACCGCGGACAAGATCCCCCAGTGGCTGACGGGCCTGGCCAAGGGTGTGCAGCGCAGGACCGCGACCATCGAGGCCCGCACGGCCATGGGTGAGGTCATCGTCGCGTGGGGTCTCACGGGGGTGGTCCCCGTCCGGTGGACCGGCCCGCAGTTCACGCTCGACTCGCCCAAGGTGGCCACCGAGACGCTGGAGCTCGCCCACCACGGCTTCACCGGACCGGGTTGGGGTGCCTGAGCGATGGCCGCCGCCCCCGTCACCTTCAGCGCCCCCGGCGTCACCGGCGCGGCCCCGGCCAGCGTGCAGGAGGCGTTCCTCGCGATCCACGAGCCGCCGAAGACGCCAACGGACCGCAATCCCGGCGCGCAGATCGGCACCGTCAAGTTCCAGTACAACCCGAAGGAGCTCTCGCTCACCAAGTCGGCGAGCTGGGAGCGCAAGGCGCAGAAGAAGACCGATCACGGCGCCCGGCCGCAGTATCTGGGGTCCGATCCCTGCAAGCTGCAGCTGGAGATGTTCCTCGACGCCACGGAGAAGATGGACGACGGCGTCGTCAAGGCGGTGGAGCGGCTGTTCTCCTGCATGGTCTGCGGCGAGGGCAGGCCGACACCACCGTGGGTGATCTTCAACTGGGGCGGCCTCACCGGCTTCCCGGCGTTCGTCAGCAGCGTCACCGCGAAGTACACCCTGTTCACTCCCGGCGGGATGCCCGTGCGCGCCCTGTGCACGATCGCCGTCGAGGAGGTGTTCGGCACCACCAAGCGGCAGAATCCGACATCGGGTTCCCTTGCCGCCAGAGACGTGCACGTGGTGGTCGCCGGGGACACCCTGGCCGGCATGGCCTACGCCTACTACGGCGAGCCCGGGTTCTGGCGGGAGATCGCGAAGGCCAACCGCATCGGCGACCCGATGAGACTGCGGCCGGGCGCCCGGCTGCTGATCCCCGCGAGGGAGGAACTCGGTGGCGGCTGAGACGTTCTCCAGCACCCTCGTGGTGGAGGTGGGCGGCGCCGAGCTCGCGCCGGAGATCGCCGCGCTGCTCGTCCACGGCTACGTGGAGGACAGCAGAAACCTGCTCGACACGTTCCTGCTGCGCTTCCGCGACCCGGGGCACCTGGTGGTGGAGAAGGGCGGTCTGGCCGTGGGGGCGAAGGTGACGCTGAAGGCGCAGACCTCCGACCCCGGACCGCCGGTGACGCTGATGACGGGCGAGGTGGCCGGGCTGACGCTCGACCTCGACGCGGCGGGGACGATCACCGAGGTGCGCGGCTTCGACGAGGCGCACCGGCTGATGCGCGGCCGGCGGGTCGCGGCGTACCCGAACATGACGGTCAGCGACGTGGTCCGCCAGGTGGCCAGGCGCGCGAACATCCCGGTGGGCCGGATCGACCCGCTGCCCGGCGTCGGCGGGCGGCTGCACACCCAGCTCAGCCAGGACAACGTAAGCGACTGGTCGTTCCTGACCCGGCTCGCCGACCGGGTGGGCGCGCAGGTGGGCGTGGCCGACGGCAGGCTGTTCTTCCGCCTGCCCGCTCCCCCGTCCGGCGCCCCGGGCCCGGCGGAGAAGGCCGAGCAGAACCCGCTCGTGCTGGAGGCCGACGCGAACCTGATCTCACTGCGCGCCTCGGTGACCGCCGCCTCGCAGACCGAGGAGGTGGAGGTGCGCGGATGGGACTACGAGCACAAGCAGGAGATCACCGCCACCGCCACGCCGGCCCTGAAGGAGGCGGGCGCGGATCCGGCCGAGCTTGGCCGGACGTTCGCGGCGCCGGCGGTGCTGGCGGGAGTCAGCGGGCACCGGACGCAGGCCGAGGTGAAGGCCGCCGCGGACGCGCTCGCCGCCGACCTCGGCGGCACGGCCGTCGAGCTGGACGGTGTGGCCAAGGGGAACCCGCGGCTGCGTGCCGGCGTCGCGGTCTCGCTCGCCGGGGTCGGCGCCCCGTTCGCCGGCAAGTACACCCTGAGCGGCACGCGCCACCTGTTCTCGCCCGCGACCGGGTACACGACCGCGTTCACCGTGTCGGGCCGCCAGGACCGCTCGCTCTACGGCCTGACGTCGCGGGGCGCGTCCGGCATGGCCCACGGGCTGGTCCCCGCCATCGTGAGCAACATCAAGGACCCGCTCGCGATGGGCCGCGTGTGTCTCACGTTCCCGTGGCTGAGCGGCGAGTTCACCAGCGGCTGGGCGCGGGTGGCCCTGCCGGGCGCGGGCAGGGACCGCGGGCTGGAGTTGCTCCCCGAGGTCGGCGACGAGGTCCTCGTCGGGTTCGAGAACGGCGACTTCGACAGCCCCTACGTCCTGGGAGGCCTGCACAACGGGACCGACACCGCGCCGAGCCTGTCGGCCGCGATCGTCGACGGCACGAGCGGTCAGGTCGCCGTGCGCGCGCTCGTGTCCCGCGCCGGCCACCGGCTGGAGCTCGTGGAAGAGCCCGGCGTCGTACGGCTCAGCACCGGCGACGAGCAGGTGACGCTGACGCTGGACGAGAAGTCGGGGGCCGTCGTGATCAAGGGCTCGAAGGGCGTGACCGTCGACGCGGGCTCCGGCTCCGTGGAGGTCACCGCGACCTCCGGCATCACCCTCGACGCGGGCGCCGGACCGCTGGAGCTCAAGGGGAGCCGGGTCACCGTCAGCGGCCAGACCGACGTCACGGTCACCGGCGCGATCATCAAACTCAACTGACCACGGGAGACGTGAGATGCCACCCGCCGCACGTGTGGGAGACCCGACCGGGCACCCGGGAACGATCAGCGGACCGGGGGCGCCGACCGTGCTGATCGGCGGCATGCCCGCCGCCACGGTGGGCACGATGCACGCCTGCGCCTTTCCCGCGGTCCCTCCGGCTCCCCCGCATCCGCCGACCCCGCTGGCCGGGCCCGGGGTCCCGACGGTGCTGATCGGCGGCATGCCCGCCGCCGTCGTGGGCGACCTGACGGGATGCGGAGCACCCGTCGTCGCGGGCTGCCCCGTCGTTCTGATCGGAGGCTGACCATGGCGTCCGACTTCATCGGGGCGGGCTGGACCTTCCCCGTGCGCACCGACGCGACCGGCTCGATCGCCCTGGTCCGTGGGGAACGGGAGATCGCGGAGAGCATCCGGCTCATCCTCGGCACCTCACCGGGCGAGCGGCCGATGCGGCCCGAGTTCGGCTGCGCCATCCACGACCTGGTCTTCGCCCCCGCAGACGCCCGGACCGCGGGCAGGCTCGCCTCGGAGGTGCGCCTCGCGCTCGAACGGTGGGAGCCCCGCATCGACCTCGACGACGTCGTCGTCCACTTCGACCAAGTGGACGAGGGGATCCTGCTCCTCGACATCAGGTACGCGCTGCGCGGTGACAACGATCCCCGCAACCTCGTGTTCCCGTTCTACGTGATCCCCGACGACGCGGGCCCCGCCGACCGCGCGGCTCCCACCGATGACGAGGGAGAGATCTGATGGCCCTGCCCGTGCCCGACCTCGACGACCGGCGGTTCCAGGACCTCGTTGACGAGGCCAAGCGCCTGGTCCAGCAGCGTTGCCCCGAGTGGACCGACCACAACGTCTCCGATCCCGGCGTGACGCTGATCGAGACGTTCGCGTTCATGGTCGACCAGCTCCTGTACCGGCTCAACCAGGTGACCGACCTGCACTACCTGCGTTATCTGGAGCTGATCGGCGTGCGCCTGTTCCCGCCGACGGCGGCGCGCACCCACGTCACCTACTGGTTGTCGGCCGCGCAGCGGCAGCCGGTGGTGATCCGGTCGGGCGCGCAGATCGCGGCCGAGCGCAGGGAGGGGGACGAGCCGGTCGTCTTCACCACCGAGGACGAGCTGGCCATGCCGCCGTCCGCGCTGGTCCGCGTGATGACCCGGAACGGCGGCGGCGAGCCGGTCGACCGCGGCGACGACCTCGCCACCGGCCAGGGCTTCGCCTGCTTCGCCGAGGCGCCGGTCGCCGGCGACCTGCTGTATTTCGGCCTGTCCGTGGCGGTGCCCCGATGCGCGGTGCTGCTGCGCGTGGAGTGCGAGCTCACGGGCGCCGGCGTGGACCCGCGCGACCCACCGCTGGTGTGGGAGGCCTACACGGGGGCCGGCTGGACCGCCTGCGAGGTCGACCGGGACACCACCGGAGGGCTGAACCGGCCCGGCGACGTGGTGCTGCACGTGCCCGAGGGGCACGTCACGTCGGTGGTCGGCCAGCACGCGGCCGGCTGGCTGCGCTGCGTCGTGTCCGAACCGGCGGCGGGCCAGCCGTTCTACACCTCCTCGCCCCGGCTGCACGCCGCCGCCGCCTCCACCATCGGCGGCACGGTGGCGGCCGTGCACTCCGACTTCGTGTACGACGAGGTGCTCGGCACGAGCGAGGGCGTCCCCGGCCAGCGGTTCGCCACCCAGCACGCCCCGATCATCAGCTCCGACAAGCCTCTGGTGGTGCTGGTGGTCGGCGACGGCGGCTTCCAGGAGTGGTGGGAGGTCGCCTCGTTCGCCGAGTCGGGGCCCGCCGACCGGCACATCCGGGTGGACAGGGCGGAGGGGACGATCGAGTTCGGGCCCGCGGTCCGGGAGGCCGACGGGTCGCTGCGGCAGCACGGCGCCGTCGCGCCCAAACGAGGCGTCGTCCGCATCCCCGTCTACCGGACCGGCGGCGGACGGCGGGGCAACGTCGCCCGCAACACGCTCGTCGTCCAGCGCGACGCCGTGCCGTACGTCGCCTCGGTGACCAACCGCAGGCCCGCCACGGGCGGAGTGGACGCGGAGTCCGTCCAGGACGCGGCGGTGCGCGGCCCGTTGCTGCTGCGCACCCGGGACCGCGCCGTGACCACCGGGGACTACGAGCAGCTCGCGAGGGAGGCGGCGCCCGACCTCGCCCGGGTGCGGTGCGTACCCGTTGGCGCGGACGAGCGTGGTGTCGCGGCAGGCGTGCGCGTGCTGCTCGTCCCCGCCGTGCCCGACCCGGTCGAGGTGGCCTTCCGCGACCTCCGGGTCCCCGCGCCGCTGCGCGACCGGGTGACCGCCTACCTCGACGAACGCCGTTGCGTCGGCGCAAGGGTCGTCGTCGAACCGCCGTTCTACCAGGGGATCACCGTCGTGGCCCGGCTCAGGGCGTCACGGGACGCCTCGCGCGACGGGGTCCGCGACCGCGCCCTGCTGGCGCTGCGGACCTATCTCAACCCGCTGGCCGGCGGGCCGGACGGCAGGGGCTGGCCGTTCGGCAGGGCCGTACAGACCGGGGAGGTCTTCGCGGTGCTGCAGCGGGTGGCGGGGGTCGAGCTCGTCGAGGAGGTCCTGCTGTTCAAGGCCGACCCGGTGACCGGGGAACGCACGACGCAGGCCCAGGTCATCGACCTCACGCCGAACGCGCTGGTCTTCTCCTACGCTCACCAGATCAAGGTGGAGGTCTAGATGCGCGGCGGCCTGAGCGGGCTCGGCACCGCCTTCCCCATCGGTGAGGCGCTGCCCTCCCTGTACGCCGAGGACGGATACACCCAGCGTCTCACCGAGGCGCTGGACGAGGTGCTCGCGCCGGTGTTCACCACGCTCGACTGCCTGGACAGCTACCTGAGCCCCGAGCTCACCCCGGAGGACATGCTGGACTGGCTCGCGGGATGGGTGGCGCTGGGCCTGGACGAGCACTGGACGGTGCGGCAGCGCCGCGCGATGATCGCCCGCGCGGTCGCCGACTCGCGCGCCCGCGGCACGTTGCACGGGCTGCGGGACCAGCTGCGGCTGCTCACCGGCAGGGACCTGGAGGTCGTCGACACCGGCGGATGCGTCGGCTCGGACGAGCCGGGCAGCCCGCTTCCCGGCTCGGTGGCCAATCAGGTGCTCATCAAGGCGCCCGGCCTGGATCCCGACCGGCTGCGCGCCGCGACCGAGCGCATGTTGCCCGCCCACGTCCGCGTCGTCGTCGACACCGGTACGGCGCCCGCCTAAGGGCGTGTTTCCTCACGGTGTTCCCCGGCATGGGTGAGACCTGACGAACGGCTTCAGCTATGTCGTCGGGCCGGTCAGAGCATTGGCCAGGATCGCTGCGAACTCGACGGGCTGGGACCAGTAGCCGGTGTGGTCACCGGGGAAATCGACAATGCGCTTTCCCCATCGGTTGGCCAGGGTGGTGCTGGGGCGATAGGGAAAGTGTTGTCGCGAGTCGCGGCCGCCCGCCATTGTGATCCGCGCCTGCTGAGCGTCCAGCGCCTTGAGGTCAGGGCGATACCCGGGCGCCTGCCGTACCTCATGACGAAGGAAGAAGTCCAGATTGCCCGAGAGCCGGTTGATCAGCTCGGGGTCGACGCCGGCCGGCCGCTCGAGCGTGTCCGCGCCGATGCCGGTCATGAACACCTGCATGGCCCGGCCGGCACCGTCACGTCGGTACGTCTCGTAGACCTCTTCGAAGAACGCTCGCCACTCCGACGCGTCTGGCAGCACTTCTGCCAGGGGCGGTTCGTGGGCGATCAGCCTGGTGACCAGGTCGGGGCTCTGGCTGATGAGCGCGAGTCCGACGACCGCGCCTGCACTGCTGCCGAAAACGTGGGAAGGTCCGGTGGCGACGGTCTTAAGCAGGCGACGCGCGTCGCCTACGTGCGTCTCGCTCCACCCGGCTTCCAGGGGCCCGTCGAGCGTGCTGCGTGAGAACCCACGTCGGTCGTAGGTGATCACGGTGAACCGGTCGGCGAGCAGGTCCGCAACGGCGTCGAAGAGGCCGGCGTCGCCGTTGCTTCCGGGGATCAGCAGGAGCGTGGGCCCCCTGCCGCGGAGCTCGTAGTAGAGGCGGCCGCCGGGCACGTGCAGGGCGTGAGTCTGTTTGACAGGCATGACGCGGTCCTCCCGTAGCTTACTTGCCGTCAGGTAAGTACTCTACTTGCCTGCCGTCAAGTAAGGCCCAGTTCGTCGAAGCGACCTGCATCGCGGGGTGCGCGGGTCACCGGGCAGGGGCGGCTGCTTCGGCGATCAGCGCGGTGCCGATGGAGCGGAAACCGAGCCGCGCGTAGATCCGGGCGACGTCCGCGTCACCCGCGGAGAGGAACACCGTCGTGACGCCCCTCGACCGGGCGTCGGCGGCCAGCGCGGCGGTGACGGCGGACGCCAGCCCGCGTCGGCGCGCGGCGGGCAGGGTCCCGACACCGACGATCTCGCTGACCGACCCGACCGGCTGGTGGCGGCCCGAACACAGGGCGACGCCGTCGGGCGTCGTCGCCGCCGCGACGACGGTCAGACCGGCGCGCATGCGTGCCCTGACGGCCTCCACCGGCTGGTCGCCGCTCTCGGCGACCTTCGCCGCCAGCTCCGCGACACCGGCCGGGCCGACGCCTGTGCCCGGATCGGCGAACGCCAGATGCACCAGCGCCAGGGCGGAGGGCAGAGCCGGATCGTCCACGTCGAGCACCCGCGCACCGGCGTTCGCCGCCGTCCACGACGGCGCGTCGGCGTCGAGAATCATCAGCGGATGTTCGTGCACTTCGAGCCCCGACGCCTCGACCGCCGCCCGCAGGGTGGGTGTGGTCTCGGCGACCCATTCGAAACTCTCGGGGATCCCCAGCTGCCGCTGCCGTTCCCGCACCCGCGACACGTCGGCGACTCCTGCCGTGCCGGACCATCCATGGGTCGGGCGAGCGTAGTACGGGAAACCTTCGCCTTCGCGCACGAAAAGGGTCAGCGGACCGAACTCCTCCGCCTGTGCCGCGGATCGGGGAACCGCGTCGTAGTAGCACTCGAGTCGATCCAGCACGGCCCGGCGGGCATTCTCCATAGTCACGGGAGCACGCAATCAGACCCGGCGCCTCCGTGGCCACTCGGTTTCCAATCCGCGGGCAATCTCCCGCCCATCGGGGTCGCATCGCCGTGCAAGCCGGATCCGGGCGCGGGGAACCGCGAAGTCATGTCAATCCTCTTAATGGCTCCGGAGCCGGCCCAATACCCGCCAACTCGCCTAGACGCTTCCGGAGACCGATGCCAACGATGGTTGGAGATCCGCAATCGCCGCACGCCGGCGATTCGGAGAGGAGGCACCATGCGCAGGTATCGATCCTCGGCACCGTTAGGCGCGGCAATCCTCGGGGCCTTGGTGTTCGGGCTGGCCCAGGCTCCCGCCGCCCCGGCTTCGGCCGACGCGTCGGCGACGCCCACCACGGCGAAACTCGCGAAGGCGGCGCAGGCGACTCAGCTGAAACCTCCGCCACGTCCCGACCGCGAACGCCACAGATACGGGCACCTCGAACAGCCCCGGTACCGGCACCACCAGCGGCTGCACCACCGACCGCATCATCCGCCGATCAAGCACCGGGTCCCGCAGGAGCAGAGCCAGGCACAGTCGGGCATCGGCAAGTTCGAACAGCACCAGAAGCAGAAAGGCCAGGAGCAGAGCCAGAAACAGGACGGCATCGGCACCCAGACGCAGAGCCAGAAGCAGGCTGATGCGCCTCTGGCCCGGACATGAGCGGCCTCTTTCGACACCGGCATCGCGTTGACGGCGGTGCCCGCGAGAGGTCGCCGGAACGCGGACGACCCCACAAGTGACGGCTCGCGGGGTCGTCCGTCCCGCTCAGGTGCGGACGCGGCGGCAAGGCACGGATCCCGTCAGATCTCCGAGGACGCGAACAGTTCCAGGTGAGCGCACCTCGGGCAGCGGTAGGCGTCGACCTGCCAGCGCTGCCGGCCCAGCCTCTTGGCTCCGCCGAACGGTCCCCGTTCGAGGGCGCCCTCGATCCATCGCAGGTATCCCTGCGAACTCTGACCCGCGTCCTCGACGAAGCCCGGTTCCAGCCCGATCTCCCCGCATTGCGTGCACTTGAAGTCGTTCACGCTGCGGAGCCTAATCGCCGCGACATCCGCGGCGACTCCTGACGGGGCACGGGTGCCTGGGACAGGTCAGTCAGTCGCAGTCGCACTGTCGAAAGCCGCCTGGTGGCGGCGGATCTCCGCGTGGTGGTCTGCGGACCACCCCGCCAGCGCGAGGACGGTGGACAGGAGCGAGCGGCCGAGCCCGGTCAGGCAGTATTCGACCCTGGGCGGGACCTCCGGATAGGCCGTGCGGGTGAGCAGGCCGTTGCGCTGCAGGTGCTTCAGGGTCAGCGTCAGCATGCGCTGGGAGATGCCCGGAATCGCGGCGGCGAGGTCCGAGTAACGGGTCGGGCCGTCGGCGAGAGTGCCGATGATCAGCACGCTCCACTTGTCCCCGACGAGGTCCAGCACCTCGCGGATGAAGTCGGCGTCCTCGTCGTCCCACCGCGCACACGGTCCGGGGACGTCGCGCACCCGCGCTCGCACGTTCTTCGCCGCCACGTCGTCACCTTCCACGCACATGAATGTGCATTTTGTAGGCCTCCCGAATCTTATGCATCATGCGGCTAAGAACAAAAAGTAAGTAGAACGGAGGCCGGACGAACATGAAGATCGAGTTCTGGTCGGATGTGATCTGCCCGTACTGCGGCCTGATGGAGCACCGGCTCAAGCGCGCGCTGGAGCGGTTCCCGCATGCCGCGCGAGTGCAGGTCGTCCACCGGTCGATCCAGCTTCACCCCGACCTGCCGCGGACGGGCGTCACGCAGCGCCGCCTGTTCGACCTGGCGGGGATGCCGCAGGCGACGGGCGAGCGAACCCTGAGGTCGATCGAGGCGGCCGCCCACGCCGAAGGGCTGGTGCCGTACCTCGCCCTCGAACGCACCCTGGGGCCGACCGACTTCGCGCACCAGTTGCTCGCGTACGCCACCGAGCAGGGCCGCGGCGACGAGGCCTGGAGCGCGATCTTCCGAGCCCACTTCGGGCAGGCCCGCAGGCTGTGGACCGCCGAGGAGGTGCTGGACTTCGCCGCCGAGATCGGTCTGGATCGTGCCGGAGCAGCGGAGGCGCTGCACTCCCGGCGTTTTCTGGCCCAGGTGACGGCCGACCAGCGGGAGGCCGAGCGCCTCGGCGCCGGCGGGGCGCCCTTCCTGGTGCTCGACCGCAAGTACGCCATCCCCGGTGCCGTCGGCACCGACGAGCTGCTGGCGGCCATCACCCGGGCGTGGACGGAGCGGAGCGTGGATCCCGTGCCGCTGCCGACGCTCGCCGACGCGGACGGGATCTGCACCCCGGACGGCTGCACCGTCCCGGACCACGCCTGAAGGCTTGAAGGGATCGACACCACGCCGGCGTGCCGGGGCCTGAGGCGCCACGTTCGTCCACTCGGCGTCCGGCACCGCCGGCCGTGCGCGCGCCGAGTCGCTCAGAGCCCGCTCGTGATCACCTCGTCGAGTCTGGCGGCGAACGCCTCGGGCAGCGCGCCGAAGCCTCCGTGGTCGCCGGGGAACGCCACTGGGCGCGTCCCCATCCGCTCGGCCACCGCGATCGCGGCCCGGTTGGGCGGCTCGCCGTCCGAGGCCTCGCCCATCGCGGCCACCACCCGCACCCGCGACTCCTCAAGGGTGGCGAGGTCGGGGGCGTACCTGGAGAACGGCGGCACCTCGTAGCCGATGAAGAACTCCACGTTGCCTTCCAGCCTGGCCATAATCTCCAGCATCTCGGGGTCAGGCGCTCCCTGCGGGGCCTCCCCGCCTCCGGGGATGCGCCGCCCCTCACCGTCACCGGAGGACTCGTCCGCCGGCTCGCCGCCGCGCATCCGCAGGCCGGCGGCGAGCGCCTGCTGGGCGGCTCCGGCCCCCTCCTTGAGGAAGGCGTCCTCCACGTCCCGCATGACGGCTCGCCAGTGGTCGCGGTCGGGCAGCAGCTCGAACAGGGGCGGCTCGTGGGCGACCAGCAGTCGCACCTGCTCGGGGTGCCGGGCGGCCAGTTCCAGACCGATCATCGCGCCGGAGCTGTTGCCGAACACGTACGCCGGCTCGCCCGCCGTGACCCCCACGGCGTCCAGAACGCGGTGCGCGTCGTCTCCGTGAACCTCGATGCTCTGGTGCTCACGGGGGCCGTCCAGCGGGCTGCGCGAGTTGCCCCGCCGGTCGTACGTCACCACCGTGTACCGGTCGGCCAGGCGGTCGGCGAGGCCGGCGTACCCGGCGGCGTCGTACACCCCGCCGCAGATCAGCAACAAAACCGGGCCCGACCCGCGGACCTCGTAATAGAGGTTCGCACCGGGCACCTTCAGCAGGTCCGTCTTGGCGGCAGCACTCATCGTCGTTCTCCTCGGAATCCGGTCGACATTCAGTCGATCACTTGGCCACGCGGTACTTGAGGTGGGCGACCCGCCCCTCGGTCCGCAACCTGACGTCCCCCGTCACGCCCTCGAACAGCCGGTTGCCCGCGCCCAGCAGCACCGGGGCGAGGTCGATGTCGAGTTCGTCGACCAGGCCGGCGGACAGGTACTGCCGGACGACGTCCGCGCCGCCCGAGATGCGCACGTCCTTGTCCCCCGCGGCCGCCTTCGCCTGGGCGAGGGCGCTCTCGATGCCGTCGGTGACGAAGAAGAACGTGGTCCCGCCCTTCCTGACCCAGGGCTCGCGCGCGTGGTTGGTGACGACGAAGACCGGGGTGCCGAACGGCGCCTCCTCCGGCCATGCCACCTCTCCCTCGTCGAACATGCGCCGGCCCATGATGTTGGCGCCGATCCGGTCGAAGGTGTGCCGGACGATGTCGTCGTCGGGCCCGGTCTCGCCGCCTGTGCCGAACCGAAGACGCTCGCGGAAGGTCGCCGTCTCGTACATCCAGGTGTGGATCCGCTCCCCGCCGTCTCCCAGCGGGTTGCCCGGCCGGGCGTTCGGCCCGGCGATGTAGCCGTCGAGGGACATGCTCATCGAGACGAATACCGTGCTCATCGCTCTCTCCCCTGTTCGTGAGGTTTCACAGGGACGTCGGAGCCGCCGGCCACATCTCTACATCCCGCCGGAGAAAACTTTTCGCCGCCCCGAGGACGAGCGACCCCGCCCCGCCGGGGCAGGTCACCGTGCCGGGACCTCCAGGTCGTCCAGCATCGCGGAGTAACGCCTGCGCGCCCTCACCGCAGCCATCACGTCGCCGAGCCGGTCGTAGGCGTCGATGAGGGTCCGCCACGCCGGGTCGTGCCACTCGTCGATCTCCAGGCATCGGACGGCCGCGAGCACCGCCGCGTCCGGCCGTCCCGCCGCCAGCCGCAGGGCCGCCAGTTCACCCGCGCACTCGGCCGCCTGGGTGCGCAGCACCTCCCTCTCGTGCACGACCCACTCCGCTGCGCCGTCCTCGGGAAGCAGATCGCCGCCGTACATCGCGAGCAGGCTCTCCAGAGCCGGGGCCGTGCGCGGCCCGCGCAGCGCCCGGCGGAACTCGGCGACGTCGCAGGGAGCGTCGAGGAGATACGCCTCCCCTCGCCGGGCGACCACGCCCGCCAGGCGGTGGGCGGCCAGTGAGGTACGCAACGCCGACAGCGCGACGTGCAGGCCGCGCGTGGCCGCCGCGGGGTCGCTCTCGGGCCACAGCGCCGCGAGCAGCACGTCGCGGTGCACCGGGCGGCCCGCGTTGACCGCGAGCAGGCGCAGCACGGTGCGCGCCTTCGGGCGCACGCCGGACAGGTCCAGCGCCTGTCCGGCGGCCTCTACGGCGAAACCGCCGAAGCAGCGGACCACCAGGTCGCCCTCCTCCGGCAGGCCGGGTGCCCGCGCAGATCCGTGCTCCGGCGGGCGGGGATCGTCCGGCACGCGCGCGGCCTGCTCGGGGCGGAACGCGTGAACGGTGCGCGCGACCGCTGAGAGCGTCCGCGCGGCGGGCACTCCTGCGCTCCTCGCCTGCGCGTCCGCCCGCCTCGCCTCCTCAGAGCCCGCCCCTGCGAGCACGCCGTGCACGGCGCCGGCCCAGGCGGCGAACACGCCCGCGCCCAGGGGCCGGGCCAGCCGGACGACCTCGTCGGCGGCCTCCCCCGCTGGCCGGCCCCACACCAGGTCGGCGGCGCACCACACGGACGCGGCCAGCAACGCCCCCCACGGATCGTGGTCACGCTCGCATTCCTCCGCGATCCTGCGGGCCTCCTTCCTGTCGGGCTCCGACCCGCCGAGTGCGGGCGCGACCCTCGCCATCCGCGACAACCAGGGCAGGCGGGCCCGCTCGGCGTCGTCGGCGAGCCTCTCCAACTCGACGGTGGCGCCGGCATCCCCGTCGGCCGCCGCGAAGGCTCCGCGTACGAGCCGCAGCGCCAGGCCGTCCAGATCGAGGGCGTCCGGATCGGCGGTCGCGGCCAGCCGCCGCGCGGCGGCCAGGTCCCCGGAGAGCAGCCGCGCGGCGAGCACGGCCACCGGCCGCGAGCCGCTCACCTCGCCGGGGTTCGCCCGGGTCGCCGCGCGCAGTTCGGCCGTCCAGTGCGGAGGTGTGCCGCCGACGGGGGCGCGGGGCGACCATGTGGCGGCGAGTGCGCGATGGCGCCTGCAGGCCGCGAGCGTCGAGGGATGCCGCGCCCGCTGCTCCGCCTGCCGCAGGACGTCCACGGCCTGGTCGACCCGCCCGCGGCTGAAGAGATGACGGCCCTGCGCGAGGAGCAGCAGGGGTTCCTCCGCGACCAGCCAGGCGGGCAGCTCGTCATGCCAGAGATCGCCCTCCTCCCGTGACCCCGCTTCCCACGGGCTCGTGACAGGACCCGCGTCGGGTGAGCGCGCCTCTCCTGGTCCCTCGCCGAGCCCGGTCTTCGGGATGAGACGCCGTACGGCAGGCCAGTCGGCGGCCCGCGCGTACGCCTGCGCGGCGTCCGCGTAGGCGCCTTCGGCCTCGAGCAGGGCGGCGGCTCTGCCATGCCACTCCCTGGCGCCCTGCTCCCCGAGATCCTCGGCGAGCTCGATCTCCAGATGCGCGCGCAGCGCCTCGTGATAGCGGAAGGTGCGCCCGTGGTCGGGGCTGAGCGTGAACGCCTGGAGGGCGGCGAGCCGGTGAAGGTGGTGGCGGGCGTCATCGGTGCCGAGCAGCAGGTCGCACCGCTCCGCCGTCAACACGGTGAAGACGCACGTGCGCACCAGGAAGTCCCGCGCGCCGTCGGGGAGGTCGCCGAGGACGGTCCGCGCCAGATACGCCTGCGACTGCGGAAGCCTGCCGTCCAGGGCGCGGACGGCCGCTTGGCGTTCCCCCTGCGACCGCCCGGACGTCGACAGGTGGAACATGTGCAGCCCGGCCGCCCAGCCGCCCGCCCTCCTGGTCAGGACGGCCGCGTCCTCAGGCAGCAACGTCTCCGCGTAGACGTCGCGGAACAGGCGCTCCACCTCCCACGTGCGGAAACGCAGCGCGTCCTGCCCGACGAGGTTCACCGGGCCGAGTTCGTGCCGATGCAGGTTGATGGCGGGCATCCGGCGGCTCGCGAGCACGGCCTGGACGGGCGCTGCGCTCAGCAGGCGCTCGATGTGGGTCTCGGCGGCCGTGCCGTACAGGTAGTGGAGGTCGTCCACGACCAGAAGGCCGCCGGGAGGGATCCCCCGGGACGCGTCCACCAGCGCGGCGGCGTCCCCGCCCGGATCGGACAGGACCGGATCGGGCAGAAGCGGAGCGAGGGCGGTCCTGAGCCGGCGCGCCAGTGCCGCCGGGGCGGCGTCGCCGGGCTCGAGACGGAGCCAGGCCACCGGACCGGGAAAGCTCGCGGCGTGGTGGGCCAGCAGCGTCGTCTTCCCGCACCCCGCGGGCGCGGCGACCACCGTCACCCGCCGCGCCGATTCTTTCCCCGGCGCTCCGCACAGCTCGGCCACCAGCCGGCTCCGCACCAGCCCGTCCCGCTCCCGCACCATGCCGCCCAGCGTGACCCCGGACCCGGGGGCGGCGCATGAGTAGCCCCCTACCCAACCGTCAAGGGCTATTCCGTGCGCAGCCCCTCCGGCCGGGTCAGCCGCCACAGTGTCGGCAGGCTCAGCCCGGTCACCAGCAGCACCACGGCCGCGCCGAGGCCGGCCGACCAGCCGACCGCCGGCCAGCTGACGGAGACCTCCACGCTGACCATGCGGAGCAGGACGATCCCGAGGCCGAGTCCGAAGCACACCGCGAGGGCCAGACCGACCAGGACCGGAACGACGGTCTGCCAGAGCACCGACCAGGTCAGCGAACCGCGGCGGACGCCGACGGCGACCAGCATGGCCAGCAGCCTGCGCCGTTCCCTGAGCTGTTCCAGGACTCCGACCAGCATGCTCGCGGCGATCAACAGCAGGGTCACCACGATCCCGACGTAGAGACCGCGCCGGATGCCGTCGAACCTCCTCGCCACCTCGGTGGCGGACAGGACGCCGACCGAGCCGAGCGGGTCGATCCGCGCGGCCGTGTTCCGCAGCCGCTCCACCGCGTCGGGATCGTGCGGCGCGAGGCTGACGAACGTCATGGCGACGAGCCCGGACCGGCGACCCGTGTCGATGACGCCGGGGGTGACCAGGATGGACTCGGAGGACGAGATGGGAGCGTCCTGACGCGCCGGCACCGTCCTGGCGCCGGACGGCACCGTCCACGCCGGGCCGCCGTCGACCGAGGTCACCCGGGATCCGGGGCGGAAGGCGGCCTCGCCGGACGGATCGCCTGGGCCTGCGTGGACGAGGAAGACCTCCCCGTCGGAGCACTCGCCGAGGTGGGCGAACTCGGCCAGTGCGGAGCAGTCGCCGATCCGGAGATCGGCGACCGGCGGCGGGGCCCCGTCCGCGGGCGGTTTCCCGTTCACCGTGTCCGTGAGCGTCCCCGCGGCTCCGGTCACGCCCGGGGTGGCGCGCAGCCGGGCCACGGTCTCCTCGATGCCCGCGGACGCCCCGGCGGACACCTGGGTGCGGACCACCGCCTGCGCCCGCGCGGTGTTCTCACCCGTCGAGGTGACCGACCTGCTCTGCACCCCCGCGAACAACATCTGCAGGCCGATGGTGCCCGCGACCGCGACCGCGATCCCGTTGACCAGCCGGGCCGATGTCGCGCTGTCGAACTGGAGCCGGCGCACGGCGAGCTGCCAGGCGACCGGCCCGCCCCGCAGAGGCCGTACGACCAGGTCGATCAGCCAGGGCAGCAGGGCCACCGCGCCGACCAGTAACAGGACGGCCCCCGCCGCGGCCTGGTACTGGCCGGCGACCGCGCTCCCGTCGAAGCCGCCGATCATCGGCACGAGCAGGACGAGGCCGGCCCCGGGCAGGATCAGCCGCCACCAGAGCCGCCGGCGGGCCGTGGCCGCCCGCCGTGCGACGCCGAGCGGCTCGACGGAGACCCCTCGCAACGCGATGAGGCTCACCACGACCGCGACCAGCGGCACGGCCACCGCGATCGCCGTGACCAGCGGGAGGTTGGGGCGCACGTCCCCGGCGTACACGCTGATGTCCCAGAGGGTGACCAGCGGGACGATCTGCCGCCCGGCGAGGAAGAACGCCGCGCCGGCGGCGAGGCCGAGGACCGCCCCCGCCGTCGCCTCGCCCGCGGCGATCCGCCGAGTCATCCGGAGGTCGGCTCCGATCAGCCGGAGCGCCGCCAGCCGCCGGTCACGGCGTTCGCCGCCGAACCGCACCGCGGCGGCGAGGAAGACCCCGGTGGGCAACAGCAGCACCACGAAGATGATCACAACGAGGAGGGTGAGCAGCGGACCGAGCCCCTCCCGCTCCGTGGGGAAGGAGCCGAAGGCGTCGAGTCTGGTCGCCCGGTCGGCGGTCAGCGTGTCACTGCCCAGGTAGTACGCGAGCTCACCCGGCCCGGTGAGGCCCGCAGGCGCGATCATCCCGACGACCCGCGCGCCACCGAGCCGCGGGGCGAACAGGGGACCGTCCGGCGAGGCGAGCACCTCCTGCAACGCCGGGGAGACGACCGCTTCGCCGGGCCCGGGAATCGCCGGGACACCCGGCGGAACCGGCGCCCTCGGCCCCTCCGCGCGCAGGACGCGCCCCCGCACCTGGCTGTCGCGGAAGACCGTGTCGGCGGTCCCGACGAGCACCGTGCGATCAGACGCGGGAATCTCGCCGATCCCGTAGTCGGTGCGTGCGTCGTTCCTCACGTCCCTGGCCTGCAACGCGCCCGGCACCGCGGCGGCCAGCAGGAGCAGCGCCACGCCGATGCCCACGCCGAGCGCGGTGAGGACCGTCCGGGTCCAGCCGTCGCGGCCACCGGTGAACGCGAACCGGGCGCCGAGCAGCACATCGTGCAGAACGGCGCTGCCGCCGTGAGACGCGCCGCGCCCGTCCCCGGGTTCGTGCCGGGCGCTCACAGCGTGCGCTCCAGGTCACGTGTGCGGCCGTCGCGCACCACGACCTCGCGGTCGGAGTAGCCCGCGACGCGTGGCTCGTGCGTGACCAGCACCACGGCGGCACGGGTGTCGCGGGCCGCCGCGGTCAGCAGCCGCATCACGCGTTCGCCGTTGAGCGAGTCCAGGGCGCCGGTCGGCTCGTCCGCGAAGATCACCCTCGGGCCGGTGACGAGCGCCCGGGCGACGGCCACCCGCTGGCCCTGGCCTCCGGACGCCTCCCCGGGCCGCTTGTCCGCGACATCGGCCACCTCCAGGCGCTCCAGCCATTCGGCGGCGCGGCTCTCCGCCTCGCGGCGGCGGACCCGTTCCATGCGCAGTGGGAGGGCCACGTTCTCCAGGCAGGTGAGCTCCGGGACGAGCTGGCCGAACTGGAAGACGAAGCCGAACCGGGTACGCCGAAGCGCGCTGCGCTCGGCGTCGGACATCGCCTGGACCTCCCGGCCTTCATAGCGCACGCGACCGGAGTCCGGCCGCACGATGCCCGCGAGGCAGTGCAGCAGGGTCGACTTGCCCGACCCGGACGGCCCCATGATCGCGACGATCTCCCCCGCGCTCACGGCCAGCGAGGCGCCGTCCAGCGCCGCGGTGGGCCCGTAGGACTTGTGCAGGTCCTCCGCGGTGAGCAGCGGCGCGGCGGTCATGCCCGCACCGTCTTCGCGAGCTCGTCGAGCCGTGCGGCCGTCAGCTCCAGCCAGCGCAGGTCGGCCTCGAGATGGAAGAGCGCGTGGTCGCAGATGAGCTGCTCGGCGAGGTCACCCGCGGTCTTACGGCGGGTCAGCTCACGCATGAGGCGCAGGTGCTCGGCCCGCTGCACGTCGAGCAGGTCGGCCGCCGACCGGCCGGTCAGCACGGCGAGCACCACCTTGGTGTACAGCGTGTTCTGCAGGTACGGCTCGGGCTTCTCCGGGGTGGAGAGCCAGCGCTCCACGTCGGTGACCCCCGCGGAGGTGACGGCGTAGCGCTTGCGCTCCGGCCCCTCCCCGGGCTCGACGGCGTCGAGTTCGACGAGGCCGTCCTTCAGCAGTCGCGACAACGTCGCGTAGACCTGGCCGTAGTGCAGCGGCCGGGAGTGCCCGAACCGATCGTCGTACGCCCGCTTCAGGTCGTATCCGTGGCTGGGACCCTCCTCGAGAAGGCCCAGCAGGGTCTGTCCGATCGACATGCCTCGTGACTATACATGCGGTGTATACCTGATGTGTATAGCAAATGAGGTGCTGCTCCTCACCTGATCAGAGGCGAGGAGCAGCAGGACGAGACCGGACGGCCTCAGACGCCGAGGATGTACCTGCCGACGAACTCGTTGGCGAAGACGCCCGCGGGGTCGAGCGCGCAGGCGAGCGCGCGGAAGTCGTCCATCCGGTCGTAACGGGACCGCAGGACCTCCAGCGCCACGGTGAAGAGCTTGCCCCAGTGCGGCCTGGGGTCGAAGGGCGCCAGCCGCTCCTCGATCATGGCGAGCACGGGGAGCACCGCCTCCGTGTCCTTGACCCACGTGAAATGAAAGGCCACGGTGTCACGCCCGTAGGAGGGGCTCAGCCACAGGTCGTCGGCCGCGACGGTGCGGATCTCCGAGATCTGCAGGACGGCGGCGATCCGGTCCCGGATGTCGTCCAGCGCGTGCAGCGCCGCGACGGCGTGCCGCCGGGGCATCAGGTACTCCGCCTGCAACTCCTCGCCGCTGCTCGGGGTGAAGTCGGGCCGGAAGTGCGGAAGGCGCTCGAACCAGGGCCCGGGGACGCCCATCTGGGTCGTGCAGGCGTCGGCCGCCACACCGGGAACGGGGTGCCGCGGGCCGTCCGCGGGCGTGGCCCCGAACAGGCTCGGCGCGGGCGCGTTCCCCTCCCCCTCGACGCGCTCCTTCACCCATACCTGGTTGATCCGGGACGACCGCCAGTCGGTGAACAGGCTCACGCTGTAGGCCGAGGAGACGACGTCCTCGAAATGCTCGTCCACGACCTCGCCCGCGAGCCCCTCATAGACGTGCTGCCGCACCTCGAAGGCGGGGACGATGTCCAGCGTCATCGTGACGACGGCGCCGAGCGCGCCGAGCGCCACGACGGCTCCGGGGAAGCGGTCCCCGTCCGCGTCCCGGCTCAACGTGACGAGGTCGCCGTCGGCGGTGACCATCTCGATCGCCGCGACCGCGGTGGCGAGGCCCCCGTTGGCGTTCCCCGAGCCGTGCGTGCCCGTCGCGCAGGATCCGGCGACGGAGATGTGCGGCAGGGACGCGAGATTGGGTACGGCCCAGCCCTTCTCGTGCAGGCGGCGGCCGAGTTCGGCGTAGCGCACACTCGCGGCGATCTTGACGGTCGCGGAGGCGCTGTCGATCTCCACGTCGGCCGGCAGGCCGTCGAGCGCGACCAGCGACCCGGACGAGTCGGCGATGTCGTTGAACGAGTGCCCGCTGCCCAGCACACGGACCTTCGGGCTCCGCGCGACCAGTCCGCGCAGTTCGTCCAGAGAGGCGGGACGTTCGACGCGCTCCGCGCGGAATGCGACGTTGCCCGCCCAGTTCGTCACTGTATGGGTCACTGGAGGTGTTCCTCCGATTCAGTTGACGGAGTCGGATCTGCCGTATGTGCACGATAGAGCACGAGCACAGACGGAGACCGGGCCAGGTCAGCCGGTGCCGCCGGGGGAGATCAGGCCGGTCTCGTAGGCGACCACCACGGCTTGCACACGGTCACGCAGGCCGAGCTTGGACAGGATGCGCGCGACGTGGGTCTTCACCGTGGCCACGCTGAGGGTCAGCCGGTCGGCGAGTTCGGCGTTGCTCAGGCCGGTGGCGAGCAGGCGCAGCACGTCCAGTTCCCGTGGCGTCAGCTCGGACAGATCGCGGTGGAGGGCGGGCTTCACGTTGTCGCGGAGGGCGAAACGTTCGACCAGGCGGCGGGTGATGGTGGGCGCGAGCAGGGCGTCGCCGGAGCGCACCATGCGTACCGCGGCCACCAGGTGTTCGGGTGTGACGTCCTTGAGCAGGAACCCGCTCGCCCCCGCTGCGAGCGCGGCGTACACGTAGTGGTCGAGGTCGTAGGTGGTCAGGATCAGCACGCGGGTGTCCTCGGCGCCGCCCGCGAGGATCCGCCGGGTGGCTTCGAGGCCGTCCATCTGCGGCATCCGGATGTCCATGAGCACGACGTCGGGCCTGGTACGGCGGACCGCGGCGACGGCTTCGTCCCCGTTGGCGGCCTCGGCCGCCACTTCGATGCCGTCGGCGGTGAGGATCATGCGGAATCCCGTGCGTACCAGTGCCTGGTCGTCGGCGATGACGGCGCGCAACCGCTCGGTCATGTCGTCCTCCATGGGACGCGGGCCTTGATCCGGAATCCGCCCCCGACAGTCCGTCCGGCGTCCAGAGTCCCACCGTAGACGGCGAGCCGCTCGCGCAACCCGATCAGCCCCCTGCCGTCGCCGGTCCGCGGCCAGGCGCTCCGTGTCCCGCCGGTGTCGGTCACCTCGATCTCCAGCCAGTCGCCGTCATGACCGATCGTCACCGACGCGGCGGCCCCGGCCGCGTGCTTGATCGTGTTGGTGAGGGCCTCCTGTACGACGCGGTAGGCGGCGAGGTCGATCCCGGGAGGCAGCGGCTCCGGCGGCGACACCTCGACGCTCACCGGCACGCCGGCGGCGCGGACCCGCTCCACCAGGGCGTCGAGCTGGTCGAGCCCGGGTTGGGGTTCGAGGCCGTCGGAAGGCCCGTCGAGACGCTCGCCGCCCGGGCCTGCGAGCAGGCCCATGACGTTGCGCAGTTCGGCCATGGCGGCCCGGCCGCCGGACTCGATCGCGAGCAGAGCCTGCTTCGACTGCTCCGGTTCCACGTCCATGACCTTGCGGGCCGCACCGGCCTGGATCACCATCACGCTGACATTGTGGGTCACCACATCGTGGAGCTCGGCGGCGATCCGGGAGCGCTCCTCCGCGACGGCCCTGCGCATGGCGTCCGCCTGCGCCTGCTGCAGCTCGGCGAGCCGATGCCGGCTGGCTCCCAGCTGTCTCCGCCAGAAACGGACGAAGCTCCCGAAGACGCCGACGCTCAGCAGGACGACGAACGGCCCCATCCAATTCGGCAGCCCAGGCGCGACGTCCCGGAAAGCGCTCCCAGCGAGCACGGCCGCGAGCACGAGGCCACCCATGGCCAGGAGCCGGTTACGGCTGTAGGCGACGGCACCGTACGCGGCGACGGCACAGGTCAGCACGGTGATCCAGGTCGCACCCGCGTGGGTGGCCAGCGCCGCGGCCAGCACCACCCAGAAGGTGATGAGCGGGTACCGGCGCCGCGCCGCCAGCGGCAACGCCGTCAGCGCCACAAGGAACACGGGCGGGTCGTAGGGCCGAGGCTGGGCAGACGCGTCGCCGGACGGGTTGCCAGGAGGTCGGGATGGGACGTCGGGCAGGACGCGAGGAGGTGGTGGGTGGCCGGTCGGGGGATCAGGAGCGGGCGGGAGATCAGGAACCGGCGCCGGGGGCGGCGGAGCAGGTTGGAGCCGGAAGTATTCGATCACTTGGGACCGATCCGCATCAGAGTCGTTCACGGAATAGCTCACCGATACGGTCACCGCGATGACCGTCAGGACGATCGCGACCACCACGTCGGCGGCGAGTGCTCTACGAGACAGCCGTGGAGGTCCTTCGCTGCTCAGCCCCGGCGTCTCCCGGACGCCGCGCCGGTCCGGGTAGTCCAGCCGGCTGTCCAGGTCGAGCACATGCCGCCACCACGGCAGTCGTTCACCGGTTTCCACCGGCACATTGTCACCGCCTGCCTGTCCATCACGCATCGGCCGTTGTGACGGGGCTCATGGTCTTGGGGAGTACATCGCAGGGATGACCTGACGGCCCTTCGTTCTCAGGAGGTACGCGATCTCGGCATGACGGCCGACGCGCACCGGCAAGGGCGGCGCCTAGTTTCGTTCCCGCCATCACGCCGCTCTGAAGCCGCGACCTCGATGAAGGCATCGCGGCGCTGTTCATGACCACCTTTCGGACCACCTCTCAGGAGGACACAGCGTGACTTCTGCTCTACAGGCCCAGGCACTGGGCAAGAGGTACGGCAAGCGCTGGGCGCTGAGCGACTGCACCATCGACATCCCGGCCGGCCACGTCGTCGGGCTGGTGGGCCCCAACGGCGCCGGCAAGACCACACTGCTGAAGCTGGCCGGCGGTCAGCTCCAACCGACGACGGGCGGCATCACGGTGCTCGGCGAGCGGCCCGGGAGCACGCCCGCGCAACTGGCCAGGGTCGGGTTCGTCGCCCAGGACACCCCGCTCTACGCGGCACTGACCGTCGCCGAACACCTGCGATTAGGCGCCCGGCTCAACCCCCGCTGGGACGCCGCGCTTGCACGGGAGCGCATCACGCAGTTCGGCCTCGACCCCGCGCACCGCGCGGGCAAGCTGTCGGGCGGCCAGCGCGCCCAGCTCGCCCTCACCCTGGGCCTGGCCAAGCGGCCCGAACTGCTGATCACGGACGAGCCGGTGGCCTCACTCGACCCTCTGGCCCGCCGGGATTTCCTGCAGGGGCTGACGGAGGCCGTCATCACGCACGAGCTCAGCGTGGTGCTCTCCTCCCACCTGGTCTCCGACCTGGAAAAGGTCAGCAACTACCTGATCGTCCTCGTCGACTCCCGCGTCCGGATGGCCGGGAAGGTCGACAGGCTGCTGGCCACCCATCACCGCCTCACCGGTCCGCGCCGCGATCCCGTTCGGCTCCCCGCCGACCAGCGAGTGATCTCCGTCAGCCACACCGATCGGCAGAGCACGTTCGTGGTCCGTACCGAGGCCCCGATCCACGATCCCGCCTGGACGGTCAGCCGGCTCAGTCTGGAAGACCTCGTCCTCGCCTACATGGAAAAGCCCGCGGAGAACCGGCGGGCCGCCGTGGAGGTGCAGCGATGATCTGGCTCACCTGGCGGCAGTTCCGCGGCTCGGCCGTGATGACGGCCGCCGTACTCGTCATCCTCACCGTCGTGCTCGCCCTCACCGGCCCGGACCTGGCCTCCCAATACGCCACCGGGATCGCCGACTGCACCCCGGACAACACCTGCGACCAGTTCTTCGACCGCTTCTTCGACGGACATCAGCTCCCTTTCCTGGCCGTCAGCCTTGTCGTGCTGGCCCTGCCCGCTATGGTCGGGCTCTTCTGGGGAGCCCCGTTGATCTCCCGCGAGCTGGAGGCGGGCACGCACCTGCTGGTGTGGAACCAGAGCGTCACCCGCGGCCGCTGGCTGGCGGTCAAGCTCGGGCTCACCGGCCTGGCGGCCGTTGCCGCCGCCTGCGTGTGCGGCCTCGCGGTGACGTGGTGGTCCGACCCCCTGGACAAGTCGGCCTTTGCAGACTTGGCCCAGATGGCTCCCCCGGTGTTCGGCGCGCGTGGCATCGTCCCGATGGGGTATGCGGCCTTCGCCTTCGTCCTGGGCGTCGCCGTGGGCATGCTGGTGCGCCGCACGCTGCCCGCCATGGCCCTCACCCTGGCCGCGTTCGCCGCGATCCAGATCGCGATGCCGATGCTGGTCCGGCCCCACCTGATGCCCCCGGTCACCTCGACCTTCGAGATCGGCAACGTGAACGGGGGCGGCATCCACGTAGAGGGGCAGGGGGGCGGACCTGTGTACCTATCCTTGCGGGCGGCCGTTCCCGGCAACGCGGGCGCCTGGGTCCTGTCCGGCGACCTCCTCGATCCGTCCGGACGTACGATCGCCGGCACCGGCGAAGAAGCGCCCGTCCCCGTCTCCGTGACGTCGGGACCCTGCGCGCCGCAGGAGGCGGTACCACACGGCTTGGACGCGTGCTGGGCCGAGATCAACCGGCTCGGCTACCGGCAGCAGGCGACCTACCAGCCCCTCGACCGCTTCTGGCCCTTCCAGTGGATCGAGACCGGGATCTACGCCCTGCTCACCCTCGGCCTCACGTGGTTGTCCTTCTGGTGGGTCCGGAGACGCCTTTCATGACCATCATCAGGACCGCGGCCGCCGGGCTTGCCCTCCTCCTGGCGGCGGCCTGCACGGCACCGACGCCGCCGCGCAGCCAGGCGAGCACGGCGGGCGCAACGGCCTGCGCGCACCCCCAGGGACCTCTCGGGACCGAGACGGCCACCACGATCGACGTCATCGAGCAGGCGTACTTCTGCATCCTCGGCAACTACTACAGCGGCCCGACGCTGGACGCCCGCACGCTGCTGACCGCCGGATTCCTCGCCCTGACCCAGGAACTCAACCGCGACGGGCGCGACGTGCCCGACGCGACCATGCCGGCGCTGACCGGCGACCGGAAAGCCGACTGGGCCGCCTTCGCGACCGCCTACCGGAAGATCACCGATCAGGTCCCCGACCTGCGTGACAAGCTGGCCGTCGCAACCCTCGAGGCCATCGTGGCCGCCCTCGGCGACAACCACGCCCGATGGACGCACGATGACGCACGGCCGCTCGACTACTACGACGGCGACGGCTACGGCCTGGGTCTCCAGGCGAACGTCAGCAGCTCGCAGACGGACGGCAGCAGCCCCCGCGTCGCCCTCGCTCCGCTGTTCGTCACCACCGTGCTCGGCGGCGCGGCGCGGGCCGCCGGACTGCACCCGGGGGACGTCATCGAAGCGGTCAACGGCTCGGCGCCCTTCGTCGACGGCAAGGTCACCCCCGCGATCGCCGCGCTCTATCCGACGTATCCCGAGGCGCGCCCGGTCGAGTTGCGGCTCCTGCGGCAGACCACCGGCCGCCGCTGGACGGTCACGCTCAAGCCCGGCCTCTACCAGCGAGACCTGGCCGCCTTGCAAGTGGTGAGGTCGAAGCTGCTGAACGACGACGTCGCCTACGTACGGATGACCGGATTCGCGCCCGACTCCGCGAACAGGGTTCTCAAGGCGATCTCCCGGCTGCGCACCGGCCGGACCCTCACCGGGGTCGTGCTGGACCTGCGCGGCAACGGCGGCGGCAGCCCTGTGGAGGCGATCCGGCTGCTGAGCGCGTTCGTCCACGGCAAGATCACCGCCTACCAGTGCACCGTGGACAACAGATGCGCGACCGCGCGGACCGACGACACCGTCGAACTGCTCCACCTGCCGCTGGTCGTGCTCATCGACCACGGCTGCGTCTCGGCCTGCGAGCACGTCAGCTCCGCGGTCAAGGACCTGCACCTCGGCCAGTTGGTGGGCACCAGAACCGCCGGCGTGATCTCCGGCCCGGCGCAGTCCTACCTGCTCGCCAACAACACCGTCCTGGGCTTCCCCAACAGGCACCACCTGGGGCCCGATCGCGAGGTGATCGACCGGATCGGCGTGCCGCCCGACCACTACGTGCCCCTGACCCCGCAGGACGCGGCCGCCGGGCGCGACCCCGCGCTGGCCGAGGCCCTGACCCTGCTGCACAAGTGAACGGATCCCCATGAGACAGATCCTGGTCATCGCCGCGGGACTGGCCGTCGTCCTGACCGCGTCCGCCTGCTCCACCCCGGCACCGCCCCGGTCCGACGCCCCGCCGGTCACACCGACCGGCCCCACCACCCTGCCCGCGCCTACCGGTGACCGTCCGGTCGGCACCACCGTTCTGTATCTGACGGACACCTCCCGCCCCGACCCCTGGAACCTCGACGTCGACGCCAGGGAGCTCAAGGTCACCCTGTGGTACCCGACCGAGCAGCGCGACGGGCAACGTGCTCCGTACATGACACCCAAGGAGTCGGAGCTCCTGATGAAGGGCTCGGGGATCGCGAGCGCGCCGTACGACACGCTGAGCAAGACCCGCACGAACGCCGTCCAGGACGCCGCACCCACGGGACGAAAGTTTCCCCTGGTGGTGCTCTCCCCCGGCTTCACCAAGCCGATGAGCACACTCACCTCCCTGGCCGAGGACCTGGCCAGCCGAGGCTATGTCGTGGCCGGGATCGACCACACCTACGAGAGCTACGCCACCACCCTCTCCGATGGACGGGTCGCCGAATGCCTCGCCTGCGACAGCGACACCGACCCCGGCTTCGGCACGTGGGCGGTCCAGGGCCGGGTCGCCGACGTCTCCTTCGTGCTCGACCGGTTGCCCTCGGTGTGGGACGGTTCCCGCCTGATCGACCGGTCCCGCATTGCGATGGTGGGCCAGTCGATCGGCGGGGCCGCCGCCCTGGCCGCCATGGTGCAGGACCCCCGGGTACGCGCCGGAATCGACCTGGACGGCACCACCTACGCCCGCATCCCCAAGACCGGGTTCTCCAAGCCGTTCCTGTTCATGGGCACGGAGCAGCACCTTCCCGGCGGGCGCGACAACTCCTGGGACCGCGACTGGAAGCTGCTGACCGGATGGAAGCGCTGGCTCGTCCTGACGGGCGCCGAACACCAGTCCTTCACCGACAGCCCACTGATGGCGGACGCCCTCGCCATCAAGCCCCTACCCGGCACCCTGCCCGCGGCCCGTGGCGCAGAGCTCACCCGCACCTACGTGGCCGCCTTCCTCGACCAGCACCTGAAGTCACAGCGACAGTCCCTCCTGGAGAAGCCGTCATCCCGCTACCCCGAGGTCAAGTTCTGCCCCGAGACCTGCGGTCGATCCTGAGACCCTACGCACGGCGGACGAACTACGGGCGTTCTATTCGCCGGCGGGACGGCCGGGCACGCCGCCGGAGTGATAGCGCCGCCGCTTGGCGGACGCGGCCAGCGCGGCCGCCCTCGCCGCCTCCGTCGGCGTGAACGGCAGCGCCGGGCGGCTCACCAGGAGCGCGCGTTCCGGATGGACGGACACGACCAGGGTCGTCCCGCGTTCCCCCGCGCCATCGACGGTGTCGCCGGGACGCCGCCAGTGGACCGCGGGTGCGCGCAACAACTTCGCCATCGCCTCGGGCAGCCGATCCGGATCCTCGCTGACGCGATGCGCCAGGACCAGTGCCTGGACCCCGGGATCGACCAGATCCTCCACATGAGCGCGCACGATCACCGTGTCGAGCCCTCCGGCCCCGCCGACGGCCGCCCCCAGGTCCCGCATGCTGAGGCCGGCGGGCGCCTCGATCACGAACTCGTCGAGGGCGTCGCATCCGGAGGGCGACACGGCGCTCCCGCCGGTGGCCGCGATGTGCAGAGCGAGGACGTTGCAGCGCAGGCCGGCGAACGCGCCGGCGAGGTCGGCCAGCCGGCCCGGCCTGTCGACCACGCGGGTGCGGATGCGCCACAGGCTCATGGGCCGGTCCTCAGCAACGTCGCGCGTCTCGCGGGGAAGGCGGACGCGCCCGCGCCGCGCGCTCAGCCGTTTGTGGACGAAGGCGCCCGCGATCACCGCTACCCCCAGGCCCACCAGCACCATCGGACCGGGGTCGGTGTGACCGAGGAGAATGGCGAGCAGATGGGCCAGCCCCACTGTCATGAACAGCACCGCCAGTTCCACGGCCTCGCGCTTCCATGACGCGGAGACCTCGTCCGGGGTGCGGGCCCGATCGGCACCGTGCGCTTCGCTCATGAAGCCAGGCTGACCGTCGGTTGTTTCGCGATCACGCAGTGTGCAATTACGGCAGCATTAAACCGCCCGCACGTCTCGTCCGCCGATCGTCACCCCACGCCGCCGGGCGGCGTCCGGCGGAGCACATGACCACGGGCGGCCGCGTCACCGGGCCCGCCCCGCTCGGCGAGCCGGTCCGCGACATGACGCCGGTGCGCCTCGTCGACGTTGCCACCGTACTTGAACTTGCCGTTGATCTTCTGGACGGCCAACCGCAGGCCGCGGATGCCGGGAAGCCGCCGGGAGTGCTCGCGAGGATCGGCCAGTCCACCGTCCAGGCGGGCCAACTGCGCGCGCAGGATGTCGAGCACGCCCTCCGCGTCGGTGACGACCTCCGCCCGGCAGACGAGTTGCACAGCGGCGTAGTAGGTGGTGGGAACACCCAGACGAGGGTCCTCGTCCGTCCCCGGCAGAGCCTTCCATGCGCCTTCGACGTAGGCCCAGTCACCCGCGACCGACAACACGACCATGGGGTTCTCCTCGATCGCCCCCCAGATCGGGTTGGGGCGCGCGAGGTGCAGCACCACCGTGGAGTCGCCGGTCACAAGGAACTGCGTCGGCACCACGACCGGCACATCCCGATCCCGGCCGGAGGCGACGAGATGGCCGAACTCGTTGGCGCGGACGAACGCCATCGCCTCGTCGTCATCGGCGGCGTCCCACGGATGGATCAACATGCGGTGAAATCTATGCGACGCGACATCCGGCACAGTTGGGTGGCCCTCACGGCACCGTCGGATCGTCGGCTCCTCGCGCGAGACTCGCACCACGCCGTCGATCGAGGCCAGTGCCGCGGTGAGCTCGCTGATCGCTCCAGGACCCTGGACGGCGAACCGCACGGAGACGAGCCGCGGATCGCGCACCTCGTCATGCCGCGCCACGGAGAGGTCGCTCACCGTGAAGCCGCGCCCCGTGCACCCGGCCAGGACGGCCGGCAGCACGCCACGCAGGTGCTGGTAGGTCAAATCCTCCTGTGACCAGGGCTTTCTCCGGCGACGCGCCGCGATTGAGGTCGAGGACGGCCCCGCGCCTCCCCGGGGGGAGATGCGGGGCGATCTCGCGGCGCGGCCCTCAGTTGTTGGGCGGGGCCGCGCTTATTTCGGACAACGCCGAGGTCGGATCCCGCTCCACGGCCATGTCTCCGATCGAGACGATGCCGACGGGATGGCCGTTCTCCACGACGGGAACCCGGCGTACGGCCTTCTCACGCATCAGCCGCACGACTTCGTCGGCGTCCTGATCGGGGGTGACGGTCACCACGTCGGCGCTGCACAGCACCCCGATCGGCGTGGCCGTCACGTCACGGGTCTCGGCGACGCCGCGTACCACGATGTCACGGTCGGTCACCACGCCGCACAGGCGCTCGCCGTCCCCGATCACCAGGACGTCGCCGATTCCCTGGTCGCGCATGAGCCTGGCGGCCTGGGTGACGGTCGCCTCTCTGGTCAGCATCACCGGACCAGGAGTCATGACTTCTCGTACTTTCTGCGTCATCTTCCACCCCTCCTTCCGGTCAACCGCTCTACCCGGCGAGGCGGGGGCTAACCCGGACGCCGGGGCGGGCGGCCCCGGCCGAGTCTCAGGCGAGACCGGCGTCGTGGGCGAGGAGCGCGATCTGCGTGCGGTTCCCGAGGCTGAGCTTGTTCAGGATGTGGGTGATGTGCGCCTTCACCGTGCCCACGCTCATGAAGAGCTCGGCGGCGATCTCGGCGTTCGTCAGCCCCTGGGCGATGGCGAGGACGACGTCGTGCTCGCGGGGGCTCAGGCCGGCCAGGGCGTCACGCGCCCGCTCGTACGCGCCGGACGCGGTGGCCACCTTCTCCATCAACCGGCGGGTGATCGCCGGAGACAGGATCGGGTCCCCTGACGAGACCCGGCACACCGCGTCCACGATCTGGGCGGGCGGGGTGTCCTTGAGCAGGAATCCGCTGGCCCCGGCGCGCAGCGCCCGTAAGACGTTTTCGTCGGTGTCGAAGGTCGTCAGCACGATGACCTCCGGGGGGTTCTGTCGTCGCCGCAGCCGGTTAATGGCCGTGATCCCGTCCACCCGCGGCATCCGCAGGTCCATGAGCACGACCTGGGGGGCGTGCGCGTCGATCGCGGCAGGGACCTCGTCCCCGTCGGCCGCCTCGGCGACCACCGCGATGCCGTTCGCGCCGTCGAGCATCAGCGAGAGCCCGGCACGCACCAGAGGGTCGTCGTCCACGATGAGAACGCGTACAGCATGGCTCACGCCGGCCATGGTAGCGAGGCGCGGAGGCGGAACTCTCCAGAAGTGATCTCGTGGTCGAGCCGTCCCCCGGCGAGCCGCACCCGCTCGGTCAGCCCGATCAGGCCGGTGCCGCTGCCCGGGATGGCGGGGACGGCCGGCGGGCCGTCCGGCAGCGGGTTGCGCAGGTCGATGACCAGGTCCGTCCCCGGCCGCCCGTCCAGCGTCACCTCGACGGGTACGCCGGGAGCGTGCTTGCGTGCGTTGGTCAGCCCTTCCTGGACGACCCGGTAGGCCGTCCGCCCGGTCGTGGCCGGCATCGCCGCCGGATCCGCCGTCCGGTCGTCCAGCCGCACCCGCATCCCCGCGTCGAGCGACTCGCCGACCAGCCGGGGCAGGTCGGTGAGCACGGGCTGCGGGCGTCCGTCGGCCGCCTCGGGGTCGTCGTCGCGCAGCAGGCTGATGACCTCACGCAACTCGTCGAGCGCCTCATGCACGCCCGCCCGCACCACGCCCGCGGCGCGGGAGAGCTTCTCCGGAGACGCGTCGGGACGGAACTCCAGCGCGCCCGCGTAGGTGGCCACCAGCGAGAGCCGGTGGGCCAGCACGTCATGCATCTCGCGGGCGATCTGAGCGCGCTCTGCCACCCTCGCCTCCGCGACCCGGCGGCCCTGCTCCGCCTCCGCGCGGTGGGCCCGTTCACGCAGCGACACGATCAGGCTGCGGCGAGCCTGTCCCAGCGCGCCCCAGCCGACCAGCGCGGCGTACGCGACGACGACCACGAACACCCACCAGCCGAACGACAGTCCCCCCTGCGGACGCGACACGCCCTGAATCGCATGCGCCCCGACCCCCGCCACCGCCACCGCGACCGCGACGGGGAAGCGGCGCCATCGGGCGACGTACGAGGCACCGAAGGTGGCGGTCGGAGTGGCGACCGGTGACAGCGCGGCCAACACCGTCAGCGCCAGCGCCCCGGTGACGGGCCGGTGGAGCAGCACGGGCATGAGGGCGCATGCCGCCGTGCCGACCACCAGGTCGAGGAGCAGGACCGTCGTCGTGCCGTGCGCGTCGGAGTGCCCCCAGAACGCGAGCGCGGTCATCGCGGTCATCACGATCGTCACCACGGTCGTGACGACCCGCCCGGGGACGCCCGCACGCGGGCTCATCACCTCGGCCGGTGCGCAGTCCACGAGATTCACACGCCCAGATTAGGTCGGGGTCCGGATCCCCGACACCGACCAAAGTCGGTACTCCGCCCGACCTGGGTCGTACCGCCCGCGGCCCTGCGGCCGATGCGACGGGCGGCGCACGCGGGCCATTCTGCACTGGACCGCAAGGGACGCGAACCCGATGAAACGTCCCCCACACCCCCGCGAAGGGAAAGCAGATGTCCGCTCGCCCCGATCTCACTTCCGTCTCCACCGCACCGGCCGCCGACCGGCCCACCCGCGGCCGCCGGCTCGTCGTCGTGGCCGGCGCCTCGGTCGCCGCGCTCGCGATCTGGGCGCTCGCCGGTCCCGTGGCCGGGATCGATCTGACCGTACGGCTCAACGGCGCCGACCAGCAGGTCGGCGCGGGCGCCGTCATCGCAGCGAGCCTGGCCGCCGGGCTGGCGGCCTGGGCGTCACTGGCGCTGCTGGAGCGCCTCACTGACCGGGCCCGCCGCATCTGGACGATCATCGCCGTCGTGGTGCTCGTGTTCTCGCTCACCGGTCCGCTCGGCGCGGCCGGGGCCGCGGGCATGGCGGTGCTGGCCTGCATGCATCTCACCGTCGCCGCCGTGCTGATCCCGGGTCTGACCGTACGGCGCCGCGGGTGAGCGCGGCACCTCCCGCCGGGAGCCGGCCGCCACTGGGAGCCGCGCTGGGCCCGGCGGGAGCAGGCGACCCGATCGGCGACATGGCCGGCTACACCAGGCGCAAGCACCGGCTCCTCGCATCCCTGACCGGCACCGTCCTCGAACTCGGAGCCGGCAGGGGAGCCAACTTCGGGCTCCTCCCCGCGGGTGTCACCTGGATCGGCCTCGAACCGGACCGGCGGCTGCACGGACGGCTGGCGCGCGCCGCCGCCGCCCACGGCCGCCGGCCCACGATCCTCGGCTCCCCTGCTGAGGAGATCCCGCTGCCCGACCGGAGCGTGGACGCCGTCCTGACGACGGTCGTCCTGTGCTCGGTGGCCGACCAGGGCCGCGTGCTCGCGGAGATCCGGCGGGTGTTGCGGCGCCCGGGCCGTTTCGTGTTCTTCGAGCACGTCGCGGCACCGTCCGGCACGTGGGCGCGAAGGTCGCAGCGACTCTGGGCCGGCGTCTCCCGGCTCTACGGGGACGGCTGCGATCCCGGCCGGGAGACCTGGAAGACCATCCGGTCGGCGGGCTGGACCGACCTCGACCTGCGATGGTTCACCTCCGGAAGGCGCCTCGCCGTGTACGGGCCGTACATCGCCGGGCAGGCGGACATCCGCTGACCGCAGAATCATTTGGTCGCGAATGTCGCCCCATGTCGCTACGGTCGGTCCGGCGAAAGGAGATCATGCGCATGACTGGGACAGAGGGCGATGCAGAGGGCGTGACATTCCGGAGCAGGGTACGCGGCTGCCTGCTCGGCGGGGCGATCGGCGACGCCCTGGGCGCGCCCATCGAGTTCGACTCCCTCGGCGTCATCCGGCGCAATCACGGCCGCGAAGGGCTGACGGACCTCGTGCACGACTGGCGCGGCAAGGTCGGCCTGGTCACCGACGACACGCAGATGACGCTGTTCACCGTCGAGGGGCTGATCCGAGCCGGTGTGCGCCAGAGGGAGAAGGGGATCGGCGGCGCCGAGGTCGACGTCGTCAGGAATGCTTACCTGCGCTGGCTCGACACCCAGGAGCACCAGGCGCCGCCCGCCGCGGACGACCTCGTCCGCACGGGACGGCTCCGCGAGCAGACCTGGCTGTACTCGCGGCGCGCGCCGGGAAACGCCTGTCTGTCCGGCCTGCGCCAGAAGCTCGGCCCGCTCGCGGGTCCGGGCATGCCTGGGCCGGTCAACCCCGGCTCCAAGGGCTGCGGCACCGTCATGCGTTCCGCGCCCTTCGGCCTGGCCGCGTCCGACGCGCCCGGCGCCTTCCGGCTCGCCGCGGAGTGCGCCCAGATCACCCACGGGCATCCCACGGGGTACGTCGCGGCCGGGGCCTTCGCCGCGATCGTCTTCTACCTCTCGCGGGGCGCCACGATGAGCGAGGCCGTACGGGAGACCCTCGGCCTGATCGGCGACCTGCCCGCGCACGAGGAGACGACTGCGGCGGTCGAGGCCGCGGTGGCCCTGGCGGCCGAGGGACGGCCGTCGCCGGAGGCCCTGGAGACACTCGGCGGCGCCTGGGTCGCCGAGGAGGCGCTCGCGATCGGGGTCTACTGCGCCCTCGTCAGCGAGCACGACATCGAGCGCGCGCTGCTGCTCTCCGTGAACCATTCCGGCGACAGCGACTCCACCGGCTCCGTCTGCGGCAACCTCCTGGGGGCCCGCCACGGCGAGGCGATCCTCCCGCGCTCCTGGTCGTCCCGGCTGGAGGGCAGGGACACCGTCGTCGAACTCGCCGACGACCTCACCGACCTGGTCACCGGCTCCGGCGACCCGCGGCCGGACAGGTATCCCGGGAACTAGCGGCGCGGGTCCACGTGGACTTTCGGGGCGTCGCCCCATTCGGGGCGTCGCTCTCCGCCGAGGACGGCCGCGAGGTCCTCCAGGGCCACGGTCGCGGCGACGAGCGGACGCGGGTCGACGGCGCCGGAGGTGTAGAGGTCGACGGTGCCTTCGAGACCGCCGGAGGCGCTGAGCACGCCGACGGCGGTGACGTCCTTGAGGGCGATGGTGCGGGTGTCGACGAGGCTCGGCTCGCCGGCGAGCCCGATGTAGACGACACGGCGTCCGGGCTCGACCAGGTCGAGCGCGAGCGCGGGCAGAGCTGCCGCGTTCGACGCGTCGATGACGGCGTCGAACCGGAGCGCCGGCAACGTCTCCGCGGTCCACACGTGGGCGAACCCGAGACGCCGGGCGAAGTCCAGTGACTGTCTCGTACGGCCGAGCAGGTGGACCTCGGCCCCTTCCGCCTCGGCGATGCGTGCGGCGAGCAGCCCGATCGTGCCGGGCCCCAGGACGAGGAGCCGCTCACCGGGCAGCAGGCCCGCTCCCCGCACCGCGCGCAGCGCGTTGCCGCCCGGCTCGACCAGGGCTCCGAGCGCCGGATCGAGCGTGTCGGGCAGCGGCTGAAGGGCGCTCACCGGCACGGCCAGTTGCTCGGCGAGGCCGCCCGGCCGGCCGTTGCGGATGCCGATCTCGTAGCGGTCGGCGCACAGATGCCGGCGGCCGGCTCGGCAGCGGTGGCAGTGCCCGCAGCCGAGCATGGTGTCGCCGGTGACCCGTCGGCCGATCCAGGAGGGGTCGGCCGCGTCACCCACGGCGGAGACGACGCCGGCCCATTCGTGGCCGATCCGGATGGGGTAGCGCGCCTCACCGGTGTGCAGGTAGGCCATGTCTCCGGAGAAGAACTCGGCGTCGGTTCCGCAGACGCCGGCACGCTCGACGTCGACGACGACCTCGTCGGGAAGGGGCTCCGGCCGGGGCACGTCCCGGACCTCGGCCCGGCCGGGCCCGGTGATCACGAACGCGCGCATGGTCATCGAGGCGCCGGAGCCCGCCGGACGTGAGCGGCGTTCCGTCCTGTGCCCGCTCGCGGCGGGCTGTGCACGTCTTCGGGCTCCACAGGGCCGTATCGTATCGGCGTTTCCGATCATCAGAGCATTGTTCCGGTAAGAACCGGGCGATTCGGACGAATACTCGCGATCCGTCTCAGGGGGAAGGGCCGGACTCGTCCAGAGGGATCCTGAACACGAACCTGGCTCCCCCGCTGGACGACTCGCCTGCCCGTAACGATCCGTCGTGCGAGTGGGCGACGTCACGCGCGATGGCCAGGCCGAGGCCGGTGCCGCCGTGGTCGCGGCTGCGTGCCGAGTCCAGCCGGGTGAACCGTTCGAAGACGCGCTCCCGGTCGGCCTCGGGGATGCCCGGCCCGTCGTCGGCCACGATCACCTCCGCGAAGCCGCCGCATGTCCGCACCTGGACGTCAACGGCGTCCCGCGCGTGCCGCTGGGCGTTGTCGAGCAGGTTCCGCAACGCCCGGACGAGCTGGGACTGGACCGCCACGACGTGCACGTCCCGTTCGGCCCACAGCCGCACCTCCGGCCTGGCCGTCCGTGTCGCGACCTCACGCCGGACCAGAGCCGTCAGATTCACCGGCAGCCGCTCGCCGTCGGCGTGGGCCTCGACCCGTGCCAGCAGCAGCAGATCGGTGATGATCTGCTCGAGCCGGTCGACGTCGCCCATCGCGTCCCCGAGCAGGGCCGCAAGGTCGGTCTCCTCCGGGTGCATCCGGGCCTCCTCCAGCTCCGTCCGCAGTCCCGCGAGGGGCGTGCGCAGCTCGTGCGAGGCGTCGGCGACGAACTGCCGCTGCCTGGTCAGGATCCGGTCCCTGGACCGCTTGGCCCGCTCGATCCGGCTGAGCGTGCCGTTCACGGTCCGGGCGAGGTTGGCGATCTCGTCGTCCCCCGGGGGCTCGGGCACCCGTCCGCTCAGGTCGTTGAAGTTGATCGTGGCGAGCTCGGTGCGGATCGCCTCCACCGGCCTGAGCGTGCGGCCGACCACCAGCCACGTCGCCCACGCCGCCAGAAGGACCAGCACGGCGTCCTGGATGCCGAACAACCGGGCGAAGATCTCCGTCGAGGTCAGCGCGGCGACCGGCCGGCCCGCGTAGACGACCGGCGAGCTCGCGCCCGGCTGGACCCGGAGCGCCGACAGCCGCACGCATCCCACCCGCGGCGAGGCGCAGGTCTGCACGTCACGTTCCGGATCACTCGCACTCGGCCAGACCGAGCTGAGGGGCGGCAGCCCCCGGGCGTCCTTGGAGGCGCCGATCACGTGGTGATCCGGCGCCACCACCTGGACCAGGTTCGCCCCCGCCACCTGCGGCAGGATCAGATCGGACGCGGTCCCCGCCCGGACGGCGGCCGCCGTGAGGTCGGCCTGTTGCCTGACCTCCAGCCAGATGGCGTCGGCGACCGCCTGCCGTCCCACCGCGCCCTCCGCCATGGCGGTGGGGATGAGGAGAGCGAGGGCCAGCAGGGTGACCAGGGCGGTGATGCGACCGCGAATGGAGCGAGGACGCGCATACGACAGCAGGCGCCGGATACGCGCGGCGCATCGGGACCTGCCGTCCACGGCGTGTCCTCCCTGCAGATGGACCATCTCCCCCGTCTAAGAGATTTCCATACTGTATGCAGCCCTGTGCTCCGTACCTCCGCTCGCCGGGCCTGCTCCGGCCCGGTGCCATGCGAACGGAGGTCGGCGATGACTCCTCCACGATCCCAGCCCGGGCGGCGTCAGTCTTTACCGTTAGCCACCATTGGGGACACCTGCTCGCGCCTATGCGCGAAGGCCGGCGAACAGGTCGTCCTCCTGATCCGGCGCATCGATGCGGCAGAAGTGACGGGTGAAGCACTCCGGGGAGAAGACGCGTGGCTGGACGTCCTCGGGCAGCCGCAGGAGGAATGCGCCGTCCGACTGGCTCGCGTGCGCCCGCAAGGCCTTGATCTTGTTCTCGACGTACGGCGAGACGTCGACGACGGTGGTGACGAGCTCGTCCGGGGTGCCGAAGTCGTCGGGCATCTCGGCGTCGGCCCAGTCCGCGCCCAGGGCGCGCATGTGCTCGAACATCTCCCGCATCCTGGCGCGGGGCATGGCACCGTAGTAGAGCTTGTCGGGAATCCCGGTCCTCTCGGTCGCCGCCACCGCGATCCGATGGGCCTGGATGTGGTCGGGGTGGCCGTAGCCGCCGTTCTCGTCGTAGGTGACGACCACCTGGGGCCGGTAGTGCTCCATGAGCTTCCCGAGCTTCGCGGCGGCGTCCTCCACCGGGGCGTTGCTGAAGGCGTCGGGGTGATCGTTGGCCGGCCAGCCGTCCATGCCGGAATCCCGGTATCCAAGCAGCTCGACGTGGGCGATGCCCAGATGCGCGGCCGACTCCCGCAACTCGCCGAGCCGGTGCTCCGCCACCGCCCGGGGGTCGTGGCCCTCCTCCCCCGGCTTCACTCCGCCGGGCCCGTCACCCTGCTCCCCGTTGGTGCACGTCACCAGAACCGTGCGGATTCCCTCATGGGCGTAGCGGGCCAGGATCCCGCCCGTGCTGATCACTTCGTCGTCCGGATGGGCGTGCACGGCCATCACGGTCAGTTCTCGAGACATTCGATCCTCAGTTCCGTTCGTCACGGCCGGCAGGCGACGAGGTGGGCTCCTCGCCGGCCGGGCCGTCCCCTTCGTGGTCACCATCCTGGACGCCGTTCGGCCCACGAGCGCGGACGGGCCTCCTCACCCCGGCGTGGATCACCCAGGCCGCTCCGGCGCCCACGGCGTACCAGAGCAGGTCAGGAGGGTTGAACGTGCTGCCGAGAATCGGGCGCGCGATCGCGGGCAGATCGAGAAGCTGCGAGAACTCGATCAGCCAGCTGGCGGCGAGCGAGATCGCCGCCACTCGGGAGGGGCGGGCGGCCGGGACCGCGAGCAGCACGAGCAGATACAGCAGGACGGTGTAGAGCGCGTCCCCCGCGTACTTGGCGAACGGACCGTCGAGGAACGCTCTGATCAACAGCCCGGCCGCGATCGTCACGACCGCGGCCACGGCGACGGGGAAACGCGACATGCGATCACCGTAGCGGCGGCCACCGACAGACTTCCCGCGGCATCGTCCTCAGCGGCTGAGACGCCGCCGCGGCACCGTCCTCGGCGGCGTCTCTGCGGCGTCTCTGCGCTGCCGTGGCCACGCTGTGGTCGGCTGCCAGGTTCCCTCCGGCCGGCCTGTCAGGCGATCACTCATCCTCCGGCAGGGGCCGTCCGGCGGCGAAGGCGTGGATGAGCCGCCAGACCTCCGCGGGCGCCTCTTCCTGAGCGAAGTGGCCCGCGCCCGGCACCAGGGCCGTGGTCAGGTTCTCCAGCCCGGCCGCGCGGAGTCCGGCGGCGTATGCCGCGATCTCGCCCACTTCACCGTCGCCCCGCAGGTAGAGCACCGGGGTGCGCACGGCACCCGTCGCGGCGGCGTTGTCCCTGGCGTCCTGGCCGAAAGCCCGATAGAGGTCGAACCCGGCGGTGAGTGAGGCGTCGCTGCCGTAGGCGGCGGCGTGGGCGGCACGCGACTCCTCGGTGATCTTCGACGGGTCCACCGACAGAACGTCATAGAAGTAGGTGAAATACTCAGCCTGACGCCCCCGTACCAATGTCTCGGGCAGCGCCGGCACGTTGTGCAGGCCGAAATGCCAGATATAGGGATTCCTGATGACATCGGCCCACGGCTCCACACCGGGGATCACGGTGTTCATGATGACGACGCGGGCGATCTCCGGATACTGCCGGAGGAACGCGTAGGCCACCATCCCGCCGGCGTCATGGCCGACCAGGGTGACATCGGTGAGCTCGAAGGCCTGGATCAGCTCCCGGACTCTCTCGGCCACGATCCGTTTGCTGCCGCCGTCTGCCGTGGTGGTGGACTCGCCCACCCCCGGCAGGTCGATGGCGACGGCACGGGAGTCCCGCCCGGCAAGCGCCATGACCTCCTTCCAGGTCCGCCACGATTCCGGCCAGCCGTGCAGGAACAGGTAGGGCCGGCCGTGGGGGTCGCCGGCCTCGACGACGTGCAGGGTGCAGTCTCCGGCGTCCAGGTGCCTGTGGCTGAACTCAATAGGCATGAATCATGCATATCTGAAAGACATGAATCGTGCCGGTCCTGGATCAGATGGCGGCCAAAGCGCGCACGCGCATGATCATTGATCAGTGGGGACACGATCATCCCGACCCCGTGGGACGCGGCGGCACCCTCGGGACGGCACTAGCATCGTTCGGGATATGAGCGCAACGATCGTGGTGAAGGACCTGGCCGCCGGGCACGGAGAGCGGGTCCTGTTCTCGGGGCTCGATCTCGTGGTCGCCCCCGGCGACGTCATCGGGCTGGTCGGAGTCAACGGCGCGGGCAAGTCCACGCTGCTCCGCCTGCTCGCCGGTCTCGACGAGCCGGAGGAGGGCGCCATCCGGATCTCGCCGCCCACGGCGGTCGTCGGCCACCTTCCCCAGGAGCCGGAGCGCAGGCCGGACGAGTCCGTCCGGACTTTCCTCGGCCGCCGCACCGGCGTCGCCCAGGCGCAACGCGACCTCGACGCCGCCACCCAGGCGCTGGTCGAGGGCCTGCCCGGCGCGGACGACTCCTACAGCACGAGCCTGGAGCGCTGGCTCACCCTGGGAGGCGCGGACCTCGACGAGCGCGCCGCCGAGGTGGCCGCCGACCTTGGTCTCAGCGTCGACCTCGACCAGCCGATGACCTCGCTGTCGGGTGGTCAGGCCGCGCGCGCCGGCCTCGCCTCGTTGTTGCTGAGCCGCTACGACGTCTTCCTGCTCGACGAGCCGACCAACGACCTCGATCTCGACGGCCTCGACCGGCTGGAGAGGTTCGTCACCGGCCTGCGGTCGGGCACCGTGTTGGTCAGCCATGATCGCGAATTCCTGGCCAGGACGGTCACCTCCGTGCTCGAACTGGACCTCCCCCAGCAGCAGATCAAGCTGTACGGCGGCGGCTACCAGGCGTATCTGGAGGAACGCGAGGTCGCTCGCGCGCATGCCAGGGAGCAGTACGACGAGTACGCCGACACCCGGTCCCAACTCGAGGCCCGGGCCCGCGCCCAGCGCTCCTGGATGGAGAAGGGCGTGCGCAACGCCCGCCGCAAGATGCCCGACAACGACAAGATCGGACGGAACGTCCGCATCGAGTCGACCGAGAAGCAGGCGGCCAAGGCCCGCCAGACGGAGAAGCTGATCGAACGGCTCGAGGTGGTCGAGGAGCCGCGCAAGGAGTGGGAGCTGCGGATGGAGATCGCCGCCGCGCCCCGGGCCGGCGCGGTCGTCTCCACCCTCCGCGGCGCCGTCGTCCGCCGCGGCTCCTTCACACTCGGGCCCGTCGATCTGGAGATCGGCTGGGCGGACCGGGTGGCCATCACGGGGGCCAACGGCTCGGGCAAGTCCACGTTGCTGGCCGCGCTGCTCGGCCGGCTGCCGCTCGACGAGGGCCACGCCTCGCTCGGCCCCGGCGTCGTCGTCGGCGAGGTCGACCAGGCGCGCGGGCTCTTCCTGGGAGACGAGCCGCTGCTCGACGCCTTCGGCGCCCTGGTCGCGCCGATGCCGCCCGCCGACGTCCGGACGCTCCTGGCGAAGTTCGGCCTGAGGGCCGCGCACGTGACCCGACCGGCGGCCACCCTGTCGCCCGGCGAGCGGACCCGGGCGGCACTGGCGCTGCTTCAGGCGAGTGGGGTCAACCTGCTCGTGCTCGACGAGCCGACCAACCATCTCGACCTGCCCGCGATCGAGCAGTTGGAGTCGGCTCTCGCGAACTACCCGGGCACGCTGCTCCTGGTCACGCACGACCGGCGGATGTTGTCGGCCATCCAGGTGAACCGCCGCCTGCAGGTCGAGGCCGGGCGGATCTCCGAGGTCTGAGGTCCGAGATCTGAAGTCCGAGGTCCCGCCCGCCGGCCACGCCGGTTCCTGCCCGGGCCCGTCACTCCCGTCAATCCTGGCCGCACCCCTGACCGGGCGCCGCGACCCGCCCCGCGGTCCCGATGAGCGCGAAGTTCCGCTTGAGCACTGTGTGACTCGTTTCAAAGGGGCCGACTACGTTCCAGCACCTTTCGAGTCATACCGTTGTCACTATGAGCGCCAAGAAGCCACTTGGCGATTTTCTTCGAGCCCGGCGTCAGGTCACGAGCGTCGCCCAGGCGGGGCTCGCGCGCGGTGGCCGCCGCCGCATCCCGGGGTTGCGCCGCGAGGAGGTGGCCACGCTCGCCGGCGTCAGCACGGACTACTACATCCGGCTGGAACAGGGCAGGGAGCGCCACCCCTCGGCTCAGGTGCTCCAGGCCCTGGCACGGGTCTTCGACCTCACGCCCGACGCCACCGAGCACATGTTCGAGCTCGCCAGCCCCCGTGCGCACCGGCGCAGGACCTCCGGCGCGTCCGAACAGGTCAGCGAGGGCGTGTTGCGCCTTCTGGACAGGTGGGACCACGCGCCGGCGTTCGTGGTGAACCGACGACTGGACGTGCTGGCCAGGAACCATCTGTCCCGATGCCTCGTCTCGGGACAGGACCTCTACGACAACCTGCTGCGCTTCACCTTCCTCAACCCCGCGTCGCGCGAGTTCTACGTGGACTGGGAGCGGGAGGCCCTGGCCAAGGTGGCCGATCTGCGCGCCGCTGCGGACCCCGACGATCCCGCGACGCTCGAACTGGTGGAGGAGCTCTCCCAGACGAGTGAGGACTTCCGCCGGATGTGGGCACGCCACGACGTCCGGGCCAAGGCCGACGAGCCGAAACGCATCCACCACCCCGTGGCCGGCGACCTGATCCTGTGGCACGAGACGTTCGCCATCGCCAGCGCCCCCGATCTGCGCATATTCGTCAGTACGGCCGAGCCGGGCAGCCCTTCTGAACGCGCTCTCGCACGACTGGCCCGCCTCGGCCCCGGCGATCGCCGGGTGCGGCCCGCTCGCCGTTCCGCTCCGGTCGCCGAGCCTCGCGGGGAACACGCGTCGCGGGGCAGGAGACTCCGTCACGAGTGACGGGCCTGCCCCGTCTCCCTTCGTCCCCTCAGCCGAAGTCCTCTTCGGAGCGGCGACCGGGCGGGACCACGGTCGCGGGAAGGCCCGCCGTACCTGACGGGCCCGGGCGGGGCCAGCCGCGCCCCTCGTGGTCCTCGACCGCCATGTTGAACCGGGCCAGAACACTAGCGAAGCCGGCGAGGTCCTCCCGCGTCCAGCCGGCGAGCACGACGCCCAGCCCGTCGGTCGCCCAGGCACGATCGGCGTGCAGGCGGCGCAGTCCCTCGGGCGTGATGCGCACCTTGCGCGCCATCCCGCCGTCCGGGTCGGGGATCCGCTCGGCCACGCCGGAGCGCAGCAGCGCCGCGGTCTGGCGGTTGACCGTGGACGTGTCGAGCCCGAACGCCTCCGCGAGCTGGCCGATCGACATCGGCCCCTCGATCTCGATCCGGCTGAGCAGGAGGTACGCGCTGCGATCCAGGCGGCCCCTCGTCCCGAACGCTCCCATGGCGACATGACGGCCGATCAGCCTCAACTCGCGCTCGATCTCCGCGATCTCCCTCTGCATGCCCGTACCTCCCTCGTGCCTCGGCGGTCCCCGACCCCCCGATTATGCATGCTGCATAGCATATGTAGGATGCATATCGCCTGGTCCGGGAATCCGAACCGGGCTTTTCCAACGTCGAGTGGAGACGTCATGAGCACCACCGCCCCCGTATCGCGCACCGGCGCGATCGTGAGCGTGCTGGCCGCCGCCGGAATCACGGTGTCGGTCATGCAGACCCTGGTCGTCCCCCTCATTCCAGAGCTACCACAGCTGCTGCACACCTCGGCGGCCAACGCCACGTGGGCGATCACCGCCACCCTGCTGGGAGGAGCCGTCGCCACGCCGGTCGTCGGCCGGCTCGGCGACCTGTACGGCAAGCGCCGCCTGCTGCTGATCAGCACCCTCCTGCTGGTGGTCGGCTCGCTGGTGTGCGCCCCCGCGAACACGCTCGCCCCGATGGTCGTCGGCCGGACGCTGCAGGGCTTCGGGATGGGCGTGATCCCTCTCGGCATCAGCATCATGCGTGACGTCCTGCCGCAGGAGCGGCTGGGCTCGGCCATGGCGATCATGAGTTCCTCGCTCGGGGTCGGCGGCGCACTCGGCCTGCCGGCGTCGGCCGCCGTCGCGCAGAACGCTGACTGGCACGTGCTCTTCTGGGGGTCGGGCGCACTCGGCCTCATCGCCGGCGTGCTCATCCTCGTGTTCATCCCCGAGTCCTCCGTACGGGCGGGCGGGCGCTTCGACTTCGCCGGCGCGCTCGGCCTGTCGGCCGGGCTGATCTGCCTCCTGCTGCCGATCTCCAAGGGCAGCGACTGGGGCTGGGGCAGCGCCACCACGCTCGGGCTCTTCGCCGCCTCGATCGTGATCCTCCTGGTGTGGGGCGTGTGGGAGCTGCGTCACACGGCGCCGTTGATCGACCTGCGCACCAGCTCACGCCGCCCGATCCTCATGACCAACCTGGCGTCCGTCGTGATCGGCTTCGCGATGTACGCGATGTCGCTGATCGCCCCGCAGTTGCTGCAGCTTCCCGAGGTCACCGGATACGGCCTGGGCCAGAGCATGCTCGAGGCCGGTCTCTGGATGGCCCCTTCCGGGCTGGTCATGATGGCCGTCTCGCCCTTCGCCGCCAAGCTCTCCGCCGCGCGCGGCCCCAAGATCTCCCTGCTCGTCGGCGCGCTCGTGATCGCCGGAGGGTACGGCGTGGCGCTCGCGCTCATGGGCAGCGCGGCGGGTGTGCTGGCCTTCGCCGCGGTGATCAGCGCCGGTGTCGGCTTCGCCTACGCGGCCATGCCCGCCCTGATCATGAGCGCCGCCCCCGCCTCGGAGAGCGCCGCAGCCAACGGCCTGAACAGCCTGATGCGTGCGATCGGCACCTCGACCGCCAGCGCCGTCATGGGCGTCGTCCTGGCCCACATGACCGTGCGGCTGGGTCCGGTCACCGTGCCCTCCGAAGCCGGGTTCCGCGCCGACTTCATGATCGGCGCGGGAGTCGCCCTGCTCGCCGCTCTCGTCGTCCTGGCCATCCCCGGCCGGGCGGGAGGAGCGCTCGCCCGGCGCACCGCCCGGCAGGGATCCCAGGAGGCCGTCGTGGAAGGGTCCGCCCTCCGGTAGGGGCACCCCGCGTGGACGGCGCCGGACCGGGCGGCCCTGTGACCGGGGCCGTACGGCCGGCGCCGTCTCCGTCCGGGGTGAACGGCCGGCGCGGTGGTCGTCGAGGAGCGATCACCTCTACGTTGGGAGTCACCGGTTGAGCCGGAGTTCCCGGACTTCGCGACTCGCTTCCCGACGTCGTACGACATAAGAGGGGCCATCCAGCACATGTCGACTTACGTCCTCATCCCCGGCGCGGCGTCCACCCCGTGGTACTGGCACCGGGTCGTCCCCCTGCTCCGCGAACGCGGCCACGACGTCGTGGCGGTCGACCTGCCGTGCGACGACGACCGCGCGGGACTGGCCGATTACGCCGACGCCGTGGTGGACGCCGTCGGGGAGCGCACCGGCCTGGTGCTGGTGGCCCAGTCGATGGGGGGATTCACCGCGCCGCTGGTCTGCGACCGGCTCCCGGTCGACCTGCTGGTCCTGGTGGCCGCTATGGTCCCTCTGCCTGGTGAGAGCCCGGGCGAGTGGTGGGAGGCGACGGGTCACGACCAGGCGCGCCGGGAGAACGAGGAACTCGAGGGCCGTGACCCGGACGCGCCGTTCGATCCGCTCACGGTCTTCCTGCACGACGTGTCCCCCGAGGTGGCCGCGGAGTCGGCGCACCACGTGCGGGAGCAGTCGGCCACGCCGTTCGGCAAGCCGTGGCCGCTGTCCGCCTGGCCCGATGTCCCGACGCGGTTCCTCCTCTGCCGGGACGACCGTTTCTTCCCGGCGGCCTTCCAGCGGCGCGTCGTCAGGGAACGGCTCGGCTTCACCCCGGACGAGATGGGCGGCGGTCACCTGCCCGCGCTCGCACGTCCCGGCGAACTCGTCGATCGGCTGGAGGCCTACCGGACCGCCCTCAAATAAGCCCGATGACCATGCTGATGACGACCGCGAGGAAGAAGCCCACGAAGCCGCCGATCGGCGGATCCATCGGCTCGCGCTCCTCGGGCCCCCACCACAGCGGCCGGGGCTCGAGGAGCAAGTAGAGCAGCGCGCCGATTTGCCCGATCGTGAACAACCAGAGCCAGGCCCACCGGTTGGCCAGGCGGGTCCGCTTCGTGACGAGCATGATGAGCAGCGCGAAGCACCACGCGATCTGCACCACCGGACCCGTGCCCGGATCCGGAACCCGTAACGGCCAGACGGACAGGAGCCACCGTCCGGTGCCTTCGTACGGGCTGCGATGCACGACCTCCGTCCACCCGCTCTCGCGAAGGTCCTTCTGCCCTCGCGAATACAGATCCGTGCTGTGATACCAGGTCAGCGGGCCGGTCGACCAGCGCAGGTCCACTCGCGTCTCCGGCGTCGAGTAGTCCCGTTTCTCGGCGACGTAGGTGACATCCCCGGCTTTCAATCTCGCCCAGAACTCCTCGGCGGAACGTTCCCTGGGCACCGCGCCGGCCAGGGTGACCAGCACGCCCCAGAGCAACACGGCCAGCAGGATTCCGTGCAGGCACAGGCCGATGACCCAGTCCAGCTTGCGCATGACCCGCGGTTCCTGAAGCAGGTCCACTCTCACCCCTGGCGTACGTGTTGTCCGCCATTGTGGCGATCCAGGGGGATTCTCCGGCAAGGGAGGAACAGAACGCAATCGATCTCCCGTGCTGCCATGATGGGCCGATGCCGCGAACCCCCGAGCGAAACCCGGACGGCCACCTGACCGGACCCATCGGCAGAGCGTCCCTCCGCGGGCCGGCGTCATGAGCGACACGCTGCCCGGTCTCCCCGAGAAGGTGCCGGCCGGGCCACGCGAGGCGGCCGGTTACGAGATCGAACACCAGCTGGTGGCCGGCGGAGCGACCCGCATCGCCGGCGTGGACGAGGTCGGCCGCGGCGCCTGGGCCGGGCCGCTGGTGGTGTGCGCCGCCGTCACCGACCTGAGCCCGGCTCCGGAGCTGCCCGGCAGAGGGGCCAGGACCGTACGGCTCAACGACTCCAAACTCCTCTCCTCCGCGCACCGCGAGGGCTTCGCCGAAGTCCTTCCGGGATGGCTCGCGGGTCACGCGATCGGAGAGTCGAGCCCGGCGGAGATCGACGAGGTGGGCATGACCGAGGCGCTGCGCCGGGCGACCGTCAGGGCGCTCGAGGCACTGCCCCGGCGCCCTGACATGGTGATCCTCGACGGCAAGCACGACTTCCTCGGCCGGCCGTGGCGCGTGCGCTGCGAGATCAAGGCCGATCAACGCTCGGTCAGCGTCGCCGCCGCGTCCGTGCTGGCCAAGGTGCACCGTGACCGCCTGATGGCTGCGCTGTCGGCCGACCATCCCGAGTACGGCTTCGCCGACAGCGCGGGCTATCCCTCACCCGTCCATCAGGAGGCCCTGGCGGCCGGCGGGCCGACTCCGCATCATCGGCTCTCCTGGTCGTACCTCGACGACCTGCCCCAGTGGCGGCACCTCAGGAAACATCGTGATCCGCTGGCCGGTTCCGGCCAGATGACCCTGCTCTGACTACCCGACCGCTACTCGGCGAGGAAGGCGAGCAGCGCCTCGTTGACCTCCTCCGGATGCGTCCAGGCGATGTTGTGCGGGCCGCCCTCCACCTTCACGAACCGCAGATCCTTGATCAGCCCCGGGAGCCGGGCGGCGGTCGCCTCGAAGGGCAGGATGCGGTCGGCGTCGCCGTGCACGACCAGCGTGGGCACGTCGAACTTCGGCAGGTCATCGCGGAAGTCGGTCAGCCATGCGCCGACGCACGCGTACGTGGCGTGGGCCGACGCGCCCGCGGCGACGTTGAAGCTGCCCTGCCACGCCTGGTCGCTGATGCGGGTGCCGGCCAGCACGTCGACGTTGTAGAAGTTATCCAGGAAGTCCTTGAGGTAGGCGAACCGGTCCGCGACGATCGCCTTCTGGATGCCCTCGAAGACCGCCCCGTCGACGCCCTCGGGGTTGTCGTCCGTTTTCAGCAGGAACGGCGGGATCGCACCCAGCAACGCGGCCTTCTTCACGCGCGCCGTGCCGTACGTGCCGATGTAGCGGGTGACCTCACCCGTCCCCATCGAGAAGCCCACCAGCACCACGCTGTCGAGACCGAGTGCGTCGAGCAACGTGTTCAGGTCGGCGGCGAAGGTGTCGTAGTCGTACCCGACGGTCGCATGGCTGGACTGCCCGAAGCCGCGGCGGTCGTAGGTGATCACTCGATATCCGGCGGCGAGCAGGACCCGCTGCTGCTTCTCCCAGGAGTGCCCGTTGAGCGGGTAGCCGTGGATCAGCACCACCGGTTGCCCGGTGCCGTTGTCCTCGTAGTAGATCTCGATGTCGGCGCCGTTCTCCTGACCGACGGTGACCTTGGGCATGACATTCCCCCTAGAGTTCGTGACCACGTCACGCGTTCGACTTGATGAGACCGCGTGGCCCCAACCAAGGATGCCCCCTCGCCGCCGGCGGTCCGCAGGGCCCCCCACAGTGGGCACTGGGTCAGTCAGTCGGCCGGGCCGAGTTCCGCCAGGAGAGCGGTGAGGGCCGAGCCGAGCGGAGCGTCCAGAGCCACGAGGGCGTGGTCGTCTCCCCGGGTCGCGCCCTTGTTGATGATCGCGACGGGGATCGCGCGTTCGCCCGCATGACGGACGAACCGGAAGCCGGACATCACGGTCAGCGACGACCCGAGGACCAGCAACGTCCTGGCCTCCCCGGTCAGCGCATAGCACTCGTCGACGCGAGGGCGCGGCACGTTCTCCCCGAAGAACACGACGTCGGGCTTGAGCAGGCCCCCGCAGCTGTGGCAGTCGACGATGTCGAACCCGTCGATCTGGTCGTCGGCGATCACCGCGTCGCCGTCGGGATTGATCACGCTCGCCTGGGCGTGCCAGCCGGGGTTCGCCTCGCGCAGGCGCTCGTCGAGCAGCCCGCGGGAGGTGCGCCGGCCGCAGGACAGGCACATCACCCGGTCGATGGCGCCGTGCAGTTCGATCACCTGCCGGGCGCCCGCGGCCTGGTGGAGGCCGTCGACGTTCTGCGTGATGATCCCGGAGACCAGGCCGCGCGCCTGCAACTCCGCGACCGCGTGATGACCGGTGTTGGGCTCGGCGCGGGCGATGTGCCTCCAGCCCAGATGGCTGCGCGCCCAGTAGCGGCGGCGGGCCTCGGCGCTGCCGATGAACGTCTGGTACGTCATCGGATCGGCCTGTCGCTTCCTGCCGGTCTCTCCGCGGTAGTCGGGGATGCCCGACTCCGTCGACAGGCCGGCTCCGCTGAGGATCACCACCCCGCCGTCCGCCACGAGACGGACCAGCGTTCTGAACGCGGGACCGTCGACCGTGTCCGCGTGATCCGCCGACGCATCGGACATAACGCCATGAGGCTCATCTATCGCCCGAGTCACTCCTCCATGGTGCCCGACGCCCGCACCTGTCCGGGCCAACGCCCCAGGGCCGGCGGGCCCTCGGGCCGGCCGCCGGGAATCGATGATCGCCGGCCGTCGTTACCTCGCCATGAGCGTGATTCCCGATGACCTGGTTGACCTGCTCGAGCGGCCGATTTTCGGCAATCTCGGCACCATCCGGCCCGACGACACCGTGCAGGTGAACCCGATGTGGTTCGAATTCGACGGTGAGCAGATCCGGTTCACCCACACCACCTACCGCGCCAAGTACCGCAATCTGCAGCACAACCCGTCGATGAGCCTGCTGGTCATCGACCCGGACGACCCGCTGCGCTTCCTGGAGGTCCGGGGCGGCCTCGTCGACGTCGTGCCGGATCCCGAGGGGGCGTTCTACGTCCGCCTCGGGCAGCGTTACGGAGACGCGGACACTCCGCCGCCCCCGGACAGCAAGGACCGCGTCATCCTCGTGATGGACGTGCAGAAGACCGCGAGGAAGTAGCCGCACGCGGTTCCGAGCCGGTGGGGGGCATCCCTCCCACTGGCTTCGGCCGTGTGGGACGCCTGCGCCCCGCGACCCTCCTCCTTTTCCACGGTCCGCCGTTGCCGCTCACCTCGGGGTTTAGCCCCCGAGGCGCGGGCAGGGCATTCGTGGCAGCCCATACGTGGCCATGACCGCACGTGCCGTAACCACTCGTGGGGCCGTGGCCACAGGAGAAGGAGGAGGCATGAGTTCGATCGACCATTCCGTCGACGTGAATGTCCCGATCCGTACGGCGTACAACCAGTGGACCCAGTTCGAGTCCTTCCCGCAGTTCATGGAGGGCGTGGAGTCGGTCACGCAACTCGGCGACACCCGTACCGACTGGATCGTCGAGATCGCCGGTATCCGCAGGGAGTTCGCGGCCGAGATCACCGAGCAACACCCCGACGAGAAGGTGGCCTGGCGGTCCCTCGACCGGCCGCGGCAGACAGGCGCGGTCACGTTCCGCCGCCTCAGCGGGGACAACACCAGGGTGACGCTCCAGATGGAGTACGACCCCGAGGGCTTCGCGGAGAAGGCCGCCGACGCTCTGCGACTCGTACGCCTGCGCGTCAGAGGAGACCTGGAGCGGTTCAAGAGCTTCATCGAGTCGCGCGGCACCGAGACCGGAGCCTGGCGGGGCGAGGTTCCCGCCCCGCGTCACGAGTCCGGGACCGGCTCCGGATACGACGTCGGCGAGCCGATGCCCCCGCAGCCCGTCAATCCCGAGTACCCGCGTGAGACGCCGCTGCCTCCGCCGGGTCCCGGGCCCGTCCCGCCGGCACGCGGCACAAACCCTCCCCCGGGCAGCGGCCCCGTGCCCCCGCGGGACACGCCTGGGCCGGTCATCTGACGGCGTCGCGGGGCCGGCGACCTGGTCGTCCGGATCCGCGGGTGTCCGCGGACCCGGACAGGTCGGGGATTCCGCGCGGCTTGTCAGGCACTCCCTGACACTCTAGGCTGTGCGGCAGACGTCAGGCGTTCCCTGACATGTGCGCTGAGAGGATCCCCCCATGGCCGCGTCCGCCAAAGCCAAGACGATCGTGCAGTGCTCGTTCTGCGGGAAGCCGCAGACCGAGGTCCAGAAGGTGATCGCCGGGCCAGGCGTCTACATCTGCAACGAATGCGTGCGGCTCTGCCTCGTCATCCTCGAAGCCGAGGAGACCTCCCCCACCCCGCAGATTCCCGCGTGGGACACGATGACCGACGAGCAGATCCTGGAAATACTGCCCAAATTCGCCGCGGCGGGACGGCAGGTGGAGGACAGTCTGCAGGCGTGGGTCACCCGCCTGCGGGAGCGGAAGGTGACCTGGACCAGAATCGGGGAGACCCTTGGCATGACCCGCCAGTCCGCCTGGGAACGCTTCTCCGGCGAGGAATAACCCCACATATGGTGATCATGCGCAGGCTCGGCAACATCCCCCCTGCGCGTGATCATGCACAGTGGTCGGGCTGGTCAGGGCAGCCGTTCCCAAAGTGTGCATGATCACGGGGAGAGGGTGGGCAGGCGGGGCGGCGCATCGCCGAACCCGTGCATGATCACGCGGGGGTGTGGCGGGCGACGCCGCCTACTGCTCCGGCTTCGCCTTGCTTGACGATCGGCACGTCCAGCGGACGCCACTTCTGGAGGGCGACGACCCCCGGCTCGACCAGGTCGAGACCCTCGAAGAACGCCGAGACCTGCTCCGGCGTCCTGGACGCGGCGCCCGGCGCGGACGTGCGGCTGAACACCTGCTGCCCCTCGCGCTCCTGGTCCTCGCTCAGCGGCGCGATGGACCCGTGCGAGACGACGAGGTAGCCGCCGGGCGTCAGAGCCGAACGGAACGTCGCCGCGATGTCCGCCGCCTCGTCGTCGTCCGGGACGAAGTGCAGGACGCCCAGCAGCAGGATCGCCACGGGTTGCGAGAAATCGAGATGACCGCGTACGGCCGGATGGTCGAGCAGCGCCTGCGGCTTTCGCATGTCGGCGTCCACGGTGATCACGCGGGAGTTCTCGGAGAGCAGCGCCCGCGCGTGGGTGAGCACGATGGGGTCGTTGTCGACGTAGACCACCCGCGACTCCGGCGCCAGTTCCTGGGCGACCTGGTGGACGTTGCGCTGCGTCGGCAGCCCGGCTCCGATGTCGAGGAACTGCCTGATCCCCTGCCCGCTGAGGTAGCTCACGGCGCGCACCAGGAACTCGCGGTTCTCCCTGGCGATGTCCCGCAGGTTGGGCAGGATCGCGATGATCTTCTCGGCGGCCTCACGGTCGGCCGCGAAGTTGTCCTTGCCACCAAGGTAGTAGTCGTACATCCGCGCGACGCTCGGTGTGGACGTATCAACTCCGGACGGTGCTCTGAAGTCGTTCACGCCGCTCCTCACGCTGATCCCCGGTCAGAGGAGATCGTAATTCATTCACCCCCTCTTGTGGATCTTTATACGCCGTTCCGGATATTTTCGACGCCAATCGTTTGCAGATCCACTTCCGGACCCGTCAGACAGGATCGGACACCTTCCAGATCTGCCCGGTGGCGTCGCAGGGCAGCCGGGAGACCAGTGATCGCGCGGACTCTTCCGGGCTGATCAGCCCCTCCCGGTGATAGCCGGCGAACTGCTCGTGCAGGGCCGTGCCGATCTGGTCGGGATCGCTCTCGCGGATCCATGCCTGCATGGCGGTGTCCACCCGGCCGGGCCGGTACGCGTTCACGGTGACGCCGCTGCCGGCCACCTCGGCGGCGAGGTTGACGGTGTGGGCCTCCAGCGCCGCCTTGGCCGTGGCGTAGGCGTTGGCCCCGATCATGGACGTGGGGCGCTCCGCGACCCCGCTCGAGACGTTGACGACACGTCCCCACTTCCGGTCGAGCATGCCCGGCAGCAACTCGAAGGTGAGGGTGGCGACGGACACCAGGTTGACGTCGATCGCGGTGGCCCATTCGCCGGCGTCCAAGGTGGCGCTGGGGCCGAGCGGCCAGACGACGCCTGCGTTGTTGACGAGGATGTCGACGTCCCCGAGATCATCTCCCACACCGCCGAGCAGGTCGGAGATCCGGTCGGGACGGGTGAGGTCTCCCTGGACGACGAGCGCCTCGCCCCCCACGGCCCGGACCAGGCGTGCGGACTCGGCGAGCTCGTTCTGGGAGCGCGCCATGAGGACGGTCCGCGCGCCGGCCCGGGCCAGTTCCACCGCGACGGCCCGGCCGATCCCGCCACTGGCGCCTGTGACCAGCGCGGTCCTGCCTTCGAACGGCCTCATCATGATCATCACTCCTCGGTCGGCGATGAAGCCATGATGAGGCCGTGCCGCGACCAGCCCGACAGCGGGCCGCCCGCCAGGCCCGCTCGCCCGGCTGAGCAAGTCAGGCCCGCTCGCCCGACAGCGGGCCGCCCGCCAGGCTCGACCACCCCGCTGCAGCCTTCGGGCTTGCCACCCCGCTGCAAACGTCAGCCCGGTCGTCGGGCTGAGCAGGTCATGCCCGCTCGCCCGACTGCGCCGCCCAGTAGTCGCCCGACGCCCTCGACGCCGCCGAGGCCTCGGCCGTCTCGAAGCCCGGGGCCATGGACGCGGACGTTCCCGCCAGATACTCGTGGTGGTCGATGCCCAGCAGGCGGATCCAGCTCTGCTGGCCGTACGTCAGCGCGATGCAGCAGCCGAGCTCGACGAGCTCGGCCTCGGAGAAGTGCCGGTGCAGCCGCTCCCAGAACGCGTTGTCGGCCTCCAGGCCCCAGGCGATTGCCTCGGCGTAGGAGAGCGCCGCGCGCTGCCTCTCGTCGTACTTCGGGGACGTCTCGAAGTTCAGCAGGTCGTCGTACTGCTGCTCGACCAGGCCCGCGGCGGTGGCCTTGATCGAACGCTGGTTGCCGCAGAACTCGCACTTCACCGTGCGGGAGATGTAGACCCGGCAGAGTTCCTTGATCGCGTGATCGCAGACGCCGCTGTGGAACAGCGCCTTCCAGGAGTCGGCGAACGCCCAGAAGGCGTTCGGCGCGTGCGCGCGGACGGCGGAGCTCTCGGGCCGGGGGGTGCCTTCACGGGCACATCTGTGCATCTCCTCCCGCATCGCCTCGTCCATCTGCTCCATCGGTACGTAGCTGATGCGGTTCGTGTTCGTCACAGTGCGCTCCCATCTCGGTCGCCGTTCCGCCCCCGACCCAGAACGCCGCAATCGTTTGCACGTCCGATGCTGCCCCAGCGGGGTGTGGAGGTCAAGACACGCGGGGCCTTCCACCGCGCTCCGCGGGCGGCGAGGATCGGAGCGACACAGTCCGCGAGTCAGGCGGTGACGATCATGGCGGGACGGCCGACATCCGAGATCGTCAGCAGGCGTCCCGCGCCGCCGTTGCGGCCGTTCGTCACCTGGTACTGCGGATATCGCGACGCCGACGTGGGCCCGAGGCGGCACCGCGGCCTGCCGTCCCCGTATCTGACCGTGATCGTCACGTTGGACGAGCCGCTCGTCGTGGCCGCCCACCCCGACCTGCGCATTCCGCCGGCCGAGTACGGCACGCTCGTCGGCGGTCTCCACACGACTCCCGTCCTCATCACGCACGACGGCCGGCAGTCGGGCATCCAGCTGAGCCTTTCCCCGCTCGGCGCCAGGGCGCTGCTCGGCCTGCCGGCCGGCGAGCTCACCGGCTCCGTCCTCGACGCCGCCGACGTCGTGGGACCGTTCGCGAACCAGTTGCGGGAGCGGGTGCTGGACGCCCACGGCTGGACGGCGAGGTTCGGCGTTCTGGACGAGATGTTGTCGGCGCACCTCGACGCCGGAGCACGGCTCCAGGGCGAGGTCGTGCACGCCTGGCGGCGACTGCTGACGTCGGCGGGAGCCGTACCCGCCGCGGAACTGGCCCGCGAGGTGGGGTGGAGCGGCCGGTACCTGAGCCGACGGTTCGGCGTCGAGGTCGGGCTGAGCCCGAAGGCCGCGGCCCGGGTCGTGCGGTTCGACCGGACCCGCAGGTTCCTCATGCGGCAGGCCGCTGAGGACCGCGGTCTCCTCCTGTCCGACGTGGCGGCGGAGTGCGGCTACTACGACCAGGCCCATCTGGCGCGCGAGTTCGGCGAGTTCGCCGGCTGCTCGCCCTCCCGCTGGCTCGGCGAGGAGTTCCGATACGTCCAAGCCGGAGCGGACACCCTGATGTCAGACTCGGCGACATGACTGACGCAGCCCCACCGCCCCAGGTCTATCCCGCACTGCGCGCCCGCGACGCCCGTGCCCTGATCAGGTTCCTCGTCGACGCATTCGGCTTCGAGGAGACCGTCGTCTACGGCGAAGGCGACCGCGTCGACCACGCCCAGCTCTCCTGGCCGCTCGGCGGCGGCATCATGCTCGGCAGCGTCCGCGACGTCCCCGACGACCCGTGGCCTCTGCAGCCGGGCGCGTTCGGCGCGTACGTCGTGACCGACGACCCGGACGGGCTGTACGCGCGGGCGACCGCGGCCGGAGCCAAGGTGGCCCAGGAACTGCACGACACCGATTACGGCTCTCGCGATTTCACCGTCGTCGATCCGGAAGGCAATCTGTGGTCCTTCGGAACTTATCGGGGCGAACCCCGTAGAAATTGACTAAGTCCGTCATGCATGGCGTTCCGTGACGATCTCCGCCTGGGGCTGTCTAATGTCGTCCCATGCTGAACGTAGACCGGATGCTCGGTGACGACGACGACGTGGCCGGCAACGACGCCGGGCGCGCGCGGCTCAGGCGCCTCACCACGGTGCTGAGCCTGCTTGCGATCACGATCACGACGGGCGTCGTGATGTTGATCCTGGTGGTCGACGAGACCCGACGGCATCCTGTCCGCGCCCAGACAGCCCCCTCCTCCCAACCGCGGAGCGTCGCATCACCATCGCGAACCGCGCCCACGCCGGAGGCGTTGTCCGCCCCGGTGACCGACGGCCTGCGCCTGAAGGCCAGGCTCTCCGGCCACTGGTGGGCCGTGGGGCCGCTGGTCTTCAGTCCCGACAGCAAGTTCCTGGCCAGTTGCAGCGTCGAGGTCGGCCGAGTGTGGAACGCGGCGACCCGGCGGATCGTCAAGAGTTTCCGCCAGGCCGGCGGCGCCTCTGCCGGGTGCCCGGTGGCCTACAGCGCCGAGGGGACCACGCTGGTCCTCACCGACCACTACAACACGGTCCGGCTGTGGGACGTCGCCTCCGCCAGGACGGTCAGGACCATTCGCGTTCCCGGGAACTTCCTGTCCTCCGCCGTCCTGAGCCCGGACGGAAGGCTCGTCGCCACCGGTGGCAGGAGCACGCGCCTGTGGGACGCGGCCTCGGGAACGACCATCGCCACCTTCCCCGAGCCCAAGGGCACGGTCTCCCGCGTCGCGCTGAGCCCCGACGGGAAGACGCTCGCCTCGGGAGGCGGCGACGGCGCCGTACGGCTGTGGGACGTCACGACCCGGCGCCTCACCGCCACCCTGCCCGCTCATGCCGGCCGAGACATGTCCACGCTCGCCTTCAGCCCGGACGGGAAGTCCCTGGCCGTGTGCCAGAAGGGCGTCGTCGTGTTGTGGGACCTCACCTCCCGGAAGGTCGCCGCCACCCTCAAGTCGGGCGAGTGGGCCGATCAGCTGACCTACAGCTCCGACGGGAAGACCCTGGCCGTCGTGGACACCGGGGCCGCCCGGCTGTGGGACGTCGCCTCCCGGCGGCCGATCGCCACTGTGGCCGGGGCGATGTCGGCGGCTCTCAGCCCTGACGGCGAGACCCTGGCGACCGGCGAGCATGACGGGAGCATCCGGCTCTGGACGATCACCTGACGATACGAGGTCATGGGGCCTGCGCAGGGAAGCGTTGACCGTGACGGCGGGTCCCCAGGCGTACCGTCGTCAGATGAGGACGCACGGCGGGGGGAGGTGTGGCTGTGCGCGACGCCGAACAGATGCTGGCGGGCCTGTTGACTGCCAGCCACCTGGCCTCGCTGGAGGAGCTTCCCGCCCTGGTGGCCGAGCACGCCGCGACGGCCGGCATCACCCAGACGATGATCTACGTGTCGGATCTCCAGAGCCGTTTCCTCGCCCCTCTGCCGGGCCAGCTCGACGAGGCGGGCCGGCCGCTTGAGCCGATGAACATCGACGCCACCGTGGCCGGGCGGGCCTTCCGCAACGTGGAGGTCGTCCGGCCCCGCGCCCCGGAACCGGCGGAGACCCGGACGAAGATGTGGGTGCCCCTCCTCGACGGCACCGAGAGGGTCGGCGTGCTCGGGGTGACCGTGCCGGTGGACGACGAGTCCGCCGAACGGAACGCCTGCGCGCTGGCGTCGCTCGTCGCCCTGCTGGTCGTGAGCAAACGCGGATCCAGCGACGCGTACGCGCGGATCGTGCGCGCCCACAGGATGACGCTCTCCGCCGAGGTGCTCTGGAACCTGATGCCGTCGGGGACCTTCGCCAACGACGACATCGTGGTCAGCGCGGTGCTGGAGCCCGCCTACGAGGTGGGCGGCGACGCCTACGACTACGCCACCGACGGGGACAGGCTGCATCTGTCGGTCTTCGACGCCATGGGACACGACGCGTCCGCGGGGCTGACCGCCTCCGTCGCGATCGGCTCGTATCGCAACACCCGCCGCAAGGGCACCGATCTGCTCGCCGTCAGCGAGACCATCGACGAGGCCATCGCCGAGCAGTTCGGCACCCAGCGCTTCGCCACGGGCGTCCTGGCCACGCTCGACATCAAGTCGGGCTCGTTGACCTGGGTCAACCGGGGCCACCATCCGCCCCTGGTGATCCGCGGAGGGCGCCGGGTCGCGACGCTCGAGACCATGCCTTCGCCGCCCATGGGCCTGCGGCTCGGCGTCAACACCGGCCCCGCCCACTACCAGCTCGAGCCCGGCGACCGGCTGCTGATCTACACCGACGGGATCATCGAGGCGCGCAGTCCCGACCAGGAGCTGTTCGGCCTGGAGCGCTTCGTCGACTTCGTCATCCGCCGCGAGGCCGACGGCATGCCCGGCCCGGAGACCCTGCGCCGGCTGGTCCAGACGATCCTGGCCCATCAGCACGGAGTGCTCCAGGACGACGCCACGGTGCTGCTGGTCGAGTGGCGGACCCAGCGGGAGCGCCGTCTCACGATCTGATGCCCGGCCCGAATCGCCGGACGGCCACGCATGGACGCCCATGAGCGATCATGGGGTCATGCGGTCGAAACCCCTTCTGCTCCTGGACGTGGACGGCGTGCTCAACCCGTCCCGCCGATCGTCGCTCCGGTATCGCCGGCACATCTGCGTGGTGGACGGCGGTCTGTACAAGCTGCTCCTCGACCGGCGGCACGGTCCCCAGTTGCTCTCGCTCGCCCGCGACACGGGCGCCGAGCTCGTCTGGGCCACGACCTGGGAGGAGCACGCCAACGTGGAGATCGCCCCGCGCGTCGGGCTGCCGCGGCTTCCGGTCATCCGGGTTACCGGGGATCCGGTCTCGAAGGCCGGCGAGCACTTCAAGACCGGCGCGGTCGCCGACTACGTGGACGGCCGGCCGTTCGTGTGGTTCGACGACGGGCTGACCACCGCCGACCACGACTATCTCCGGGCGCACGAGGGCGTGGACGACTTCCTTCTGGTCCACGTCGACGCGCGTCACGGTCTCGGCGAGGACCACCTCACTCAGGCCCGCGAATGGCTCAGCACCTTCGCAAGCCGCCGACCAGGAGATTCGGCCTGACCGGCGGCCTCGGTCACCGGTTGGCGTCACTCTTCGGCGAGGACGGCTTCGTCGACGAGCCCGCGTAGCCGGTCGTTGGCCCGTTCGAGCGCGATGATCGTCAGCTCACGCTGCTCGTCGGTCGCGTCGCCCATCGCCTGCTCCGCAAGTTCGGCCCAAGCACCCTCGATGGCGGGCAGCAGTTCATGCCCCGCCTCCGTGACCACGATGCGCACCTGGCGGCGATCCGTGGCGACCGGCTCGCGGCGGAACCACCCGCCGCCTTCCAGCCGGGCCAGGCTCCGGGTCGCAGTGGGCGGCTCGATGCCGAGCCGTGCCGCCAATTCCGAGACCGTCATCCCCTCCGGCTCCTGGGCCAGGATCCACAGCAGGACGTCCTGCCCGGGGTGCAGGCCGAGCGTCGCCAGCTTGCGCGCCTTCGCCGCGCGGTAGAGCTTGCTCATCTTGTTCAGTGCCCGGTTGACGCGCATCGCCTCACTTGCATCCACGTGCCTCATCCTATAGATATTTAGTCGGCTAAAAGATAGTCGGCTAACCATTGGAGGAGTAATGGATCTCGGACTTGCCGGCCGCATCGTGCTGGTCACAGGGGCGTCCGGCGCCATCGGCTCGGCGATCGCCCGGGCGTTCGCCGCGGAGGGCGCCCTGGTCGCCGCCGGATGGCATGGCAACGAGGACCGGGCGCGCAGCCTCGCCGACTCGATCGTCCAGGCGGGCGGCAAGGGGATGGCGGTACGGATCGACCAGAGCGACCGAGGGGCGGCACAGGCGGCGGCGCACCAGGTCGAGCAAGAACTCGGTGACATCGCGATCCTGGTCGCCAACGCGGTCTCCTGGCCGACGATGACCCCGGAGACGTGGGACACCCTGACCGACTGCTTCACCGCGAACGTGACGGGGACGCTGGCGCTGATCGACACGGTCCTGCCCGGCATGCGCGGCGCCGGTTGGGGGCGGGTGGTGCTGATCTCCTCCGACGTGGTCGACCAGCCGATGCCCGCGGCCGTGGCGTACCCCGCCGCCAAGGGAGCCCTGGAGACGGCCGCCAGGGTACTCGCCGTCCGGGAGGCCCGGCACGGCATCCTCACCAACGTCGTCAAACCGGGCTTCACCCTGACCGAGAAGGCGTTGAACGCCCCCTGGCTGGGGCAACAGGCCGTCGACGCCGAGGCCGCCAAGACGCCGACGGGCCGCATCTGCACGCCGCAGGACGTCGCCTCCGTGGTCGCCTACCTCGGATCAGGCGCGAACGCCCACGTCAACGGGGAAACCCTCTCAGTGGCGGGTGGGCGGCACCTGACCCGCTAGAGGCCCCTTCCCACATGTTGAAAGATCATGAGTGTGCTGTGGTGATCGCCGTCGCGGTATGACCAGGGTTCGTGCGACAGCGTGCGCAATGGGGCTAGCCGCGGTCGCCGTCTCCGTCGTCCCCGCCGCCGCGGTTGGCGATGATCACCGCGAAGGGCGGGATCGCCAGCGCCACGATCGAGACCGCGATGGCCGCCGGGACCGAGAAACGCGCGATCACCGTCCCGGAGAGGACGAAGAGCGCCAAGCAGGTCCCCATCAGGATGAAATAGATCCGTCGACGGTTCCTCATGACGTCCTCCTCCGAGCTCACGGCCTTGCCCGGCCGATCCCCCAATCACTACCCGCACCGGCTCCCCACAGCGAGGAAGGGCACACTCCCACGGTCGGCGGGACTGCGAACGGGCATGCGCACTCCGCCAGGGTCAGGTCCGCCCGGCGGGACGGTGGACCGGCATGCGCACCCACCGCCCGCGGTCCATAGGCTCGAGCGGTGACTGACTCGATCGTCGTCGTCCGGGACGTGAACGTTGTACTGGGCGGCAGGACCGTCCTTCGTGATTTCGGCCTCACGGTCGCCCGCGGCGACGTCGTGGCCGTGCTCGGCCTCAACGGCGTGGGCAAGTCGACGTTGCTGCGCTGCATCGCGGGCCTTCAGCCGCAGACGTCCGGGGTGGTCGGGGTCCTCGATCGGCCGCCGTCCGACGATTCCGGCTTCTGGCGTGACGTCGTGCTCGTCGGCGACGAACCGGCCTGGTATCCCGGTCTGACCGTCCTGGAACATCTCGAACTCATGCACGCCGTCCACGGATCGTCCCGCTTCGAGGTCGAGGCGGCCCTGGACCTGTTCGACCTGGAAGAACGGCGCGACATGGTGCCGGCGAACCTCTCGACCGGGCAACGGCAACGGTTGTCGCTGGCGATGGCGCTGCTCCGGCCGAGCCGGCTCCTCCTGCTCGACGAGCCCGAGCGCGGGCTCGACTCGGCGTTCAGAACTCGGCTGGCGGCGATCCTCACCGAATACGCGGCCGCGGGCGGCACCGTGGTGATGGCGACCCACGACCTCGCGTTCGCCCGGGCGGCCGTCGCCCGCCAGGTCACGCTGGAGGCCGCGGCGTGAACGACGTGCGGGTCGTCCGCGCCTTCATCCGGGCGCGTGGCCGTGCCCCCGTGAGCTGGTCGGACCGGTATGTCTCCGTGTTCACGCTGACGGTGGTGGCGCTCGTCCTGGCCGACCCCCTGACCAGCGCGTTGGCCGCTGTGACGGCCGGCGCGAGCCAGGTGGATCCGTCCAGGCTGGGTGCGGGGATCGCCGTGGTCACGCTGGGATACGCGGGTTTCCTCTCTCTCGCCCGCATGTTCGGCCCGGTGGTGCTGCCCGCGGCCGACGCGGCCTGGCTGCTGCTCTCCCCTCTCCCGCGCCGGAGTGTGCTGCGACGGACGTCGGCGATCCTGCTCGCTGTCTCCTTGGCGGCCGGGGCCGCGCTGAGCCTTGCGCTGTTCGCCGTGCTCGCCGGATCCGCGGGCCACGGCACACTGGTCGTGGTCACAGCGGTGGTCGTCGGACTCTCCGCGGCCGTGGGCGGAATGGGCGCGGCCGTAATCGCCCAGTCGTCGCCCGCATGGGATTCGTGGCTGCGCGGAGCGGTCGGCTGCCTCGTCGTCGCGGCCGTGCTGGCCGCGGTGGCAGGGAGCGGCCCCGGACGGCACGCACTCGCCGCCGTCGCCGACGCACCGCGATCGCTGGGCGCCGCTGTCGTGTCGTCGTCGGCTGCCACGGCCCTCGTGCTGGTACGGCAGGCCTGGCGAGCCCTCGGCCGCATCCGTGCGAGCTCGCTCCTGGCCACGTCCACCCGCGCGGGCCACATCGCCGCCGCGGCCGTCGTCATGGATCCGGGCGCCCTGACCTGGGCGGCGGAGGAGAACCACTGGCGGGCCAGGACCCTCCGTTCCCGGCCATGGCCCGCGCTGCTGTCCCGGGGCGCGCCACGACCGCTTCGGGCCGTGTCCGCACCTCTGGCGACGGCCTGGCATGACTGGCGACGGCTGGTCCGCCGGCCCAGGAGGTCGGCGGCCCTGCTCGGGACCGCCGCACTGCCCGCCCTGGCCGCGCAGGCCCTGGGCGGGACGTCTCCCGTCGCGGTGGCCGTGCTGGCCACGGGTGCCCTGGCCGCGGCCGTCGTCTGCACCGCCGGCGCCCGCCGCGACGCCGAGAATCCCGGCCTCGCGCGGCTGCTCGGCGTGAACGCCCGTGCCGTACTCGCCGCACGGGCCCTGCTGCCTGCGCTGATGAGCGCCGCCTGGCTCTCGCTCGCCCTCGTGGGACTGGTCGTCACCGGCGCGCTTACGGGCTCGTGGTGGTTGCTCGGCCCACTGGCCGCTCCCGCTCTGGCCGCGGGGGCACTGCGGATGGCGCGGCGGCGGCCGATCGACCATTCCCTGCCGGTGATCGACACCCCGGCCGGCCCCGTCCCCACAGGCTGGATCGTCTGGGCGATGACGGGTGTGGACCTCACCGTGCTCGGCTGCGCGCCTCTGCTCGTCGCCCTGATGGTGCGGCCGCCTGTCACCGGTGCGCTCCTCGTGGCGCAGTCCGTTTTCGGCGTCGCGATTCTGGCCGCCTTCCTGCTCGGCGCGCGGACGGGCGTCCGAAGGGGGTGAACCCGTCCCCCCGCGGCGCGAGGCGTGCCGCGGGGTGTGCGCCACGGCCGGGTCGCGTCGGGCAGATCCCGCCCCCGCCGCACGCGGGGGCGGCATCTGCCCGACACTCCCCAGGTGTTCAGTCCGGACGGCTAGTCGCCGTGCCTGTCCTTCCCGTGGTCGTCACCGCCGCGGTCATCCGCGCCCCCGCGGCCGCCGTGCCGGTCACCACCGTGGTCGTCGCGGCCCTGGTCGTCGACGCCCCCGCGTGCCCCGAGCCGGTCGCCGCCGTGGTCGTCGGCGCCGTTGTCGTCGCGGATGCGGTCATCGCGGCCGCCGTTGTCGTCGTGACGGAACCGGACGACGGTCCCGGACTCCGCGGAGACCTGGATCTGGTACTCGATGCCGCCCTTGACCAGTTTCACCTCCCACACCCACCGGCCGTGCTCCAGTTCGCGTTCCACCTCAGTGACGCGCGCCCCGGGAACGCGCTTCGCGGCGATCTCGATCGCCTGCCGGGACGTGACCGCGTCCGCCGGCCTCGTGGGCGCGGTGGTCGGAGATGCGGTCGTGGGCGCGACGGCGGCGTCCGTGGGCGAGGGGCTCGAGCCGGTGCCGTCGACCGGTGAGGGGGTGGCCGCCGAGGGCGTGGCGGGAGCGGAGGGACCGGCCGCCGCGAAGGTGCTCGTGGCCACCAGGCCGAGGAGGGCGACCGATCCGGTCGCCGCGAGAGCCAGCTTCGCCGCCTTGCTGATGCGTGGTGTGTTCGTCATGTCGCCAGAATCGGCGCGAGCACGCTAAGCCCGCGCTCGCGCATCGTTAAGGGGTTCCTAATTCGAGGATCACCATGGCGCCGCCTCCGGGAGTCGTGTCGAGCAGGAGCGACCCGCCTGACGTCTCCGCGGTCCGCCGGGCGATGTCCAGGCCGAGCCCGGTCGAGCCCGCGCCGCTCCTGCCCCTCTCGAGGAGGTCTCCGGAGCCGGACGCAGGCCGGAGGCCGGGACCCGAGTCGGCCACCACCAGCCGCGCGCCGCCGGGCGAGGGCGTCAGCCGTACGCCGAAGGGGGTCCCCTCCGGCGTGTGCGCGAAGACGTTGCCGAGCAGTGCGTCCACGCAGGCGGACAGGTCGGCGGCGCCGACGGCCACCGTCAGCGCTCCAGGCGGCAGCTCGAGCTCCATCGGCCGGTCCTGGTCCTCGGCCAGGACGGCCCAGAACGTCACCCGTTCGCGCACCACCTCAGCCGCGTCGCAACTGGCGCTCTCCCGTGACCTGCGCCGTACATCGGTGATGACCGAGGTCACGGCCCGCTCCAGCTCGTCGACCCGGGCCTGCAGCCGCGCGGCCGACTCCGGGTCGGACAGCGACTCGACCTCCAGCCGCAACCCGGTGAGCGGGGTCCTGAGCCGGTGGGAGACGTCGGCGGCGGTCTCACGCTCCTCGGCCAGCAGGTCGCTGATGCGCCCGGCGAGATGGTTGAGCGCCAGTCCCACGTCGCGCACCTCGGGAGGCCCGCTCACGGCGGTTCGCGCGGCCAGGTCGCCTCCCGCGAGCCGGTGGGACACCCGGGCGAGGCCGGTCATTGGCCGGGTCAGCGCGAGCGCGAGGCGATCCGCCACGAAGATCCCCACCCCGATCAGGGCGAGCCCGAGGACGAGCATGCCGAGCCAGACCTCCCGGACCCCACGGGTGAGGTCCTGCCGGGTGAGCCCCGTCCGGACGACGGCCGTGCCGCCGGGAACGCCCTGAACGGCGACCAGGACCTCCGCCCCGGTGGGGGTCTCGGCCACAAGACTCCGTCCGCGTGCGGCGAGCTCCACCGCCGGAGACCGCCTCACGGGCGAGCCGACGACGTCGCCGCCGGGCAGGAAGACCGTGATCGCATGGCCGCTCGAGGCCGCCGTGCGCTCGGCCGTCAGCGCGAGACCGCCGGCGTCCGCCGTTCCCACGACCGCGGCGACGGACTGCGCCTCAGCGGTCGCCTGGCTGACGGCTCCGCTCTCGACGAGCTGGCGGACGAGCAGTCCCAGCGGGACGAGCAGGGCGATGAGCACGAGCGAGGTCGTGGCGGCCACCAGCAGGGCCAGCCAGCGCCTCATGACGGCTCGACCAGTTTGACTCCGACGCCGCGGACGGTCTGGATGTAGCGGGGATTCTGGGCGCTCTCCCCCAGTTTCCGCCTCAGCCAGGACAGGTGGACGTCGACGGTCTTGTCGGCCCCTCCGTACGGCACCAGCCACACCTCGGTGAGCAGCTCGCGTTTCGTGACGACCTCCCCCGGCCGGGAGGCCAGGTAGTACAGCAGGTCGAACTCGCGCGGCGTGAGGTCGAGGGCCGTCCCGCCGAGGGCCGCTTCGCGGCTGCGCAGATCCAGCCGCAGGTCGCCGATGACGACCGAGGAGTCGGCGCGCTCGTCGGACATCCGCCGCAACACGGCTCGGACGCGGGCGTCCAACTGGGCCGCGCTGAAGGGCTTGACCACGTAGTCGTCGGCCCCCGCGTCCAGCAGGCGCACCACCTCCGCCTCGTCGTCCCGCGCAGTGGCCACGATCACCGGGACGCGGCTCACTGCACGGAGCATGCGTAACATCTCGGCGCCGTCCAGGTCGGGCAGGCCGAGGTCGAGCACGACCAGATCGGGACGCTCCGCGAGGGCCAGCCGCAACCCGTCGAGCGCGGTGTGCGAGGACGACACGGCGTGCCCCCGCTCGCGCAACCCACGCGTCAGGGCGGTACGGATGGTCGTGTCATCCTCGACAAGCAGGACATTTGCCACGTGGAGCCACGCTAATGGGTTCCCGGCCGATGACATAGGGGCCTTATCACCCCCTTAACCCCGTCTTATCGCTCCGGCAGGAAGGATCGGCCCATGAACCGGCGCCTGCTCCTCGTGGTCACCGGGTGGCTGACGGTCGGGCTCATCGCCACCGGCGCGGGCCTCACCCTGACGACCCTCCTCGGAGAGACGATCACCGAGCTCGGGAGCCGTCCGCTGTCGGCCGACGAGGTCCAGCGGGCGCTCGATGCCTCCGACGCCGCGGCCACGAGTCCGTCGACCGTGCTGTCGCCCTCCCCGACCGCTCCCGCTCAGCCGCGGTCGTCCGAGCCTCCAAGGATGGCGGGAACGCCTCGCGTCATGACGCTGCCCGGAGGGGTCGTCGTCGCCCGGTGCTCCGGCGGCCTGGTCACACTGGAGTCGCTGACGCCGGCCCCCGGGTACGAGATCGACGACGCCGACCGAGGCCCGAGGGACCGGGCGCGGGTGAAGTTCGAAAGCGAGGAGGGGCACGGCCGCAAGTCCGAGATCGAGGTGCGGTGCTCCGGCGATCGCCCCGAGGGCACGATCAAGGACGACTGACCTCGGCCTCCGCATCCGGATGAACCGTCTGCACCGGATCGCGCGATAGACGTAGATGTGCATCTGTTTCACGCGGGACGCCGGGAACCACCCCCCATCGGCGCGCACAGCGACGACGCCGACCTCCTGACGGCCGTCGCCGCCAGGCGGGTCGAGGCCCTGAGACTCCTGCACCAGCGGCACGCTCCCTGGCTGCGCGCACGGCTGTCCCGCCGATGCGCCGACGCGGACCTGGTCGACGACGCCATCCAGGACACGTTCGTCGCCATCTGGCGGGACGCGCACCGGTACCGCGCCGCGCGCGGTGAGGCCGCGGCGTGGATCTGGACGATCGCCGTCCGCAGGCTGATCTCGGCGCTGCGCGGTCGCGGGAGTCCTCCGCCGACGGCCGCTCTCGACGACGTGCTTCCCGACGGGCCCCATGCGACCGGTCCCGCCGGGAGCAGTGCGCGCCTGATCACCGAGTCGGCCGAGGACGCGGTCCTGGTCGGCGTCGAGCACGGGGACCTGGGCGCCGCCCTCGCCGCGCTCTCGCCGGATCTGCGCGCCGCCATCGAGGCCACCGTGCTCGACGGCCTCACGACACGTGAGGCCGCCCACCTCCTCGGTATTCCCGAGGGCACCGTCAAGACCCGAGTCATGCGGGCCAAGGCCCGGCTCAGGGGGCATCTCACATGAAGTCGCAGTGGCATCTGCCCGGTGAGCTGATCCAGCGCTACGCGACGGGCCGCCTGGAACCGGTCCAGGTCATGTCCGTCGAGACCCATCTCTCCCGATGCGCGGCCTGCCGGGAGGCCGTGCCGTACGACGAGGAGTGGCTGGCGACCAGCTGGGAGCGGATCGAGGATCTCGTCGACCGCCCCTCGCCCCGTCCCGCCGCGCGACTCCTCCACCGGGCCGGCGTGCCCGACCACCTCGCGACGTTCCTCGCGGCGACTCCCACACCGGCCCGGGGATGGCTGGCGGCCGTGGGAGCGGTCCTGACCTTCGCCGTGACGGCGGCGCACCTCGCCGGGCAGGACCCGTTCTGGGCCGTGCACGCTGTGGTTCCCTTCCTCACGATCGCGCCCGTGCTCCCCCTCGCCGGCATCGCGCTGGCGTACGGCCCGCACGTCGACCCCGTGCACGAACTGCAGGCGGCCACCCCGATGGCGGGCCCGCGGCTGTTGCTTCTGCGCGCGCTCGCCGTGCTGGTGCCCGCCGTCGTCCTGACCTCCATCGCCGCGCCGTTCCTCCCCGGCCCGGGCCGGCTCGCGGCGGCGTGGCTGCTGCCCGCACTCGCGCTGACCGCGGGCACCCTCGCGCTGTCGACCCGCGTCTCGCCGCGGCTCGCGGCCGGCGGGCTCGTCACCGCCTGGCTGGCCGCCCTGGCCCTCGAAGGCGGCCTCGCCGGGCACGTGTTCGTCTTCTTCTCCCCTGCCGCCCAGGCCCTGTACGGCACGGCGGCGCCGATCCTGGCCGTGTTCGCCTATCGGCGGCGGGCCCACCTCGACCCTGGAGAGTCCCGATGGAACCGACTGTGACCGTTCGCGGCCTGACCAAGAGGTTCGGCCGCAAGACCGTCCTCGACGGCCTGGCCCTGGAACTCGGCCGCGGGGTCACCGGCCTGCTGGGCCCGAACGGCGCGGGCAAGACCACCCTTCTGCGGACCCTCGCGACCACTCTGGCTCCGGACGCCGGTGAGGTCCGAGCACTCGGGCTCGATCCGTCCGACCGCGTCCAGCGCACCGAGATCCGGCGCCGGCTCGGCTATCTCCCCCAGAGCCCCGGCCACTATCCGCACTTCACCGCCTTCGAACTGGTGGAGTACGTCGCGATCCTGAAGGAGCACGCCGATCGGCGCAAGCGCCACCGCGAGGTCCGCAGGGTCCTCGCGGAGACCGGCCTCACCGAACAGTCCAGGACGAAGGTCCGCAAGTTGTCGGGCGGCATGCGGCAGCGGCTCGCGCTCGCCCAGGCGCTGCTCGGCGATCCCGACCTCCTCGTCCTCGACGAGCCGACGGTGGGCCTGGACCCCGAGCAGCGGATGCGGTTCCGGGCGCTGGTGTCCCGCCTCGGCGAGAGCCGTACGGTCCTGCTCTCCACCCACCAGACCGAGGACGTCGCCGCGCTGTGCGAGCGGGTGATCGTCATGAAGGACGGCAGGAACGTGTTCGACGGGACTCCGCGCGACCTGGCGGCGACCGCCGCCGGGCAGGTCTGGTTGTCGCATCGGCCGCCCGCGGACTCGCAGTTGTTCTGGCGTGCCGCCGACGGCCGGTACCGCACGCTGGGCGCCCGGCCCCAGGACGCCGTCCCGGCCGAGCCCGGGGTCGAGGACGGCTATCTCCTGCTGCTCGGCGAGGCGGCGGAGGTCGCGGCGTGAACCTGTCGCTGGTGCGCTTCGAGGCACGGCGGCTGCTGCGCCATCCGATCCTCTGGGGCGCGACGCTGGCGGCCCTGGCGCTGTCCTTCGCCTGGGACGGACCGTGGCTGCCCGACATGACCATGGTGACGATCGACACGGTCACCGCGTCGACGCTCATCGGCGCCGCCGTCCTGGTCATCGCGAACCTGGCGACCGGCAGGGACCGGCGGCACGACCTTCCCGAGACGCTCGCCGCGCTGCCCACCCGGGCGGCGCCGCGCACGCGGGCGATCGTGCTGGCGGCCCCCTTCGCCGGCGGACTGGCGGCAGCGGTGATGATCTCCGCTCATCTGCTGGTCGTCTCGTCGTCGGACACCGCCGCCGGACGGTTCGACCCGTATGAGGCACTCGGCGGCGTCGGCCTGGTGGCACTCGCAGCCTCCGCCGGAGCGGCGCTCGCGCGCTGGACGCCGTCGTTGATCCTGCCGCCCGTCCTGATCGTCGCCGTGGCGTTCGACATGGTCGGCAACCCGTGGGCGGAGTACGGCGGGTGGCTCCTGCCGGTGATCCCCGGTCACAGCCCCGACTGGGGGCCCAGGCCCTCCGCTCCGCACCTGCTCTACCTCGTCGCGGCGGCCGTCCTGCTCGGTGCAGCCGCGCTCCTCAGGCACGGGCCGCGTTTCACCCGCGTCGCCGTCGCCGTCGTCGCCACGGCCGTCACCGCGGCCGCCGGGTCCGTCACGACCGCGGGCGCGCCGGTCATCCCGTGGCGCGGCACGGCCTCCCCGCCGCACCCGCCACGGCAGGTGTGCGAGGACTCCGCAGGGGTCACCTTCTGCGCCTATCCGGACTACACACCGTGGATCCCCGTATGGTCGGAGGCGATCAGACCGCTGGTCACCGCCGTACCTGCACGAGCCCTCGACCGGCTCCCGCCCATCCGGCAGCGGTCGTTCAACTCCTATCTCCCCTCGGGCGCGGGCGACGGGAAACCGGCCACCTGGACGACCTGGTCGACGGATCCCGCTCAGCATCGCGCGCTCCTCGTCGGGCAGGTGGCGGCCCGGCTCGCCGGGCTCGGCGAAGGATGCGACGGCCGGGGCCTCGCCCGCACCGTCGTCGCGCTCTGGCTCACCGGCCGGGCGGGTCCGCTGCTCGACGCCCCCGATCCCGCGTTGTGGCAGAGGGGCCCGGGAAACGGGCTCACCAATGGGCTGATCGAGGTCCCGATGGGCGACAACGCCGGCGGCCTGTCCGTACCCGGCCAGCTCGGCGGGTTGCGGTACGGCTCGGCAGAGGTCGGCTACGCGCGGCGTCTCCTCGAGCGAGACGACGCCGCCGGCCTCATCACGGAGAACTGGGATGTGCTCACCGCACCCGGGACGACCGTCGAGCAGGCCCTGCCGTTGCTCGGCCTCGGACAGCAGATCTCCGGACCGCGAAGAGAGGCCGAGTGCGCGTGACCTCGTCGAACGGCCTGCGGCACGAGCATGCGGCGTTCCGGGATCCGGCGGCCGGTCGAGTACACCTCCGCGTGGCGTGGGCACTGATGCGGCCGCTGGCGCGGGCGGTCGACTGGTCTCCTCTGGCGATCGCGGCTTCGCTCATCGTGTCCGTCGCGGCGCTGGTGCCGCCCGGTGAGCCGCTGGGCCCCGTGCCGGCGCTCGCCCTGCTGAGGACGGCGGCGCTGCTGCTCGGTGCCGCCGCCGGGTTCGCGCTGGTCGACGCCATGTCCGCGAGCACCGGTGCGGTCCCCGTGCCGCGCTGGGTCCGCCAGTGGGCCAGGACCGTGATCGCGCTGTCGGCCGCGGGACTGGTCTGGGCCGCGACATACGCCATCGTGGCGGCGAGGATCGTTCCCGGCGTGGCCGTCACACTGCCTGGGCTCGCCGTCGAAGCGGCCGTCTGCATGCTGGTCGGTTCGGCGGGGGCGGCGACGGCCGTGCGCCGGCATCCAGGCAGGCAGGCCGCCCTCGGCGGCGCCGTGGCACAACTCGCCGCCTACGCGGCGACTCTGATCACCGGCGCCGGCGTCTGGCCCGCCCTCGGTGACAAGCACTGGGACGTGACCCACGCCTGGTGGCTCGCCGCTCTTCCCCTCCCCCTCCTGGTCCTCGTCGCCGTCCATCGTGACGTGCGTTGATTGCGGCCTTTACAACGTAGATTCATATGGCCGTCTGCGACATCCCGACAGTGCATGCCGCCGCGGTCGTCAGCCGATGAAGGCGGGGTTGAGCGCGGCGAGGGCCACCCGCCGGGCCGCGCCGGGCCCGTCGGCGGGGACGGACCACAGGTCGTCGCCGTAGTCGCCGGCCAGGCCGTACATCACGGTGTGCTCGTCCGACCAGACGACCTGGTCGTCGACGCTGCGCGACTCGGCCAGCGGCGTCTCCTCCATCGTCTTCAGGTCCAGCGCGTACAGCCGCCACGGCTCGTCCGGGTCGGCGCCGGGGACGCGTTTCTTGAAGACCAGGCGGGTGCCGTCCGGCGACAACGACGGGCACTCGACGTTGGTGCGCATCGTGGTCACCGTCCGTGCGGCGATGTCGCCGCGGACCAGGTACGTCTGGCCCTTCGTGGCGAGCGTCGCGTAGAAATGCCCGTCGTCGGAGAAGGTGACACCCCAGAAGTTCACGTCGGCGGCGTGATACGGCCTGCCGTCCTTGATGATCGTGTAGGCCTCCAGGCTCGACGTCAGCTCCCACGTCCGGGTGTCGACGATCGAGGTGCGGGTGGAGAAGTTGCTTCCCGCGTAGGAGTCGCCGCCCACGAACACCGTCCACGCGGCCATGTGCCCGGACGGCGAGACCCGCGTCCTGGTCGGGATGCCCCCGACGGGGAACTCGCGCAGCGTCCGCAACCCGGAGTCGAGGATCGACGCGAAATAGGTCTCCTGGAGCGCGCCGTCCTCCTTGCGCAGGCACACCCCGGTCCCGGCCGCGGCGTAGAAGCGCAGGCAGCGGACCGGCGCGGCGACGCGCGCCCCGCCCGGGTCGCCCACCGGCACGGAGACCAGGTCGTCCCGGTACGGCCCCCAGGCCATGTTGCGGAAGACCATCCGTCCCGAGCCCGCGAGGCTCACGGAGCCTGCCGACACGGGCGGGCCGCCCGGCTGCGCCGTGTCACGCTCCCCCGCCCGCTGCGACGCGCGCATCACCGACGCGAACGCCACCGTCCCCAGCAGGGCCACCGCGACCACCAGGATGATCAGACGCGCCCGGGCCGTCATGCCGTCTCCGGTCCGCGCAGCGCGTACGCCGCCCACCCGGCGCACAGGGCGAGACCGGCCATGGCGATGCCGAGCACGGCCTGGTCGCCGATGACGGTCCACATCGCCCCGAAGGCGATCGAGCAGCAGAACCGGGCCAGCGCCTGTCCCGTCCCGATCAGCGCGAGCCCGCTCGCCCGCAACTCGGCCGGTACGGCACCCGCGGCCGCCGCGGGGAGCACGCCGTCGGTGGCGGCGTAGAAGGTCCCGTGCAGGGCGAGCACGACGAACGGCAGGACGTCGCCGTGCAGGGGCATCAGCAGCAGTCCGTACGCGAGGAGCAACGCGACATGACCTCCGAGGAACACGCGCCTGCGGCCGACCCGGTCGGCGAGCACGCCCAGCGGCATGGCGAGCACGAGGAAGAAGAAGGCGGTGCCGAGCGGCAGCAACGGGAACAGGCGCTCGGAGATCCCGAGCCGGTGCTGCAGCATCAGGTAGACGAACGCGTCGCTCACCGTGGTGAGGCCGAGCAGCGTCGCGGTGACGGTCAGGCGGCGCACGTCGGGGATGCGCAGCAACGCCACCGCCGAACGCAACGTGACCGCCGGCGAACCGGCCGCGGCGCCGCCTGATACCTCGTCGCCGCCCGGCGCACTCGTGCCGGCCGCGGCGCCGTCGCTTCCCCGGGCGCCCCCGGCGTCCGCCACGCTGGCGGTGCCCATGGAGCCGGCCGCGGGGGCACGGCCTCCGGGGACGAAGAGCACGAGGACCAGGACGCCCAGCGCCGCGATGCAGAAGCTCACCGTGAAGACCGCGTCGTATCCGTCCGTGGCGGCGCCCAGGACGAGGAACGCGACGATCGGTCCGAGAAGGGCCCCGCCCGTGTCCATGGCGCGGTGGACGCCGAAGGCGCGTCCCCTGTTCTCCGGCGTCGAGGCCAGCGAGATCATCGCGTCGCGCGGAGCGGTGCGTATCCCCTTGCCGGTCCGGTCGAGGGCCAGCACCCCGCTGATCAACGGCAGGGTGTGCACGATCAGGAGGAGCGGCTTGCAGAGGGCGGACAGGCCGTAGCCGATGACGGCGACCGCCTTGTGGCGGCGCCCCCGATCGGCGAGGTGACCGCCGAACAGGCGGACCAGTCCGCTGACACCGTTGTACACGCCGTCGAGCACGCCGAACCCGAGAGGGCTGAGGCCGAGACCGGCCACCACGTAGAGCGGCAGCACGGCGGTGACCATCTCCGAGGAGACGTCCGTGATGAGACTGACCGTTCCCAGCGCGAGAACCGTGGCCGGGATCGCCCGCAGGGCCCGGCCCGGCTGAGCGGCCCGATCAGTCCGACCTTGGTCCGCGTCTGCGGGCGCGGTGGCGGCGGTCGGGCCGCGATCAGCCAGGTACAAGCTCAGCTCCAGATTCCGGTGATGTCCGAGGCGGACGCGGCGTTGCCCGCGTGCGTGCTCGTGCCGACCATGTCCTCAAGGGTGCGGAGCAGGTTGTAGTGGTTGTACTTCGTGGCGGAGGTGCTGCCCGCCGTGACCGGCTGGCCGTACACGACCGTCGCGATCTTGTTGCCGCTCAGGCTGTTGTCCTCGTCGAAGGTGACGACGAGCAGGCTGTTGTTCGACTTCGCCCAGGTCGCGTACGCGCCGAGCTTGTTCTTCACCCACGTGTCGCCGGTCGAGACCGAGCAGTCGTGCATGTCGCTGCACAGGTTCGGCGTCACGTACGAGATCTTCGGCAGCTTCGTGAAGTCCGTCGGGAACTGCGCGAAGGTGTACGCCGAGGAGGTCGGGACGTTCTTGAAGCCGAACCACGGGTTGTGCTTCTGCGCGTACTTGCCGGAGCTGTTGGTGCAGACGGTGGAGCCCTGGCTGGGCAGGCCCTCGTTGTAGCTGGCCCAGGTCTTGCCCGCCGCGATCGTCTCCGAGGCCAGGTTGGCGGCGGAGCTGAAGCCGATCGTGACACAGCCGTCGCCGGTGATGCCCTGCGTCGAGCCGGAGAACATGGCGTAGTAGTTGGGCTGGCTCGGGTGCGTCTCGGCGTACATGTTGGTGAGGTTCGCACCGCCCTTCGCCAGCGAGTTGATGTAGGGGGCGCTGGAGCTGCCGATGACCTGCGAGTAGGCGTGGTTCTCCATGACGACCACGACGATGTGGCTGGGCGACGGCACTGTGGCGGCGGAGCTCGCCTGGGTGCCGGTCCACAGTCCGATCGCGGCGACGATCCCGACGGCTGAGGCGACCGAGACGAGCGCCTTGCGGGCACGCGTCTTTCTGGCGGATACGACCATGACTGTCCTTCGTACTGGGGGCTGCGAGGCGATGTCAGGGTAGATCCACTCCGAAAGATTCACTCAGTGAAACGAGGTGAATAGCGGCCAAACATTGGGTTCCAGATTTCGCCGAGTCAGGCCGGGTGTCGGGGCAGGCGGCAGCGGCGGCCAGGCCGGGGTCGGGGGTCGTGAGCCGGGCCGGGTCGGGGGTCGGGAATCGGGCAGGGGTCGGGGTTGGGAATCGGGCCGCAGCCGGAGGTCGGCGCCGACGACCGGTGCAGGCCTCCTCCTCCGTTTCTCACGGAAGTTGTACGGGATTCCATGAGAAACGGAGAGGGAGACGTCGCGCTCGGGAGCCGAGCCGGGCGCAGGAGTCACCTTCGCCGATGAGAGACTCCTCAGGCGTCCAGCCGCGACCCGCCCCCGCACCAGGAGTACGACAATGAGCACGACCATCGACAAGATCGCATGGATCCATCTGGAGGATGGCAGGGTCCTCAGCACCCGGTCGCGGGGCAAGGACGTCTTCTACTTCCCCGGCGGGAAGCGCGAGCCCGGCGAGAGCGACCTCGACACTCTCGCCCGTGAGATCGACGAGGAGCTGGCGGTCACCGTCGTCCCCTCGACCGCCGCGCTCCTCGGCACCTTCGAGGCCCAGGCGCACGGCCACGGGGGCGGCGTCACCGTACGGATGACCTGCTACACCGCCGACCACCTGGGCACGCCGACGCCCAGCAGCGAGATCGAAGAGGTCGTCTGGCTGACCTACGCCGACCGCGACCGCGTGTCACCCGTCGACCAGATCATCTTCGACCGTCTCCACGCGGAGGGTCGCCTTCGCTGACCAGTCCGCCGCTCGGACCCTGATCCGCGAACATCGCCGGCTTGCATGGGAACACGGCCCCGGCGCCCGCCACAGGCTGAGGACCTCCGTCCGGCATCGCCCATCCGGTACGAGCCGCACCCGCCGGCCCGGCTCCGAGACCTCGGCGGCGAGCCCGTTCCAGCGCCCGGCCACCGGCGAGGTACCACTGCACCGCGACGACGACGGCGAGCCCGACCTCGACGAGGTCCCCGCCGTAGTACATCAGCTCGGCGCCCGTCCGGACGTCGGCCGCCGGGAAGGCGGTGCCCGGCGGAGGCGCGGCGTACAGGGATTTGGCGAGGACCGCGTGCGCGGCGGAGGCGGCGACCAGGGTCGCCGCGCGCAGCCCCAGGCCGTGGTGATGACGCAACGGCTCCACCTGGCAGATCGCCGCGCTGAACAACAGGCCCGCGGTGACCACGTGCACGTGCACCGCGACGTGCAGCCACGTGTGGTGGTACGTGGCCGCGAACAGAGGAGTGCGATAGAGCAGCCACAGGCCTCCCACGTCCAGCACCGCGGCCAGAGGCGGAAAGATCAGCCACGTCGCGGGGCGGGAACGGACGACCGCGAGGAGGCCCCGACGTGCGCCGGGCCTCAGGACGCGCAGGGCTAGGGTGACGGGCCGGCCGAGGACCAGCAGCAACGGGGCGGCCATTCCGGCGAGCAGGTGCCTGGCCATGTGCTCCGTGAACTCCCCGCCCGGCATCGGCGACAGGGCCGCCGCCACCAGACAGACGCCGCCGAGGGCGAAACACCGGTCCCGTACGGCCGGCCAGGCGTGCCCGCGTCCCCGCAGCCCGGTCGCGGCGCGGATGTACAGGGCGACCGCACACAAGGCGGCGGTGGCGGCGAGCCACGCCGGCATGGCCGCGACCACGCCGTCAGGCGCGTGGTGCCCGTGCATCGCCGATCATCCTCCGCCGCCGTGGGCGGCGGCCCGCAACAACAGCACGCCGGCGACCAGGAGGATCACCGCGATCACGTTCCAGGTCCAGTCGTAGGGAACGAGGTTCACGTGGTACCGGATCTGGTGCAGGCCCAGAAGCTTGTGCTGGACGGTGCCGTCGTACAGCTGGAAGGCGCCCGCGCCGACGAGAGCGCCGCCCGCGAAGGACCGGCCTGAAAGGGCATCCCGGCGTCGCAGATCCGCGAACATGATCAGACCCATGACGACCGCGAACCATCCGAAGGCGTGGAACAACCCGTCGGAGACCAGTCCGGCGGCGAGGGTCGATCTGTCGTAGAAGTGATGCCAGTGCAGCAGTTGGTGGAACACGGTCTCGTCCACGAACGCCGCGACGCCGACCCCCACGAGGACGCCGGACCAGATCGACCGCGAAGGCGGCGCCTTCTCACGTTTCCGAGGGCCCGCGGCGCCGTCCGGCGCGCCTGAAGGGCCTGAAGGGCCCGAAGGAAAGGTACGCACACGATCACCTGCCTAGGGGCGGCGTCGCCCGGCGCCGCCTGTCAGCGGAGCGCCTTCTCCAGCTGCGCCTTGCTCATGGCCGAGCGCCCCTTGATGTTGCGGCGCCTGGCCTCCGCGTAGAGCTGCTCCTTGGTACGGCCGCCGGCCCCGGAGTGCGAGCGCAGCCCTCCGCGGCGGGAGGAGGAGATGTCGTCGACGGAGGTGCGGCTCGCGGTGCGGGACTCGCCCGCGCGGGCCCGTTCCTTGTTCACGGTCCGGGCGGCGATCTCCTCGGCCACCTTCTCGCTCTTGCCGCGCTTCTTGACGCTGTCCTTGATGTGCTCGTACTGCCGTTCCCGCTTGGGGCTGGAACCACGTGGCATGTTCCTCACCTCGCTGAATTGGCTGTCTCAGTCCGGGCTACCCCTGACGCCCGGACCGACACCCCCGGGCGCGAAGTCACCTGCCGACGGCGTGGGTCACGCTCAGCCTCTGCAGGGCGTCTTCGGACCGGCTGCCCGGATCGGCCTGGGCGACGAAGATCCGCTGGCCGGGAGAGCCGTCGATGGAGAACGTCGCGTGCCAGAGGTTCAGCTCACCGACCTCCCGGTGGACGAGCCGCCGGAACTCCTGGGTTCTGGCGCGGACGTCATGACGGGCCCAGATCCGGCGGAAGTCCTCGCTCTCCCGTGACAGTTCCTCCACCAGCGTGAGCAGGCTGGGATCGGGCCTCGGTCCGGCCATCGCCCGCAGGTTGGCCACCTTGGAGGAGGCCTCCCGTTCCCAGTCCGGGTAGAACCTGCGCGAATCCGGGTTGAGGAACGTCAGCCGCAACAGGTTGTCGGCGTGGTCCAGCCCTTCGTAGAGGGCGCCGCCCAGCGCGTTGCGCGCGAGCACGTCGAGGCGGTCGTTCGTCACGAGCGCGGGCGCGCGGTGCCAGCCGTCGATGAGCCGCACCACGTTGGGATCGACCTGACGCGACGACCCCGGCCTGCGCGCGGACGGCCTGGGGTTCGCCAGAGCGTGGAGATGCTCGGCGGCCTCGACATTGAGCCGGAGCGCCCGGGCGAGGGCTGCGAGCACCTGATCGGACGGGTGGAGTTCCCTGCCCTGCTCCAGCCTCACGTAGTAGTCGGCGCTGACCCCGGCGAGTTGTGCCACCTCGTCACGCCGCAACCCGGGCGTCCTCCGCCGTCCGCTGTCCGGCAGGCCGACGTCGTCGACGGTGACGGCTTGCCGGCGGGCGCGGAGAAACTCCCCCAAGGGGCTTCTCATGCCAGAAGACTAGAAAAACCCAGGTCAAAACGATTCAAAGAGGGCGTGTTAAACCCACCCCGGCGGGCAGGTTTTGCGGGCACTTTGCCGGGTCCGCTCCCCTCCCCCGGCACCGGGGACGCCCTGGACCCCCGTCCCGGGCGAGGCGCCGTTCCGGCGACCACCTCCGCGAAGTGATCGCCGGCGCCTGGCGCCCCGCCCCGGGCGTGGTCACCGCCTGCGCAGCGCCTTGTCCGCGAGCGCCGGAGGCACGTAGTAGTTGTCCGCCGGGTTCAGATCCGTGCCGGGCGGCACGATCTCGTCGATGCGGTCGAGGACGTCCTCGCTCAGCACCGTGCCCGCCCCGGTCAGCAGGCCGTCCAGGTGCTCCATGGTGCGCGGCCCGAGGATCACCGACGTGACGGCCGGATGGGCCAGGACGAATCCGAGGGCGAGGTGGGGCAACGGCAGGCCCGCCTCCTCCGCGAGCTTCGCCAGATCACCGACGGCCTGCAGTTTGCGCGCGTTCTCCGGCAGCGACGGGTCGAACTTGTGCCGCTCCACGCCCGCGCGTCCCGTGCTCGTCAGGTCGATGTCCGCCGCCTGCGTGTACCTCCCCGACAACCAGCCGGCCGACAGAGGGCCCCAGGTCAGCACGCCCATGCCGTACCTCTGGGCCGCGGGCAGCACCGCCGCCTCCACGCCGCGCGCCAGGATCGAGTACGGCGGCTGCTCGGTGCGGAACCGCACGTGGCCGCGCCGCTCGGACATCCACTGCGCCTCGACGATCTCTTGGGCGGGGAAGGTGGAGCTGCCCACGGCCAGGACCTTGCCCGCCCGGACCAGGTCGGTCAGGGCGGAGAGGGTCTCGTCGACGTCCGTGCGCGGGTCGGGCCGGTGGATCTGGTAGAGATCGATGTGGTCGGTGCCCAGGCGCCGCAGGCTGTTGTCCACCTGGCGGACGAGCCACCGCCTGGAGCCGCCCCCGTGGTTGGCCTCCTCGCCGAACGGGAGACCCGCCTTGGTCGCGAGGACGACCTCGTCACGACGGCCCTTGAGCGCCTTGCCGACGATCTCCTCCGACTCCCCCGCCGAGTAGACGTCCGCGGTGTCGACGAAGTTGATCCCGGCGTCGAGAGCACGATGGATGATCCGCACGCTCTCTTCGTGGTCCTTGTTGCCCAGGCGGCCGAACATCATCGTGCCGAGCGCGAACTCGCTCACCGAGATGCCGGTTCCCCCGAGAATCCTGCGCTTCATGGGTTCTGCCTCCAGCAGATGGTTTCAGGGATTCGGGACTCACCCTTCGCCACGGGCCGATCGCGCACCAGGCCCGGCCCAACCTGGGTCTGCCAGAACTACTCAGCGCCCGACACGCACCCGATGAAGATCGATTGCGAGAAGACAGGCGGGGTACGTTCGTCCTGCTCGATATCTCCGCAGTTGGCGAGGCCTGTCATGCGAGCCGTCACCGTCCGAGACCGCGCGGCCGGTGTTGCCGGGATCTCCCTGACGGAAGAGCCCTACCCCCACGCCGCCGAGAACGACGTCATCGTGCGGGTGCATGCCGCGGCGTTCACCCGCGGCGAGCTCGACTGGCCGGGCACCTGGTGCGATCGCGCGGGTCGCGATCGGACGCCGAGCGTGCTCGGGCATGAGCTGTCGGGTGTCGTCGCCGAACTGGGGTACGGGACCACCGGCCTGACCGTCGGCCAGCGGGTGTTCGGGCTGGCCGACTGGGCCCGCAACGGCTCGCTCGCCGAGTATGCGGCGGTGGAGGCCCGCAACCTGGCGCCGCTGCCGGCCGGTGTGGACCACATCGCGGCCGCCGCCCTGCCGATCCCGGGGCTGACCGCGTGGCAGGGCCTGTTCGACCACGGCCGTCTCGCTGCCGGCCAGACCGTCCTGGTCCATGGCGCCGCGGGCAGTGTGGGCGCCATCGCGGTTCAGCTCGCGCGCGAGGCAGGAGCCCGGGTGATCGGCTCCGGTCGGGCCGCCGCCAGGGACGCGGCACTCGGGCTCGGCGTGGACGCGTTCCTGGACCTGCAGGCCGATTCCCTGGAAGACGCCGGCCAGGTCGATGTGGTGTTCGACGTGATCGGCGGCGACATCCTGGACCGCTCGGCCGCACTGGTGCGCCCCGGCGGCACGCTCGTCACGATCGTCTCGCCGCCGACGGTCCGGCCCCGAGACGGGCAGGCGATCTTCTTCGTCGTCGAACCCGATCGCTCCCGGCTCGCGGATCTGGCTTGGCGGCTCCGGGACGGACGGCTCCGCCCGATCGTCGGGGCCGTACGGCCGCTTGCCGAGGCGCCCGCCGCGTTCACCCGGCCAGGCAAGACGATCATCCGGGTCGCGGACGACGAATAGCCGGTTTCGTACGGCCGACGGCGTGGGTTGCCGCCCCCTCCCGCGCGGGAGAGCCGGAACCGACCCGATCCTGCGGATCCCTGCGCCGGCTCAGCTGCCGGAGACGGGGTATCGGCTCGTGATCGCCACGCGGTTGAAGGCGTTCATGACCGTCGAAAGCCAGGCGACCGCCGAGACCTGATCCTCGGAGAGCACCGCGGCGGCCGCCGCGTAGTCCGCATCGCTCACATGACCATCCGACACCCGCGTGACCGCCTCAGCCAGGCGCAGGGCCGCGCGCTAAGGCGGCCGCGCCGCGGTTCGGTCCTCGGGCGGGTCGACCTGCGTGTGAGCACACCATCACCAAGGCTTGGACTCGCTCCTGGCACGTATTCGAAATGTCTGGGCATGGTACTCGGACAACTCCACCCAGCCTCGACTCGAGACGCACGCCGAGGTGAGCCGCGTCCGGCCGTGTCCGGTGGGGCGGCGAGCAGGAACTGCACGGCTTGGGCGGGAATTCAGGACGCATCGCAACACCCGTCCGCCCCGGAAGTCCAAGCAGGATGGGAGAGTCGTCATGATCCGAATACGGTTGGTCAGCGGTCTTCTGGCTGCCGGCATGGTGACCGCGGTCCCGGCATGCGGTGTCACGGACGACCATGCGACCGGAAAGGTGCCGGTCGCCGGCAAGGAGCCGGTCGCCGCCGTGGTCACCCAGCCTCCGTCCGAGACGCTCACGACCCAGTTGGAGCAGGCGCTTCCGAACGTCAAGGGCAAGACGTTCACCTCGGCGATCGTGGACTTTCCGCCCGCCGCACGCGCCGTCCCGCATCGGCACGGCAATGCTTTCGTCTACGCCTACGTGCTTGAGGGCACTGTGCGCAGTCAGCTCAAGGGCGAGCCGGTGCGCACGTATCACCAAGGCGAGAACTGGGTCGAGCAGCCGGGCGCCCACCATGTGCTCACAGAGAACATCAGCCGGACAAGACCGGCGAAACTGCTGGTCATCTTCATCTCCGACACGGGGGCCAAGCTCAAAATCGCTGATTCGCCGAGTTAGGGCACGGGTTCGCACAACGCGCGGCACGACCTGGCCGGTGCCTCGCGGGAGCCACGGGATCGCAGGTCAGCGGCATGGTGAATGCGATGTGCTTGTATGGCAGGCATGGGGCATGCCGCTGACGAGATCACTCCCTTTCTGAAGGCACGCAGGGCGGCGCTCGCCGCCGCCGACATGGGGCTCCCCGACGGGATCACCCGCCGGCGGGTCCGTGGACTGCGCCGCGAGGAGGTCGCCCAGCTGGCCGGGATCAGCGTCGACTACTACACGCGCATCGAGCAGGGACGGGCGCCCGCCGTCTCCGACTCGGTGCTCGACGCCGTCGCGCGGGCGTTGCGCCTCAGCCCGGCCGAGCACACGTACCTGCGCAACATCACGGCGCCGCGGCGAGCCGACGCGGGCGTGTGCGACGCGGGCACGGGTCCCCGGCCGGAGGTGCGGCCGCAGATCCGGGAATTGATGGACGCGATGGACGACGCCGTCCCCGCGATCGTGCACGGCCCGGGCATGGACATCCTGGCCTGGAACCGGCTGGCCGGCCGGCTGTCGTTCGACCTGGACGCGCTTGCCGAGGCCGAGCGCAACACCGCCCGGCTGATCTTCCTCCACCCCGAGGCCAGGACGTTGTATCCGGAGTGGCGGAACACGGCGGCGGTGATCGTGGCGACGCTCCGCTCGGACGCCGGGCAGCACACCGGTCAGGTCCGCGTGCAGCGGATCATCTGCGACCTGCGGGAGGCCAGCGAGGAGTTCCGGCGTCTCTGGGACGAGCAGACCGTGCTGGATCCGAACGTCGGCACGAAGACCATCCGCAACCCCGAAGTGGGCGACCTCCTGTTGACCTTCGAGTCGTTCCCGCTTTCCACCGACCCCGGCCAGCGACTGTGCACGTACACCGCTCCGAGGGGATCGGTGACGGAGGAGCGGCTGCGGACGCTGGCGGGCCGGGTCGGCGCGGATGTCGCCTGACACCTCCTGGCCGTTCCGTCCGGGGTCACGGCCACCCTGCCGCGGGAGGGCTCGGCCACAGAACGGCTAGACCGCGGCGAGGCGGGCGGCGGACTCGGCGAGGGGAGCCAGCACGTCCTCGACGACATGGTCGAGCAACCGGCCGTCCCGCTTGACGATCCGGCCGCCGACGACGACGGTGTCGACCGACCGGGTGTCCGCGGAGAGCACCACCGCGCCCACCGCGTCGTGAGCCGGAGCGACTCCGAGCAGGTCGGTCCTGAGCAGCACCAGGTCGGCCTGCTTGCCCACGCCGAGGGATCCGACGACGTCACCGAGCCCGGCGGTTCGCGCCCCGTCGAGGGTGGCCGCCCGCAGGGCGTCACGGGTGGTGAAACCGGTGTTCGGCCGCGCCCTCTCCAGGGAGTACGCCGCCCGCATCAGGCTGAACATGTCGCCGGGCCCGCTGACCACGGTGTCCGCCCCGAGCCCCACGGGAGCGCCCGCCGCCGTCGCACGCCCGGTGATCGGATAGCCGAGCCCCAGTTCCACCTCGACGACGGGTGAGACGGAGACGGCGCCGCCACTGGCGGCGATCCGCTTGAGCGCCTCGTCGGAGTAGTGGTTGCCGTGGACGTAGCTCGTCCTCGAGATGAGCAGGCCGTTGCGCTCGAGGAACTCGAGCCCGCGGTCGGCCTTCTCGGTGTCGTAGCCCATGTGGACGGTCACCGGCAGGTCGAGGTCGCGGGCCAGGCGCCACTCGTGCAGCGCCTCCTCCTCGCTGACGATCTCCGGGCCGAGTGGGGCGATCGCCATCGTCACCGTGCCGCCTGCCGTGCCGAAGTGCTCGTCGTGCACGCGGCGTCCCTGCGCGGCCAGTGATTCGGGATCGCCGCCCTGGGGGTGGCAGTACCCGAAGACGGCCCTGACCCCCGAACGCCGCAGCGCCTCGACGGCAGCCGTCGTGTGATCGGGCGTGAACTGGATGTGCGACCAGTCGACGAGCGTCGTGATGCCCGCGTCGAGGCACTCCAGCGCTCCCGCCAGGTTGCCGGCGTAGACGTCCTCCGGCCGGTAGGCGGGGGCCAGTCGCCCGAGCACGCGCTCGAGATAACCGGGGAAGCCGATGTCGGGACCGATCGCCCGGATGGCCGCCTGCCAGGTGTGCCGATGGGTGTCGACGAAGCCCGGCAGCACGAGCATGCCGCGTGCGTCGATCACCTCGGTTCCCTCGGGTGCGGTCAGGCCCGGCCGTACGGCCGCGATCCGGTCGTCCTCGACCAGCACGTCGGCGGGGGCAGCGGTGACGGGATCGGTGTCGACGGCGACGCCGCCCTGGATGAGCAGTCTCTTAGGCACGCCAAAAGCTTAAAGAAAAGCTTTCTTAAAAGCAATGTGATGAGAGAGGTACCCTCGACCCGTGCACGAAGGGGTACATGACGAGGTCGACGCGCTTGTTCCGGCGTGGGAGACGAGCATGGAGCCGCACGTCGTGGCCTGGCTCGAGCTCAGCAAGCGGGTCTCGCGCGTCGGGGGGTTGCTGGAGCAGGCGACCAGGACCTCGATCGCCGAGCTCGGCCTGACCTACGCCGAGTTCGACGTGCTTGCCGCGTTGCGCCGCGCGGGCGAGCCGTACCGGCTCAAGCCCAGTGAGCTGACCAGGTCGCTCTTCCTCACCTCAGGGGGAACGAGCAACGTCCTGCAGCGATTGGCGGCGGCGGGGCACATCGAGCGCGAGGCGGACGCGGAGGACGCGCGCAGCCGCTGGGTCCGGCTGACCGAGGAGGGCCTGCGGGTCACGGAGGCCGCGTTGGACGCCTCGGTCCGGGCGCACGCCGAGGTCCTGCGCGACGTCCCGGAAGACGCCGTACGGCAGGCCGCCGACGCCCTCCGGGAGGTCCTCCTGGTGATCGGCGGGCGACGTTTCCGCTGACCGGAGGCCGCAGACCCGGAACCGGACCGGCGGCGCGGGCCTGCTCAGGGCAGGGTGAGGACCCAGGGGCCCTCCGCGGTGACGGCGACGGTGTGCTCGATGTGCGCGGCCCGACTGCCGTCGGCGGTGTGCAGGCTCCACCCGTCCGGAGCGGTGCGGTAGTCGTCCCGACCGCCCGCCATGAACATCGGCTCGATGGCGAGCGTCAGGCCGGGACGCAGGGGAAAGCCGCGGCCCGGCCGCCCCCTGTTGGACACGTGGGGATCCTCGTGCATGCGGCGGCCGATGCCGTGGCCGCCGAAGTCCCTCGGCATGCCGCAACCGGCCTCCCGCGCCGCGGCCCCGATTGCGTGGCCGATGTCGCCGATGCGGTTGCCCGGCGTCGCCGCGGCGATCCCGGCGTCGAGAGCCGCCCGGGTGGCGTCGATCAGGGCCTGGTCGCCCGGCCGGGGAGTACCGACGATGAAGCTGTCGGCGGCGTCGCCGGTCCAGCCGTCGAGTTCCGCGCCGCAGTCGATGCTGACCAGGTCGCCGTCACGGAGGCGGTATCCGGTGGGGATGCCGTGCACGATCGCGTCGTTGACCGACGTGCAGATCACCGCGGGGAAGGGAGTGAAGGCGAAGGCGGGCCGGTAGCCCAGGAAGGGCGAGCCGGCCCCGGCCTTACTGAGCACGGCACGGGCCGCTTCGTCCAACTCCGTCAGGGAGACTCCCACGTCCGCCGCTTCACGGACGGCGGCGAGCGCGTTCGCGACGACTCTCCCGGCCTCCCGCATCGCCTCCAGCGCCTCCGCGGACTTGATCTCGACCATCTCGTACTGCTCCCATCCCGGTGACCAATTCTTATACCGGTATTAGTATCACGGTTCTGATGCCGGTATTAGTATCACGGGCATGGTGAGAACTCCTTTGACCCCCTGGGAGCGGCAGCGCGGAGAGCGGTTCGGCGCGCTGCTGCGCCAGGCGCGGGGCGAGCGCAGCATGGTGGAGGTCGCGGCGGCGGCCGGAATCTCCGCGGAGACGCTGCGCAAGATCGAGACGGGGCGTGCGCCGACGCCGGCGTTCTTCACCGTCGCGGCCCTGGCCGCCGCGCTGGAAATGTCCCTGGACGAGCTGGCCGGCGCCTGCGCGGTGGGCTCCGACGCCAGGGCGCTCCCCCTGCCGGCCTGACCGGGCACCGGCGGCCGGGGCACGGGCGCTGCCGGGCCCGAGCCGGCGCCGGCCGATCAGCGGGACGAGCGCAGGACCCAGGCCGGCGAGACGCCGTACTCCGCTTGGTGCAGGGCGGCGAACCGGCCCAGGTGGGCGAACCCCCAGGAACGGGCGATCGACGCCACCGTCTGCACGGACGGGTCCGCGGCGCACAGGTCGTCGTGCGCACGGCGGAGCCGGACGTTGCGGAGGTAGGTCATGGGCGGCACCCCGACATGGCGCTGGAAGCCCTCCTGCAACGTCCGTGCGCTGACATGGCATCGCGCGGCGAGCATGGAGATCGTCAGCGGGGTCTGCGGCTCGGCCTCCATGATGTCGATCGCGGTCCGGATCACGGCCGGGCGGCCCGCCTCGGCCGGGGCGTCGAGCCGTTCGCGGTACGGATGATCCGCGGCCAGCAGGAAGCCGCGGATGAAGCCGTCCACGAGCGGCGGCGCGACCAGCGGCTGCAGGACGACGCTGTCGGCGTCACCGAGCTGGTGGTTGAGCATCAGGAGCATGCGCGCCCAGCTGCGGGCACGGCCGGTCGTCATGTCCAGGCTCGGCGCGAAGGCGATCTGCGAGGTCGCCCGGTGCCCCAGCAGGGCCTCCAGTGAACGTTCCAGCGCGGCTCGCCCGAACCCCACGCAGACCAGCCGGCAGTCGCCGGCCCACCGCGTCAGGGTGGTCTCCCCCTCGGGCCGGTAAACCACCGCCGTGTCCCGCGTCGCCACCACGTCCACGCCGCGGTGCCGGGACTCGACGTGGCCGGCGATCGGGAGGAGCACATGGTAGCCCGCGCGAAGCTCGCTGCCCTCCACCCGCAGATCCACCCCGTGGACGGCGTCACCGAAGGTGAGCGGCCCGATCCCCCCGTAGCGCTGCACCGGCGCGACGGTGGTCGGCCTGCTCAGCACGGTGACCCGTAGCCGCTGGAACGCGGTGCGGCAGTCGTCGCCGGGCGCTTCGGCCAGGATCCCGCTCGCCGGCGAATCCGGCCGGGCCGGCGGCTCTGAGGTGGTGTCTCGCATGTGACGGCTATCCGCTCTTCGTTCCTCGGCTCTCCCCCGCGCCACAACGTACGGGACGAAAATTGACAAAAGGGCTATTAATCGCAAAAAGGCGGTAATAACGAACGACCCCGAGATGGGCGGCCGGGTTCACCGGCGGCCGGCCCATTCGGGGTCGTCCATGGATTCCGCGGGCGGCTGCCCGCGCGATCACTTCTGGATCAGCGGCATCAGGTACTTCTTGACGTCCTCGACGACCTTTCCCGCGGCGGTGACGCCGATTCCGGTCATCCAGATCTCGTCGTCCACGACCTGCACGTGCCCGGCCTTCACCGCGCCGAGCTTGTTCCACAACGGCCCGGCGGTCACCTCGGCCTGCTGCTTGGCGGCGTCCGGCCCGAACGCGCTCACGAAGATCATGTCGCCGTCGACCTGGTCGATCTGCTCCGGGCTGATCGGGGCGAACCGCCGGTCGGCCTTGCCCTCCAGGAGCTGCTGCTGCGGACGGCCGACGCCGATGTCGTTCAGCACGATCCCGGCGAACGAGTCGGGCCCGTACTCACGGATCTCGGCGGGCCTGAAGCGGATCAGGCTGATCTTCAGCTTGGCCGGGTCGCCGAGCTCCTGCCCCACCGCCTTGGCCTGCGCCTCGTACGCCTGAAGCTTCTGCTCTCCCTCGGCCTTCTTGCCGACCGCCTCCGCGTCCAGCAGGAAGTTCTCCTTCCACGTGATGCCGACCTTCTCGGTGAACACCGTGGGCGCGATCTTCGACAGCTCGTCGTAGAACTTCTCCTGCCGGAACTTCGACCCGAGGATCAGGTCGGGCTGCAGCGCGGCGATCGCCTCGAGGTCCGGCTCCTGGAGCGTTCCGACCGACTTGATCGTGGCAAAGGACGGACCCAGATATTTCGGGATACCGGACTGCTCGTCCGGCAGGGCTGCGCCGACCGGAGTGATGCCCAGCGTGTACAGGGAGTCCAGCTTGTCGGTGTCGAGCACCACGATGCGCGAGGGGTGCTCGGGCACCTTCGTCTCGCCCATGGCGTGCTTCACGGTACGCGTCGCGCCGGCCGACGAGCCGGAGTCGCCGCTGCCGCTGCCGCCGCCGCACGCGGTGAGGGCCAGACCGGCCATCGCGACGACGGCCACCCCTCTGGCCAGCCGGCCGAATCCGTGGAACCTCACTGTGTCTTTCTCCTATCGCTTTCCTGTTAGGCCGGCGCGTCCGGCACGACCATCGGCGCCCCCGTCACCGGGCACGGCACCACCACGCCGCCGAGGCCGAACACGTCGGCCAGCGTCTCGGCGCTCATCACCTTGTCCGGCGCGCCCTGATCGACCACCCGGCCGTCCTTCATGACGACGAGGTGGTCGGCGTATCGGCACGCCTGGTTGAGGTCGTGCAGCACGGCGATCACGGTGCGCCCGCCGTCGCGGTTGAGCCGCCGCAGCAGGTCGAGGACTTCGACCTGGTGGGCGAGGTCCAGATACGTGGTGGGCTCGTCGAGCAGGAGCGCGTCGGTGTCCTGCGCGAGCGTCATGGCGATCCACACCCGCTGCCGCTGGCCGCCGGACAGAGCCTCCACGCTCTGGTCGCGCACATCGGCCAGGCCGGTCAGGGCCAGCGCCCGCTCGACGGCGGCGGAGTCCTCCGAGCCCCACTGCCGGAACCACCGCTGGTACGGCTGGCGGCCCCGGGCCACCAGGTCGGCCACGGTCACCCCCTCGGGAGTGACCGGGCTCTGCGGCAGGACGCTGAGCCGGCGCGCGAGTTCGCGGGTGGGCTGCGCGTGCAGGTCCGTCCCGTCGATGAGCGCCGCGCCCCCACGAGGGGTGAGCAGCCGGGCCAGGGTCCGCAGCAGGGTGGACTTCCCGCAGGCGTTGGGGCCGATGACGACGGTGAAGGCGCCGGCAGGAAGTTCGAGGTCGAGCCCCTCGATGATCAGCCTGTTGCCGTATCCCACACTCAGGTCGCGGGCGGCCAGCCGTACGGGCGCGCGCGATTCCCCGCCGTCCGCAGGGGACGGGTGCTCGGTCGTCATCAGGGCGTCCTCCGTACGAGCAGCCACAGCAGATAGGGGCCCCCGAGGACGGCGGTGAGCACGCCGACGGGAAGCTGGACGGGCGCGAACGCCGTGCGGGCGATCAGGTCGGCGACCACGGTCAGCAGCGCTCCGGCGACGGCGGAGCAGGCCAGCGGCGGGCGCCCGGCGCGCACGAGGCGGCGGGCGAGTTGCGCGGCGGCGAGCGCGACGAAGTCGACGGCCCCCGCCTGCGAGATGGCCAGCGCGGCGAGCACCACCGCCACCACGCCGAGCAGGAGGCGCCGTTGCGTCACCCGCACGCCCAGGCCGCGGGCGACCCCGTCGTCCAGGGCGGTGGTGTCCATCGCGCGGCCGGCCCACAGCAGCACCGGCAGGAGCACCAGCAGCGGGATCAGCAGGATCCGCGCCTCGGGGTACCCCGTCCCCGCCACGCTGCCCGCGAGCCAGATCTGGGCGCGCTGCCCGTCGATCGCGTCGGCGCCCACGATGAAGATCTCGGTGAGCGCCTTCGTCGCCAGTGCGACCGCGATCCCGCACAACACGAAACGGCGGGCGGCAAGGCCGTAGCGCCAGGACAGCGTGAACACCAACGTGGCCGCGGCCAGGCCGCCCAGCAGCGCGAACGGCCCCAGCCAGGCGGCGCCCAGGTCGGTGCTCATCACGACGGTCGCGGCGAATCCCGCGCCCTGGCTGACGCCGATGACATCAGGGCTGGCGAGCGGGTTTCTGCTGATCGCCTGGAGCAGCGCACCTGACAGCCCGAGCAGGGTGCCCACGGTGAGCGCCACGACGATCCGCGGAAGCCGCAGATCCTGGACGACGACGGTGAAGGGCCCGTCGCCCGCGAGCGCGCGCACGACGTCGGCGGGGGCCACGAACGTGCTGCCCACGCCGAGCGACAGCACCACGGCGACCGCGGTGAGGGCGAGGAGCAGCAGGAACACCGCCGCCGCACGACGGCGCAGCACGAACGTCAGGGGCCCGGCGCTCGCGACGACGCGGCCCGCCACCGGATAGGACGGCACGCCGGTCTTCATGCGGTCACCGTCCGTCCGCGCCGGACGAGCAGGATGAGGAAGGGGGCGCCGACGAGCGCGGTGATGATTCCGGCTCTGACCTCGGCGGGCGGGACGACCACCCTGCCGATCACGTCCGCCCCCAGCAGCAGTGTGGGCCCGAGCAGCAGCGATACGGCCATCACCCACCGGTGGTGAGCGCCGACCAGCCCGCGCGCCAGGTGCGGAAGGGCGAGCCCGACGAACCCGATGGGCCCGGCCGCGGCCACCGCGGCGCCGGTAAGGACGATCGCCGCGACGGCGGCGGTCAGCCGTACACGGCCGACGTTGCGGCCGAGGCCGCGGGCGACGTCGTCACCGAGGGCAATGGCGTCCAGGCCGCCGGCGACGCCGAATGCCAGCACGATTCCGGACACCATGAACGGCAGCACCCACAGGGCGACCTCGATCGGGCGGCCGGACAACGATCCGACGGCCCAGAAGCGGTACTGGTCGAACGTCTTCACGTTGACCGTGAGGACCCCGATCACCACGCCGGTGAGCGAGGCGTCCAGCGCGGTGCCCGCCAGCGCGAGGGTGACCGGCGAAGCGCCGTCGCGGGTGCGGGCCGCCAGGGCGTAGACGAAGGTCCCGGCCAGCGCGGCGCCGGCGACGCCGAACCAGATGTAGCCGGGCAGCGTGGTCATCCCGAAGATGTTGATCGCGGCGACCACCCCCAGCGAGGCGCCGGAGGAGACGCCCATGATCCGCGGGTCGGCCAGCGGATTGCGGGTGAGCGCCTGCATCAGGACTCCGGCCGTGGCCAGTCCCGCGCCGACGGCGATCCCGATGATCGTCCGAGGCACCCGGAGGGACCACAGGATCGCGCTCGCGTCGCTGTCGTCCGGCCGTAGCAACACCTGCAGCACGTGGCCGGGCGCGATCCCCCGGCTGCCCGCCGCCAGGCTGAGCAACACGGTGGCGGCCAGCAGCACCGCGGACCCCGCCAGTACGGCGAGGCGCCTGTTCGTCCTCATCGCCCGCCGTTCACCCCGTGCCCCGTTTCGCTTGATCAAACTAGGTAAGGCTTACCTAACCGGGGGGATCCTAGGGGATGACCATTACGAACGACAAATCAGGAAATATCCGGCGAGGCGTGTGACGCCGGAGCGGGGGCGAGCCGCTCCGGCGACACGACACTGCGACCCAGGGCGGCATCGGTGCCGCTCCGGCGACACGACACTGCGGCCGGGGCGGCGGCGGTGCCGCGCCGGGGTCACACCTCGGTGCTGCGCGGCGGGGTCGGCGTCCCGTGGACGCGCTCGGCGTAGGCCGCGAAGGCCTCCGTGGCCACCTGCCTGATGAGCGGGCGAGCCTCGGGCGGCATGTTGGCGATGGCGATGTCGACGACCTCGGGATCGCCTTCGTACATCAGCATGCCGAACCCGAGCGGAAGGCCCTCCGGGTCGGCCTGGGCCGCTCCCGCCTGGACCATCTGGTTCCACTCGGTCGCGGTGATGTGGCTCTCCATGAGCGGGACGACGTGCTCCTCCTCCGCCTCGAGATGCTCCCTCAGCAGGGGAAGCAACCGGTCCAGGGCCTCGGCGAGCACCTGGCGGGACTCGCCGGTGGCGAGGTCGCGCCAGGCCGCGATCGCCTCGTCCACCTCGGCCGCCACCTTCGCGACCTTCTCGTGCTGGTCTTCCATCAGATGGACGAAGGGCTCCAGTTCCGCGGGAACGCGCTCGGCCAGCATCGGCCAGACGAACTCGTCCTCGCTGTGGTGGTGATGATGGAGGAGGGTGGACACGCTCTCGACGTGACTCGCGATGATCTGCGCACGCTCGAGGTCGCCGGCCGTCACACCGCGGACCAGTCCCGGCATGAGACCGAACTCCCGCCGGAACATGTCGTGCAGCATGTACATTTCGCGGCCGTCGAAGTACGGCCCAGAGGTGATCCCCACAGCACTCTCCAGATGCATCGTCGGTTCGGGACCGAAGCGGTCCCGGCGCAGGCCACGATGGGTGGCAAGGCTCACGTGATGCTAATTCCGAACGCGCCGCCGCTTTCGGGGCGACGCGGAATGTGGCCAGCGTTCCGCGCTAATCGGACAGGGCTCGCATTGACCGGCATACCTTCTGGTCGGAGCAGGCTCCAGGTGATCTTGCACCCACTGCGCGACGCAGCGGTCGGCCTCATTCGGAAACATGGGCGACCTGGATCAGTCGTTGTTGTTGCCGGGTCACCAGCACTCCACGTCCCGAAGGTTGCCGAGACGGACGCACGTTGCCGATGAGATGCCCTTCCGCCTTGTCCCCGGAGAGAAGGAGACCACCGGTTCCCAGGTCTCGCAACCTCTGGAGCACCGGCTCGAACAGGGCTCGGCCGGCTCCACCTGAGCGGCGGGCGACGACCAGATGCAGTCCGATGTCATGCGACATCGGAAGCAGCTCGGTCAGCGGAGCCAGCGGGTTGCTGCCCAAGGTGGCCACCAGGTCGTAATCGTCCACCAGCAGGTAGAGCTCCGGCCCCGTCCACCACGAGCGGTTGCGGAGTTGCTCTGGTGTGACATCAGGGCCGGGCAACCGCTCTTCCAACGCGGATTTGAGATCGGCGATCGTGGAGGCGAGGGCAGGCCCGGAAGCGGCGTACCCGATCAGGTGTTCCGTGTCCACTGCACCCAGCAGCGCCCGCCGGTAATCGGCGATGATTATCCTGGCCTGCGTGAAATCGCTGCCCGCGACAATACCTCTGGCTATCAGCCGCAGCGTGTTCGACTTCCCGGATTCGTTTTCGCCAAAGATCATCATGTTTGGCTCGGCTTCGAAATCCCACACGACTGGAGCTAGATCCCCTTCGCCCACCCCCAAGGGGATCAGGTGACCGAGGGGGCGCTTCAACGCGGCGAAGTCAGCCAACGGCAACACTCGGGGAAGCAGCCGGACCTGCGGCGCAGCCGGACCCCGCCATGCTTCACGCACTGCGTCGACCAAGTCCCGTACACCTGTGCCAAGGTCCTTCACTGAGGCGTGCCCATCGATCCTGGGCAGGGCTGTCAGGAAGTGGAACTGGTCTGGGCTGAGCCCGCGCCCCGGCGTGCCTTCAGGCACCGAAGCCGCGATCCGTCGGTCGACCTCCGACTCCCCGGGATCTCCGAGGCGCAGTTCCAGCCGAGTGCCGAAAGTGTCCCGCAGAGCCGGCCGAACCGCGGACCAGCGCTCCGCGCTGAGCACGAGGTGGATCCCGTAGGCCGCGCCACGATGGGCGATGGCCAGAACATGGGGCTCGAGTTCCTCGAAGTCCTGGCGGAGCACACTCCAGCCGTCGATCACCAGGAACACGTCACCGAACTGATCTTCCGGCACTTGTCCGGCAGCCAACTGTTCGCGGTACGTATGCGCCGAGTCGAAGCCTCTCTTCAAGAAGATCTCTTCGCGCTGCGCCCGGATGTTCGCGACCTCCAGGACGATCCGGCGGACGCGTTCGCCCTCCAGTCGACCACCGACTCCACTCATGTGCGGAAGTCCGGACAGGGCGGCCAGCCCGCCGCCGCCGAAATCCAAGCAGAAGAACTGCACCTCGGTCGGCGTGTGGGTGAGTGCGAGCGAGGAGATGAGGGTGCGAAGCAGCGTCGTCTTGCCCGACAGCGGACCGCCGACGACGACCGCTTGTCCCCCTGCACCGGACAGATCGGCGTAGAGGACGTCACGCCGTTGCTGGAACGGCCTGTCCATGATGCCGAGCGGGACGCGCAGTGATGAGTTCCCGGCGGACGGATCCGGCATGAGTCCACGCTCAGGATCGATGGCGAGACCCGGCAGCAGCGCATCCAATGTGATCGGGGCGCCCAGTGGGGGAAGCCACACCTGGTGGGCCGGCGGCCCCTGGCCCGCCAATTGCCGCACGATCACATCGATTGTCAGGTCGCCGGGGACCGGCCCCCCTTCACCGGAGTCCTCCGGGGGGACGTGAACGGGGCCATCGGTATCCGGTCGGCGGTACGGATCCGAAGCGTAAGCGCCCTTGAACCTCTCCCGCGAGCCTGTGCCGCTGAACTGCAGGTAGCCGGAGCCGGGCAAGGGCAGGAGCTGGTAGGCGTCCGGCACTCCGAGGACGGCGCGACTTTCCGTGGCGGAGGAGGTCCTCAGCCCGATCCGGTAGCTGAGGTAGGTGTCCAAGCCTCGTAGAGTGCCCTCTTCCAAACGTTGCGAAGCCAGGAGCAGATGTACACCGAGGCTGCGACCCAGCCGGCCGATCTGTGTGAATGTGTCAATGAATTCCGGCTTCGCCTTCAGCAGTTCAGTGAATTCATCGATCACGATCAGCAGTGACGGCAGCGGGGCCAGTTCCGTCCCGGCGGCCCGAGCAGCCTCGTAATCCCATACGCTGGCGTAATTTCCGGTCGCCAGCAGCTCCTGCCTCCGGGCCAGTTCTCCAGCGATGGCGTCACGCATCCGGTCCACTAGGACCAGCTCGTCCGCGAGATTCGTGATCGATGCCGCCACGTGCGGCAGGGCGGTCATCCCGTTGAAGGTCGTGCCGCCCTTGAAGTCCGCCAGGATGAAGTTGAGATTCTCCGAGGAATGAGTCACGGCCAATGCGAGAACCAGGCTGCGTAACAACTCGGACTTGCCGGAACCGGTGGCTCCGACGCACAGACCATGCGGGCCCATGCCACCGCGCGCGGCCTCCTTCAGATCGAGCATCACCGGCTCGCCCTCGTAGCCGATTCCGATGGGCACTCGGAGCTGTTCCTGCAGCGGACGGGGACGCCACATCCGCGCAAGGTCGATGTCGGCAGCGTCTGCGATGCCGAGCAGTTCAGTCAGGAGCACATTCGAGGCGAGCGGTTCGGGCTCGTCGGGCTCGGCGGCCTCCACGGATGACCAGGCGTCCTGCACCTGGATCGACAAGGACACAATGGCTTCGCGGTCCCCGATGTGGTCCGCGTCCGCGTCGATCCTCGGCAGGGCCACTCGAAAGGGCCTGCCCCCCACGAGTCCCCTACCCGTGGCCAACGTGCTGGACAGCACCGAGTCGTATCGGGAGTCGCCCGGATCTTCCAATGCCAGCTCGTACCGCGTGCCCAAGATACTCAGTAGTTCTGCGGGTATATTGCTCCACTGCCGCGACGACAAAACGACATGAACGCCGTAGTAGAGGCCGGCATTGGCGACGCGCTGGACTTCCTGCTCCAGCACCTCTCGGCCGAGTGAGAAGTCGAGCCAACCGTCTATGACCAGGAACACGTCGCCATGCATTCCTGGCGGAAGCTTGCGTGACACCCGCAGCGCGCGGAATTCATCCACCGACTCGATGTCCAGTCTGCGGAATATGCTCTGCCGCGATTCGATGATGTCCTGGGCCTTCGTGAGAACAGCGGTGACCATGTCGGCTTCGTGAGGGGCGGCCACCATCTGCACATGCGGCAGCCGACGCAGCACACCGAGTCCGTTCACCCGTCCTTCCAACAGGAAGAAGACCGCTTCTTCGGGGCTGTGCGTCAGCGCCAGCGCCATCAGGAGCGTGCGCAACAGCGTTGTCTTACCGCTGCCGGACTTGCCCACCACCGCGACGTGCCCGCCACGACTGGCCAGATCCGCGACCACCGGTTCCTCTCCGGTCCGGCGGTCGATCCGGCCGATGGGCACTTCCAGGCGAGAGGACCCCGGCCACGCCTCGCATCTCAGGCCCTGATCCATCGTGCTGACCAGTGGCGGCAGCAGTGACCCCAGAGCCAGGCCGTCCGCGATCCGGGTCGCGTTCCAGCTTCCGGACCGCTCGTGAATCGACGGCGCGTAGGCGAGATCGACGCGCCCCACACAGGAGCCTTTCTTGGTCGGCTTCTGCTCCTCGCCCAACTGCGAGACCACGGCGCGGAAAACGTAGTCGTACAACTCGTCGGGGGTGACGATGCCATCCCGGTTGGCGTCGGCTGCGCCCGACCGCAGGCCTTCGATCACTGCACTGGTGAATACCGAGGCCGGTTCACCGTTGTCGGTGAATTGGGTCCCCTCATAGGCGTAGGCAAGGCTGGTGGTCGAAGTCAGTACGACGGTGCCCTTCCCCACCACCTCGCGTTCCACGTCGACTCGCCGTTCGGACCGCGTGGACAAGCCCCGGTTGAAGAGCCCGCCGTAACAACAGTCCAATAGGACGATCTTGGCCGCCGCCTCGCACTCATCGAGAAGATCGTGAACGAAGGAAGCCCGGATCGCCGTGGTGTTCCGGCGGACCAGTTGCGTGTCAACGGTCGCGAAGAACAGCCGGTCCATGTCGTTCGCCAGCCCATGACAGGCCATGTAGAGCAGTACCAGGTCATCGGGCATACGGTTCGTGAGCAGCTCTTCGATGGCCGCCTCGATCTCCGCCTTCGGACGGTTCAGCAGAACGCGCACATGGTCGAACCGGCCAATCGACTGATCTTCGAGCAGTACCGCCAGCTGGCCGGCGTCTCTGCCCGGGGCACGGAGCTGGTTCAGTCCCGGGTCCCCGTAACCATCAGTTGCGATCAGTAGCGCGATCCTCCGGCCCACGGAGCGTTTCCCCTTCCTTCGCCACCGCCTCGGCGTTCCCGACTTCAGCGGGACGACCCCACACAGCTGCCAGCTCGATCAGCTGCTCCGCCGGAACGCCCGTCCCAGAAGCCGTGACGGTGCCCTGAACACCATTGACCTCCCAAGTGACGGTGGCCTCAACCACAGCTGACCGGTCAAGCCGTCGCATCACCACTTCCAGCACCGCCTTGACCACAGCGCTGGAGAACGCACCGCTGACTATCAGCACACCGAGCTGAGTCGCCAATCCAGGCCTCGCACCAGTCGGCACGTGGGACTGAGGCTTGCGGGTCACCTGGACGGTACCCAAGCTCCGCAGATCATCGTGGAGCTGCCGGGTCAGCCGGTCGAGACGCTCACTCTCGACACCGGGGGCCGCCTCGATCGTCAGTTCCACGTCCTGCATCGCCCGTCCTCCGTGGTGCGCATGGTCATTTCTGACATTCTGTCAAGCGAAGCTCTGGAGCGAGTGGATTATGAGGGGATCAAACCTTCGGAGCCTCGGCTGTAGCTCCAGGCCGTCGATCCGGGACGCTTGAAACAGTGAGCCCTTTTCATCGTGAGTAGCGGTCCGCTTCGACGCCTTCGAGGACGAGGATGGCCTGCGCGATTGCTGTGGTGCGGCGGGGGTAACAGCGCAGCTTCGTGAGGACTTTCCAGGCTTTCAGGATCGCGATGGCACGTTCGCCGAGGGCTCGGACGCGGGCGTGGGAGCGGTTGACCTCCTTCTGTGCGCGGGACAGCCGCGGCCTGTGCCGGTGGCGTTTGAACGGGGTGCGGATCGTCCCGCCTGTCCCTTAGTACCGCCGGATGGTCTGGGCCGCAGGGGTCAAATCGGTCTTCGCCCGCCGTGGCACCCCGCACGGCTCCGGCCTGGGTAGGCATCGCTGAGTGATCGAGCAGACGATCGCCCTGCTGCACTGGTTCCGCCGCCTGCACATCTGCTGGGAGATTCGCGACGACATCCACGAAGCCTTCATGACCCTCGCCGCCGCCATCATCTGCTGGCGACGCCTCATCCACTGATCATCCGATAGGACTTCTCATGGCAGTCGGGCCCGCGCAGCCTCACAGCCGGGATCTCAGCACGTCGACCTCACAGCCCGGCGCGAACGGGTCGAAGCCGTGCTCGACCAGCCAGCGAACCACTAGCAGGCTTCGCAACGACCACCACGCGCGGATCACGTCGAGGTCGACGTCGGCGCCATAGCCGGCGACGACGTCGCCGAGGCGCTCCTCGCGTCCGAGCGTCAAGGTGGCGAGGTCGAACAGGGCATCACCTTGGCCCGCCTCGGACCAGTCGATGATGCCCGTGATCCCGTCGCCGTCGACGAACACGTGAGCGATCTGCAGGTCGCCGTGCGTGAACACCGGAGCCCACGGCCGGAGCGCGGCCTCGGCGACCTGGCGGTTGCGGGTGACCAGGTCGGCGGGCAGGACGCCGTTCGTCACGAGCCACTCGCACTCGCCGTCGAGATCCGCCGCCAACTCGTCGAGGCCCCGGCCGGCCCGGCCGGGCCGGGGCGGCAACGGCGCGTCGTGCAACCTCCGGATGGCGGCGCCCGCCGCGGCCCACGCCGCCGGGGACGCGGTCGACGGCTCGCCGAGGCGGCCGAGCGCCGTCCCCGGGACTGCGGCGATGGCGAGCACCGGCGGCTTGTGCCACAGGACCTTCGGGGTCGGGACCGGTGCCAGGGCCATCGCCTCGACCTCGACGTCGATGCGCGCCTGATCGGCGTCCACCTTCAGGAACACGTCGCCGACGCGCAGCGTCGCGCGCTCGGAATGGGCGACGACCATTTGGACTTCATCCATGGGCGACCAGTATCCCGGGGATGATCGTCGACGTCGCCGGGTCTATCGCGTGCGATGGCGCGGCTGACCGCGTCCCGCTACCGAGCGGCCTCGTGCGACACCGACCGCTGACCAGGTCAAGTCTGCCACTTTGTCAGGAGCCCTAAGTGCGTCGATCAGGCCGACGGTCCGGGCGGCGGTCAGGTCGTGCGCGCCACGCAGTTCCACGACCTGGTCCGGACGCTGCTCGCGACGCTCGTGCGGATTCCGGTGATGCTGGTGCCGGACCTGAGCCTCCAGCCGGTGGACGTGTCCGAAGTAGCCGACCGGTTCGCAAAATCGGGCTGATCGTCGGGGGCCCGGGAACGCGACGGGCCCCCGACGGGGATCGCCCGGGGCCTGTCGGGGGTTGCTGGTCAGTGGTGGATGATCTTGCCGCAGTCCGGTGCAGCATCCAGCCCACGACCATGATCGGTCTCACCGATAACCGCCGTACCGATGTTCCCCAATGCTGGTCACCCCCCAGGTCGTGTTTGTTCGCCTCGCGAGCGTGATCGGTTAGGCGGCTCCAAAAACTCCGGCTGGCGACGGTGCTGAGACGGCCCGGATGCGGCAAAAGCACGCTTAGCCCACATCCGGGGCGGCGACGCTCGTCATACGACGGGTGTGCTTCCACACCTGCAGTGGTTCGGCATTCGAGATGCCCCCAAGGAGCGCGGACGTCTGCGCCGCGAAACCCACCGGATCCATAGGGGGAAGAAATGGCTGTTCGGAGTATGCGAGCCGTCGCCGCGCACGCGGTGGCGGTGCTGCTGGCACTGACGTTGCTCGGCGGCTGCGGAAGCGACAGGACCGCCGCCGTGGCGCCCGAAGCGCCGGTCGCCCACAACCCGGCCGTGGTCGCCACGCCGACGGCGGACACCGAGAGCGAGTACACCTCCCCGTGTCCGACGGCGGCCAACGCCAGGCCGTTCGCCAAGACCCGCTTCGCGCTGCACGCGGGTCTCGCGCTGGGCGCCTTCCATCGCTACATCTACAAGCCTCTGGGCAGCGGCGGCTTCAAGGCCGGCGCGGAGAAGCGGAAGCGCACATTCCTCAAGGCGGCGGTAGCGGGAGCCTTCACCCTGCACCAGTTGAAGGTCGCCAAGAACTTCGCTGTGGCCAATCCGACGCTGTGCAGGGCGATGGAGGGCGTCAGCGGCAAAGTCAGCGCGCTGACCGACAAGCTGAAGAGCGGTACCGCCACCGAGGCCGACCTCGACGCCCTCAAGGGCTCCATGGACGGCCTGCAGCAGCACGCAACGGAGACGGGCTACCCGTTCCAGGAGCGGAACGTCACCGTCCCCGGCGCCGCCTGACCCGGCCAGGTCTCGTCTCTACCACGGAACCTCTCCGACTCCGGAAGGCCAAGCCTCGGATGGGCGCGGGGCCGCACCTAAGATCCGCAGCAGCTGCTGGCCTCGGCACTGTCGTTGAAGTCCTGGGATCGAACGATGATCCGTTGCTATGCGGTCGGCCTGTCGACGAGACTTGGCGCAAACGACAAGGGGGCGGCACGTGGCTCGCCCCCTGGTCCTCACATCCGGCGCCTTTTTTGGGCAGCTCCTAACATTTGCCGACTTGCGGGCACTTGACGTGACCCTTGCGATCCCTGCAGCACTTGAGCTTGTGGTGGGAACTGCATCTGTACCAGCACTTCGCGCCGGGCTTCGGCGCGGTGCTCACAGCCGCCGATTCCTGGCACGACTGGAGCGTCATCGTCCTGAAGTGATCCGCGCCAGCCGGCGCGGTCTGAGAGACTCCGATCGGCATGATGGCGAGAGTGAGCAGCGCCGAGCCGAAGGCTAACGATCTGGGCTTCCCCCACATGAGTGCCTCCTCCCAGGTCGGGCCGATAGTCGGCGACCGGGTCCGCACCACCATTGTTCGTCGGCGAGCCCGACGGCATCCAGACGACTTGGCCTTTCTCTAAAGGACTCGTTCGGAGCCTTATTCGGGGCATTCGCCGCACTTGACGTAAACCATCGCGGACAAAATCTATCCGGCGCCGTCTACGACTGAACTTTTGTCGCTGCGCCGCCCTCCCCGCGCCGGGCCGCCGGCAAACGTCCCGCCCACGCAGGCATCGACTGTTTCATCCGGTGCGGCGCTGTTCCGCGCCGCTGTGCGAGCGCCGGGTCTCAGTGGCGGGACGGAGGCCCTCCGCCGCCGAACACAAGGTATGGCGCGCCCATGTAGCCCGCCCACATCGGCTCCCTTGGTGAACGCGCCGTCACGATCCTGAAAGCCTGGAAAGTCCTCGCGAAGCTGCGCTGTCGCCCTCGCCGCGCCACGGCAATCGTGCAGGCCATCCTTGTCCTCGAAGGCATCGAAGCGGACCGCTACTCAGGATGAAAGGGCTCAGTGGAACGCACGCCCCACGGGTTCCCCTTGCACGCGCTGACGGAGACGGTGACCGCAACGCAGTCCCCCGGCGGGGGCCTGGGACAGTGCGAGCGCTCGCGTCCGGGAGGCGTCGGCATTGCTGGGCGTCGAGGTCGTCCTCAGCGAGTTGTTCGTAGCGGCGGCCGAGGCTCGGCGCCGGACGTCGATCGTCAGCCTGCGACCAGGTCCATACGAAGGAACTCGGTGATGCGGAGCAGCCTCGGTGGGCGTGCCACGTCATCGGGGAGAGCCTGGAATGCCTCGGCTTGCCCGACGAGGCGTGGGGCGGCGAGTTCCACCTCCCTCCCGTCGACCCGGAGCCGCGCACCGTCGGCTGCCAGGACGTTCTGCACCCAGTCCGAGCGCGATCCATACACCAGGACGAACAGGTAGCCGCCGTCGACAGGATGCGCGTCGAGCGGCGTGTAGTACGTCGAGCCCGAAATGCGGCCGACGTGGATCAGCACCGGCCACGTCCCGCCCGCGATCGCGCGAGGGTTGAACACCCGCTTGTTCACGTGCCCCCACCACCTCGGCATCGGCATCGGAATCTCCTGCTCTCGCCCCGGCGGGGCGCGTGGTGGGTCGGACATTCGCCGAGCCCTCCGCTGATGCCAACGGAGGACTTACGCTTGTAAGGCGCCTTACGTACGTAAGGCTGACTTACGGTTGTAAGGCTGTCAACCCGCTCATTACCCTGGAGCCGTCGTGTCACCACCACAACCACTCAGCAGAGGTCGCGTGCTGGAAGCCGCGATCCGGGTCGCGGATCGCGGCGGTGTGGAGGCGATCACGATGCGACGGGTGGCGCAGGAACTGGGCGTGGAGGCGATGTCGCTCTACCACCACGTGCCGAACAAGGACGCGATCCTCGACGGCGTGGTCGACATGGTGTTCGCGGCGATCAAGCTGCCCCGTGTCGAGTGCGACGATTGGCGCGACGCGATCCGTGCGCGCGCCTCCTCCGCACGTATGGTCCTGTCGCAGCACAGCTGGGCTCTGGGCCTCATGGACTCCCGCCGCAATCCAGGACCGGCGACGCTACGCCACCACGACGCCGTCCTCGGCGTCCTCCGGGAGGCGGGGTTCACGCTGCCGATGGCCGCCCACGCCGTCTCTCTCATCGACAGCTACATCGGCGGGTTCGTCCTCCAGGAGGCGAACCTGCCGGTGACGACGCCGGGCGACGTCGAGGAAGTGGCCGGCGGCATCCTCGAGCACCTGCCGGCGGACGAGTTGCCGTATCTCACAGAGATGATCGTCGACCACGCCCTGCGGCCGGGCTACGACCACACCGGCGAGTTCGGCTACGGCCTGGACCTGATTCTGGATGCGCTCGAAGCTCGCCGGAGGCAGAGCGCCTGACGACAGCCCGTCCAGATGCGGCTGTGGCGCCCCAAAGGCAACAACCCGATTCCTGGACAATCGAGAACTGGCTGGACCCCGGCTCTTCTCTTGCGTGCACGCCATTCGAGACGAAACATTCGGCCGAGTATCCCATTCTAATTCTCGCCCGGTAGACGACTCCCCTTTTCGCTGGTTGCCGGAAAACCATTTCTCGATCCGAGAACGACGACTCCACACCACAAAACATTTCGGGAGGGCATTGGCCAGCCGGCGACCGGGACCGGTCCCGAACTGGAAGCGGTAGCGTGCGATCGTCCCGCAGGACAGGAGGGAGCGCGAGGTGACGATCAGAGAATTCGTGCCGCAGGTATTGCCGAGTTCCATGCGCAGCCTGGCGGGTGGGGTGCCGCCGGCACCGCCGGGCACGATTTTCGCACTGGCCGCCTCCAACGGGTTCGCGGTGCCGCCCCGGAAGTTCACCCTTCATTTCGGTCGCGGCGAGGACGACGTCCACGTGCCGGTCGGCGTCGGCGATCCGTATGTCAGCCGGCTACAGGGTGTGCTGGTGTGTGACGGCCGGGAATGGTGGGTCCGCAACAAAGGCAAGCTGCCGATTCAACTGCCGGGCGGAGCGCTGTTGTTGTCCGGCCACGAACTGCTGATCGAACCCGGTTACACCCCGTTGCTCATCGGTTCCGCCAAGCGCCGGTCGCATCTGCTGGAGATCCACGTCGTCGGTTCACCGGCCACCGATGCCGACGGCGATCAGCACAACCGGACCAAGGCACCGGATGTCTACGAGCTGAGCCTGGTGGAGCGGCTGGTGCTGACCGCGCTCGCCCAGCGATACCTGCGCCAGGAACGCTATCCGCAACCCGTGTCGTGGAACCAGGTGGCCGACGACCTCAACCGGCTGCCGGACGGCAGACAGTGGACGCCGAAGACCGCGGCGCACATCGTCGGCGCGGTGCGCGAGCGGCTGGCGGAGGGCTCCGATCCGATACCGGGCATCCGGCGCGAGGACGGGGTCGGCGAACCGGTGGGCAACACGCTGAACCACAACCTGATTCAGGCGCTGCTGCGCAGCGCCACGCTGATGCCGGCGGATCTGCACCTGCTCGGCGAGGACCCCGATGAGAACCATGAGTGAGATCACGTTGACGTGGCGGGTCGGCGAGGTGGTCGACGGCCGGTACGAGGTGACCCGGGTGCACGAGCACGGCGGGATGGGCGTGGTGTACCGGGTCCGGCACCTGGGGTGGGACATCGACCTCGCGGTGAAAAGCCCGCGGCCGGACCTGTTCCGCACCGCGGAGGATCAGCGACGGTTCGTCGACGAGGCGGAGACGTGGGTCTCGCTCGGGCTGCATCCGCACGTGTGCAACTGCTACTACGTCCGCGTGCTCGACGGCGTGCCCCGGGTGTTCGCCGAGTACGTCCCGGGCGGCAGCCTGCATGAGTGGATCGACGACCGGCGGCTGTATGACGGCGACCCACCCCAGGCACTGGCCCGGATCCTGGACATCGCGATCCAGACCGCGTGGGGACTCGACCACGCCCACGGCCGCGGCTTGGTGCACCGGGATGTCAAGCCCGCCAACGTGCTGCTCGACGCCGAGGACGGCGCGGTCGTCGCGAAGATCACCGACTTCGGCCTGGCTCGGGCGCGGGACCTGGCCGCCACGGTCAGCCCCGACGCGCCGCCCGGCGCCAGCATTCTGGTACCCGGCGGCGATGGCATGACTCCGCGGTACGCCTCTCCCGAGCAGGCGGCCGGCGAATCGATGGGGCGGCGCACCGATGTCTACAGCTTCGCGGTGTCGGTGCTGGAGATGTGCATCGGCGAGGCGACGTGGATGGCCGGGCCCGCCGCGGGTGCCGCGCTGACCGGCTATCGCGCCGGCGACGTGGCCGGTGCCGTCGTCATCCCGCCGGTGCTCGGCGACCTGCTCGAGCGCTGCCTGAGCCACGACCCCGCCGACCGGCCGAACTCCATGGCCGACGTCGCCTCCGAGCTGATCGACATCTACCGGGAAGTCACCGGCGACGCGTATCCGCGCCCGGCTCCCGTGACGGCCGACCTGCTCACCGGCGAGCTCAACAACCGGGCGGTGTCGCTGCTCGACCTCGAGCGGCGATCCGAGGCCGATCAGGCCTTCGAGCGGGCGTTGGCAGCCGATCCGCAGAACGTGCGCGCCATGTACAACTCCGGGCAGGCCCTGTGGCGTCGCGGCGCCGTCACCGACGACGCCCTCGTCGCCGAGATCGAGGCGGCCCGCGCGGACACCGGCGACCCCTGGGAGGTGCGGTATGCGCTCGCCCAACTCCACCTGGAACGCGGTGACCTCAGCACGGCTCGCAGGTTTCTCGACGAACTGGCCCAGGAGCGGCCGGACGAGCCGGAGGTGCTCGCCGCCCTGCGCGTGATCCGGTCCGGTGAGATCATCGACGCCCGCCGCACCCGCGAATGGCCGGTTCCCTGGCCGCTGCGCCCGCGCGATCTCTGGGACGTCGGCAGGCACGCTGAACGGACCGCGCTCGCCCTCACTCCCGATGGCCGGTTCATGGCGGCCGGCGGCTGGGACGGGGTGGTCCGCATCTGGGACGTCCACAGTGGGCAGCTCGTGTGGACGCTCAAGGGACACCGCACGACCGTGCACGCGGTGGACCTCACCCCGGACGGGCGCTTCGCCGTCTCCGTCTCTGAAGACGAAACCGTGATGTTCTGGAAGCTGGCCAGGGGCCGGTTCGGGGGCTCTCCCAAGGGCCGCCGCCTGTACGCCAGCCCCAACCCTCCGTCATGGGCCGGCGACGGCGGCTCGCGCCTCGGCGTCACCGCGGTCCGGCTCACCCTCGATGGGCGTTTCGCCCTCTACTCGGGCCTGGACGGCGGGTTCCGGGTCTGGGATGTCCACAGTGGACAGCTGCGGACGCTCGACGAGGCCGCGACCGACCGGTTGGTGGAGGTGAGTGCCGACGGACGCCTGGCGCTCTCCGTCAGCGGGGAGAAGCCCGGACGCTCCCGGAAACGGGTTGTGCGGCTGTGGGATCTGGCCGACGGCCGGTGCCTGCTGGAGCTGCCCGGACACGAGTCGGCGGTGACCGCCCTGTCTCTCAGCGCCGACGGCCGTTTCGCGGCCACCGATTGCCGCCAGGGGGCGATCCGCGTCTGGGATCTCCGCGATGGCCGCTGCGTGCACGTCCTGACGGGCGGTATCACGGCCGACGCCCTGTCCTTCAGCGCCGACGCGCGGTTCCTGCTGTCCGGCACCGAGTACTCCGATGCCATCCGATTATGGGAACTGGACCGCGGCCGATGCCTGCGGACCTTCCGCGCACATCAGGGTGGTACCACCGTGGTCCGGCTGGACGCGGACGCCCGGTTCGGACTCTCGGTCGGCCAGGACAGGACGGTTCGGCGATGGGAACTGCCCGGCGCGTACCGCGGCGCCCCGCTGCTGAGCCGGCCGCGCCCGCACGTCGAGCTGAGCCGGCTGGGCGGCCGGGTGGACGAGCTGGTCGCCGAGGCGGAGCGGGCGACGGCGGACGGCCGTTTCCCCGCGGCGCTCGAACGACTTCGGCAGGCACGCGCGGTCACCGGGTACGAGCGGGAGCCGCGCGTCATGTCCGCCTGGTGGACATTGGGCCGCCACTCCGTCCGGACGGGACTGCGGGCGGCCTGGTCGTCGCGGGCCTTGCAGACCGATGAGCTGACCGCGGTCGACCTGACCCCCAACGGCCGCATCGCCGTGTCCGGCGGCCGCGACGGGACGGTTCAGCTGTGGGACCTGATCACAAACAGCCGCCTGAGGGTTCTCGAGGGACACGAGGAGATGGTGGAGTCGGTCCGTCTGAGCGCCGACGGACGATTGGTCCTGTCGTCGAGCCGGGACCGCACGGTGCGGCTGTGGGATGTCGGCACAGGCGCGTGTCTGCACGTGCTGAACCGCGCGAAGGGGGCGATGTACCACTCGGCGCCGGTGCGGTTCAGCGCGGACGGCAGGCAGGCCGTGGTCGGCGGCCAGGACGGCCTGATCCGGTACTGGGACCTGGAAACCGGCGCCCTGACCCGGGAACTGGGGAAGGGTGCCTGGGGAGTCGACGACATGTGCGTCGGCGACGACGGACGTCTCGTCGTGATGGCCAAGGGCGGCAACGCGGAAGTGTGGAACCTGACGGACGCCCAGCCCCTGCACCGTCTCCGTGGGGTCGAGCGTGGCCTGCTCGCGCGCAATATACGCTCGATCTCGCTCAGCGCCGACGGGCGTTTCGCACTGGCCGGCGACGACAACGGCATCCAGTTGTGGAACATCACGACCGGGGATGTCGTGCGCACGCTCGACCTGCCGGAGTCGAACGGGTTCCACACCGTCAGGATGACCGCTGACGGAAGGTTCGCGGTGTCCGGCCACTACTGGTCGCACACAACGGTCTGGGACCTCCGCAGTGGACAACGCGTACGGGCCCTCGACGGCCACGAGCAGGGGATGAGCTGTCTCGCGCTGACGCCCGACGGCCGCTTCGTGCTGACCTCGACGGGCGGCAGCCTGCGCCTGTGGGAGCTCGACTGGGAGCTCGCCGCCCGGGACGCGGCCGACTGGGACGACGGCGCGGCGCCGTACCTCGAGGGGTTCCTGCGACGGCACGGTCCACAGTGGACGGACGAGGATCTCGACGCCCTGACGGGCCGGCTCGAGGACGCCGGCTATGGCTGGCTGCGCGCCGACGGGGTGCGAACCCGACTCGACAGCATGACCGCCGACCGGGGCGGCTCCGCGACCCGATGACCGGATACACCGACAGCGCGGCGCTCGCTCTCGGCGTCGCCCGGATCGAGGCGCGGTCCGTCCGGGCGTCCGAAATCGGGCCGGGGCATCTGCTCGTGGCGCTGAGCTCGATCCGAGTCGAGGCCGCCGGCAGCGAACTGGTCTGCACCCCCACCCTTCAGCCAGGAGGTACGGCTCGATGACGGCCACCGTCACGTTGCGGCTCGTCAAGGGGCGGCTCGACCGCACCGAGTACGTTTTCGACGAGCGGACCACCTGCATTCTCGGCCGTGCCGACGACTGCGCACCGCGACTGCCGGGCGACGAGTACCACCGCACCGTCTCCCGGCACCACTGTCTGCTCGACATCAACCCGCCCGACGTACGCATCCGCGACTTCGGCAGCCTCAACGGCACGTTCGTCAACGGCGAGAAGATCGGCCAACGGGAGGCACACCAGACGCCGGCGGAGGGCGCGGCGATCTCCTTTCCGGAACACGACCTGACCGACGGAGACGAGATCCGGCTCGGCGAGACGGTTTTCCGGGTGGCGATCCGGCTCCCGGCCGGACAACACACCCTGTCGCTGGCCCGGTGCGCGAAATGCGGCCAGGAGGTGGGCAGCGAACTCGGCGGCCGGTCCGGCGAATACGTCTGCGCCGCCTGCCAGGCCGAGCCGGGCGCCATGGCCGAACTCCTGGTGGGCCTCGCGCGCAGCGGGCACCGCGAACTCACCCCGATCGCCGGGTACACGCTGCTGAGGGAGCTCGGCCGCGGCGGGATGGGCGTGGTGCATCTCGCCCGCCACGAACACACCGGCCAGGAGGTGGCGCTGAAGGTGATGCTGCCCAGGGTCGCGGCGAGCCCGACCGCCCGCGCGCGGTTCTTCCGCGAGGTGGAACTCACCAGGGCGCTGCGGCACCCCAACATCGCCGTGCTCTACGACACCGGTTTCGCCAACGGCACGTTCTACTTCACCACCGAATACTGCGCCGGAGGCAGCCTGGACCGGCTCCTAGCTCGTCGGGGTGGCCGGCTCGAAGCCGCCGACGCCGTACGACTCGCCTGCCAGGCCCTGGACGGCCTGGCACACGCACACAGCGAGAACGTCGTCCACCGCGACCTGACCCCGCACAACATTCTGCTGGACGCGACCAACGGCTCGCTGGTGGCCAAGGTGGGCGACTTCGGCCTCGCCAAGGCCTTCGACCAGGCGGGCCTCAGCGGCCTCACCAGAACCGGCGCGACCGCCGGCAAGCCCCTGTACATGCCCCGCCGGCAAGTGATCAACTTTCGTGACGTCACACCGGCCGTGGACGTGTGGGCGCTCGCCGCGTGCCTCTACCACGCACTGACCGGCGCGTACCCCCGGGACTTCCCGCGCGGCAAGGACCCCTGGCAGGTCATCCTGCAGGCCGAGCCGGTGCCGATTCGACGACGCGAGCGGAACGTCCCGGCGCCCCTCGCCGAGGTCATCGACGAAACACTCCGCGAGAACCCGAAGGGCGCCTTCCAAACCGCGGTCGAGTTGCGCCGCGCACTGCTCGCATGTTCACGCTAGAACCTGGCAGGAAGTGTCACTCGCCGCTGAAGTACATCTCAGAAGCAGCACTGCGAATGAGCACGACAGGCCGGCCGTCTTCCGGGAACGACAGGGGTGCGGTACAGGAGAGAGCGAACCGGTCCAACGCGGTCAGACGGCTCCTGTGATCGAGACTCGGGCGGGTGCGCGGAAGACCTGTCGGCTGTGCCACTCGATGTGTGTCGGCTCGACGCCGTCGAGCCCGGGCCGGGGCTCACGAACCCGGCGGCCTCCCAGGGACAACACCATGCTCCTCGCCGAGGCGGTTCTCCCGACGAACTTGGCGGACACTCTGATCGTCCGCTCAGAGGTAAGACCGAAGACACCCTTGTCGAACAGCTTGTGATGGAGAACGCACAGGCACAGCCCGTTGGCCACCTCGTCCGGTCCTTCGAAGGCCCACCAGCGGACATGTGCGGCGTCCAAGCCGACCACGGTCCCGTCCAACCAGCCGTCGTACTCGCAGAACGCACAGCAGTAGTCGTAGGCCATGAGGATCTGCTCGCGGAATGCCGGATCACGGCGGGGTTGATCATCGCCCGGGAGGGCTTCTTGACTTGGATGCCCAAGCTCGAGGCTTTCCAGTTCCAGGCCGGCCGAGATGCAGATGTCCGCATGTAAGGAAGGCTCGAAGTTCGCGTCGAGGAGAACCCTGGCAAGTCTCGCCACCAACCGAGAATCATCCGACAGTGCCTTCACCAGGTCCGGATGGAGGCGCCCCGACGCCTTGCTCTCCCTGAGACGACCAAGCTCCGAACCGGGGCTTCCCGGGCCGTTCTCGGTCTCAACCAGCCAAACGCCGTCGCTGGTCAGATGGTGAAACGGATACCCGGGGCTGGTCTCCCGTGGCGGGCCGAATTCCTTGAGCAGGCGTTTCAGATCCGCCTCAGCCGCACTGAACGGGATCGGCTCGCCACCTCGGCGCTGGAACCGGCCGAGGGCGTAGAGCAGCAACAACGGCTTGTGCGGGGCCCGCTCGCCATTACGCGTCCATCGCCTGAGATCGGTGATTCTCTCCGTCCAGTCCATAAGTCGCCAGTCTAGGGCGATCTTGCGTGACCGCAGAGACGACGTCCAGAGGGGACGCCACCGTCGAGGACGTCCTTCTTTGTTGTGGTACTGCGTCAAGCCAACAACATTCCACTCCAAAGGCGATTCATTCTGGAGAAAGAGGCCAAGAGCGACATTCATCACCAAACCGGTTTATCTAGTGACCATCTCCACGGGAATCGCAGGAGGACATGCGGCGCCAATCCGGCGTAGGCCAGGAGACCGCGACCAGACCGTGGGTCTTGGTGCGAAGAGCTGCGCTTTTGGGCATCTGTGTGAGGTCGCCGCCGTTCGGCCAGTAAGCGAACGTCGGGGCCGGGACACCTCTGACGCGCCCTGCGCCGGGCAGCGCCGGGCAGCGGGCAAATCAGATATAAATGACAGTTCTGAGCAATATGCTCGCCATTTGGTCAACATCATCAATAAAACGACAACCGGCGCGCAAAAGCGCCCGAACGTCGTTTGACGCGCGGTCGCCACGGAAAGCAAGACGACAGATGGATGGCCCGAAAAGGGTCTCCACAAGCGCATATGCCTGATTACCTAGGAACTATCAAAGCAATTGGGTAAACGTTTTAGGAGGAAATTAAATGCCCAACTTCAGGAGCCTCGTCGGCGTTCTCGCCATCAGCACTTCGCTGACCGGTGGAGCCATCGCCCTCGACATCGCCATGACCGCTGGCGCCGCGAACGCCGGCACCGTCATGGGCGGCTGCGGCGGCTGTGGTAACGGGTGGGGCCGTGGACACCGCAATCACAACCGCAACTGGAACCGCAACCACGAGCGGCAGCACGAACGTCAGCGCCAGCACCAGCGCCAGACCCTGATGCGCGACTTCACCCTGCTCATAACGCCGTTCCAGAAGTCCGACAACAAGGCCAATCCATTGCAGAAGCAGAACACGGAGGCCGAATCGAAGGCCGTCTACCCGCCCGCTCCGTCGAGGCATGCGCCGGTCATCACCCCCGGGATGTCGGGTTGACGTCGTGATCGAGGCCTCCCCGATGGCTGCCGGGGAGGCCTCGTCATTCGTTCGAACGGCAGGAACGGCTAGCTGTACTCAGTCAGGGCATCGGTGACAGTCGGCTGACCGGCGGCCGGCAGCGTTCGGCCGGTGCTCCGAGCGTCGAGAGGGAGCGCTCGGTGCACACACCACGGACCACCCAGGACTGTCGGAACCCAGTGTCATGATGAACTCGTGGTGGTCATTTTCGACGCCGAGCTGTGGATATGGGATGCCCGGCGCGCCGACACGTGGACCTTCGTCAGCCTGCCTACCGAGGCATCCGAGGAGATCCGTGACCTGGCAGGCGGGCCGCGTCGCGGCTTCGGTTCGCTGCGAGTGCGGGTCACGGTCGGCGGTAGCACATGGAAGACCTCGATCTTCCCGGACAGCGCGCATGGCAGCTACGTGCTGCCCATCAAACGTGCTGTCCGCACAGCCGAGGCCCTCGACGCGGGTGACATCGCGACCGTAACCCTCGAGCTCATCGACTTATGACCACCGGGGCTTGGAGGAGCTCGAGGTGCCCAGGCGATCGGCACCCGTCGGGCACTCACCCAGCCTTCGCCGCATCGTTCCAGCGCCTATTCAGCGAAATACGACTTCACCGCCGACACGAACGTATCGATGTCCTCGCGCGTGAGGTCCATGTGCGTGACGAAGCGTGACGCGTACAGCATCTGCGTGAGAATGCCCTGCTCCTTCAGCGATGCTTCGAGCGCCGCGCAGTGCTCCTGCGGAAACCGCGCGAACACCATGTTGGTCGCGTGCGACTGCACCTCAACCTCATCGATGTCAGCGAGCCCACGCGCGAGATACTCGGCGTTCTCGTGGTCTTCCGCGAGGCGATCGACGTTGTGTTCCAGGGCGTACAGGCACGCCGCCGCGAGCACTCCGGACTGCCGCATGCCGCCGCCCAGCATCTTGCGCCAGCGGCGCGCGCTCTCGATCAGGTCGGCGCTGCCGACCAGCACCGAACCGACAGGCGCTCCCAGGCCCTTCGAGAAGCAGATCGAGACCGAATCGAATGGTGCGCAGAGCGCGGCGATCGACTGCCCCGACGCGACGGCCGCGTTGCAGACGCGCGCGCCATCGAGGTGCGTCACGAGACCGCGGCTGTTCGCCAGCGCGACCGCTTCGGCGACATACCCGGCCGGCAGCACCTTTCCGCCGATCGTGTTCTCGAGTGCGAGCAGGCGCGTGCGGGCGAAGTGATCGTCGATCGGCTTGATCGCGGCGGCGATCTCATCGAGCGGCAGGGAACCGTCCGTGGCGTTCGTAATCGGCTGCGGCTGAATGCTGCCGAGCACGGCCGCGCCGCCGCCTTCGTTCCTGTACGTGTGCGCCGACTGGCCCACGATGTATTCGTCGCCGCGTCCGCAATGCGCCATCAACGCGGCGAGGTTGCTCTGCGTGCCGCTCGGGAAGAACAGACCGGCTTCCTTGCCTGCGCGCTCCGCCACGGCCGCCTGCAGGCGCAGGACGGTGGGGTCGTCGCCCCAGACGTCGTCACCCACTTCGGCCGCCGCCATCGACGCCAGCATCGCCTGACTCGGACGGGTAACGGTGTCGCTGCGCAGATCAATCATGTCAATCCTCCCGTGAACGGCGTCAGGCGCCCGCAGCAGCTGGGAGCGCTGATGCGGGCCGGATGACGGGATCACAGGAGTGTAGTGCGATCCGGCAATAAGGCTCTAAGTGAGTCAAACCAGGTCAAGACCACCGAACTCGCGGCGTCTGTCCGCGCATCAGAGAGGCACGGCCGCTGTCGGCGGCTCGCGCAGCGATCTCGCACGCGTCGACTTCGCGGATGGGCTGCGTCTGAGGGGCTGACTGTCGGACGGGGGTCATCACTGAGCGTCCCCTGTTCGTCGTTCGGGCGGACGCCATCTCGAACTCGGGGATGAGCCGGTCGGATGACTAAAGCAAGCGACAACTGAATGCGTCGCATCGACATTCCGAATTGTTCCCATTTGAGGGGAATTTCCTAATAGCGCGAGACCTGCGCCGAGGAAAATGTGCCGAACCAGACGTGGCGACTCCGGCCTCCACTCCCGGCGATCTACGCATCCATCACCTCACTGATACTGTTCTGCCTCACATGTCGTGCTAAATCCGCTATCGGGGAGTCGGTGTGGCGCTGGCACTCACGGTCGATGACCCGCGCCGCCTGGGCGTCTACGAAATCGTGGCGCGCATCGGAGAAGGCGCACAGGGCGCGGTCTACCTCGGGCGATCGCCATCGGGCGATCAGGTCGCGGTCAAGCTGCTGCACGCCCGGCTCTCCGGCGATCCCGAGGCGCGCGCCAGGTTCCTGCGCGAGGTCTCGGTCGCCCAGCGGGTCGCCCGGTTCTGCACCGCGCCCGTCCTGCACGCCGACCTCGAGGGCAACCAGCCCTACATCGTCAGCGAGTACGTTCCGGGGCCGTCGCTGCGCGAACTCGTGCAGCGTGAAGGGCCGCGGCGAGGAGCCTCGCTCGACCGCCTGGCGATCAGCACGGTGACCGCTCTGGCCGCGATCCACCGGGCGGGTGTCCTGCACCGCGACTTCAAGCCGGCCAACGTGCTGATGGGCCCGGAGGGCCCCGTCGTCATCGACTTCGGCATCGCCAAGGCGCTGGACACACCCGGCACGACGGCCACCGGAGACACCCTCGGCACGCCCTCCTACCTGGCCCCCGAGCAAGTCCACGGCGCGAACGTGACGCCCGCGGCGGACATGTTCGCCTGGGGCATCACCATGGTGTTCGCCGCCACCGGGACTCCCGCCTTCGGTTCGGACACCATCCCCGCGGTGATCCAGCGCATCCTCAACGAGCAGCCCGATCTCACCGCCCTGGACGCACCGCTGCGTGACGTGGTCGCCGCATGCCTGTCCAAGGATCCCGCCCGCCGCCCCTCGGCCGAGGACGTGCTGGCCTACCTGATGGGGCAGCAACCGGCCGGATCGAGCACAGGCGATCCGCGGAGCAGCGAGAGTCACTGGAACACCCTCACCCCACGCAGCGATCAAACAGTCGACCGCAGGAGCGGCAGCGGAAGTCCCGGGAACGGGAATGGCGTTCATATCGGGAACGACGGACACGTCGCCGACCAGACGCACGCGGGCAAAGGCAAGCCGCGACGAGCTGTCACGCTGACGGTCTCGGCGGTGGTCGCCTGTGCCGCCCTGGTCGCCGGCACCCTGGCGCTCACGAGGTCGTCCGACGTGCCCGGCGGATCCACCGCCATCACGCCGCAGGCGCAAGCCGTGGCCGAGCCCGGCGGCGACCAGGCCCAGGACGACGGTCAGGCCGCGGACAGCCGGCCTTCAGGCGGGCAGGCCGGCGGACAGGCCAACGGACAGGCTGGCGGGAGCTCGCCGGACAAGACCTCCGCGACCAAGGGCCCGAACGCGGCCGGCGCCTCCGCTCCCCCGCCCGCGACGTCGACTTCCCGGCCCACTCCCGCGAGCACCGCACCGCGACAGACGGACCCCGCATCGCCGCCTTCGTCACCCACCCCGTCGGCACCCGTGCCGAGTTCCGCCCCCGCCACGACACCGCCCAAGCCGAACCCGTACACGGCGACTCAGGTGTGCGGGTCCGGATACAAGGTCATCGACTCGCACGCCCTGAACGGCGCCACGATCTACCTGCTCTACAGCAGCGGGTCGGGGAAGAACTGTGTGGTGACGATGTCGAAGTACGTCATCACACAGAAGATCAAGATGAGTGCCGTTCTGCAGGTTCAGGGCGGTTCCACCGGCAGCGACTCGGGAAGCTACACCGCCTACGCGGGCCCGATTCGGTTGTCGGCCCCGGGCACGTGCGTGATCTGGGGCGGCGGGTACGGCTCGGCCAGCTGGAAGAGCAGCTGGTCCCACTGCGGTTAGGTCGCGTCTCCCCGGGCGGTCGCGCATCCTGCTTGCCGCCTTGGCCGACGACCTGAGCGCCGCTGCCAGACGGGCGCATACCTACCGGTAGAGCGAGGTCGGCCCGGCGCCGAGTTCGCATCGCCGTTCGTCGTACTCACCAGGTGCCGTCGCCTTCCTCGGCATTATTGCGAACAGTGTGCGCATTAAGCTACCGTCCGACTGGAATCAGCGAACACCGTTCGCATATTTCTGAGGGGGCACGGTCGTGAGCGGTTACAAGACAGGCTCGGTGACGTCCGCCGACGGGACGGTCATCGGTTACCGCCAGCTGGGCAGTGGTCCTGCGGTGATCCTCCTGCATGGCGGCATGCTGGCCGCGCAGCACCTGATGAGGCTCGCCGACGTCCTGTCGAGCCGGTACACCGTCTATCTGCCCGACCGGCGCGGTCGCGGCGTGAGCGGTCCGCATGGCGCCGACTACCGCATCGCCCGCGAGGTCGAAGACGTGCAGGCACTGGCCGCGGCGAGCGACGCCTCGCGGATCTTCGGGCTCAGCTCGGGCGCGCTCGTCGCCCTGCGCACGGCCCTGGAAATCCCGTCGATCGCTCGGGTCGCGGTGTATGAGCCGCCCTTGGACGTCGACGGCTCGGTGCCGGTGAGCTGGGTGCCGCGCTTCGATCGCGAGATCGCCGCGGGCAAACCCGCGTCCGCTCTGGTCACCGCCTTGAAGGGCTTGGACGTCGAACCGGTCTTCGGCCGCATCCCGCGGTTCGTGCTCGTTCCGCTCATGACGACGGCCATGCGGCTTCAGCGCGGAGGCCCTGCCCACGAGGTGCCCGTCGCCGAACTGATCCCCACGATGCATCTCGACCTGAGGTTGATCGAGGAGATGACCGGAACGGCGAAGGACTACGCGGCGCTTGACACGCCGGTGCTCCTCCTGGGCGGCGCGAACAGTCCGGCCTACTTCGCACGCATCCTGGACGAACTCCACCGCGTTCTGCCGCACGCCGAACGCGTCACCTTCCCCAAGCTCGGGCACTCCGGTACGGAAAACGACGGAGACCCACAGGTGGTGGGTGAAACATTGCTCCGCTTCTTCGGCTAGCGACTCGGAGGTCATCGGCGAGGGAGCCGTCTGCAGGCATCGCGACCGGCGCGATCACGACGGACTAGACCCATTGACTGATATATACGGACATCGATATATCCATTCAGGTGATCGATTACGTGATCGTCGGGGCGGGGTCGGCCGGATGCGTCCTGGCCAACCGGTTGTCGGAGGACCCGAAGGTCCAGGTGCTGCTGATCGAGGCGGGCGGGTCCGACCGCAACCCGCTCTACGGGATTCCGAAGGGGTTCGGAAAACTCTTCGACGACCCGGCCAAGGTCTGGCACTACCCGACGCGTCCGTTCGGCCCGAGCGCGCAATCCGAGATCTGGCCTCGCGGGAGGGTCCTCGGCGGGTCCAGCTCGATCAACGGAATGGTGTACAACCGGGGTCAGCGGGCCGATTACGACGAACTCGTACGGCTGGGCAATCCGGGATGGGGCTGGGACACCATCCTGCCGATCTTTCGTGCCATCGAGGACAACGCGCTGGGCGCGACGGAGACCCGCGGCGCGGGCGGGCCGTTGCACGTGTCCCTCCCCCGCGATCCGGATCCGCTCTGCGACGAGATGATCGAAGCCGGCGCGGCACTCGGCCTGACCGCCATGGCGGACGTCAACGAGTCCGACGGCGAGCGCATCGGTCACGCGATGGCGACCATCAAGGACGGACGGAGATTCAGCGCGGCCAGGGCGTTCCTGCACCCCGTCCGCGGCAGGAGCAATCTCACCGTCGTGACGGGCACCCTCGTGACGGAGCTGCTGTTCGAAGGCGACAAGGTCATCGGTGTCCGGGCTCGCGATTCCAGGGGCGGCATGGTGGACTACCTGGCCCGCAGAGAGGTCGTCCTGTCCCTCGGCAGCCTCGCCACGCCCAAACTGCTGCAGTCATCCGGAATCGGGCCGTCCGACGTGTTGCGCGCAGCCGGGGTCGAACTCCGCCTGGAACGGGCGGCAGTGGGCGCGCACATGCGTGAGCACCGATGCCTCGCGCTGAAGTTCCGTCTCAAGGAGAACCTCGGCTACAACCGGCTGCTCTCCACGCCGGCCAAGCAGGGCGTGACCGCGCTGAAGTACCTGTTGAACCGGAAGGGCCCGCTCGCCGCCCCCGCGTACGACGTGATCGCCTTCCTCAAGTCCCGCCCGGAACTCGACCGCCCGGATGCCCAGTTGCTCATGGGACCGTGGTCGGTCTCGACGTACAAGGCGGGTGAGACGGTCACCGTCGAGAAGGAGCCCGGAGTGTCGGTCGTCGCCGAAGTGCTCCGCCCGACCTCGGAGGGCAGCGTGACCATCACGTCGGCCGATCCGGACGCTCCGCTGCGGGTCGATCCCGGCTACTTCGGTTCCGACCACGACCGTCGGGTGGGCGTCGACCTCTTCCACCGGATGCGCGAGTTCTTCGCCCAGGAACCGATCGCCTCGAGGCTCATGCACGAGACGTTCCCGGGCCTGGAGGTCCAGTCGGACGAGGACGTCATCGACGCCGCGCTCGACGGAGGCTACTGCGGTTACCACGCGATCGGGACGTGCGCCATGGGGCCGGACGACGACCACGTGGTCGACTCCCGGTTGCGGGTGAGAGGCGTCGACGCTCTCCGAGTGGTGGACTGCTCGGTGTTGCCGACGATGGTGTCAGGCAACCTGAACGGGCCCATCATGGCGATGGCCTGGCATGCCGCGGACCTCATCCTCGACCGGGCCTGACACGCATCCATCCAGGGCACAGCGGCCGGCCCGGATGGTCGACAGGACGACGCGATCCCAGGTCGCCTGGATCCGGCACCGAGCCCGCTGTCCTAATGCGGACAAATTCCTCCGTCCATCATCAACGCTGTCACCATGTGGGAATGAGAGGCCTGCCCGGGTGGCGACGCGTCGCGATCCCGGTCGGGGCCGTGGCGGTCATCCTCGGGATCAGTTACGCCCTGGCCGAGCTGTCCGAGTCGGACAAGGCCGCCAACTGGGCACAACTCGCCAGCGTCGCCCTCGGCGTGCTGGCGCTCATCCCCCCGGTGGTCGGCACCTGGCGGGAGCGGCGGCCCGGCAGTACCAGCACCCCCGACCAGGTCGACCGGGCCGAGCAGGCGCTGCGGGTCCTCGTGCGCGCGCAGTGGCGCGAGGAGATCCTCATCCGGGAGCTCGACGAGCCGTCGCCGCTGCCGGTCCGCTGGCGCATCTCCGGTCTCGACGTCATGGACCAGGACGACCGGATCGACCGGCCGAGGTTCCTCCGCTCGTGGTTCGGCCTCGGCCGCGTGCGGTTCGACGGGCGCACCGACCGGATGCCCGAGATGGCGGGACGCTTCCGCAAGCTCGCGCGGCGGCGCCTGGTGATCCTGGGCGAGCCGGGGATGGGCAAGACCACTTTGGCCGTGTTGCTGCTCAGGGAACTCCTGGAGGACCCCCAGCCCGGCGACCCCGTGCCCGTGCTGCTGTCGATGTCGGGCTGGGACCCGGAGGCCGAGTCCGTGCACAGGTGGCTCGTCCGTCGGCTGCGGGAGAACTACTCGGCGCTGCGGGCCCCCGACTTCGGGCCCGACGCCGCGCGCGGACTCGTCGCGCACCGCCGCATCCTGCCGGTCCTCGACGGTCTCGACGAACTGCCCGTCCGGATCCAGCCCCGGGTGATCGCCGCGCTGAACGCGGCCCCGACCACCGAGGCGGTGATCCTCACCTGCCGCACGTCGGAGTATCTGACCGCCGTCAGTCTTCCCGGCGGAGACGTGCTCGCCGGCGGGGCGGTCATCGAGCCGCGGCCCGTCAAGAACGCCGACGTGATCGCGTACGTCCGCAACCGCCTGGCGCCCCGTCAGGCGGCCGCGTGGACCGGCCTGCTGTCCACCATCAAGAGCGATCCGGACGGGCCGGTCGCCGGCGCTCTGTCCACGCCCCTGTCGTTGTGGTTGTTGTGCAAGGTCTACATCGAGACCCACACGGACCCCGCCCCGTTGTGCGACCCCGCGCGCTTTCCGACGGCGGCATCCGTCACCGACCACCTTCTCGACAACCTCGTTCAGGCCACCTTCGCGGCGACCCCGACGGAGCACGACCCCGCCGACCCCCACGACCACGACCATCCGTTCCGGCCGCACCGCGCGTGGAACCCCGAGGACGCCAGGCGCTGGCTGGCCTTCGTCGCCCACCACATGTCCGCGACCGGCACCCGGGACTTCCGCTGGTGGCACCTGCACCGCGCCGTGTCCCGCCGCTGGAGCACGCTGGTCGGCGGCGTGACCGTGGGACTCACGGTGGGCCTGACGGTCGGGCTGACCAGCGACGCCATCGTCGCCCTGAGGAGCCCGCACGAGGGCAGCCTGTGGAACGCGCTCCTGTTCGGCCTCGCGGGAGGCCCCGTCGGCGGGCTGGTCGGCGGCCTCACCGGCGGGTTCATCCTGGAGCGGCTGAAGGGCTCGACACTCGAGCCGGCCTACGCGAACCTGCGGCTGGGCGGGCACCTTCAGCGGCTCGCCGGGCAGCTCACGCTGGGGCTGGCCCTCGTGCTCCCCGTGGGCATGCTCGCCGCCTTCGCGTTGTGGCGCGTCGCCGGGATCAGCTCGGCGGCCGGCGACTTCGTCCTCTTCGGCCTGGTCGTCGGCACCGTGGGGGGTCTCACCCTGGGGCTCAACCGGTGGGTGACGACCCCGCTGACGAGCGACCGGCCGCAGGCGCCGCTGATCACGCTGCGGCGCGACCTCCAACTGGTGTACGGACGGTCGCTGACCTTCGGGCTGGCGCTCGGACTCGCCTTCGGAATCGCCGGAACGCTGGTGAACGGGTTCTCCGGACTGCTGCGGGGGGTCGAGGCCGGGGTCGCCTTCGGCGTCGCGGGCGGAGTGGTCTTCACGCTCACCTTCGGGTTCACCGGCGCCAGCTCCATCTACATCGTCGCCGTGTCGATGCTGCGCCTGCGCGGCCGGACGCCGCGGCGGCTCATGAACTTCCTCGAGGACGCCCACCGAATGGGCCTGCTCCGCCAGGCGGGTCCGGTATACCAGTTCCGTCACGCCAAGCTCCAGGATCGCCTCGCCCAGCTCCACCAGCGGCACGCCCCGGCCGTCTCGCTCAGCACGGACACCGCGGCCCGCCGTACGACACCCGGGAGGTCGAAAGGTCATGAACGATTCGGTTTCTGATCGGCGAGTGCCGTTCGACGTGACCGGCTACGAGTTGCGCGCCCGCCAGGGCCCGTGCTTCGTCTGCTCCCTCGTCGACGGCGCCCCCGGCTACCGGCACGAGGTGGTCTTCGAAGACGACCGGCACATCGCCTTCCTCGACCGCCATCCCACGGTGGTGGGCAAAACCCTGGTCGCGCCCAAGGCGCACATCGAACACGCCGTCCGCGATCTCGACGAGGGCGACTACCTGGCGTTGATGGCGCTGGTCCGCCGCGTCGCCCTCGCGGTCGAGGCGAGCGTCCCCACCGAGCGCACCTACCTGCTGTCGCTCGGCAGCCGCCAGGGCAACGCCCACCTGCACTGGCACGTCGCGCCGCTGCCGCCGGACGTCCCGTACGGTCGGCAGCAGTACTACGCGCTGATGACCGAGAACGGAGTCATCTCCCAGACGCCCGAGCAGATCGCCGAAGTGGCCGGCCGCATCCGCGCGCACCTGGAGTGAACGACGGACTGGCTGGTCAGCGCATCGCGCCGGGCCGCGCGACCGCTCTCTCGCCGCCATCGCCGGCATGGCCCGCCGCCGCACCCGAGGAAAACCCGCCTAACGCCACGCACGCCGCATCTGCTTCAAACACTCACTTACAGATAAGCGGCCACCTGGGCGGCGAAGTCGTCGGAGGTGACGATCGGCACGCCGAGCACCTCGGCCTTGGCCCGCTTGGAGCCCGCGTTCTCCCCCGCCACCAGCAGACTGGTCTTGGCCGAGACGCTGGAGGAGGCGCGGCCGCCGGCTCGTTCGATGAGCTCGTTCATCTCGTTACGCGACAACGCCGCCAGCTTCCCGGTCATCGCACCGGTGACCACGATGGACATGCCGGCGAGAGGCAGGTGAGTGCCGGTGTCCGCGACGGCGGCCTGGTCGTCCGGCGCGGGGGGCGCGACGCCCGGCTCCGTCATGTTCACCCTCGCCATGACCAGCTTGTCGATCAGCGGCGCGACCTCGATCAGCTCGGCCACCACGACCGGCGCCTTCTCCGGGCCGATGCCCTCCACCTGCTGGATCGCCTCGGCGTCGGCGGCGCGGATGGCATCCATCGTGGCGAAGTGCCGGGCGATGCGGCGGCTCATGGAACGGCCGGTGCCACGCACGCCCAGCGCGCAGAACACCCTGCTCAGCGACTGGCCCTTGGCTCGCTCGAGGGCCGCCAGCAGGTTGTCTGTGCTGGTCTCCCCCATCCGCTCCAGCCCGAGCAGCTGCTCGCGGGTCAGGAAGAACAGGTCGGCGAAGTCAGCGATCAGCCCCGCGTCCAGCAGTTGCTGGATGCGGTTCTCCGCCAGGCCCTCGATGTCGAGCTGGTCGCGGCTGACGGCGTACGTGATCGAGGCGATCGCCCGGCACCCACGGCCGCGCACGCACCGCCATCGCTCCTGGCTGGTATCGATGGCGTCGCCGCAGGACGGGCAGACCGCCGGGATCGGGATCGGCCGCTCGTCGCCGGTGCGCAGGTGCACGACGGGCGACTCCACCCGCGGGATCACGTCGCCCGCCTTGTAGACGGTCACCCTGTCGCCCAGCATCAGGCCGCGCCGGGAGATGTCGGCGACGTTGTGCAAGGTGGCGTAGGTGACGATGCTGCCGTCCAGCTCGACCGGCTCCAGCACCGCGCGCGGGGCGATGACGCCGGTGCGGCCGGTGTTCCACTCCACGGCGAGCAAGCGAGTGATCTTCTCGACCGGCGGCAGCTTGAATGCCACGGCCCACCGGGGCGCACGAGAGCTGAACCCCGCCTGTGCCTGATCAGCGGCCAGATCGCACTTGATCACGATGCCGTCGATGCCGAACGGCAGCTCGGCACGGATCGCGGCGATTTCTCTGACGCGCTCCTGCACCCGCTCCAGCGTCTCGGCCACGATGCCGGCAACAGGCGTTGCGGCCGTGGTCTGCACGCCCTGCGCGGCCACCCAGTCCATGACCTGGCTGTGCGGCAGCTCGCGCAGGCGCACGGCGAGGTCGGAGTCGTCGTCGGGCGGCGGCAGGACGCCGTACCCGAAGAAGGTCAGCTCGCACACGTACGGACGGTCCTGAGCCCGCAACGTGCCCGCGGCCGCACTGCGCGGGTTGGCGAACGTGGTGCCGTCGTGTGCCTGCCGCTTGGCACACGCCTGCTCGAACTGGGAGGCCGTCATCATCACCTCACCGCGCAGCTCCACCGTGACCGGCTCGGCCAGCCGGTCGGGCAGGCCGACGATGGTGCCCATCGCGTGGGAGACGTCCTCGCCCGCCGTGCCGTCGCCCCGTGTGACCAACTGCGTCAGGCGGCCGTGCCGGTAGCGGGCGGAGATCGCCAGCCCGTCGAGCTTGGGCTCTACGCTCCACACCGTGACGGGCCTGCCGAGCCTGCGCTCCAGCCCGGCCGCCCAGTCGGTGAGCTGCTCGGCGCCGAACACGTTGTCCAGGCTGAGCATGGGCACGGTGTGCGGCACGTCGCCCACCACGGCCCCGCCGGCCACCTTGCCGGTCGGTGACGAGGGCAGCACCGACTCGGGGTGCGCCTCTTCGTAGGCCTGGATGCCGCGGACCAGCCGGTCGTAGGCGTCGTCGTCGAGCGTGGAGGTGCCGTCGGCGTAATAGGCCACGGACGAGTCGACGGCGAGCTGGACGGCTTCGGCGTAGGCCGTGGCGTCGGCCAGGGCGGTGATCGGGGGCGCGTCGGTCATGGACTCATCATGCCTGTCGCCACTGACATTTCTACGCCTCAGATGGCCGCCTGAGCTGGGACGGCAGGTGTTCGGCAGCGACCGCATCCTGCTTCCGGCACTTGATCGCAGAGGCACCCGAAGGGGCTTGGCGCGAAATGTCGCTTTCATATTCCCTGGGGACACTTACACCGATTTCCTGAAGATCAATTCACTCCGAAACGTAGCCGTCTCCCCAGCTCAAGGGGAGATCATCGACTCCTGGTCAACATGGGTCCGATTGCCGTGACTGCCGCCACAAAAGCGAATCAATAACACTTATCCGCGTAAATCAGAAATGAGTTGCGCTGAAGTAACGATGGAACGATTCATCGGCGAGTCCGTCGTTCATCCCATTAAATTCACGCTGACCGATGTGGCGGCCCGATCACGGTGAACGCCGCGCGTGATGCGGCGTCGGCGCGAACTCCCGTTCTCGGCACCTCCGACACCTCGTGCGCATCGCCGGTGCGACACCACGAACGAGAACGGACGACCGTCATGGCAGCGAACACCTCGAAGGACAAGGTCGGCCATGGGTCCGATGTCCAGGTCGCCCGGATCACCACGCGCGGCGCGATCATCACCGCCCTGATCTCGATGGCGGGAACCGTCGTGGTGGCGGTCGTCGGGGTGCGTTTCGCACCGAGCGAGGTCTCCCAGGCGATCGTCCCCAACGCCTCGGTCACGCACACGGCGACCGTGACGGTCACCGCGACGCCGACGGCCACCGTGACGCTCACGCCGTCGTCGGGTCAGTCCGAGCCATCCGGCGCGGGTGCGACCACGGGCGCCGGCACGGCCCTGGCGTACGGGGACGCCGTGTCGCACAAGGACTGTTCGGTCCCCAATCGCGGGCAGAACCCGTGGTTCGACCAGTCGGTCTCGCTCGACCGCACGGGCACGCAACTGCCGGCGATCACGTGCAGGATCAACTGGACGGGGGCCACGACGGGCAATCTGGACTACCTCGTCCCCACCGGGGCGCACGAACTGTCCGCGCAGGTCGGCATCGACCGGCAGTCGCCGAACACCACGGCACTGGTGCGCTTCGATGTCCTTTCCGTCGACGGCACGAAACTGACGTCGGCGACCGCGACCTACCAGAACCCGCAGCAGATCAAGGTGCCGGTCGCCGGAGGAAGCCGCGTCCGGCTCCAGGTGACCATGGTCCGCAGCACCGAGGAGATCACCTACAACGGCTTCGTACGCGTCGCGTGGGCGTCTCCGGCGTTCGCGTGACAAGACGCCCGCACGCATGCCGCACAGGGCTGACGGTCAGCGCGTCGCGCCGGCGAGTTCGACGAACTCGCCGATCAGCGGATCGTGACGGGCCGACACCCAGGCCAGTGCCACCTCACTCGGCGGTATGTCGAGGATGGGCACGCAGGCCACATCGGGCCGCTGGTAATAGGTGGCGGTCGACTCGGGCAGGATGCTGATCCCCCGGCCTGCCGCGACGTGCTCGAGCTTCTCCTCCACGCTGTGCGCCTCCGGGACGGGCGTCTCCCGGCGCTCCCGCAGCTCCCTGGCCACCCGGCCCCACTCCGGCACCGAGTCGGGATGTTGCAGCAGGTGTTCGTCAGCGAGATCGCCGATGTTCACCGACGTCTCGCCGGCGAGCCGGTGATCGCTGTGGAGGACGGCCATCCGCCGTTCGCCGAAGAGCGGGCGCACCTCGAGCCCGGTGGGGTCGATCGGCAGCCGCACGTAGCCGACGTCCACCCGGCCGTCGTGCAACACGCTCACCTGGTCGTTCCAGCTGGTGCGCAACACCTCGACCGTGAGCCCGGGATGCGCCTCGCCCAGTGCCCGGACCGGACCGGTGACGGTGAGGCCGGGCATGAAGCCGACGGTGAACGTGTCGACGGCCCGGGCGGCCTGGGCGACCCGGCGGCGCAGCGCCTCCGCTCCAGCCAGTACCAACTCGGCGTCGGCGACCAGCTGCTCCCCCGCCGGCGTCAGTCTCGTGCGACGCTTGTCGCGGACGAACAACTGCGCGTCCAGCTCCTTCTCGAGGGCCTGGATCTGCCGTGACAGGACGGGCTGGGCGATGTGCAGCCGTTGCGCGGCCCTGCTGAAGTTCAGCTCCTCCGCAACCGCCACGAAGTAACGCAACTTCCGAAGGTCGACGTCCGCATGCCCCATACCTTCAGGGTATTACGTGATGGAAAAGAGGTCTTGGACGGCCCTCGCCCTCCGGGACCAGAGTTGACCTCGTGGAACGCGTCGTCGTACGCGTCCGCGGCGGGGGTCCGGCCGGCCCGCCGATCATCTTCTGGGCATCATCTGAAGGAGCAGGACATGAGGGTCTTCGTCACCGGGGCCTCCGGCTACATCGGCCAGGCCACCATCCGCGCCCTGACCGCACACGGGCACACCGTCGCGGCGCTGGCCCGCAGCGACGACGCGGCGCGCACCGTGGCCGCGCTCGGCGCGGAGGTGGTCCGCGGCGGCCTGACCGATCTGGACGTGCTGCGCGACGCGGCGGCCGGCGCCGGCGGCGTCATCCACCTCGCCCAGCACCAGGGCGGCGACGTCGCCGGGGTCGATCTGGCCGCGGCCACGGCGATGCAGGTCGGCGCAGGCGACCGGCCGTACGTGCACACCGGAGGAGTCTGGGTCTACGGAGACACCCGCGGGGCCGTCGAAGAGGATGCCCCGCTGTCGCCGCCCTCGATCGTCGCCTGGCGGTTGGACAACGAGAAGCGGGTCCTCGCCCGGGCGGACCGCGGCGGCCGGCCGGTGCTCGTGATGCCGGGCATCGTGTACGGCGGCGGGCGCGGGCTGATCGAGGACTTCTTCGTCAAGCCCGCCAGGGACAAGGGCGAGGTCCGTTACATCGGGGACGGCTCCAAGCGATGGGCTCTCGTGCACGTCGACGACATCGCCGACCTGTACGTGCGCGCGCTCGGCGCCGAGTCCGGCACGAGATACGCGGGCGTCGGCGGGGAGGCCCCCAGCGTGCTGGAGGTGGCCCAGGCCGTCAGCGAGGCGATCGGGCATCCCGGAAAGATCGCCTCGATCACCCTCGCACAGGCTCGGGACGAGATGGGCCCCATCGCCGACGCCTTCGCCCTGGACCAGCGGTTCACCTCCGCGCGGGCGCGCGCCGAGCTCGGCTGGCGCCCGGCTCCGCGCGACGTGCTGAAGGCGCTGGCCGGCTGATCTCCTTGTCATCCCGTGCCCGCCCGGGGCGCACGCGGAGCGAACTCACTCCGGCAGGCGCGCGAAGGCGCGGACGGGAATCGTGCCGAACCCCTCGACGCGCAGCGGCACGGCGGTGAACTTGGCGCCCGTCGGCGGGAGCCGATCGAGACCGGTCAGGTGCTCGACGACGGGAATGCCTGCCGCGAGCAGCAACGTGTGGGCCGGCCGTTCGAGGTCGGCGGTGTCGTCGATGTTGAGCGCGTCGATCCCGACCAGTGCGGCACCCTGCTCGACGAGGTGGGCGGCGCCCTCCCGAGTGAGGAAGTGCCGATCCTCCGCGTAGCCCGCCGTACCGAACCGGGCGTCGTCGCCGGTATGCAGAAGCACGGCCGCGCCGCGGACGTCCAAGCCTGCCAGCGCCCCCACGCCGATGCCCGCCCGCCGGTCCCCCGTCACCCTGGCGACCACCGCGGGGAGGTCCGCGGTCGCCTCCAGCGGGATCGACGCGAGGTCCGTCCCGCCGGCATAGCGGTGGTACGGCGCGTCGAGATAGGTCCCGGTGTTGCCGACCAGAGTGAGCCTGTCGATGGCGAACTCGGTGCCGGGAGCGTACAGCTCACGCGAAGACTCCCTGGTCAGATGGGCGTCGATCTCCGGAGCGGGAAGGCCGGGATAAGTCACCATTCCGGCTCGGATCACATGGCCGAGCTCGACGAACCGGCCACCCGCCTTCACCGTCGTGTCCCGGCGATCCGACGGCCCTCCCCGGGTGCCCTTGTGCCGTTCGGCGAAGACCTCGACGTTGGCGAGCTCGACCGTGTCGGTCATCAGCAGACCCAGCGAGGCCACGAAGAGGGCGCCGATCTGCGTCTCGGTGACGTCGGGGCCGGGGACGTCCACCCGGAACCCGTGCACGGCGAGGTCTCCACCGTTGCCGAAGGCGATGGCGGCGTCGAAGGAGGCGCGGTATTCGGTCATGGAGGTACGCCTACCACGGGAGCGCGGTCACTGCGCCGCGGACCCCGTCCGGCCAGGCTGACGAACCTCTTTCGGAGTTGTTTGTAACTTTTAGGCGTTTCGGTCCACTTCCTCCTGTGAACCCGAAACGGGCCTTCGGCGAATAGAGGGTGACCCGTGCACGGCTTCAGCGGGCCCACAGGCCTGTCGAAGCCCACGGGTTCCAGTTGTTCATCGAGGGACCACCGAAAGAACGTTACCCATGACCCAGTTCTCCGTGATCGACACCTGGACGCCCATGACCGCCGCCGAGCGGGAGCAGTTCGAACAGGACGGCTTTCTGGTCATCCCCGGTGCGCTCAGTTCCGAGGAAGTCGATCACTACCAGGGCGCGATCCAGCGCGTCTACATGAACTCGCCCGAAGGAGCCGAGGGCGTCGCGCTGCATCAGCTGAGCGCCGCGACCCACTGTGCCGAGCTGGCGGGACTGCTGGATCATCCGGCCGTCTTCCCCTACGTGTGGTCCCTCCTCGGCTGGAACGTGCACGTCTATCACTCGCATTTCGACGTTCATCCGATGCTCCGCAAGCCCCGGCCGTTCCGGTGGGAGTGGCACCAGGACGGCGGCCGGCAGAACCGGGAGATCGAGGCGGATCCCCGGCCGAGACTGTCGGTGAAGCTGGCCTTCTGGCTGTCCGACGTCTCCCGCGCCGGCCGGGGCAACCTGACCGTCATCCCCGGCAGCCACAGGACCAACTGGCTGCCCGGCCCGCTGAGGCGCGACCTTCCGCACCCGCGGCCGGAGGGCGCGGTCGAGCTCACGGTCAACCCGGGTGACGTGCTGCTGTTCGACCGCAGGCTGTGGCACGCGCGGTCGGACAACTACTCGGACTTCACCCGCATGGTCGCGTTCTTCGGCTACACCTACCGCTGGATCACCATCCGGGACGAGGTGGCCGACCTGTCGCGGCAGCCGTGGTTCGGCACGCTCAGCCCGGTTCAGCGCCAGCTTCTCGGGCACGTCGGCGACGGGTCCGGCGACCACGGCTGGGGCCACTTCCCGGAGACCACGCCGCTGTACGGCGAGCTCGCGGAGCGGGGTCTGCTCGATCCCTCGTATCCGCCCCTCATCCCCTGACGAGCCCCCGAGGTTCCCCTGCCCCGGAGGTCCCCCTCGTCAGGAGAGAGCAGGCCCGTCCCCAGCGGGCCTGCTCTCGCTTTTCAGGCATGGACGTGTTCAGGCATGGACGGGTTCAGGCATAACGCCTCTCACGCGACGACGCCGAGGCCCTCGACCACGCGAGCGAAGCGCACGACCCGCTGCGCCTGGGCTCGCGCCGCTGCCCGCGTGGGCTCGCCGACGGGGACGGCGCCGAAGGCGTCGTGATGGGAGGTGCCGTACGGGTTGCCGTGCGCCGGGTCGGTGTAGCCGGGCGGCACCAGGACGCCGCCGACTTCCAGAACATGACATTCGGCGGCAGGTATGGGCGGTAGCGTCACTCCCGACCTAGGAGGCGACGCCATGCGATACGTGGCGCTCTTGCGCGGTATCAACATCAATCCCCGCAGCCAGATGGCCATGGCCGACCTGCGCGCACTGCTGGAGGGGCTGGGACACACCGGGGTGAGCACCCACCTGCGAAGCGGGAACGCCGTGTTCACCGGTGACGAGGAACCCCGTGAGCGGGTCGCCTCCGCAATCGAGCGGCGGATCACCGAAGAACTGACAATGGAGGTGGCCGTCATCGTCCGGACGGCCGGGGAACTGCGCGCCGTGGTCGAGGAGAACCCGCTGGAGGTGCGGGACCCGGCCAAGTTCGCGGTGGTCTTCCTTGCCGGCGAGCCGGACAGGAGGACGCTGGAGGGCATCGACCCGGCGAGCTACGCCCCGGAGGAGATGCGCGTCGGCAGACGCGAGCTCTACATGTACTTCCCCGACGGTCTCCGGCGCCCGAAACTGCCGCCGCTGCTGGAGAAGCGGTCGTCGGCGGTCGCCACGATGCGCAACTGGAACACGGTCACCAAGCTCCTCTCCCTGGCAGAGGACCGAGCGCCGCCTCCATTTCTCCTGACAAATCACGCCTTCGTATCGCATGACCGTAGATCGATCCCATGATCGATATTCCGGTGTACGGTGACCCACTGGCGACCGCGGGCGGGTGGACCATGCCTTGCCGTGCAGGTCGGGCATGCAGGAGAGGAACCCCCCTTGTCGCAACCATTCGAGTCGCGTCCGTCGATGTCGCGTTCGTTCAAGTCGCTTTCGTCGAGACGCGGACGGCTGCTGCGCGCCTCTGCCACCGGTGTGGTGCTGGTGGTCGCCGCGGGCGCGACCATGAGCGGTTCGGCCACAGCGGCGGAGGAGGACTACCTGAGATGCCCGCGGGGCTACTTCTGCCTGTTCACCGGCATCGAAGGCAAGGGAGGCATCTACAAGTACCGGACCTCGCAGTCCGACTTCGGTGCTCCCGGCCGTAACGCGCTCTCCTGGATCAACCGGACCAAGAACTTCGCGTGCCTGTGGCCCGAGAAGAACTACACGCTGAAGCCGACGTTCAACGGCCCCGTCCCCGTCACCGACAACCCGGCGGAGGTGAACGGCGACACCACGTCGTCTTCGATGTTGAGGATGTACCGCCATCACGTCGGATCGATGACTCTGGCGCCCACCCGGCACGAATGCGAATGGCGCAAGCAGTACATCGACTGGACCCCGGTGCAGTACAGCCCGCCGGGCACGCCGAAGCCGTTCGGCTCCTTCCTTGGCAACGGTCAGAGCCAGGTGCTGATGCGCTCCGCGCAGGGCCGGTTGTGGGTGCTCCCGGGTGACCTCAGCAAGCCGCCCAACCTCGGAACCCGGCTGAGCGGCATGACCGTGCTCGTCAGGCACGGGGACTACACCGGCGACGGCCGCGAGGACATCTTCGCCCGCGACAAGGCCGGCGTCCTGTGGCTCTACCCCGGCAACGGCAAGTACGCCCTCGGCGCACGCAGGCTGATCGCCTACGGCTGGAACAACAAGACCGCCATCGCCGCCGTCGGCGACATCACCGGCGACAAGAAGAACGACCTGATGGCCCGCGACAAGGCCGGGGCCCTGTGGCTCTATCCCGGCAACGGCAGGGGCGGCTTCGGCGCGCGCACCCGGGTCGCCAGCGGCTGGAACACCATGACCGCCCTTCTCGGGCCGGGGGACCTCAGCGGCGACGGCAAGGACGACATCGTCGGCCGCGACAACGCCGGAGCGCTGTGGCTCTACCCCGGCAACGGCAAGGGCGGCTTCGGCAAGCGCGTCCGGCTCGTCACCGGCGTCTCGCGGACCTGGAAGCTCTTCGCGCCCGGCGACGTCACCGGTGACGGACGTAACGACATCTACGCTGTGGACGCGCTTGAGGCCGGCCACGGCGAGCTGCTCCTTTTCTCGGGGACCGGCAAGGGCCTCCGGCGCGAGCCCGTCTACTACCGGACGGTGTACAACACGGACTCCAAGGAAGTCCTCTTCTGAGCCGAGACCGCGAACGCGCCTACGCCGACTTCTACCGCTCGATCAGGAGAGACCGCGCCGTGGCCGCGGAGCGCGCGGACGTCCCGACGTCGTGAACGTCCCCACGGCATGAACGGGGCGGCTCCGGGAGACATCCCGGAGCCGCCCGGCTCACTCGCGCGATCAGACCCGCCGGAATTACCGTGCGGACGGCCTCAGCCGGCGCGCAGTTGCTCGACGAGGCTCGTCCTGATGTCGCAGTTGCGCAGCGCGAACGAGTCGGCGAGGGCGATCAGCTCGTCGTCGTCCAGCCCGCGGAACAGCTCTGCGTATTCATAGGCCAGGGGCTGGGCGACCGTGAGGTTCAGGATGAGCGTGCGGACCCAGTCGAACCGGCCCCACGGGTACGGGTCGAAGCCGGGGAACTCACGCGCGATCATGTCCTGGAACGGCTTGGTCACCTCGATGATCCCGTTCCCGTCGCTGCCCCAGTTGTCGGCGCCGAGCCGGTTCTTCTTCGCCACGAAGTCGCCGAAGCGCTTCATGTACGGGGAGTCGGGGCGGACCATGGCCACGCCCTGCCGTCCGAGGTCCTTGTACATCCAGCTCGACCACCCGGCGCCGTCGCGGCGGTAGATGTCGAGCTGGTCCGCCAGGACCTGCCGGCGCATGGCGTCCTTGTGCTCGTCACCGGTGTAGATCGGGGCGAACTCCCCCACCCAGATCGGCGTCCCGGTACGGCGGCTGTATTCGGTGCGCTGGAGGTACTTGGCCTCCAGCGCCGCCTTGTCGTAGTGCTTGCCGTCAGTGACGCCCGGGTAGTCGCCGCCGTTGCCCATGCCCGGGGCGGCGTAGTCGTGGCAGACGTAGACGGTGTTGTCCCATTCGGCGTCGAAGACGTCGAACTCGGTCGAGTAGGTGTTGCCGTCGAGGAACAGGATGTGGCGGTCGTCGATCGCGCGGATGGCCTCGACCAGGCGGGTGTAGAACGGCCCGACCACCTGGCGCGACTCGTCCGCGGGCTCATTGATCGGGTTGTAGCCCGCCACCCAGGGGTTGTCCTTGTAGTGCTCGGCGATGCGCTCCCAGATCGCCACCACCCGATCCTGGAAGTGGGGGTGGTCGAAGAACGCGGGCCGGTGCGTGGGGTTGTCGGAGTGCCAGTGGTGGTTCTGCGAGCCCGGCAGCGCGTGCAGGTCGACGACCGAGTAGATCCCGTGCCGCGCGCAGGCCTCGATCGCCCGGTCGAGGTGGCGGAAGCCCTCCTCCTTGAACTCGAACGGCCGGGCGTCGTCCTCGAAGTGCCGGTAGTTGACCGGGATCCGGACGCAGTTCATGCCCATGTCCGCCAGCAGCTTCGCGTCGTCCTCGCCGAAGAACGCGGTCAGCAGCCGCTCGAAGAACAGCTCGTACTTCTCGTCCCCGAGGACCTCGCGGACCGTGCTGCGCATCAGTGATTCGTTGGCGGAGTAGCCGGTGATGAAGTTCTCCATGTTCAGCCAGCCGCCGACGGCCACACCCCGCAGGCGTACGGGCGTGCCCGTCTGGTCGACGAATTCGCGGCCCGCCGTACGGAGGAAGGCCGTGCTGTCCGACGTCATGTGCTCTGTTCCTCAAATCTGAAAACGCGGTGGATCACACGGGGGAATCGGGGGGTGTGCGCGGCGCCTACTTCAGCGCGCCGGCCGCCAGGCCGCGCTCGAAGAGGCGCTGCAGGCAGAGGTAGGCCACGATCTCCGGGATGGCGGTGATGACGGCGCTGGCCAGGACCTTGGTCTGGTCGTTGCTGAACTGGCTGACGAAGAACTGCGGCAGCAGCGTGATCGTCTGCTTGGCCGGATCCTGGATGAGCACCAGCGGCAGCAGGTAGTCGTTCCAGGAGCCGATGAGGGTGAGGACGACGATCGCCGCGGCGATGGGCCGCGTCATCGGCACGACGATGTAACGGAAGGCGGTGAAGATGCTGGCGCCGTCGACCCGTGCGGCGTCGAAGAGCGAGTCGGGGACTCCGTCGATGAACTTCCTGGCCAGCAGGACCGCGAAGGGGATCTGGAGCGCGGCCAGCGGCAGCACCACCGCCCAGTACGTGTCGTACACGCCGATGCTGAGGGTGGTCGCGAACAGCGGGGTGAGCAGCACGACCTCGGGCAGGGTGAGGGCGGCCAGGATCATCCAGAAGTACACCTCCTTGCCGCGGATGTGCAGCTTGGAGAACCCGAAGGCGGCGAACATGGTGAGGACGTAGACGATCAGGATCGTCGAGGCCGACACGATGACGCTGTTCCTGAAGAACGTCCCCACGGTGCCGACGGCGAACACGGCCTCGTAGTTGCCGAGCCCCTTGCCCGCCAGCGACCCCTGGACCATGACCACCAGGGGGAACAGGTAGGGGATGATCATCAGGGTGACGAGGAGCTGCAGCAGCAGCTTGGTGGACACCCTGCGGGCCTCAAACACTGGATTCACCGTCCTTACGGTTGGCGCGGGCCGCCACGGCGATCGCACCGAGCAGCGCCAGGATGAGCAGCAGGATCGACAGGGCCGCCCCGTAGCCGACGTGGGCCGACGGGATGCTGATCCGGTAGATGTAGGTCCCGAGGAACTCGGTGCTGTAGTTCGGCCCGCCGATGGTCACCAGGTACGGAACGTCGAAGGTCTTCAACGCCCCGATCACCCCGAGCATCGCCAGGGCCACCGTCGTCCCCCGCACGCCGGGCCAGACGATGCTGACCAGGACGCGGAGGTTGCTCGCCCCGTCGGTGCGCGCCGCCTCGAGCGTCTCGGGGTCGATCTGCCCCATGGCGGCGAAGTAGAGCACGAACGTGAGGCCGGTGAACTGCCACACCGTGATGAACATGATCACCGGCATCGCGGTGCTCGACTGGGCCAGCCACGGCTGGGACAGGAAACCGAGCCCGAGGTGGTCCAGAGCCCAGTTCAGCTGGCCGTCCGCGGCGAACATCTGCCGGAACACCGGCGCCATCGTCGCCGGCGCGAGGACCACCGGCGTGAACACGAGGACCTTGTAGACGGCGCCCAGCTTCACCTTCGAGTGCAGCAGCGCCGCGAACACGAAGCCGATCGCGGTCTGCACGGTGAAGGTCACGACGAAGAAGACCACCGTGTGCCAGATGGCCTTCCAGAAGATCGGGTCCTGCAGGATCTCGCTGTAGTTGCCGAGCCCCACCGACGTGGGGGTGGGGCTCGTGCCGTCCCAGTCGAGTGTCGAGAGGTAACCGGTCTCGATGATGCAGTAGTAGAGCAGGCCGACCACGAAGACGAACGCCGGCATGATCCACGGCAGGCCCGCGGGCCTCCCGCCCCTCTTCCGGGAGCCGTCCGGAAGAGGAGCGGGCGATGGACGGCGCGCCCCGGTCTTCGGCGAGGTGATGGAAGTCATGAGTCTCCCTGCGCGTATGGGATGAGACGTGCCGCCTGCGGCTCTACTTGATCTTCTCGGCGGTGCTCTGCAGCGTCGCGGCGGCCTGCTCGGGGGTGGCCTGTCTCGCGGCCACGGTGGTCGAGGCCACGCCGATGGCGGTCTGCAGGTCGGCGCTCACCGTGGCGAGGCGCGGCTCGCTGGACTTGCCCGCGTCGCTGATCAGCTTCTCCAACGCCGGCTGCTGCACCGCGGGGTTGACCAGCTTGATCGAGTTCCAGTCCGGCTGAACGCTGGTCAGGGCGGGGATGTCGTTGAGGATGTCGGCGACCGCCTGCTGGCCGGCCTCCGACGTGCCGAGCCAGGTCGCGAAGGTGGTGGCGGCGGCGATCGACTTGGACTTCTTGTTCACGGCGAGGCCGAAGTCGGCGTCACCGTAGAGCGAGCCGACGTTGCCGGTGCCGGCCACGTCCGGGAACGCGATCGGGAGCTGGGTGAACGGCTTGGGGTCGCCGACGCCCGCGCCGGAGATGGCGGCCGTGCTGCCGTCGACGGTGGAGTACTGCATGTACCAGGTGCCCATCATCACCATCGCGGCCTTGCCGGACATGAACTCGTTGTTGGCGTCGGGGTACTGCTGCGTGCCCAGCGCGCCCTCCTGCATGATCCCGTCGTCGAACAGGCCCTTCCAGATGGTCAGCGCCTTGACGATCGTCGGGTCGGTCCACGGGACCTTCTTGTCGAGCGCCTGCGCCCACACGCCCGGCTTGACGTTGTTGCTGATCGCCTGCAGCGTGTCCTCGTTGAACGCGGTCTGGGCCGCGCCCTGGACGAAGCACTTGATGTCGTGGGTCTTGAAGGCCGCGCAGACCTGCTTCCACTCGTCGTAGTTCGTCGGCGGCTTCAGGCCGTACTTGTCGAACAGGTCCTGGTTGACCCAGACCGGCCCGGCGAAGTTCGAGCCGACCGAAAACGCGGCGAGCTTGCCGTCGGTGGTCAGGCTGGACACCCCGATCGGGGCCAGCTTCGACTTCCAGTCCGCGCCCAGGGCCTTCTGGACGGCCGGCGTGAGGTCGACGGCGTTCACGCCGTAGATCTCGACGGAGCCGTTGGCGGCGCCGGGGGCGACGTCGAAGACGTCCGGGCCGACCGAGGAGGCCAGGGCCGGACGGATCGCGGCGTCGTAGCCGTCGATGGTCAACTTCTTGTAGGTGACCTTGATGTTCGGATAGACCTTGTTGAACGCCTTGATGTAGGCCTCGGCGGGGGCCGCGTCGGGCGTCCACCCCCACCAGGTGATCGAGCCCGAGTCGGCCGAACCCTTGTCCGTGGTCTCGGTCGTTCCTCCGCCGGCGCATCCGGCGAGCGCCAGTGCCGCGGCCGTGAACACGGCCGCCGCTCCGGGGAGACGGCGCTTCCAGATTCGCGAGGATCCCAGCATGTGAACTCTCCTTGCACGTGACTCGCACGCACTGGTCGTGGGAACGTCGCGCCGTCCTCCGCTGCATGGGGACGGCCACGACGGCCTGTGCTCACGCATGAGCACGGGGGTCCCGCTCGCACGCGGCGACGATGTCGGCACGGGGTCGCGGGACAGGGCGTGCGTCCTCCTCCGGCCTGGGGTCACCGGCCGGTGGAGCTGCACTGCTCACGGATACCGAAAGTTTCGGAAAGTCTTCTTGTGAGAGAAAAACACCGGCCCGGCGACAGTGTCAATAACTTCGGCCGAATTTGTTTCCGTTCAGTTACGAGGAGCGGGTCTCGCGGCCCCGGGTGAAGGCGCCCGTGTTTCGGCACGGACCGGTCACCCGAGATCGTCGGGGTGATATCCGCAGGTCGTCGTTCAGACCACTCGACCGCGTAGCGGATCCAGAACGCCGCGCGGGCCGATGCCGGAGCGTGTCGGCGGGCCACATCGAGGCCCAATTCGGACAATCAGGTATTGACGTCGTTCGCAGCTTACCTGTCGCGAGCTCCGCAGGCCCGTCACCAGCGGTGCTACCGTTATAGAAACTTTCGACAGCACTGGCTCAGCGCATGAGAGGTGTCGTGGCGACCGAGCAGGAGACGAGGACACAGAAGCGGACGGCGGGGAACTCCCGGAACGCCGACGCCGACCGCGTGACCATCGCGATGGTCGCACGCGAGGCGGGCGTGTCCGCGCCGACGGTGAGCAAGGTGCTCAACGGCCGGGAAGCCGTGGGTCCCGAGACCCGCCGGCGGGTCCAGGACGCGCTGATCTCGACGGGATACCAGCGCAGGGCCAGGGCGGAGACCGGAAAGGTCGGCCTGGTCGACTTCGTCATCACCGAGCTGGACACCGCCTGGGCCTGTGAGCTGCTGCGAGGCGCCGAACAGGAGGCCTACCGGCTGGGGGCCAGCCTGGTCCTCACCGTGACGCACGACCGGAAGGCCCAGCCGCGCGAATGGCTCAAGACCATCGCCTCCCGGCCCACCGACGGGGTGGTGCTGGTCGTCTCCAACACCCGGCAGGTGAGCGCGGAGACGCTGCGCCCGATCGACACCCCCTTCGTCGTCATCGACCAGGTCGGCGGGTACGACCGCGACGTTCCGACCATCGGGGCCACCAACTGGGCCGGCGGGTTCGCCGCCACCGAGCACCTGGCCGAGCTCGGCCATCGCCGGATCGGAGTGATCACCGGGCCCGCGGACGTCCGATGCAGCCTGGAACGCCTCGACGGCTACCGCGCCGCGCTCGGGCGGGCGGGCCTGCCTCTCGACGAGAGCCTGGTGCGGCAGGGCGACTTCTACGCCGAGGGAGGCAGACGGGCCGCGCTCGAACTGCTCGACCTGCCGGAGCCCCCCACGGCCATCTTCGCCGGCTCCGACCAGCAGGCGGCCGGCGTGTACGACGCGGCCCACTCCAGAGGCCTGCGCATCCCCGACGATCTCAGCGTGGTCGGGTTCGACGACACCGAGGTCTGCGAGTGGATGTTCCCCCGCCTGACCACCATCCGGCAGCCGCTCGCCCAGATGGCCGTGCTGGCCATCCGCAACGTGCTGGAGACCACGCACACCCCCGGTGAGCAGCCTCTCCACCTCGAGCTGTCCACCAGTCTGGTGACCAGGGACAGCACCGCGCCCTGGACGGCCCCCGCGCGGGCCGCGCGCCGCCGGGCCTGACGGCCGCCGCGATCCACCGGGACGGCCTCGCTCGTTCCTGCGAGAAAGACCTGCGCGGGGCGGACGATGCGAAAGTTTATAGAAAGTTGTTGAGGGGTCATCCCTCCGCAGTTCCACTCTCGGCCGCGCAGCGTCGCGGCCCGCACGGCCCTCCGCAGATGAGGCCCCCGCCGCCTGCGGAGCGATCCGTTCGAATATCACGATCATCTGCTCTACCAGGCAAAACAATCGGACGATATGGTTGGCGTGAGCCGTTCGCCGACGTGGCCCGCCGCCTGCGGCGGCACGGGTCGCGACCGGTCCCACCGGAGCACGAATGATCATCGCCCAGGCGCTCTGACGGGCGGAGATGTCATGGTGTCGACATTCCGGCGGTCGCCTGACCCTTGACGTTCGTCGAGCGACCGTTCTACGTTGTGACTGCGGACCTTAAGTTTCACATTTCTTTCGAAAGTTTTCGGCTTCCTTACTTTCCTGCACGACCCGCCGTGGCGCCCGGACACCTGGTCGACCGCCCGGCGCTGAAAGGAACCCCTCTTGCCTCTTGTGCAGATCGACCTCGACCGTTCCCTGGCCGAACGGCTGGGCGAGCAGATCAGCGACGGGATCCACCAGGCTCTGGTCGACGGCCTCGGCATGGACCCGACCGACAAGTTTCAGATCTTCCGCACCCACGCGCCGGGAGAGATCGTCTTCGACCCGGGCTACAACGGAGTCGACCGGCGGCAGCTGGTCAGCATCCAGATCCTGATGGTGCACATGTACGACGTCACCACCAAGTACGCGATGTTCGACCAGATCGCCAAGCGGCTGGAAGAGATCGGCATCCGGCCCGACGACCTGCTCATCAGCATCGTGGAGAACGGCTTCGAGGACTGGTACGCCGGCAAGTCCCGCAGCTGACCGCATCCCGCCCATTCCTGAACCCAAGATCCGGAGTCCTGCAGTGAAGGTTCTCTACATCGGCGGCACCGGCACGATCAGCTCGGCCTGTGTCGCGGAGTCGGTCCGCCAGGGGCAGGACGTGCACGTCCTGAACCGCGGTCGCACCGCCGGCCGGCGGCCCGTCCCGGCGGGGGTCACCACCATCGAAGGCGACGTCCAGGACGCGGAGTCGATGCGCCGGGCCCTCGACGGCGCGTCGTACGACTGCGTGGTCAACTTCCTCAGTTTCGGCTCCAAGGACGCCTCCGCGGCCGTGGACCTGCTGGAGGGCCGGACGAACCAGTACATCCACATCAGCAGCGCGTCGATCTACCACAAGCCGGTACGGCAGGTGCCGTTCGTGGAGTCGACCACGCGGCGCAACCCCTACCTGGGCTACGCCAGGGAGAAGATCGCCGCCGAGGACGTCCTGCGCCGGGCGTACGAGGAGCGCGAGTTCCCCGTCACGATCGTGCGGCCGTCGCACACCTACGACGACGCCCATCCCCCGCTTCCCGGCGACTGGACGGCGTGGGACCGGATCGTGCGCGGCGACGAGCTGGTCGTCCCCGGCGACGGCACGAGCCTGTGGACCCTCACGCACGCCAGTGATCTCGCCGTCGGCCTCGTCGGGCTGATCGGCAACTGGCAGGCCGTGGGCGAGGACTTCCACATCACCTCCAACGAGGCGCTGACCTGGAACGAGATCTACGACATCATCGGCCGCACGGCCGGAACCCAGGCCAGGCTCCTGCACCTGCCCTCGGAATTCCTGCCGGTCGTGGCCCCGGACTGGTTCTGGTCGGATCTGATCGTCGGCGACCTGCAGCACAGCGCGGTGTTCGACAACACCAAGATCAAGCGCTTCGTCCCGTCGTTCCGTCCGACGGTCACCTGGTCGGAGGGCGCCCGCCGGCTGTTCGCCTGGCGTGCGGACCATCCCGAGGAGACCCGCCCCGACGCCTCGACCGACGCGGTGCTGGCGCGGCTCGTCGAGGGCCACCGTCTCGCCTCGGCGGCTCTGGCGCCGCTGGCGCCGTGATGGGAGCGTCCCCGGCCGAGCCGGCGAAGGGCGATCTGGCGGAGGGCGATCTGGCGGCGCTGCCGTGGCTGGACGTCTCTGGCGTCCACTGCGAGGGCGTCGTGTGGGACGCCGCCCTCGGGCGGGTGCGGTTCGTGGACATCCCCCGCGGGCGGGTGTTCGACGCGGACGTCGACACCGGCGACGTCAGGTGGTTCGACCTGCCGGCGCCGGTCACCGCCGTCCATCCCACGACGGACCCGGCGACCGTCGTCGTCGCGGACGGCGACGGCGTCGCACTGGCCTCGCGGGACGGGCTGACCGAACGGCTCGCCGCCCCGCTGGCCGGGCGGCCGCGCATCCGGATGAACGACGCCGGCGTCGATCCCGCGGGACGGTACTTCGCCGGCAGCATGGCCTACGACCAGGAGCCCGGGGCGGCGAGCCTCTACCGCCTCGACGCCGACCGCTCCCTGCACACGGTGCTGACCGGCGTCACGATCAGCAACGGTGTCGACTGGTCGCCGGACGCGACCCTGTGCTACTTCGTGGACACTCCCCTGCGCCGCGTCGACGTGTTCGACTACGACGTGACGACGGGCGCGCTGTCGAACCGGCGCGTCTTCGCCGACACCTCCGCCGCCGCCGGGATGCCCGACGGACTGACGGTCGACGCGGAAGGCGCCGTATGGGTGGCCTTCTGGGGAGGATCGTCCGTCCGCAGGTTCGGACCCGACGGCCGCCTGGAGCGCACGATCACCCTGCCCGTCTCGCAGGTGACGTCGTGCTGCTTCGCCGGTCCGGAGCTGGACCAGCTCATCATCAGCACCTCCACCGAGGACCTCTCCCCCGACGACCTGCGGCGTCAGCCCATGGCCGGCATGATCTTCCGGGCCGAGCCCGGGTGCCGTGGCCGCCGCACGACCGAATTCGTGATCTGACATGGCCGATGACCTGACCGACGACCGGCGCACCGCCGCGTACGAACCGCCCGACCCGGCGGAGCGGCGCGCGTTCGGCCGCACCGGTCTCACCGTGACGCCCATCTGCATCGGGACCAGCCCGCTGGCGAGCATGCCCACGCTGTACGGCTACGCGGTCGACCAGGAGCGGGCCGAGGCCACGGTCGAGGCCGTGCTCGACGGCCCGTTCAACTTCCTCGACACCTCCAACAACTACGGCGGGGGCAGCGCCGAGCGGCGCATCGGCGCCGTGGTGCGCCGGCGTGGCGTGCCCGACGGCTTCGTCCTGGCCACCAAGGCCGACGCCGACCCCGACTCCGGCGACTTCTCCGGCGAGCGGGTACGCCGCTCGGTCGAGGAGAGCCTGGAACGGCTGGGCGTCGACCACGTGCCGATGATGTACCTGCACGACCCGGAGTTCCACGTCACGTTCGAGCAGGCCATGGCTCCAGGCGGCCCGGTCGAGGCGCTGGTGGAGCTGCGCGACGCCGGTGTCGTCGGCCACCTCGGGATCGCCGGAGGACCGGTGGAGCTGATGCGCCGGTTCGTCGGCACCGGCGTGTTCGAGGCCGTGATCAACCACAACCGGTGGACCCTGGTGAACCGTGAGGCCGACCCGCTGATCGACGACGCCGCCGAGCGGGGCGTCGCCTTCGTCAACGGCGCGCCGTACGGCGGGGGGATGCTGGTCAAGGGCCCCGACGCGCAGCCCCGCTACGCCTACCGGGACACCGACGAGTCGGTCAGGGACGCGGTCCGGGCGATGAAGCGGGCCTGCGACGCCCACGGCGTCCCGCTCGCCGCCGCCGCGCTGCAGTTCTCGCTGAGGGACCCGCGGGTGACGTCGACCATCGTCGGGATCTCCGAGCCCGCGCGGATCGCCACCACCCTCGATCTCGCCACCACCCCGATACCGCCGGAGCTGTGGGACGAACTCGACCAGTGCACTCCTGCGTACGGCGGGTGGCTGGACTGATGCCGACGACGGCCGTACGAGCGATTCACACGACCAAACGGAGAACACCGTGGCTTTGAGCACTGAAACCTCGCCGAAGGTGTGGAAGGACACCGCCGTCCCCGACGAGGAGCGGGTCGAGGCCCTGATGGCCCGGATGAGCGTGGCCGAGAAGGTCGCGCAGCTGTACGGCGTCTGGGTGGGGATCAAGGACGAAGACGGCGAGATGGCTCCGCACCAGCACGAGTTCACGTCGCTGCCCGTCGGGTGGGACGAGCTGGTGAAGAACGGCATCGGCCAGCTGACCCGGCCGTTCGGCACGACGCCCGTCGGCGTTCTCACGGGGGCGACCACGCTCGCGAACGCGCAGCGGTCGATCACGGCGGCCGGACGCTGGGGCATCCCGGCACTGGTGCACGAGGAGATCCTGACCGGCCTGGCCGCGTGGAAGGCCACCGTCTACCCGTCGCCGCTGTGCTGGGGGGCCAGTTTCGACCCGGACCTCGTGGAGCGGATGGGGGCGCAGATCGGCGCGACCATGCGGCGGCTCGGCGTCCACCAGGGTCTGGCCCCGGTGCTCGACGTGGCCCGCGACCTGCGGTGGGGTCGCGTCGAGGAGACCATCGGCGAGGATCCGGTCCTCGTCGGCACGATCGGCGCCGCCTACATCCGCGGCGTGCAGTCCGCGGGCGTCATCGCCACCCTGAAGCATTTCGTGGGCTACTCCGCGTCCAAGGCGGGCCGCAACCTCGCCCCGGTGTCGGCGGGCCGCCGTGAGATCGCCGACGTCCTGCTGCCGCCGTTCGAGATGGCGCTGCGGGCCGGGGCCGACTCGGTGATGAACTCCTACGCCGACATCGACGGGGTGCCCGTCGCGGCCGATCCCGCGCTGCTCACCGACCTGTTGCGCGACACCTACGGCTTCACCGGCACCGTCGTCGCCGACTACTTCTCCGTCGCCTTCCTGCAGACCCTGCACAACGTGGCGGAGTCGCCCGCCGACGCGGCCAGGCTCGCCCTCACCGCGGGGATCGACGTCGAACTGCCCACGGTGAACACCTTCGGCCCGCCGCTGATCGAGGCGATCGAACGCGGCGAGGTCGACCCGGCCCTCATCGACCGCGCGCTGCGGCGCGTGCTGCTGCAGAAGTGCCGGCTGGGCCTGCTCGACGAGGGATGGGACCCCGAGCCCTCCGTACTCGCCGAGGAGGGGACGGAGACGGGCGAGGCGGTGCTGGACGGCGACGAGCAGCGGGCCCTGGCCGCGGAGCTGGCCCGCCGCTCGGTGGTCCTGCTGCGCAACACCGGCACGTTGCCCCTGGCGCCGAGGCTGCGGCTCGCCGTCGTCGGGCCGCGCGCCGACACCCCGCAGGCCATGATGGGGTGCTACTCCTTCCCGATGCACGTCGGCGTGCACCATCCGGACGTCCCCGTCGGCATCGAGGTGCCGACCCTGGTCGAGGCGCTGCGCGCCGATCCGGCGGGTTACGACGTGCGTTACAAGCAGGGGGTGCCGGTCCTCGGCGGCGACGACGAGGGGATCGCGGCGGCCGTCGCGGCCGCGGCGGCCGCCGACGTGTGCGTGGCCGTGCTCGGCGACCAGGCGGGCCTGTTCGGGCGGGGCACCTCCGGCGAGGGCTGCGACACGGAGAACCTGCGCCTTCCCGGAAGGCAGGAGGAGTTGCTCGAGGCCGTCCTGGCCACGGGCACTCCGGTGGTGCTGGTTCTCCTGGTCGGCCGGCCGTACGAACTCGCCCGGCAGGTCGACCGCCTGGCGGCCGTCGTGTGCGGGTTCTTCCCCGGCGAGGAGGGCGCTCGGGCCCTGGCCGACGTCCTGTCCGGCCGGGCCGACCCGGCGGGGCGGCTCCCGGTGAGCTTCCCCGGCGACGGCGCCACCCAGCCCTCCACCTACCTGGCCGCGCCGCTCGCCCGGCGCAGCGAGGTGAGCTCGGTGGATCCCACCCCGCTGTTCCCGTTCGGCCACGGGCTGTCCTACACGCCGATCACGTGGGGGGCCGTCACCGCCGGCGCGGCGAGGACGTGGCCGACCGACGGCGCCTTCGACGTGCGGGTGACGCTCAGCAACGACGCCGCCGGCCCGGTCTCGGAGGTCGTGCAGGTCTACCTGCACGACCCGGTGGCGGAGGTCGCCCGCCCGGTGCAGTCGCTGCTGACCGCGCACCGGGTCGACCTGGAGCCGGGCGAGACGCGGGAGGTCACGATCTCCCTGCACGCCGACCAGACCTCCTATACCGGAGCGGCGGGACGGCGGCAGGTCGACCCGGGCGAGGTCGAGCTGCGGATCGGGGCGTCAAGCGCCGATATCCGCGAGACCGTCTCCGTCACGATGACCGGGCCCCGGCGCCACGTCGGGTTCGACCGGGTCATGGAGGCCACCGTCACCACCGCGGCGGCCCAGGGCTGAGGACGCCTCGGGTCGCCCGCCGGCGCCTGGTCCCGCCGGCGGGCGACCCGACTCCTAGCCGGCCACCGCCGGGTTGTCGTGTGTCAGCCGATCGCGGCGACGCGTGGGGCGACGCGCTCCGCCACGTGTTCGGTGAAGTCGACCGGGTGCCGGTCCGGCAGCACCTGGATCTCGCTGATCCCCAGCCTCGCGTACTCCTCCGCCTCGGCGAGGAACACGCCGGTCTCCTCGAGGACCGGGCGGCTGAACATCACGGTCTTCTCTATGGCGTCGTAGTCGCGGCCCTCGGCGTCGCAGTGCGCCCGCAGCACGTCCAGCTTGTGCGCCACCTCCTCCGGGCCGGTGGCGAACAGGTTGCAGGCGTCCCCGTACCGGGCGACCAGTCGCAGGGTCTTCTTCTCCCCGCCGCCGCCGATCATGATCGGCGGGCGCGGCCGGCCCAGCGGCGCCGGCACGCACAGGGTCTCCTCGAGCTGATAGTGACGTCCGCGGTAGGGGCCGTCGTCGTCGCTCCACATCTGAAGGCAGATCTGGACCGTCTCCTCCAGCCGCTCGAACCGCTCGGCCATCGGGACCACGGGCACGCCGAGCCCGCGTTGCTCCCGCTCGTACCAGGACGCGCCGATGCCGAACTGCGCGCGGCCGCCGGACAACACGTCGAGGGTAGTGACGATCTTCGCCAGCAGGCCGGGGTGCCGGTACATCGCGCCGGTGACCATCAGGCCGAGCGTCATGCGCGTGGTCAGCGCGGCCACGTACCCGAGCGTCGTGTACCCCTCCAGCATCGGCTCGTGCGCGCCTCCGCGGCGGTGCCGCATCTGGAAGTAGTGGTCCATCGGCGTGAACGACGAGATCCCCGCCTGTTCGGCGACGCGGGCCGTCTCCGCCAGCGTCGGCGCGATCAGCTGGGGATCCGCCGGGGTCGAGAAGTTCCAGTAGTGCAAACCGAGTTTCATGTACCCCTCTGCCTGGCGGGGCGGCCGGACCGCGGTTCCACACCCGGGCCCTGGCCCGCCCCCGCCGAAATCGACTGCGCAGTGTCTCACAAATCGCGCATTCGATGGCAGGCCGGACGTCAACCGGCCGACGAGGTCACTCGCTCGGGTACCGCAGGCCGATCTGGGCGCGCACCTCGTCCATCGTGCCCATGATCTGGCAGGTCTCGTCGAGCGGCATCACGGAGCTCTCCAGCAGACCGGCGCGCACGCACCGCGCGACCTCCTCGGCCTGGAAGCGCAGCCCGCTGCCCTCCACGGGGAAGTCGTAGCGCTCCACCGCCCCGGTCCGCGTGGTCAGGGTGAACGACTTCGGCGTGTGGAACATCTGGTCGACCTCGATCCGGGCGTCCGTCCCGGAGATCGACGCCTGGTTGCGCAGCCACGCCTCCATCGAGGTCGCGATCACCGACTGCCGGCCCTGCCCGTACTGGAGCACCACGGCGGTCTGGGCGTCCACCCCGGTGTCGCCGAACTGGGCCGCCCCGAGCACCGACGCCGGCTCGCCCATCACCATGGACGCGAACGACACCGGGTAGACCCCGAGGTCGAGCAGGGCGCCGCCGCCCAGGTGCGGGTCGAACATCCGGTGCGCGGGGTCCTTCTCGAACCAGACGCCGAGCTCGGCGTTGACCTGCCGGAGCTCGCCGAGACGCCCCTGCGCGAGCAGTTCGCGGATGCGGACCATGTGCGGCAGGAAGCGCGTCCACATCGCCTCCATCAGGAACACGCCCTTCGCGCGGGCCAGCTTCACGAGCTCCTCGGCCTCGGCCCGGTTGATCGTGAACGGCTTCTCGACCAGGACGGCCTTGCCGGCCTCGAGCGCGGCGACGGCCGCGTCCCGGTGCCCGCTGTGCGGCACCGCGACGTAGACGGCGTCGATGTCGTCGGACTCCAGCAGCCCGGCCAGGTCGGCGGAGAACCGCGTGGCCCCCGTCTTCGCGGCGAACGCCTCGGCCCGCTCGGCGGAACGGGACGCGACCGCCACCACCTCGCCGTCGTCGGAGAGCCGCAGGTCCTCGGCGAACGCGCTCGCGATCCCGCCGGTGCCGATGATCGCCCAGCGGAGGGGAGTGGGGGCCTGGGGTTGTGTCGTCATTGCAGCAATGTCCCTTATCGGAGGAATCAGCGTGTCCAGCATGCCGTCCGGCACGAACCGCTATGCGACCGGGGTGAGGACGCCGTCGACGCGGCGGACCAGTCCGGCGGCGCCGGCGGGGACGTCGCGCAGCTCGTCGGGCAGCAGCTCCTGCGGGACGTTCTGCAAACTGATCGGGCGCAACCAGCGGCGGATCGCCGTGGTGCCCACGCTGGTGTGGAGAGCACTCGTGGTCGCCGGGTACGGCCCGCCGTGGTGCATGCCCCACGCCACGGCGACGCCGGTCGGGAACCCGTTCCACACCACGCGGCCCACCGTGCCCGCGAGCTGCGCGAGCACGAGGGCCGACAGTTCGGCGTCAGCCGCGTCGGCGTGGACCGTCCCGGTGAGCGCCGGCCCGAACCGCCGCAGCAGTTCGAGCAGCCGCCCCTCGCCGTCGTACTCGACGACGACCAGGACCGGGCCGAAGCACTCCTCGGTCAGGGCGCCCGTGACCGAGGCGACGTCCGCCCGCAGGAGCAGCGGGACGCCCGTCCAGCCCTCGCCGATGGCCTCATGTCCACGGGCGAGCACCTCGACGCCGTCCATGCCGAGGAGCGTCTCTGTGCCGCGCAGATAGGTGCCGGCCGTCCGCTCGCTGAGCATGACCCCGGCGGACATCGCCGCGACCCGCTCCGCCAGCGATCGGCGGACGGTCTCGCCGTGCGCGCCGGCGGGGAGCAGCACCACGCCGGGCTTCGTGCAGAACTGCCCCACACCGAGCGTGAAGGAGGCGGCGAGGCCCGCCGCGATGTCCTCGCCGCGCGCCGCGGCCGCCGCGGGGCACACGACGAGCGTGTTGAGGGCACCGAGTTCGCCGTAGAAGGGGATCGGCGACGGCCGGGACGAGGCGACGTCGAACAACGCCCGCCCGGCGCCGAGCGAGCCGGTGAAGCCGACGGCCTGGACGGCGGGGTGCCTGACCAGGTCGACGCCCGCCTCGCGGCCGAAGACCAGGTTGACGACGTCGGGGGTGACGCCCGCCGCCGCCGCTCCTTCGGCGAGCGCCTCGTGGGCGCGCACCGACGTCGCGGGATGCGCCTCGTGCACCTTGGCGACGACCGGGCATCCGGCGGCCAGCGCCGACGCCGTGTCGCCGCCGGGCACGGAGAACGCGAACGGGAAGTTGCTCGCGCCGAACACAGCGACCGGGCCGAGCGGGACCAGCATGCGGCGCAGGTCGGGACGGGGGCCCATCGGGGTGTCCCCGGCGTGGTCGATTGTGGCCTCGAGGTAGGCGCCGTCCTCCACCACGTCGGCGAACAGGTCGAGCTGGTAACACGTCCTGGTCAGCTCGCCGTTCAGCCGCTGCTCGCCGAGGGCCGTCTCACGGTCGGCGACGGCGACCAGATCGGTCCTGGCGTCCTCGATCGCGCCCGCCATGGACCGCAGCAGCCGCGCCCGCCCCGCGCGCCCGAGCGCCGTGAGCTCCCGTGCGGCCGCCTCGGCCCGCGCGCACAGGTCGTCGAGGTCCGCCGACGTCGTGCCGGCCTCGATGCGCTCGACGACGCGCCCGGTGCGCGGATCGATACTGTCGATCATGACTGCCGCCCTTCGGTGGCGTGGCCGTACGCGGGGTTCACACCCGGCGGCATGCCGCGGACCACCGTGTTGCCGAGCACGCCGACTCCGCTGATGGCGATCTCGACGGTGTCGCCGTCCGCGAGCGTGAACGGCGCTTCGGGCACGAGGCAGGTCCCGGTCGACAGGATCACCCCGTCCGGGTGCACGTCGCCGCGCATCAGATACGACACCAGCTCGTCCAGCCGCCGGTGCAGCCGCGCGGTGCTCGTCTCACCGCTCCACTCCCGCCCGCCGTTCCTGCCGATCGTCATCTCGATCGTGAGGTCGTACGGATCCTCGACCTCCCAGACCGGAGTGATCCACGGACCCAGGCCGCACCCACCCCAGTAGATCTTGGCCTGGGGCAGGTAGAGAGGGTTCTCCCCCTCGATGCTCCGCGAGGACATGTCGTTGCACACCGTGTAGCCGACGGTCTCCCCGAAGCGGTTGACCACCAGCGCCAGCTCGGGCTCGGGCACGTCGACGACGGAGTCGGCGCGTACGGCCAGGCGCCCGCCGGGGCCGACGACCCGCCACGGCACCGACTTGAAGAACAGCTCCGGCCGCTCGGCGTCGTAGACCAGCTCGTAGATGGTCGCGGCCCGCTCGCTCTCCTCGACCCTGGCCTCACGGGACGTCTCGTACGTGACGCCCGCCGCCCACACCTCGGTCGTGCCGTCGACGGGTGCCAGGAGGTCGACCTCCGAGAGGGGCACCCGGTCGCCGAGCGGACCTCCTGCGAGCAGGGCGCGCAGGTCGGCCAGCGGCGACGCCCAGAGCTCCGCGAGCGACGTCACTCCCCCGAGCTCGGCGACGTGGCCGTCGTCGTGCAGCCCGATCCGGGGCCGCGCGGATTCCCGCGTCCGATACCTGACGATGTTCACGGTGACTCCTTGGCGCTGCTTACCGGTGCGACGGGCACGGGGACGGGATGACGACGGCCGGGGGGCACGAGAATAGGCCGCGAGTTACGGAAGTGTCGCCGGGCTGCCGCGACGGCCGGAGAGCTGGCGGCCGTCGAAGCGCGACGGCGGGCTGTCAGTGCGAGTCGCGCGGGACCTCGCTTCCGCGGCTGCCGCGCAGGAACTCGAAGTCCACCCCTTCGTCCGCCTGAAGGACGTGCCGGCGGTAGAGCCAGCGGTACCCGCCCTCCTCCTGCGTGGCAGGGGCCTGCCACTCTGCGCGCCTGCGGTCGAGCTCCTCGTCGCTCACGTGCAGGGTCAGCCGCCTGCCCGGCACGTCGAGCTCGATGCGGTCGCCGGTGCGCACCAGCGCGAGCGGGCCACCGACCGCGGCCTCCGGTGAGACGTGCAGGACCACGGTGCCGAACCCGGTGCCGCTCATGCGCCCGTCGCTGATGCGCACCATGTCGCTCACGCCGTCGCGGAGCAGCTTCGCGGGCAGCGGCACGTTGGCCACCTCCGGCATGCCCGGGTAGCCCTTGGGGCCCGCGCCCCGGATGACCAGCACGTCGTCGGGGGTGACGTCGAGGTCCTCGTCGTCGCACACCGCGTGGTAGGCCTCGGGCGAGTCGAAGACCAGCGCCCTGCCCTCGTGGTGCATCAGGGACGGCGACGCGGCCGACTGCTTGATCACCGCGCCGTTCGGGCAGAGGTTGCCGCGCAGGATCGCGGTCCCGGTGCCGGACGGCAGCAGCGGCTCGGTCAGCGGGCGGATCACCTCGGTGTTCCAGCAGACCGCGTCCGCGACGTTCTCCCCGATGCTTCGGCCGGTGACGGTGACGGCGTCCGAGTGGAGCAGGCCCGCCTCGTCGAGCTCGCGCATGACGACCGGCAGGCCGCCCGCGTAGCAGAAGTCCTCCATGAGGAACCGGCCCGACGGCATGAGGTCGACGATCGTCGGCACGTCCCGGACGAGCGTGTCGAAGTCGTCGAGCTTCAGGTCGACGCCGAGCCGACCGGCCAGGGCGGTCAGGTGGATGATCGCGTTGGTGGACCCGCCGATGGCGGCGTTGGTCCTGATCGCGTTCTCGAAGGCCTCCCGGGTGAGGATCGCGCTCGGGCGCAGGTCCTGCTCGACCATGTCCACGATCCGCCGTCCGGCCTGCTGCGCGACCTCCATCCGGCGCATGTCCACGGCGGGCCAGGTCGCCGAGCCGGGAAGCTGCATGCCGAGGGCCTCGGCCATGCAGGCCATGGTGGAGGCGGTGCCCATCGTCATGCAGTGCCCGTTCGACCGGGCCATGCAGCCCTCGGCGGCGTAGCCCTCCTCGACGGTCATCCGGCCGGCCTTGATCTCCGCCTCGAACTTCCAGACGTGGGTGCCCGAGCCGACGTCACGGCCCTGGAACTTGCCGTTGAGCATCGGGCCGCCGGTCACCATCACGGCCGGGAGGTCGACGCTGGCGGCGCCCATCAGCAGCCCCGGCGTGGTCTTGTCGCAGCCGGACAGCAGCACCACGCCGTCGAGCGGGTTGGCCCGGATGAGCTCCTCGGCCTCCATGGCGAGCAGGTTGCGGTAGAGCATCGCGGTCGGGCGCATCAGCGTCTCGCCGGTCGCGAGTACGGGGAACTCCAGCGGGAAGCCGCCCGCCTGCCAGACGCCGCGTTTCACCGCCTCGGCCACCCGGTGCAGGTGCGAGTTGCAGGGCGCGAGCTCGGACCAGGTGGTCGCGATGCCGATGACCGGGCGGCCGTCGAAGACCTCCGGCCCGAACCCCTGGTTGCGCATCCAGGACCGGTACAACATTCCCGCGCGGCCTTCGGCCCCGAACCAGTGCGCGCTCCGCCTGGTGCGGCCGCCGCCCTGCTCCGGCTCCGTGCCGTCCGCGCTGCCCGACATGTTCACATCCATCCTCCGTCGACGATCCACTTCTGGCCGGTGCACATGGCGCTGTCGTCGGCCGCGAGCCACAACACCATCCGTGCGACGTCGGCCGGCATGATGTTGTCCTTCAGCGACTGGACCTGGTCGAGTTTCGCCAGCGTCTCAGGCGTGACCAGTTGCGCGAGCTGCCGTTCGGTGAAGACCCATCCCGGGATGAGGCAGTTGACGCGGATCCGGTCCGGCCCGAGCTCACGAGCCAGCGTCCTGGTCAGGCCCTCGATGCCCGCCTTGGACGTGACGTACGCCGGCAGGCCGACGAAGTCGGCGTGCGCGCTGATCGAGCCCAGGTTGACGATCGAACCGCCGCCGAGCGCGCGCATGCCGGGGACGACCGCCTGGATCGCGAAGAAGTGGTGCTTCAGGTTGACCGCGATCGCGTTGTCCCAGTAGGCCTCGTCGACCGCCGCGCTCTCATGGCGCTCGTCGTTGGCCGCGTTGTTGACGAGGATCGAGATCGGCCCGAGCCTGTCCGTCACCTCCGCGACGGCCGCCCGCACCTGGGTGACGTCCCGGACGTCGGCCTCGACGAACACCGGCTCCGGGCAGTCCGTACGGCTCAGCCGTTCGAGCAGGCGCTCGGCCCCGGCGACGTCGATGTCGGCGAAGCCGACCCGTACGCCCTGGGCCGCGAGAGCGGAGACGAACTCCGAGCCCAGACCGGTCGAGCCGCCGCTGACGAAGGCGACCCGGCCGCGGAGGCTCGGATAGGTGGCGTAGCGCGCCTCGGCGGCTTCTTGCGCGATGGTCACTGCGACTCCCACGGGAGAATCACGCCCCGGCCGACCGAACCGCTGGTCAGGTCGGCGAAGGCCTCGTTGATGCGGTCGAGCGGGTACCGCCTGCCGATGAGCGCGTCGAGCGGCAGCCGGTCGGCGAGGTAGAGCTCGAACAGCCGGGGAAGGTCCACAAGCGGGTTGGCCGAGCCGTACAGGCTGCCGACCACGCGCTTCTCCCGCTGCACGAGCAGGTTGATCGGAACGTCGAACGTCGTGCCGACCGCGCCGAGGCCGACCGCCACGAGCGTGCCCCCCGGGCGCAGCACGTGGAGGGCCGTCTCGAGCGTGGCAGGGCGGCCGACCGCCTCGATCGCCCACTCCATGCCGCCGGGGCGGATCGCGCGGAGGGCGTCGGCGGCGTCCTCGCGGGAGGCGTCCACGGTGTGCGTGGCGCCCAGCCGCTCGGCCATCTCGAGCCTTTCGGGGACGACGTCGACGACGACGATCGGGTTCGCCCCGGCCAGCACCGCGCCGAGCACGCTCGACAGCCCGACGCCGCCCGCACCGAAGATCACGATGCCGTCGCCGGCGCAGCGGCCGACGGCGTTCAGCACGGCGCCCACGCCGGTGATGACCGCGCAGCCGGCGATCGCCGCGATCTCGGCCGGGACCCCGTCGGGCACGGGCACCACGGCGTGCTCGGACACGACGCAGTGTTCGGCGAAGCAGGAGACGCCCAGCAGGTGGTGAACCTTCGTGCCGCCGGCGCTCAGGCGGCTGGTCCCGTCGAGCAGGCCGCCGGAGCTCGACTGGATGCCGGCGGCCTCGCACAGGGCGGGCCGTCCGACCAGGCAGTAGCGGCACCGGCCGCAGCGGGGCCGCCACATCAGGCAGACCCGGTCGCCCGGCGCGAACCGGGTGACGCCCGGCCCCACGGCCTCGATCACGCCGGCGCCCTCGTGCCCGGGGACGACGGGGAGCGGGCACCGCAGGTCGCCGGCGAGATAGTGCTGGTCGCTGTGGCAGACGCCGGCCGCCTCGACTCTGACGAGGACTTCGCCCGCGTGCGGCTCGTCGAGTTTCAGCTCGCCGACCTGCAGAGGACTTCCGACGTTGTGCAGCAGCGCGGCTCTCATCTGACCCATCCGTCCCCGACCGCCTTCGCCACGGCCGCCGAACCCGGCTCCGGCGTTCGGCCGGCGACCTTCGCTCAGGCCTTGAACTCGATCGCTGCCACGCTAGGTGTTGCAATCAGACGTCGTCAACAGTTTCGGAAACATTCGCGATTCCAGAGGTAGGGAACCGCACCACCCTTCGGGTGACCAAGCACCGGCGCACTTCCGGGAGCATCAGCGCGGGGAACGGCAATGACGCCTCTCACCTGTGGTTATGTTTCGGTCATCGTTCCATCCGGCAGGGATGCGAGCAGGGTCCGGAGACGCAAGAAGGCTCCGAAACTTGCCGAACACGATCGCAACTATCGAGGCCGCGGGGCTGGACAGAGCCCGGTTCCGCGTCCGCCGGCAGCGCGGTGACACCATCTGAACGTGCGCGCCGGACCGCATCGGCGAGCGGTGACATCCGATGCCGACGAGGAGAACGATGAGCCTGAAGATCCTGCTGCCGACCACCATTCCGCTGGATCCGCGGCTGCCCGGTGACTTCACCGTCGTCTCCTACGATCCGCACGAACCTCTGCCGGAGCACGCCGTGGACGCCGAGGCTCTCGTCGTGTGGGGGAACTCCGGGGAGATGCTCCGCGACGCCGCGCGGCGGCTCGGCTCGCTCCGCTGGGTGCAGACGCTGGCCGCGGGTCCGGATCAGGTGCTGGCCGCCGGGTTCGCGACGGACGTCGTCATCACCTCCGGCCGCTCATTGCACGACGGGCCCGTGGCCGAGCACACGCTGGCGCTCGTGCTGGCCGCGGCACGCAGGCTGCACCGGCTGACGCGGGCGCAGATCGGCCATCGCTGGGCGGGCGAACTGGGCGGCATCCAGCCGATCACCACGAGCGGAGCGTTCCGCACACTTCGCGACGCCCGCGTGCTGATCTGGGGCTTCGGCTCGATCGCCGGCACGCTCGCGCCGCTGCTGACGGCTCTCGGCGCCCATGTCACCGGCGTCGCGCGCACGGCGGGCCAACGCGGGGGTCACCCGGTCATCAGCGCGGACGAACTGCCCGGCGAACTCCCCGTCACCGACGTGCTGATCATGATCCTGCCGTCCACCGACGCGACCCGTCACGCCCTCGACGCCGCGAGGATCGCACTCCTGCCGCCGCACGCGTGGGTGGTCAACGTGGGACGAGGCTCCACCGTCGACGCCGCCGCGCTGCTCGGCGCCATCCGGGCCGGACGACTCGGCGGCGCCGCGCTCGACGTGTTCGAGGACGAACCGCTCCCCGCCGACTCCCCGCTGTGGGACGAACCCGATGTGATCATCAGTCCGCACGCCGCCGGAGGACGGCCGCTGGGCGCCGACGCGCTGATCGCCGAGAACGCGCGCACTCTGATCGAGGGCACTCCCCTGCGCAACGTCGTCGCCCGCTGACGCGCGGCTGGTACGCACGCTTGGTGACACGCGGTCGGTGGCCGGGCGCGCGCCAGGCCGATCCGTTCACGAGCCGGTCGCGCGCGCCGTGCACCCGGTGATTCGGACTGAGAACCGGCTTCTCGCCCAGTCGGCTCCCTGTACGGCATCGGCCTTCGGTTCTCACGGAAGCCGCTCACGATTCCGTGAGAACCGAAAGGCGGTCCAGGCCTTCGCAGGCCGTCGACGGCTTGATACGGTGTGCTCATCGCTCGACTTTGAACACGTTCAAGAAGAGGCGCAATGACTCCCCTCGTCAACGTGATCATCATGCTCGGCATGCTGGTGGTGGTGCCCGCCGGCCTTGCCCTGATCAAAACTCCCCGCCATGTCCGCGTGGTGTGGATCGCCGGAGCGCTGCCGGGAGCGGCCTCCCTCTGGATCGGGCGGGGTGTGGTCGCCGCCGGGCTCGCCACGCTCTACGCAGGCGCCACCGGAGTCCTCGCGTCGCACGCCGCCGTACGGGCGTGGCACGCCGCCGTGGACGGGTGGCGACGCCGCTCTCTCGCTCTTCGGGAGGTGGCGGTGCTCACCGCGATGGCGTCCCCGGCCGTCGCGGGCGTCTCCCTCGTCTGGGAGCGCGCCGGGCACACGCTCCTCGGCTTCAAACCGTCCCTCCTCGCCCTCACCGTGGCGCACTTCCACTTCGCCGGGTTCGCCGCGGCGCTGGTCGCCGGGCTCGTGTGCCGCGCGGCCGGAGAGCGGAGGGCGGCCGCCGCGGCCGCCCTGGCCGTACCCCTGGGAACGGCTCTCGTGCTGGCCGGTTACTTCGTGGACGACTGGGCGGAACTCGCCGGCGCGGTCGTCCTCACCGCGGGGATGTGGCTGGTCGGGTGGCTGACCTGGACCGAGGTGCGTCGCGACGTCACGGACCGGCTCACGCGGGGGCTGCTCGCCGTCTCGGCCGCCGTCCTCGTCGCGACGATGGTCCTGGCACTGAGCTGGGCGTTCGGCGAGGCCGCCGGCGTGCCCCATCCGTCGGTCGAGTGGATGGCCGCCACTCACGGGGTGTGCAACGCATTCGGATTCGCCCTGTGCGGTGTCGCCGCCTGGCGCAGACTTCGGCCCCGTCCCCTGTGAACCCGTGCGGACCCGTGTGACACGGCGTCCCGGAAGGAGCGCGATGGATCTGCAGCGGTACCAGAACGCCGAGCTGACCTACGAGGAGGCCGGCGCCACCGGATCGGGAGACCTGCCCGGTGGATATCGCCATCTTCGCCGCCGCTACGACCTGGGTGAGGCCGCCTCGTTCCGCGGCGCGGCCGAGGCTCTGCTGACCTGGCGGATGCACGCCGCGCTGGGATTGCGCCCGCAGGCCACGGCGCCGAGGGCCGCGCCCGGCGTCGTCGTGGTCAGCCGGCTCGGTCCCGGCCCCCTCGCGCTGAAGGCGCCCTGCAGGGTCGTCTGGGCGATCGACGAGGACCGCCGGGCCGGCTTCGCGTACGGCACGCTGCCCGGCCATCCGGAGAGCGGAGAGGAGTCGTTCCTGCTCGAAGTGGCGGACGACGGCTCGTTGTCCTTCACCATCAGCGCGTTCACCCGGCCCGGGCGCTGGTACACGCGTCTCGCCGGGCCGATCACCGCAATGGCGCAACGGGTGTTCGCCGACCGCTACGCCGCGGCACTGCGTCACCACACGCGCTGACGCACATCGGTTCAGAAAACGTGTCCGCCGACCGCCCAGTTCGCCCCCCGACCGGTGTCCATACACGGACGGACGTACGACAGGATGCGCGAAGAAGGGTGACGCGAAGGTGGGAGCAGTGACAGCCGACCTGATCTCAAGGGCACGGGCCGGGGACGGCGACGCGTTCCGGGAGCTGACCGAGCCGCACCGCCGGGAGTTGCAGGTGCACTGCTACCGGATGCTCGGCTCCTTCCAGGATGCCGAGGACGCCCTGCAGGACGCGCTGCTGGCCGCCTGGCAGGGCTTCGGCGGGTTTCAGGGGCGCTCCTCGATCCGCACCTGGCTCTATCGGATCGCCACCAACCGGTGCCTCAACGTGCGCCGCTCGGCCAGCCGGCGACCGGCCAAGGAGTGGGACGTGCCCGGGGTCGAACCGCCCGAGCCGACGCGGGTCGGCGAGGTCGTGTGGCTCCAGCCGTTTCCCGACGCCCTCCTTGACGGCGCGATTCACGTGCCGCTCGGCCCGGAGGCCCGCGTCGAGCAGAGCGAATCCATTTCTCTGGCGTTCGTGACCGCACTCCAGGTCCTGCCGCCTCGCCAGGTCGCCGTCCTCGTCCTGCGCGACGTCCTCGGATTCCACGCCGCCGAGGTGGCAGACATGCTCGACTCGACCCTCGAGTCCGTCAACAGCGCCCTCAAACGGGCGCGCGCCGGCCTGCGGCGACGGCTGCCGGCTCCCGACCGCGAACCGCCTCCCGCCTCCGGCTCGCCCGCCGAGGACGCCGTCGTGGCGAGGTTCGTCAGCGCGTACGAGTCGGCCGATCTCGACGCGCTGGTGGCCATGCTGACGGACGACGTCTTCATGTCGATGCCGCCGATGCCCCTCGAATACGAGGGCCGGGACGTCGTGGCCCGCTTCTGCACGGGCATCTTCGGCGCGGGCCGGAGGTTCGACCTCGTGCCGACGCGCGCCAACGGCCAGCCGGCGTTCGGAGCGTACCTGCGCACCCCGACCGGCATCCGGCACGGGACCGGCCTCGTGGTCGTCACCCTCTCCGGCGACCGGATCTGCGCCATGACCCGCTTCGACAACAGCGCGCTCTCATGGTTCGGGCTGCCGCGATCGCTCCCGAGCCGGTAGCCGCACGTCATCTCCTCGGGCCTGACGACTTTGAGCGGACGAATCACCCGCACTGGTGGAATCTGCAAAGATTCCGATCAAGCCGTACACAAGCGGCCTTAAAGATCGTAAACATTGGAGATACCCCATGGCGGTTTCTGCCAACCTGGACAAGCTGCTCGACCGGGAGTACGAGGAGTACACCCTGGACAAGCTCGTGGACGCTCCCGTCGCCGCCCTCGCCGGCGTGGGTGAGGCCGGCGCCGAGGCGCTGGCCCGCACGCTCGGCATCGTCACGATCGGCGACCTCGGCCGCAGCCAGATTTTCCGCTACGCCGCCGCGCTCGTCGCGCTGGACGACAGCGCCAAGTAGTCGTTCACCGCGCGTAACGAGAAGGGTGCCGCCCGATCCTCGGCGGCGCCCTTCCGCGCGCCCGGCCCTCTACAGGCTGATCTGGTAGAGGATGAAGCCCCGGTTGACGGCCACCTGGTCGTACAGCCGGCGGGCGGTGGCGTTGGTCGCCTGGGTGGACCAGTACACCCGGCTGCACTCCCGCTCACGCGCCCATTCGGTCACCGCCCCGATGAGTGCGCGCGCCACCCCCTTGCCCCGGGCCTCCGGCGCGGTGAACAGATCCTGCAGGTAGCACACGTCCGGCGCTGTGGTGCTGGCGTGCACGAGGAAATGCGTGATCCCCACCAGCCTGCCGTCGATCTTCGCGCCGAAGGCGTGCATCCGGGTGTCCTCCTGGAAGGCGTTCCAGGCCCTGTCGTACATCTCGGCGGGGAGCGTCCGCTCGTAGAAGGTGTTGTAACCGCGGAACAGCGTCTGCCAGTCGTCGCGGTCCGCCGGGGTGAGACCGCCGATGCCGATCATGTGGGTTCCTCCAGAAGGGGCTCAGGAGGCTCCACCCTATTTCCGCACGCTCATGGGAGATCGGCACGGAACCGGACGCCGCCGCGACGGTCACCTGACGGCGAACCAGACGTCTCCCTGTCCGGCGGTGCGCGTCAGGTGCACCTTCCAGCAGCCCTTCTTCGGGAAGACCAGGCCGGTCCCCCACTCTTCGCCCGGCCGCTTCCAGTTCGACCCGGAATGTTGCTGCGGCCCCCACGCCAGCGTGGCCTTCGTGCCGTCCGGGAGCGTGGCGCCGACCACGAGAGGCCCGCTTCCGGTCATCCGCCAGACGATCTTCACCTCCTCGCCCCGCTTGAACGGCACGGCCGCGAACGGCAACGCCCACAACTCGGCGTCCGGGGAGGTCCCCCTCAGGTCCGGCATGCCCGCCCCCGTGTCCGTGACCGGCGTGCCGCACCGACCGGCCGCCGCCTCCGCGGTCGACAGGAGCGAAGGCGTCGGGGTGGCCGGGACACTGCTCGCGGCAGCGGACGCACCGGCGGTCGCGGCGGGATCCGTCCCACCAGCAGAGGCCGTCCCACCAGCAGGAGCCGTCCCGCCGGTGGGGCCGGACGTGCAGGCGGCCGTCGCGAGGGCGGTCGCGATCACGACGGGCCTGATGGATATGCGCATGATTTCCTCCTCCCTGCTTCTACTCCGCGGCAGGGCATCGGGTTCCCGTGTCGGGTCGCCGGAGACGCGGCGGAGGCCGGAGTGGGCGAGTCACTCCGGCCTCCAGTCTCAGAAGGCGGTCGTTCAGCCGTGGTGCGGGGTGTCGCCGGTCCAGCCCGCCTGCATGACGCTCTGCTCGGTCAGGACCGTCCCCGGGCCGAGGCCGCGGTACGTCCCGCCCACGATGGTCTGCTTGTCGCCGATCACCTTGTTGGTCTTCGGGTCGAGGATGATCTGGTACTCGTACGTGGCGCCGCTGCCGTCGATCATCTTGCCCTCGGCCGCGATCCCGACACCGGTGCGGCCGTCCAGCGACTTCACCTTGCCCACGCCGCGGACGCCCGGCAGGTCGGCGAGGGCGCGGAACGCCTTGGCCCGGATCTCAGGCGAGGCCGGCTGCTCGATGAGGAAGTAGAACCCCTGGAAGAGCCTGCCCGCCGGGTCCGACGTCGCCTGGGGAAAGAGCAACTCCTGGAACCGCGCCGGGTCGGAGGCGATCTTCTCCTTCTCGGCCCAGGTCAGCTGGGCGCTCGGCGGGCACTTGGCGGCGGCGTCGGCCCGGGCGCACAGCTGCTTGAAGGACGCCGAGGCGGACTTCTTGACCTCCGGGGTGATCCGCTTCGTGGTCCACGCGCCGTCGGCCAGCGTGTAGGTGAAGAAGTCCTCGTTGTTGCGCACCTTGAAGGACGCCGGCGAGCCGGCCGCCTTCCACGCCGACTTGTCCGCGGCCGTCAGCGGATAGGCGGCCAGGTCGCGCTGGAAGGTGTAGTCGGTCTCCTGCGCGGACGGCGAACGCCAGCCGTCGAACTCGTTCGGACCGAAGACCGTGTATGGCGTCGCGCCCTCCACCCTGCCGGAGGAGCCGCTGATCATGTGCAGCCGCCAGAACCTGCCGGTCGGCTCGTTCGCGGCCTGGTCCGCCGCAGCCAGCAGGATCGACTTGGCCGACAACTCCGTGGTCGGGGCGCCCGCGACGGGGGACGTGCCCGCGCCGCCCCCGTTGCCGATGCCCACCGCCGTGACGGCGACCGCGGCAGCGGCGGCCGTGGCGAGCAGCCCCAGGCCCACGCGTGCGCGGCCGCGCAGGAATCCGGGCCGGGACGACGAGCGGCCGCCCTCGTGAGCGAGCCTGGCCCGGATCCGGGTCTCCAGCTGCGGATCGGGCGCGATCTCCCCGTAGACGTCACGTACCATCTTCAGGTCATCCATGCTGGTCCTTCTTTCGCGAAAAGTCCGTCAGGTCGTTCATGGGGTTGGTGTCGCCCAGGACCGCGCGCACCTTCTTCCTGGCGCGGTTCAGCCGGGATCCGACGGTCCCGTACGGAATGCCGAGGGACGCGGCGACCTCCTCGTGGGTCAGCCCGGCCAGGGCCACCAGCAGGAGCACGTCCCGATCGCCGTCGTTCAGCGAGGCGATCGCCGCGGCCAGCGCCGGCTTCAGCCCCTGGGCCGTGACGTCGGAGACGACCCGGTTCTCCGGTCCTTCGGCGTGGGGCTCCGGGCCCTGCCTGCCCATGGCCCGCAGCGCGCGCAACTCCACCCGCCGCTGCCTGCTGATCAGGTTGGTCGCGATGCCGTACAGCCATGGGCGCACGCCGCCCCGGCTCGCGTCGTAACGCGACCGGTTGCGGAACGCGGTGAGAAAGGTGTCGGCGACGACGTCCTCCGCGGCGCTCGGCCCGAGCCGGCTCGCCACGTATCGGTGGATCTCGCTGAAGTGCGCGTCGAACACCGCGGCGAACCGTTCGGGTTCGTCATGGGAGCGCCGGATCTCGGTGGACGCGTCCGGCCAGGGTGGGGCGGTCACGAAGGCCTCCCTGTCATCGGTTCCCTCTCGACGGAATGAAAGCGGTCAGTGTGTATAGCCCGATCCCCGGATCTGCTTTCACGCTCGTCGTAAGGAGTCGTCCGGCTCAGGACGAAAAGTCGCCATATGGGGTGGCGACCAGCATGCCAACCCGTTCGGCCAGGTCAAGCACAGGGTGCGGAACGCGAGCGCGACCGCCGCGGTGCGGCCGCGCTCGCTCGTGCGAGTCGGCGGGAGGGTCAGCCGCCTGGCCGCGCCGGGCGTTCGGACCGCTCTTCGGCTTCGACGACGCGCTCCTCGTGCCACAGCCGCCGCATCTCCGGGCAGTTCTCGAGCAGATCGCCGAGCGTGCCCCGGCCGGCGACCCTGCCGCGATCGAGCACGACGATCTGGTCGGCCCGTTCGAGCGCCGCCTGCCGGTGCGACACCACCAGCAATGTCGCGGGGCCGCGCCCGTCGCGGGCTGCGCCGGCGATCCGGTCCCACAGCAGCTTCTCCGTCTCCACGTCGAGAGCGGACGACAGATCGTCGACGACCAGCAGGTCAGGCATCCGGACCAGCGCCCGCGCGGCGGTCGCCCGCTGCGCCTGGCCTCCGGACAGCCGGACGCCACGGGGGCCGACGATCGTGTCCAGGCCGTCCGCCATCTCGGCCAGACCCTCCTCGAACGCCGCCGACTCCAGCGCGCGGGCGAGGTCGGCGTCGTCTCCGGACCGGCCGAGGAGCAGGTTCTCCCGGAGCGATTCCGAGAACAGCCGCGGGACCTGGCTCGCGTACGCCGCTCGGCCCGGCACCAGGAACGTCCCCGGGTCGGCGACGAGCCGGCCGTTCCAGAAGACGGCGCCCTCGTCGGCCCGCGCGAGGCCGAGCAGCGCCCGCACCAGAGTCGTCTTGCCCGATCCGACGGCTCCGGTGACGACGGTGAACGACCCCCGGCGGATCAGCAGGTCGATCCCGTGCACGCCGCGGCCGCTCCCGTCGTGGCGGACGCTCAGCCCGCGTGCCTCGACGACCTCGAGCGGGTCGCCGTGGTCCGGCACGGACCCCGGCGGAGAGAGCGGTTCCCGGTGGAACCAGACGCCGCTGTTCCTGGACAGGTGGCCGGCGTCTTCGTGGGGCGCCATCAGCCGCGTGAGCCGCTCCGTCGACACCGCGGCCTGCGGGAGCCGGAAGAGCACCCGGCCGACGATGCGCGGCAACGCCGTGAGCCAGCCGACGTAGCTGGTGAACAGCGCGAGGTCGCCCACCGTGAAGTCGCCCCGGCGCATCGCGGGTGCGGCGAGCAGCAGGACGAGACCGGTGCTGATCTCGACGGTCGCGCTCGTCGAGGTCTCGAGCAGGTCGGACGCGAGCCGGTCCTTCACGGCGGCGTCCCGCCTTTCCCTGTTGTGCTCGCGCAGTCGCTCGAGCACCGCGTCCTCGGCGCCCGCGGTCTTGATCGCCAGTACGCCGGCGAAGGTCTCGCCGATGTACGCCGTGACGGCCGCGCCGAGTCCCCGGGCACGGCTGTGAAGCCGCCGGACCACCTCGCTCATCAGCCGGCTCAGCACGCCCACCACGATCATGGGCACGACCAGCACCAGGGTGATGACGGGATCGACCGTCGCCATGATCGCCAGTGCGGCTCCGCTGAAGAGGAACGTCCCGGCGAGCGGCACGCTTTCGTCGACGAGCTCGACCAGGTCGCTCACGTCGTCCCGGAGGCGCGCGACGGACTCGCCCGGCGAGTGCGGCTGCCGCCCCGCGGCGGGTCCAGGCGCCGTCAGGAGCGAGCGCAGGACGTTGGCCCGCAGGAGGGTCGCCATGGCGTCCCACCAGTAGCCTCCGTACAGGTTCGCGACGTACATGATCAGACCGCGGACGACCTCGACGCCCACGAACGCCGCGCACAACCAGAGGATCTGGTCCAGGCCCGCCACGCGCTGCCCGCCGATCCGATCGAAGATCTGCTGCAGCAACAGCCCGCTCCCGAGCGGAATGACACTGACCGGCAGCCACAGCAGGCCGCCCACGAGATAGCGGCGCAGGTCGTTGCGCACGAGGCGGGCGACCACCAGCGACACGGGCTTCATCGGCTCACTCCCGCCATGTCCAGCATGCGGGCGAACCTGCTCGTCGGGTCCGCCGCGAGGTTCTCGCGGCGGCCGTACTCGACGACCCTTCCGCCGTCGATGACGGCGATCTTGTCAACGCGGGACAGTGAGGAGAGCCGGTGCGCGATGAGCACGCCGGTACGGCCCCTCAGGAGCCGGTCGACGCTCCGCTCGATCCGCCGCTCGGTGGCCGGGTCCAAGCGGCTGGACGCCTCGTCCATCACGACGAGCCCGGGATCGGCGAGGAACGCCCGGGCGAGCGCGAGCAACTGCGCCTCACCGGCCGAGACGCCGGTTCCCGAGACGCCCCCGAGCACGGTGTCGAGTCCGTCGGGCAGGGACGCCAGCCAGTCGCCGAGACCGACGTCGACGAGAACGTCGCGCAGCACGGAATCGTCGGGTGGCGGGCGGAAAAGCGTCAGGTTGTCCCGGACGCCGGCCGCGAAGACCTGCACGTCCTGCGTGACGGCGCAGATCCTGCTGCGGACCGAGGAGGGGTCGGCGTCGCGCAGGTCGACCCCGCCGACCCGAACGGCTCCCTCGGTCGGGTCGTAGAGCCGCAGCACCAGCCGCGCGACACTGGTCTTGCCGCTGCCCGTACGGCCCACCAAGCCGAGCGTCTCCCCCGGCGCCAGGCTGAGGGTCACGTCCGACAACACCTGTTCGCCGTCGTCGGGGTACGCGAAGCCGACACCTTCGAGGGACAGCTCCAGCGGCCCGGTGACCGGCAGCGGCCGGGGGTCCGCGGGCGCGGGCAGCGTGCGCCGCTCGGCGAGCAGGTCGCCGATGCGCGTCACGCCGGCCAGGGCCGCCTGGTACTGCCTCAGCTGGTCGATCAGCCGCTCGAAAGGCGCGCGGACCATCAACGTGTACTGGAACAGCAGCACGGCGGTGCCGACCGTGATGGCCCCGGATCGCTGGGCCCACGCGGCGAGGCCGAGCGCGATCGCCGTGCCGGCCGCGAACGCCACCCATGTGCCGGCGAGGAGGCCGACCCCGATCTGACCGCTCCGGTAGTTCGCCCGGTACCAGGCGGAACTGCCCTGGTAGAGGCGGTACACGGCGTGCTCGCCCGCGCCGTTGGCCCGGATGTCCTCCGCGCCGGCCAGCCGTTCCTCGAGGCCGCCGAACAAGGCCGCGCCGGCCGCGCGCGCCCGGGCCGCGGAGGGTACGGCCAGCCGCTGCGCCCGGGCCATGGCGTAGCCGGTCAGCACGCAGTAGACCAGCAGGAAGCCGCCGATGCGCGGATCGACGGCGGACACGATGACGAGCACGCCTGCGAGCAGCAGGACTCCGGCGACGACGTCCAGCAGGAAGGCGACCACGAACTCGGCGACGGCGACCACGTCCCCGTCGACCCGCTCGATCATCTCGCCGGGCGTGCGCCTGCCGTGGTAGGCCATGTCGAGGCCGAGGGCGTGCCCCGCCAGCGTCTCCCGCAGACGGTTCGTGCCGTCCCAGGCGAGCCGGCTCGCGAGCCAGGCGGTGAGCATCCGGGCGAGCTGCCCGGCGAGCGCGAGCGCGAGGTAGCCCGCGGCGATCAGCACGAGATGACGGGTGCTCGCCCCGCCGATCGCGTCGTCGACGAAGTGGCCGGTGAGGGGAGGCGCGAGCAGCGGCAGCACCGTCGTGGCGACGACGGACACGGCGAGGGCGGCGGCCCCGCGAGGCCCCGGGCGAAGGTGGCGCAGGACGGAACTCCGGGTCGTCGCCCGGTGGGTGGGAATCGTCATGGCTAGACCCGCCGCCTGATGTGCAGCAGGTATTCCTCGCGGCTGAGCGGGTTGTTGTCCGTCCTCCGCCGGACCGGGGCCGGGCCGCGGACCGGTGCGTAGTGGTCGAAGACGGACTCCATCACCCCCTCCCCGTGGGTGAGCCCACGTAGCCGCCGGTGCAGGTCGTGCACCCGGCCGGCCGGGATGTCCCCGTCGAGCGTGCACATCGGGCCCCGCGTCTCCGTCACCCGCGGCACGGCGCGCGACCGGGCCAGGGCGGGAGCGATCGCGCCGACCGTGTCGGCCGGGACCTCGAGGTGGAAGCGGTGGATCGGCTCGCACACGACGGTGCCGGCCTGCTTCAGGGCGCTCATGAGCACCAGCGGGGTCAGCAGGCGGAAGTCCCTGGCGGTGGTCTCCGGGGAGACGTAGCCGGACTGCGTCAGCGTCACCGCGCAGTCGACGACCTGCCATCCGTGCAGTCCCTGGCGCAACGTGTCCCGCACCGTCTTCTCGAGCGCCGTACGGAACTCCTCGACGGCCTTGTACACGTACAGCGGGACCGACTCGAGCTTGACGTCCAGCCCGAACCGCACGCCGGAGCCCGGAGCGGCCGGGTCGACGCGCAGCCCGACGGTGGCGAGGAACGGGTTGGACGCCCTGCCGACGACCTCGACGGACGTGCCGGTGCCCACCGGCCGCTCGACGCAGATCATGGTCGTCTCGCGGAAGTCGACGTCGACGGCGTAGTCGGCCGCCAGCGTCTGCTGGATGACCTCCTTCTGCACCTCTCCGTAGAGGGACAGGAACAGCTCCTGCCTGGTGTCGTCCTGCCGCAGGTTGATCAGCGGATCCTGCTCGGCGAGCTGCGCGAGCGCGGTGTGCAGCGCCTCCTTCTCTCCGGAGCGGCGCGGGACGACGGCCGTCTCCAGAGTGGGCGGCGCGAAATGGTGGTCCAGCGTGGCCGTACTCGGCACGCCGATCGCGTCACCGATCCGGACGTCGGCGAGACCCCACAGCTGCCCGATCTGCCCGGCGGCGACCGACCCGCGGGGCACGGCGGACCCGTGGTCGAAGACGCGGATCGCGGTGACCTTCCGCTCGTCGTCGCGCAGACGCAGCCGGTCGCGTGTCCGGAGGGTTCCGGAGAACATGCGAACGTAGGCGATCTTCTCTCCGGCCGGACCCCGCTCGACCTTGAACACCGTGCCGGAGACGGGACCGCGGGCGTCGCCCTCCCCGGCGGGAAGCAGTTCGGTGAGCCCGGAGATCAGCGCGTCCACCCCGGCGCCCGTGATCGCCGAGCCGAAGAACACCGGGTGCACCAGCGCCCGCCCAGTCTGCGCCACGAGTTCGGCGCGGAGCATGCCGTACGGGACCGGGGCCGCCTCGCCGACGTACGCGGCAAGGATCGCGTCGTCGTTCCCGGCGAGGACGTCGGCCAGCGCCGTGGTGAAGGCGCCGTCGGCCGGGCCGTACTCGGTGAAGCCGGCGTCGCGCGTGCCGAGGCCGTACGCCGACCCCATCGAGACGACGGACGGCGTCAGCGTCTCGGCGATGACGCGCAGGACGTGCGCGTCCCGCGCGCCCCCGCGGTCGATCTTGTTGACGAAGATCAGGGTGGGGATGCGCAGCCGCCGCAGCGTCCGCATCAGCACGCGGGTCTGCGCCTGCACGCCCTCGACGGCGGAGATCACCAGCACGGCGCCGTCGAGCACGTTCAGGACGCGTTCGACCTCGGCGATGAAATCCGGGTGACCCGGCGTGTCGATCAGGTTGACCGTGACGTCCCCGATGACGAAGGAGACCACGGCGGACTTGATCGTGATTCCGCGCTGCCGTTCCAGCGCGAGGGAATCGGTCTGGGTGTTGCCGTCATCGACGCTGCCGATCTCGTCGATGACACCGGCGGCATGCAGCAGCCGCTCGGTGAGGCTGGTCTTACCAGCGTCTACATGCGCCAAAATCCCCAAGTTCAGCGTTCTCACGTAGCGTCATGTCCTTTGGATAGGTGGAGTTCGCCTGCTGAATGGACATGCACGCTGCGCGCATTTCGCCTCCTTGGTTGATCGGCTGTCACGGTGAGTACAACAGACGGCGGTCTTCGGGGACAAACGATTTTGTTCCGCGGCGTGTCCGGCATCGACGCGCAGGTCGCCTCCGGTCGTCGAGGACCACCTCCGCCTCGAACCCGGGCGGCGAGGTGAGGTGCGTCTCAGCGGTTGCGGACGACCCGTCGAGCAGTGAGTGCTGTGACAGACTTTGCGTGTGAATGCACCAAAACTCCGCATTGTTGCGATGCATGCATATTTGCCGGGTTATCGCCTTGTCGCCGACTGGGCGGAACGACACGGCCACGAGATCGTCCTGGTGGTGACGCCGCCGACCGGCGCCAACCAGCGCTACGACAAGAATGCGACGCCGTTCGTCCTCGATCTCCCGCGGGACGCCAACGTCCTCGTCACCGGGCAACTGCGCACGATCGCCGCCCCGGTGATCGACTCCCTGCAACCCGACCTGGTGATTTCCGCCGCGTTCCCCCGCCTGATCCCCGCCGAGATCCTCGGCGTCCCCAAGTACGGAGCGTTCAACCTGCACCCGTCGCCGCTGCCCGCCGGGCGCGGGCCCAACCCGGGACGCCTGATCTACGAAGGCGCCACCACGGTCGGGGCCGCCCTCCACCGGACCGAGCGGGACTTCGACACCGGCGCCGTCCTGAGCCGCCGCGAGCGCCCTCTGCCGGACGACCTCGACGGCCCGGCGCTGGGGCGGCTGTGGACCGAGATGCTGGCCGAATGCCTCGAGGAGGGCGCGGCCCGCGCCGTCGCCGGCGATCCCGGCATCCCGCAGGACCCCTCGAAGGCGTCGGAGGCGCCCTTCTACACCGACGCCGAGCGCCTGATCGACCTCACGGAACCGGTCGCCACGATCCGCCGCAGGGTCGCCGCGCTGAACGTCACCGCACCGCAGGCGCGGATCCGCCTCGACGGCAGTGAGGAGACGGTCGTGAACGCGTACGGCGTCCCCGCCGACCGGCCCTCCTCCCCCGGCACCGTGCTGGAGCGGCATCCGGACGGCTGGACGGTGCAGGCCGGCGACCGGCCGCTCCGTATCCTCACCGCGTAGGCCGGGCCACCGCCCGGCACTCGATGCACGACGACCGAAGGAGCGGACGGCCGCAGATGGCACCTTCCCGGCACTGCCTTTTCGACCTCGACGGCACACTGACGGACCCCGAAACCGGAATCGTCCGGTCCATGCGGCACGGACTTTCCGCGGTGGGGGTGTACGACGTGGACCACGCGACCCTCCGCTCCCTCATCGGCCCCCCGCTGTGGGACGGGTTCACCAGGCTGGGAGTGCGGGACGTCGACGCCGCGGTGGCGGCCTACCGGGAACGGTATGCCGACATCGGGATGTACGAGAACGAGGTCATCCCCGGCATCCCCGCCGTCCTTGAGGCCCTCGTGGCGGACGGCTGGACGTTGGCCGTCGCGACGTCCAAGCCGGCGGTCTTCGCCGAGAAGATCGTGGAACACTTTGGGCTCGGGGGCTTCTTCACCTACGTGGCCGGGGCGACCCTCGACGGGTCCCGGCGGTACAAGGCCGATGTCATCCGCCATGCGCTCGACGTGCTCGGCGCCCCGCCCGAGGCGACCGTCATGGTCGGCGACCGCCGTGAGGACGTCGCGGGCGCCGCGGAGTGCCAGGTGCGGACCGTCGCCGTCCGCTGGGGGTTCGGCCAGCCGGGTGAGTTCACCGCACCGGAGGTCATCTCGGTCGTCGACACACCCGCGGACCTCCTCGCCGTCCTCAGGGAGACGGCCCGCACGCCGTCCGCCCGTGTCGCGGATCAGCCCTCTGCCCAGGCGAACACCGAGCGGTAGAGCTCCTCGACCGCACCGGGTGCGTCGTCGCCGTAGAGATCGTCGGCGACGCCGTACCCGAGCCGGTCGAACAGGTACGCCAGGACGCGGTAGCTGGGGCGGTACGCGGTGAAGGCGGCCGGATCGAGGTCGAGCCGCGTGCCCGGGAGCGCGGGAACGAGCACGTCCCGCTCGTAGACGGCGTCCAGCGACACGATGCCCCAGGAACCGGAGCGGCGCGCGGCCCGGTAGAGGAGCCGTGCGAACGCGGTCAGATCCGCCTGGACCCCGTCGACGTCGGTGCGCGTCTCGATCGCGGCGGGCATCTCGATGACGGCGCGGTCCCCGTGCTGCCGGACCACCGGAGGGCAGAGCCGATGGGTGAACTTGAGACCCCGGCCGCTCATCTCCCGTGATCCGGACACGAATTCCGGTCCGCTGCCCGTGAACCAGCTCAGGCGCACGGTCGAGTCCGGATGGAAGCACGCGTTCATGCGGTCCCACCACCCGCGGTCGCGTGCCTGGCGCTCGTGCAGGACCAGCTGAGTGAGCTCTGCGACGTCGTTCATGGGTCCCCCTCCATCCGGATGCCGTACCCACCGCCCTCCCGGATCAGCCACCGCCGCCGGGCGCCGCAGGGTTTCATTGACATGCGCCGGTGCGCGTCCTCAACGGCGGCCCGGTGCGGCAGACCTGTGTGCCCACCTGTGAAGGGAATCAGCGGATGACCCAGCCCGGAGACTTCGGCGCCACCGGATCGCTGGCCCGAGTGCTGGCGGACGTGACCGCGGAACGCGTGGCGCAGGACGCCATATGGGGTGTGCAGGAGCTTCCCGACGGCACCGGGCCGCAGGGCCTGCCCGAGGCCGACCGGGCCAGGCAGGCGGTGGAGGACGCGGCGGCCCGCGGCCTGCCGACCTGGCGGGACATCCTGTACGAGGAGGTCATGGAGGCGTTCGCCGAGGACGATCCCGAACGACTGCGCGCCGAGCTGATCCAGGTCGCCGCGGTCGCGGTCAAGTGGGTGCAGGCACTGGATCAGCGTGTCCGGCCGGTCAGTCCCTAGGACCCGAACCCGACCCGCTTCAGCCACCAGTCGAGGAGGTCGGCGTCGCCGAGGATCTCGACACCATCCTCCCAGCCGTCTCGATGCGGGGTCGACACTGTAGGCGAACGCGCGAGGTCAAGGCGGAGAACCACGTCGCGGGCGCCGGTCCCCGTACTGATGCACCACCCACGGACCTGCCGGATCAGCCCACCGCTGCCACGCACCGTCCGCCCCTGCCTGCTCCGTGACCGGAACCGGACGGCCGGAGGTAGTGTCCGATCATGCAGCCGAAGATCGTGGCTTATGTCCCCCCTGGCGGCTTTCCGGGGGGGGACTTCGATACCGGGGTGCTGGTAGCAGCAGGAGCAACCCTCGGAGTCGCCATGTTGCTGGCCGCCCTGATCGACCCGAAGAAGAACTGGTGGTCGTTCACCGCGTGGCGCTACCGCAATCCGGACGCCGTTGAGCCGAGCGATGCCGCCTACTCCGCCGCACGGATGAGCTGGGTGGCAAGCGCGCTGGTGGTCTTCGCTCTGACCGGTGGTCTGGCGGCCTTCGTTCACCACCAGGAAGCCGATCAGCGCCGAATCACTCATCCGTCTCCCTCACCGTCGGCCCCGGAAGACACCGGTGCCGACATGCTGAAGGCCAACATCATCACGGAGAAAATCCTGCAGCTGAGTTTCAAGGAGGCCCGGAAACCGCGCACGGTCGCCGGACAGGTGGCCGCCTCAGTCGAGCCCGGCGCCACGGTGACGTTCCCCGCCGATCCCGACTTCGTTTCTCTTACGCTGGCCGACGGGAAGACCTTCTGCCTGAACCTGCCACCTGACGCACCAGCCAGGGCACCCCGCCCGTACGACCCCATCGTGTCGGTGCCGGGCTCCTGCTGAGCCCACCGGCCGAAGGCCGTCAGAGCGCGGAGATCGAGGCGGGCGCCCGCTCCGCGCGGCTGAGCGCGCGCACCACGCCGGTCGCGCCGTGCCGTCGCATCGCGATCCGCGCCAGCAGGTCGACGACGGTCTCGACGGCCTCGCCGGGCAGCGCGGGTGTGGGCACCCCCACGCTGTAGGCCAGGTCGTCGGAGTGGATGACGATCTCCAGCAGCCGGCTCGTCACGAAGTCGTCCAGAGTGAGCGACCAGGGTCCCCAGGTCGGACGCCGTACCGGCCGCGAAGGCGCGGCCGGCAGCGTGGTCCGCAGGTCCCGTACGGCGGCGCCGGCCCGGTCCGCCAGCGCAGCGGGGCCTCCGGTGGCGTCCTTCTCACCGCCCGTTCTGATGTTCACGTTGAACGGGTCGTCGAGGTCGGATCCGATCCAGCTCGCGCGCGCGTAATAGTCGTGGATCGGGATGGTCTCCTCGATGGGGACGGGCTCGCCCAGCACCTTCGGCAGGGCGAAGATCTGCCCCGCCAGATGGCCGGCGAGCCCGTGGACGCTGAGCTTGGGCAGGGCACTCGGCTCCCGCCAGGCGGCGGCCACCTCCGGGGCGGCGAGCAGCTTCGCCGCCGATTCGGCCGCCGTGAGGTAGAGCTCTCTGACGTGCGCCATTCCCATGCCTCCGAGGGATTCCGTGATGTCCGCCATGCAAAGAACGTGACGCTCATGAAGCTCATTCCGGCATGGCCGCCAGAATGATCATCCGGTGAAGGCGAGGGACGCGTTGTGGCCGCCGAAGCCGAAGGAATTGACCATGGCCGCCTTCCACCGGCCCTGACGCGGCTTCCCGATGACGATGTCGAGCTTGATCTCGGGGTCGAGGTCGGCCAGGTTCCGGACCGCCGGGATCGCTCCGTCGCGGACGGCGAGGATCGCGGCCACCGCGCCCATGGCGCCCGCCGCCCCGCACATGTGCCCGGTCATCGACTTGGTGGCGGTGACCGCGGGATGGGTGCCCAGCGCCTCGGTGATCGAGCGGGTCTCCGTCAGGTCGCCGGTCGGGGTCGACGTGGCATGGGCGTTCACATGCCCGATATCGATCGGGTCGAGTCCCGCCGACTCCAGGGCCAGTCGCATGGCGCGCACCTGACCGGCCGCGTCCGCGGCGGTGATGTGGTGGGCGTCGGACGTGGTGCCCGCGCCCGCCAGCGTGGCGTGCACGCGGGCTCCGCGGGCGGCGGCGAAGTCCTCGCGTTCGAGGACCACCAGGGCCGCCCCCTCGCCGAGGACGAATCCGTCGCGCCTGGCGTCGAACGGGCGGGAGGCCTCCTCGGGAGCGTCGTTCCGCCTGGACAAGGCCCTGGCCTGGGCGAACCCGGCGAGGGTGAGCGGGTGCACGCACGCCTCCGCGCCACCCGCGATCACCACGTCCGCGCGGCCCAGGCGGATGAGGTCCAGGCCCATGGCGATCGCCTCCGCCCCGGAGGCGCAGGCGCTCACCGGGGTGTGGGCGCCTCCCCGGGCGCCGAACTCGATGCTGACCACGGCCGCGGGGCCGTTGGGCATCAGCATCGGCACCGTGTACGGCGAGACCTTCCGCGGGCCCGATTCCTCCATGAGGTCGTCCTGGGCGAGCGTGGTCAGCACCCCGCCGACGCCCGTGCCGATCACGACGGCCAGGCGCTCCGGCTCGACCTCGGGGGCCCCGGCGTCCGCCCATGCCTCCCGCGCGGCGACGAGCGCGGCCTGCTGGCACCGGTCCAGCCGCCGGGCGGGCACCCGGCCCAGCACCTCGGCGGGGTCGACCCGCATCCGCCCGGCGATGCGGACGGGCAGGTCCTGCGCCCAGTCCTCCTCCACCAGGGTGATGCCGGAACGCCCGTCCAGCATGCCGCCCCATGTGGAGGCCACGTCCCCGCCCAGCGGCGTGGTGGCGCCGAGCCCGGTGACCGATGCGCCCGCCGTCATTCCGTCTCCCATCGACGACTCCTTCCGTGCCGGGAGACGCCTCCGCGGGTGCTCCCCGTACAACGCTGCCAGTACGCACCAGGCCGGGCAGGTGAGCTGATCAACGAAAAAGTCGCCGGAGATTTGTCGGCGATGTCAAGATCATGCCGATCGACCCGGCCCCGATCCGGCCAACGATCAAATTCCCCCATAAAGGTAAAAACCGCTCATTCGTGATGATCATCACATCATGGGATGAATTGGAATCAGCCCAGGGTGTGCCCGGTTAACACAGGCGTAACACGGAGCACGTGCAACGTCTGGAACCACCGGACCCGCGTGCTCACCAAGGGGGAAAGACCATGAGCAAGATCACTCGGCGCCTCGCGACAGCGGCGGCTACCTTGGCGATCACAGGAGGGGTCGTCTTCGCCACGAGCGGGGCGGCCTCGGCGGCCACGGTCGAAAGCGTCAGCCACGCCACCGTCTCTGCGAGCCATCAGACGGTGCGGCACAACAGCAACACCCAGCGCTGGGACGGCACGCGGTGGTGGTACCGCTACAACGGCCACGGCGACTGGTACAGCTACAGCCACGGTGTGCGCTACCGCTTCGACGGACACAAGTTCTACCGCTGGACCGGCGGCAAGTGGAAGGCCGTCTCGACCTCCTACGCCCGGCAGCACGATCTGAACAAGCGGGACTTCTCCCGCGACTGGCACCACGGCCGCGACGACCACGGCCACGACAACGGGCACAACAGCGGGCACGGCAACGGGCATGACGGCAAGGACGACCACCACGACAACGGCCACTCGGGCCACGGGCACTGACCCATCGGGCCGCCGGCCCGGTGTCACCAACGGGCCGGCCCGTGCCCCCATGCAAGCGGCGCGGCCTGCATGATCACGACAAGCGCCACCGCTGATCAGCGCGCATTCCCTCGAATCCGCGCATGATCACGACAGGAGTTTGCCGCCTGGCGTCCCCCGCTTCGGCAGCCGCCTCGGGGACGATCAAGGGTCGCTCGGGCCGAAGGTCTGATCAAGCTGCTTCACCGCCTCTGGCCTTCCGGCGGGAGCATTTACTCCTTCTTATGGTGCTCGGAGACTGCACAGGCCACCGCGCCAAGCATGGCGATCCAGGCGATCTGAAGGAGGATATTGCCCACACGTTGGGTGCCAAGGTCGAAGGAGAAGAGGCCTCCAAGGATGAGTGCCCCCGTGCCAACGGCCAGGAAGACGTTACGTCCGGTTAGTCCGAAGAGCTTAAGCATGCGGGCGATGTTACGGCCCGACACTCAGTCCGCCGCTGGACAGTGACACCTTCACCCCCGCGGAGCGCATCATGCGGGAAGAGCCTGAGCTACGGGCCGTCTTCACCGTGCACGCAGAGACGGGCGTGCGCACGTCTGAGGGACTGGCCATCTGCATGATCACGCGGAAAGGTCGGGGGGTTTGAGATTGTAGACGCGGATTGCGTTTCCGGCGAGGACGAGGCCCGCGGTCTCCTCGTCGGGGCACAGCGCGGCGATCGCCCGGGCGTTCTTCGCGATCCCGGGGATGCCGGGCCAGTCAGTGCCGAAGATCATCCGGCGGACGAGACGGTCCCAGTTGTGCCTCGCGTAGTACTCCCGCAGCCGGGACGGGGGCAGGCCGGACAACTCGATCCAGACCCGCTCGTTGGACAGGGCCATGAACGCCGCAGCGTCGTACCACCAGCCGCGGCCGCCGTGCGCGAGCGCGATGTTCAACCGCCGGAAGTCACGCAGCACGTCGTCCAGATGGATCGGGTCGGCGAACGAATTGGACGAGCCGGGGAAGATGCTCGTGCCGCAGTGGACGACGAGCGGGATGCCGGCGGACTGGCACAGCTCATAGGCGGGATACAGCGACCGGTCGTTGGCTGCGACGCCCGCGTGCACCGGGTGGATCTTGAGCGCGACGGCCCCCAGCTCGATCTGGCGCTGCAGTTCCTCCTCCACGGGATAGTGGAGATGCGGGTTGACGTTCGCGATCGCCCGCACGCGGCCGGGATTGTGCTCGGTCAGCGGCAGCAGGTCCTCGATCGGCTGAATCCCGGTGACCTTCGGGCTGTACTCCGCCAGCACCAGGGCGATGTCGACCCCTTCTTCCTCGAGGTACGCGTCGAACCGTACGGGGTCGACGGTGCCCTCCGCGTCGTACACGCGCTCCAGCACCGGCGTCCCGCCGAAGTCGTGCGCCCACTGCCGCCACGCCGGCTTCAGGGTGGGCAGCCGGGCGGCGTGCAGGTGGACGTCCACGAGTGGCCGGCCGTCGAGCATCAGCGCACCTCGCACGCGCCGCCCGGGCGCGTTCCTGTGACGTTCACGACAGCGTGACCTCCTCGGCCGGGTCGAGCAGCACCTCGGCGGCCATGGCGCGCAACTCGACGCGGCGGATCTTGCCGGTGGCCGTGGTGGGATAACCGTCGACGAAGATGATCTTGCGTGGGCGTTTGAATGACGGCAGGCCCGCGCGGCAGAACTCGACCAGCTCGCTCTCACCGGCCGAGCGGCCCTCGCTCAGCACGACGTACGCGACGGGCTTCTCCAGGCCGTCGCCGTCACGCGCGGCGACGACGACGGCCTGGGCGACCGCCTCGTGCGCGAGCAGCCGGTTCTCGACCTCGGCGGGCGAGACCCAGATGCCGCTCGCCTTGAGCATGTCCCCGGTACGGCCGAGGCAGGTGTAGTAGCCGTCGGCGTCCCGGACGTAGGTGTCGCCGGTGCGCAGCCATTCGCCCTGGAAGACCTGCCGGGAGGCCGCGTAGCGCGACCAGTATCCGGTGGCGGTGGACTCGCCGCGGACGAACAGTGTCCCCGGGGTGCCCACGGGCGCTTCCCGCCCCTCGTCGTCGAGGATGCGCAGGTCGTAGCCGGGCACCGCGACGCCCGTCGTGCCCGCTCGTACGCCGCCCGCGCGGTTGGACAGGAAGATGTGCAACATCTCGGTCATGCCGATGCCGTCCAGGATGTCGACGCCGAAGTGCGAGGTCCACCGCTGGTAGAGGGCGGCGGGCAGGGCCTCGCCCGCCGAGGCGCACAGCCGGACCCCGCCCAACGCGTCCGGCGGCAGGCCCGCGCGCAACATGTTCGCGAAGAACGTCGGCCCGGCGAAGAACAACGTCGCGCCGTACTCGCGGGCGCGTCCGGCCAGTGTGTCGGGCCGTGAGGGCGCGCCTTCGAGGATCGCGGACGCGCCCACCGCCAGGGGGAAGAGCACCGAGTTCCCCAGCCCGTACGCGAAGAACGCCTTGGCGGCCGACAGGCACCGGTCGCCGGGGCGGATGCCGAGGACCTGGCCGCCGTAGGTCTCGCACACCACGCGGATCGATCCGTGCCGGTGCATCGCGGCCTTCGGCGTCCCCGTGGTGCCGGACGTGTAGAGCCAGAAGGCCGGCGAGTCCGCGCTGGTCGGGTAGACCACGTCGCCGGAACCGTCGTCCGGGAGGTCGCCGAGGAAGTGGACAGGAACGCCGGCCTCGGCCTCACGGACGGAGCCGCCCTCCCGGACGAGCATTCCGGTCAGTTCTGGGGCGTCAGCGGCGGCCGCCACGGCGACCTCGGCGTATTCGGGCGAAAACGCCAGTAACCGCGCCCGCGAGTCGCGGAGCAACTCGGTCAGGCCGTCGGCGTGCGACATCGTGGAGACCGGCACCGGCACGGCGCCGATGCGCATGGCGGCGAGGAACACCACGACGAAGTCGGGCGAGTCCGCCATGAACATCAGCAGCCGCTGCTCGGGCAGCAGGCCGATGGCGCGCAGCCCGGCGGCGGTGCGCCGGACGCGGTCGTGCAGCTGGGCGTAGCTGACGTCTCCCTGCGCACCGGTCAGCGCCAGGCGCTCGCCGTCCCCCCGGTCGATGTGCCGGTCGAGCAGGTACGTGCAGGCGTTGAACAGATCGGTCATTGCACACCGTCCGGCTTCAGGCGAGGTGGACGTAGTCGTAGTCGAACGGCTTGCCGTTGATGCCCTGACGTGGCGGCGCGATCCAGGCCGCGATCTTCCCCCGCTCGTGCACCGGCCGCATCAGCGAACGGACGTGGGTCTTGTCGAGGTCGGTGGGCAGCCAGGCGCCCTTACGCCGCTCCCACTCCTCGACCGGGAGCAGCTCTCCCTCGGGGGTGACCTCGATGCCGGAGAACGCGCCGACCCGCCGGTTGAACGCGGTGTGCGGCAGGTGGAGCCGCTGCGGCAGCCCGGCTTCCTCCAGGATCCTGTTCCACCGGTTGACGCCGTTCTGGCAGTCGCGGATGTACTCGCGGCGCAGGTCGCTGTTCAGCCCGACGAGCGCCGACACCTCGGTCTGGCCGATCCGGCCGTCGACGACCGCGTCCACCATCATCGAGTCGTCGGTCAGGCGGTGGTCGTCCCGGCGGCGCTCCTCCGACCAGCGCCCCTTCAGTCCGGCGGTGAAGTAGTTGGCCACGTTGGTCGAGGTCTCCGACCCGAACAGGTCGAGCGACACCGAGTAGTGGAAGTTCAGGTACTTCTGGATCACGTTCAGCGGGATGCCGCCGAGGCCGCCGACGTCGTCGGTGTCGTGCTCCAGCATGAGCTGCGCGGTCCGCTCGACGACGCGGTCGATGCCGGTCGTCCCGACGAACATGTGGTGCGACTCCTCCTTGAGCATGAACTCGCACGTGCGCGACAGCGGATCGAACGCGCTCTCCTTGAGGGTGCCGAGCTGGTACTTCCCGTCCCGGTCGGTGAAGTAGGTGAACATGAAGAACGACAGCCAGTCCGGGGTCTCCTCGTTGAACGCCCCGAGGATGCGGGGGGACTCCTCGCTGCCGGAGTTGCGGTGCAGCAACTCCTCGGCCTCCTCACGGCCCTCCCGGCCGAAGTACGCGTGCAGCAGGTAGACCATCGCCCACAGGTGACGGCCCTCCTCGACGTTGACCTGGAACAGGTTGCGCATGTCGTAGAGGCTGGGCGCGGTGGCGCCGAGGTTGCGCTGCTGCTCTACGGAGGCCGGTTCGGTGTCCCCCTGGATGACGATCAGGCGCCGCAGGTCGGCGCGGTACTCCCCCGGCACCTTCTGCCACACCGGCTCGCCCCGGTGCTGTCCGAAGGCGACGCGGCGGTCGCGGTCGCGTTCGGCGAGGAAGATGCCCCAGCGGTAGTCCCTCATCGCGACGTGCCCGAAGTGCGCCCAGCCCTCGCGGCCGACGTTCACGGCCGTGCGCAGGTAGACGTCCTCGGTGGGGAGGGTGGGCCCCATCGACTCCCACCAGGTGAGGAAGTTGGGCTGCCAGGACTCGAGGGCGCGCTGCAGCCGGCGGTCCTCGTGCAGGTCGACGTTGTTGGGGATCTTCTCGGAATAGTCGGCGGGGGTCGTCAACGGCGTCACACTCGCTTCTTGTCGAAGTCGGCGCGCTGCCCGGTGCCGAACTTGCGCAGCGCGCCGTCGGGGCCGGAGGCGTTGGGGCGGTAGAAGATCCAGTTCTGCCACGCGGCGAGACGGCCGAAGATCTTGGTCTCGATCGTCTCGGGACCGGCGAAGCGGTAGTTGGCCTCCAGGCCGGTGAGCGCGTCCGGGCTGAAGCTGGCCCGCTCCTCGATCGCCATGCGCACCTCGTCCGCCCAGTCGATGTCGTCGGGGGCGAACGTGACCAGCCCGAGCCGCTCGGCGTCCTCCGCCTCCAGCGCCTCCCCCGCGCTCGCCGTGGCCGCGGCGAGCGCGCCGGCGTCTCCCCAGAACCTCGTGCCGAGGCGGGTCAGGCCGTTGCCCATGGGCAGCGGCCCCAGGTTCATCGGCCCGACGCCGACCGTGGCGGGGTCCGCGTCGGGGTCCGCGCCGGGGTCCGCGTCCTCGAAGACGCCGGACAACTGGTAGGAGCGGTCGGCCGCCAGCGCCGGCTCCAGGAGCGAGCCGGCGAAGCAACTGCCCGGCTCGATCAGCGCGATGAGGCTGCGGCTGGTCACGTCCAGCCGTTTGAGCGTGCGCTTGAGGTACAGCACGATCTCGTTGACCAGCCAGTCGCCCGCGTGGTCGAGCAGCAGGGCATCGTACGCGAGGACCAGCGCGGGGTCGCCCTTCGTGCGGACGACCCAGGTGCCCAGCTCGGTCTCGTTGGTGCGCAGATCGAGGATGAGGTCGTCGAGCTCCCGTGTGACGGCGAGCGTCCAGAAGTCCGCGCCCTGCTCGTGGATCCCGGCGACGGTCCGCGGCGGTTCGGCGTCCGGTCCGAGCACGGTGATCTCCGCGCAGCCGCGCGCTCGGTCGAGGACGGCCGTCACGTGGCGGTAGGAGATCCGGTCGCCGGTCCGCGTCCGGCCCAGCGGGGTGAGCACGACGCCGGGCGCGTCCTCCGGACGGCCCGACGTCCGTGCGAACGCGGCCGCCCGTTCCGCGACCGTCTCGTCCCATCTGGGCCTGGGCACCACTTCGTCGACGAGCCTCCACTGCACGGCCTTCCTGCCGCCCACCCCCTCGGACCTGGTGGAGAAGTAGTCCGCGAGGTCGCGCCGCACGTGGCGCTTGTCGACCACCCGGGTCAGGCCGCCGGTCCCCGGAAGGACGCCGAGCAGCGGCAACTCCGGCAGGGAGACCGCCGACGAGCGGTCGTCGACCAGCATGATGTGCTCGCACGCCAGGGCGAGCTCGTAGCCGCCGCCCGAGGCCGTGCCGTTCAGCGCGGCGAGGTAGGTCTGGCCCGAGTTGGCGCTCGCGTCCTCCATCGCGTTGCGGGTCTCGTTGGTGAACTTGCAGAAGTTCACCTTCCAGGCGTGCGGCGAGGCGGCGAGCATGCGGATGTTCGCGCCCGCGCAGAAGACCTTCTCCTTGCCGCTGGTCACCACGACCGTGCGGACCCCGGGGTGCTCGAACCGCAGCCGCTGCACCGCGTCGTACAGCTCGATGTCCACGCCCAGGTCGTAGGAGTTCAGCTTCAGCTCGTATCCGGGGACGAGGCCGCCCTGCTCGTCGACGTCCATGGTGAGGGTCGCGACCGGCCCCTCGACGGACAGGCGCCAGTGGCGATATCGCGACGGGTGCGTCTGGAAGCCGACCGCCGTCCGCGGACCGGTTTCCCCCTCCGGCCGCACGCCGTCCGGCGCGCTGGACGCCCCTGCCGTGATGGTCATGGATCCTTCTCCCGTCACCATGCCGACCGTCAGCTCATGCTCCACAGGCATCTTGTGATCCGTCAACCACCTGTAGCATTTTGACGGGAACTTCTACACATCTCCAGCAGGCGGTCAGCCGCCCGTAGAATGTCGCGTCGGACGACGGGAGAGGATCGAGTGTCGACACCGGCATCCCTGACCACGGCCGACGCCACGGCTGACGCCACCGTCGGCACAAGCGCCGGCATCACCGCGGACAGCACGGCCACCGCGCCGCCCATTGCGCCGCCCGCGGTGTCGCCCACTGTGTCGCGCAGGCACGCCGCCGGCGCGGAGAGCGCCCGAGGGCTGTTGTTCACCGTGCTCGGCGAGTTCGTCCTGCCTTCGGGCGGATCGGCGTGGACGTCGGCGTTCATCGACGTGCTCGGCCGGCTGGGCGTCGAGGAGAAGGCGAGCAGGCAGGCGCTGATGCGCACCGCGGCCGACGGCTGGCTCACCTCGGAGCGGGTGGGCCGCCGCACACTGTGGACCCTGAGCCCGGACGCGGAGCGGCTGCTCACCGACGGCGCCGAGCGCATCTACGGCTTCCAGGGAATGCAGCGCGAATGGGACGGCGGCTGGCTGCTCGTCCTGGCGCGCGTGCCGGAGAGCGACCGGCCGACGCGGCACCTGCTGCGAACCCGCCTCGGCTGGGCCGGCTTCGGCAGCCCCGCTCCCGGTGTGTGGATCAGCACCCATCGCGACCGCGCGGCCGAGGCGGAACGGGTCCTCGAGGAGGCGGGCGTGCTCGACGAGGCCCAGATCTTCCACGCGGAGCACCGGGCGGGGGAACTGGCGAGGATGGTCAGGCAGGCGTGGGATCTCGACGCCGTCGAGAGGAGCTACGAGCGGTTCCTCGCCGAGTTCGCGCGACGGCCGTCCCGCGATCCGCTGGTGCGGGTGACCGAGCTCGTGCACTCCTGGCGCAGGTTCCCGTCCGACGATCCCGAACTGCCCGGCGAACTGCTGCCCGCACGCTGGAGCGGCGCGCGGGCCGCGAGCCTGTTCCGGCGGCAGCACGCCAGGTGGACCGCCGCGGCGAGCGCCGAGTGGCGCCGCCTCACCGAGGACGCCGGCTGAGAACGGCCCGCCCGGAGGGGAGGACTCCGGGCGGGCCGCCTGGTCAGCTGATCGTGATGCTGTCCAGGTCAGGGGCGTTGGCGGTGTCGTTGTAGAACTTCAGGGTGTTGATGCCGGCGTTCATCGGCACCGTGACGGTCGTCGTGGTGGGCGAGTCCCAGGTGGTGCCTGTGAGCGTCGCCGTAACGGGCGTCCCGCCGTTGACGCTCACCGAGAACGACCGGGTTCCGCTCACCTCTCCGGCGATCGTCAACTGCCTGTCACCGGCGGCCGGCATGTTGACGTTGTAGGTCGCGTAGTTGGCGGTGTTGTTGCCGATGAAGCGCACCTTCGCGCCGCCCGAGCAGCCCGGGCAGGCGTCTGCCCTGGCGGACCCGCTCAGCACGCCGGTCTCCGCCTCGATCGTGACCGGCAGCGTGACACCGCCACCGGCGCCGTCCTCGGCGATCGGCTCCCCATGGCGGACATAGTGGTTGCCGACCCACGCTTCGTCGATGCGGAGCCGCTTGTACCTGGTGGTGTCGGTGGAAGCCGCGTAGGTGCTGAGCACCCGCAGGCGGACGTGACGGGCGGTGGTGTGGGGCAGGTCGACGATCTGCACGCCACGCTGGCTGGGCAGTGTGCCGATCTTGACGGGAGCGCCCCAGTTGACGCCGTCGTCGCTCGCGTACACCTCGTAGTCGCGGATGCGGGCCGACTGCTCGGTCGCCGACCGCGCGTAGCTGACGGAGTCCTCACGCTGGTTGAGCCCGATGTACCGCGCCCGGTCGACGTCACCGAGATCGAAGTCGAGCGAGACCGGCAGCGTCTTGTTGTTGTCCCAGTACGTCAGGTAGTCGCCGTCACCGGCGGCCGTGGCGTCGTGGCCGGCCGCGGACGCGCTCGCCGTGACCGTGACACCGGGGTACGGCTTGGCACGCCCGTTCGACGTGACCTTGAGGACCGTGTCGTACGGATCCCATTCGGAGATTCCGGTGATGGCGAGGGTGCCGTTCGACTGGGAGAACTTCAGCTCGGCGCCGGTGCGCAGGTTGGTGACACTCTTGATCTTGTAGCCGTTGTCGCCCAGCTTCAGGGTGGTGGTCCCGGTGGGCGGCGTCACCACGTGGATGTAGTGGAGGTTCGGGTCCGTCCGGCTGATCGTGGTGACGCCGTGGGCGCCGTCGTTCCAGCCGCCCGGCTCGAGCCCGCCGTACATGTATCCGCCGCCCTCGACCCCGTTCAGCGACTCCCAGATCTGGTCGAGGTAGTCGTCGGCGAAGTTGTTGAAGGCCTCCTGCTTGGGCGGGAAGTGGCCGTTGACCATGGCCTGCTCGTCCATGAGCGCCTTGACCGAAGATCCGACGTTGGTGATCAGCCGGCCCAGCGAAACCCGGTAGTCGACGGACGGGTCGACCCCGTCGTACCACCAGTTGCCGGTCGTGGGGAGCTTGAAGTCGGCCTCGGTGAGCCGCGGCTGCGCCGTGTAGACCGCCTGGGGGTAGTCGTACGACGGCGTCATGCCGGTCTTCTGCTCGTTGCTGACCATGTCCATTTCTGGAGTGTCTTCGTTGTTGTTGCTGAGCGTGTAGTTGGGCCGCAGCTGGTGGATCTGCTCGTACAGGTGGTTCCGCTCCCAGTACGCGTTGTCGTTGTCGATCCAGAACCCGCCGAGGTCGGGGTAGCGCTTCATGACCTCGAAGAAGTTGTCGTAGCTGAACTCGCCGAAGCCGTCACGGGTGGTGATGTCGACGTCGTGCCCCTTGTATGCGGAGTACGCCGCCGAGTCGAGCCAGCTTCCGGACGTGAGGCCCTGCGTGTGCCACTGCGGGTCGTCGGTCATGTACAGGATGACCTTCATGCCCCGCGGCTTGGCCGCGTCGACCAGTTCACCGAGGAAGTCGCGCTTGGTGCTGCAGCTGCCCGGGATGGCGGACGGCCACGGCCGCGCGTAGCCGAGGCGGCTGTGGAACGTGGCGAGCACGATGTACTGCGTGTGCAGCTTCTGCGCCTCGTCGAGCCAGTAGTCGGGGGTCCAGCCGCCGTTGGTGACGTCGGCCTCCCACTGGGCGCAGTCGGTGTGCTGCGGCGCGGTGCGCTCGCCCCAGTGCAGGAACAGTCCCCCGACCGAACTGCGGAGGAACTCCTGACGCGGATTCTGGAGATCCGCGCGGGCGGGACCGACCGTGATCATGTTCAGGACGAGGGCGACCATCGCGGCGACAGCCACCGCGACCGTGCGCCGCCTTCGTCTCGTCATCCGATCGCCGTCGCCGGATAAGGCGTTGACCATGAGGAACTCCTTCGAGCCTGCGATCTCGACTGTCTTGTGTCGCCCCCGTGAGCGCTCACGGGGGCTTTGCCGACGACCTTCACCATCTCCGGGATCCGCGTCGGCGCGTGCGACCCGGCTGGCCGCCGTGAGCGCTCACGGCAAGCTTTTCGGATCGCAAAGATTGGATCTGTGGACTGTGATCCCACACAAACGAGGCGACTGTCAACGGTCAGGCGGGGCGAGAACTCGCGGAGATGACCACGCATACATCGGATGTGTGAGGTCACGCGGCCTTTCAGATCTCATCCCTGTGAGCCGCCCGATACGCCGAAGGCGTCCAGGGAGGTTACAGTCCCAACGTGCCGACCAACAGAAAACCTCGGGTCACCATCGACCAGGTGGCGCAGGCGACCGGAGTCTCCCGCCAGACCGTGTCCCGGGCGATCAACAACAAGTCCGAGATAGATCCCGAGACCCGCCGGCGGGTCCTCGACGCGGCCCAGGCGATGGGCTACCGGCCGAGCCGGTTCGCCCGGGGCCTGGTCCGCCAGGATCTGATCACCGTCGGACTGGTCATCGCCGACGTGCTGAACCCGTTCTTCCCCGAGGTGACGGCGGGCGTGCTGGAGGCCGCAGAACGCCGCGGCTGGCAGGTCGTCGTCTACAACACCGGCTCGGAACGCCGCAAGGAACTGGAAGTCGTCGACATGCTCTTCGACCAGGTGGACGCGGGCGTGGCCTTCCTGCTCCATCACGAGGCGATCGCCAAGGCGACGGCCGGCAACCTCCCGTTCGTGCTGCTGGACAAGGGCGGCAGGGCCCCCGCGGTGCCCGGCGTGCGGATCGACTTCGAGGGCGGGGCACGGCGGGGCCTGGAGTACCTGATCGACCGGGGACACCGCCGGATCGCGATGCTGGACGACGAGGCGTACCTGTCGGCCGAGGCGCAGAACACCCGGCGCGAGCTGTACCTCAAGGTGATGGGCGAGCACGGGATTCCGGTCGACGTCGACTGGATCCAGCCCGCGCACAACTCGATCGACGGCGGCGCGGCGGCGATGGAGCGGCTGCTGTCGGCGCACCGGGACGTCACGGCGGTGTTCGCCTACAACGACCTGATCGCCATCGGCGCCCAGTTGCGGGCCCGCGCGCTCGGCCTGCGCGTGCCGGAGGACTGCGCGTTCCTCGGCTTCGACGGACTGAGCATCGGCGAACTCGTGGAGCCTCCGCTGACCACGCTCCACATCGACAAGCGCCGACTGGGCGAGATCGCCGTCGAACAGGCGGCGCTGCTGCTCGGCGGCATGAGCGAGGACGAGATCCCCGAGGCCGTTATCGAACCGCAACTGGTCGTGCGGGCCTCTGCCTGATCACTCACTCTTGACATTCGCGGTCTGTTGGAAGAATGTCTCTCCGTGAGCGCTCACGTGAGCGGTAACGAGGGAGTGTCGTGATCCGGCGGAATGAGCTCGTCCAGGCCTCCGGCGCCGACCTCGCCGCTCTGGCCCTCAGCCGCCAGGCGTGGCTGAGGGACGACGTGATCGGCCTGTTCCTCCATTGGGGCATGCGCACCTCGCCTCCGTTCACGGACGTCCGGGCCTGGGAGGACCGGGTCACGGCCGACGGGTGGACCGCGGACCACTGGATCGACCGGGCCGTCCAGCTGCACGCCGGCTACGTGGTGCTCGCGTCGTTCCACAGCCGGCTGGGCTACGTCCGCGCGTGGCCGTCGGAGATCCCCGGCAGCCCCGCCACCCGGCGGGACTTCCTGGGGGAGCTCGTCGCGGCGGCCGCATCCCGGGGCCTTAGAGTCCTGCTCTACATGACCGACGACCCCAAGTGGCACGACGAGGACGGCCTCGGGTCCCTCGACTCGGCGGCCTACTCCGCGTACAAGGGCAGGCCCGTGGACCTGACCACCCGCGACGGATTCGGGGAGTTCGCCGCCGACAACTTCGCCGAGGTCATGCGGCGTCATCCGGATCTGGCGGGGTTCTGGATCGACAAGGAGAACGCCCACTGGAGGCGGAGCGGCCTCTACGACCGGATCCGGGCGGAACGGCCCGGCTGGATCCTGGCCTGCAACGATCCGGACATACCGCCCGGGGACACGGCCATGGACGTGGTCGTTCCCGGCCTCGCCGCGGACGGGCCGCTTCCGCGCGTGGCCGAATCCGCCTTCACCGTCGCCGGCGGCTGGTGGTACGACGGCTCGGATCCCGAGGTCGACCACGACCGGGTCGTCAGGCGGATCGTCGCCAACGCCGGCTCCTCCACCAGGTCGCTGCTCGGGTTCGGGTCGCGGCACGGCGGCCGGTTCACGCCGAACCAGGAGGCGTTCTGCGACTTCGCGGCGTCCTACCTGGAGGGCATCTGGGAGTCGCTCGGCGGGACCGAAGGCGGTCGCCGCCCCTCCCCCGCCGACGTACGGCCCGGCCCCGCCACCGAGGTCACCGTGCGCGGGGACGATCCGGACCGGCGCTACATCCATGTGATCGGCCGGCCGGCCGACGACACGGTCCGTGTCCGTGACGACAGCCGGCACGTCATCGAGGTGCGCGACCTGCGCACCGGTCGGAGCATGCCGTTCGAGCAGTCGGACGGCCGTCTCACCATCAGCGGGATCACGACCTGGGACCCGCACGACACCGTGCTCGCGCTCAGAACTGCCCGCTCAACGTCGGGGACCGCTTCGCCGCGTCCAGCGGCGTCAGAAAACACCCCTCATCACTCATCGGAAGGCACATCGTCATGAAGCACAAAGCTTTACTGACGGCTCTCGTCACGACCATGGTGGCCGGCGCGTGCAGCGTCGGCGACCAGCAGGCCCCGCAGTCGAGCGGCGGCACGGCCAAGAAGGAGATCAGCTTCCTGGTCTTCGAGACCCCGAACCTGACGCCCCAGGTGTGGGACGCGGCGATCAAGCGGGTGACCGACAAGTACCCCGACATCTCGGTGAAGAAGCTGGTCGCCCCGAGTGAGGACCGGGTGTCCTACGCCAAGCAGCTCCTCGCCTCCGGCCAGTTCCCCGACGTGATGATCGCGGTCTCCCCCGCCGGGTTCGCCGAGAGCGGCGCCATGGCCGCCTTCACCCCCGACGAGCTGAAGGACTTCGACTTCCCGAACAACGGCGCGGTCCAGGGCAAGATCTACCAGCTGCCCACCAACACCCAGACGATCCCGGTCGTCTACTACAACAAGGACCTGTTCGCCAAGGCGGGGATCAGCGCTCCGCCGAAGACCTACGCCGAGCTGCTCGACGCCGCCGCCAAGCTCAAGGCGAAGGGCATCACGCCGTTCGTGATCGGCGGCGGCAAGGACCCCTTCGCCTCCACGCTCGCCTGGACGGCCACGATCGCCACCGACGTGTACGCCAAGACCCCCGACTGGATGGCCAAGCGGCGGGCCGGGAGCGTGAAGTTCACCGACCCGGACTTCAAGAAGGCCACCGAGAAGTTCGCCGAGCTCGCCAAGCAGGGCTACATCGACAAGAAGGACGTCTCGCGCGACTACGCGGCGACCGAGCAGGCCTTCCTCGACGGCAAGGGCGCGATGTATCCCATGGGCAACTGGTTCGCCGCGGCGGGCGACGACCCCAAGCGCAAGCCCTCATGGGAGATCGGCGCGTTCAACTGGCCGACCGACGACGGCGGCGTGGTCGTGCCCGCCTTCACCGGCGGCGGCCTGTCGGTGAGCGCCACGGCCAAGAACCTGCCCGAGGCCAAGAAGTTCGCGCTGGCGTACACGCTCGACCAGACCAACCTGGACGCCTCCGTCCACAACGACGGGCTCTACCCCGCGATCAAGGGATACACGCCCCCGGCCGACACCGGCGCGGTCTTCAAGCTCGGCTACGACCTCTACCAGGAGGGCGTGAAGAGCAACACCGTCACCCAGGCGTTCAGCTGGGAGGCCGGCGACGACGGCATGCTACCCGGCGTGGTCGACAAGTGGCGGGCGGGCGCCCAGGACCTCATCACCGGCAACAAGACCGTCGACCAGGTGCTGGCCTCCCTCGACGACGAGTGGGCCAAGGCGTCCTGACCGATGGCAGTCGACGTCAGGACGACATCCGTCCCCGCCTCCGCGACCCCCGGGTCGCGGAGGCCCCGCCCGCCGTGGGCGCAACGACTGCGGTCGTTCGCGCTGTTCGGGGCGCCGGGACTGCTCGTCTACACCTGTTTCGTGCTCGCGCCGATCGCGATCAGCTTCGGCTACAGCCTCACCAACCACAACCCGTTCAACCCCCCGACCAGGTTCGTCGGCCTGGAGAACTACCGGCTGCTGTTCACTGACAGCGAGTTCCTCACCTCGCTGCGGGTCACCACGATCCTCACGGTCATCGTGGTGATCGTGCCGAACGTGGCCGGGCTCGGCATCGCCGTCCTGCTCGACCGCAAGGGATGGCTCTACAACGCCCTGCGCACGGTGTTCTTCACCCCGATGGTGCTCAGCTCGGTGGTCGTGAGCATCGTGTGGACGCGCATGCTGGACGACGAGGGCCTGTTCAACCAGGCGCTGCGGGCCCTCGGGGTGGATCAGCCGCCGGGCTGGCTGTCCGATCCCCGGCTCGCGCTGTACTCGATCGCCGTCATCCTGTCCTGGCAGATGCTCGGCTTCTGCGTCGTGGTGTACCTGGCCGGGCTGCAGGGCGTGCCCAACGAGCTGGCCGAGGCCGCGGCCATCGACGGCGCCGGTCCGGTGCGGCGGTTCCGCTCGATCACCTGGCCGCTGCTCGCGCCCTCGCTGACCATCAACACGGTGGTTCTGCTCATCACCGCGTTCAAGATCTTCGACCACATCCAGGTGATCACGCACGGCGGCCCCGGCACCGGGACGACCGCGACCATCGCCTACGACGTCCTGCAGACCGGCCTGGTGGCCAACCGGCAGGGCTACGCGTCCGCGATGGCCATCGTGATGCTCGTGATCATCGCGGTCGCGGCCGGCGTCACGCTCCGGATCCTCAACCGCCGGGAGGTGAACCTGTGAAGGACGCCCGCCTGCCGTGGTTGCGGCCGGTCGTCGCGCTCGTCGTCAGCGCGTTCTTCCTCGTGCCGCTCTACATGATCCTCGTCAACGTGTTCAAGCAGGGCGAGAAGATCACCCAGTCGCCGGCGTCCCTGCCGGCACCGCCCACCCTCGAGAACATCACCGGGCTGCTCACCCGCACGGACAACCTGTTCTGGGCGAGCCTGTCCAACAGCATCCTGGTCACCACGCTGTCGATCATCCTGCTCACGGTCCTGTCGGCGATGCTCGGGCACTTCCTCGCGCGCTCGCGCAGCAGGTGGGCGAGGGTGGCCATGCTCCTGCTGCTGTCCGGCCTGATGATCCCGCCACAGGTCATCCTCATGCCGATCACGCAGGTGCTGAGGGCCCTCGGCCTGATGACCACCCTGCAGGGCCTGGTGTTGTTCAACGTGGGGTACTACATCCCGTTCGGCGTGTTCGTCTTCACCGGGTTCCTGCGCGGAATCCCGATCGAGCTGGAGGAGGCCGCGGCCATCGACGGCGCGAGCCGTTCGCGCATCTTCTGGCGCGTGGTGTTCCCGCTGCTGCGGCCCGCGACCGCGAGCGTCCTGATCTTCCTGGGCGTGTGGATCTGGAACGACTTCATCGATCCGCTGGTCATCCTCGGCCCGTCCCAGGGGACCACGATCACCACCGGCATCTACCGGTCCATCGGCCAGTACCAGGCCGACTTCGGCACGGTCTTCGCGCTGATGTTCCTGGCCACGCTGCCCGTGCTGATCTTCTACCTGTTCTTGCAGAAGCACTTCGTCAAGGGCCTCACGGGAGGAGCCACCAAAGGATGATTTTTCATCCGATCGCCGAGATCCCGGTCGATCCGGCACGCGGGCTGGTGCACGCGCACGGCTGGCAGAGCTGGACGCCGACCACGGCGCTTCCCGTCGGGGGCCGCGGCTTCCAGCCGGTGCAGCAGGTCATGCAGACGATGCGGTACCGGCCGGGTCTCCCCGCCCCCGCCGACGGGTTCCAGGGCGAGGGCCTGCTCGCGGTGGCCCCCGACCCGGACGGCCCGGTACGGCTGTTCGCCGCCAGGGACGGCCTGGCGACGGTCCCCTCGATCCGGGCCCGTCTGGTGGGCGACCAGATGGTGATCACGGCCGACCGGCCGGACGAGGTCGTCGAGAAGACCTTCCCCGGTCCGCTCGACGTCGCGCTCGGCGCGTGGGCCGACGGCTTCGCCGCCGAGGCGGGAACGGGTCCCCTGCGCAGACCGCCCACCGTGTGGTGCTCCTGGTACCACTACTACGAGGACGTCACCGAGGCCGACGTCCTGGAGAACCTCCGGGCGGTGGGCGAACACGACCTGCCGGTCGACGTCGTCCAGATCGACGACGGCTGGGAGGCCGAGATCGGCGACTGGCTGACGCCGTCGGGGCGCTTCTCCTCGATTCCGGAGACGGCCGCGCGCATCCACGCCGAGGGCAGGCGCGCGGGGCTGTGGCTCTCGCCGTTCCTGGTCGGGGCGCGCAGCGAGGTCGCCCGCCGGCATCCCGAATGGCTGGTGGGCGACGCCGGCCACAACTGGAACCAGGACCTGTACGGTCTCGACGTCACGCACCCGGGCGCGGCCGCCTATCTCCGTGAGGTCTTCCAGACCCTGCGCGGATGGGGATTCGACTACTTCAAGCTCGACTTCCTCTACGCCGGCGCGCTGGCCGGGCCCCGGCATTCGGGCGCCTCGCCGATCGCGGCGTACCGCGAGGGGCTGGCGCTCGTCCGCGAGGCGGCCGGGCCGGAGCCGTACCTGCTGGGCAGCGGCGCCCCCATCCTGCCGAGCGCCGGGCTCGTCGACGCCATGCGCGTCTCCCCCGACATCGCCGCGGCGTACGACGCGGGAACGGGGGACCTGTCCGACCCCTCGCAACAGGCCGCCGCGCTCTCGACGACCGGCCGGTCCTGGCAGCACGGCCGCCTGTGGGTGAACGACCCGGACTGCCTGATCGTCCGCCCCGCCGTACAGCGCCGCGAGGAGTGGACCGCGACCGTCGAGCGGTTCGGCGGGCTCCGCGCGACCTCCGACCGGATCGCGGACCTCGACGACTGGGGCCTGGAGACCACCCGTCGCGTGTTGTCCTCGGTGCCTCCCGCGACCCCCTTCACACCGTAGGGGGACCTCGTGGTCGTCTGGCGGTTACCGGCCGGTGCGGGGGCCTGGCCGTCACGACGACCCCGAGACCCCTGACGCCAGTGGGCCCCCGAGGGCGGCACCGGGGGCCCACTGAAAACGATCAGCGGCGTCAGAGCCGTTTGAGTAGCCTTTGCGGGTGATCAGCGCACGTGTGACCCCCGCCGCGGCCCGGCCGTGACCCGCATCCCCTCCACCGCGGGCTACGGAGAGTCGGCCGGCGCGCTGGCCCGGCAGTACGAAAGCGTCGCGTTCGCCGACGTGCACCGTGACGTGCTCCACCTTTTCCCGGCGGTGCCCGCCCGCGTTCTGGACATCGGAGCGGGCTCTGGCCGTGACGCCGCCGCGCTGGCAGGCCTCGGGCACACGGTGGTCGCGGCCGAACCGGTCGCCGAACTCCGCGAACTCGGGCAGCGTCTCCACCCCGCCGCAGGCATCTCATGGGTCGACGACGCGCTCCCCGACCTGGCCGTATTGAGGCGGGCCGCGACGCGTTTCGACCTGATCCTTCTGACCGCAGTCTGGATGCATCTCGACGAGCCGGAGCGGGTGCGCGCGATGGACGGCGTCGCCGCTCTGCTGGCCCCCGGTGGCCGGCTCGTCATGTCGTTGCGGCACGGCCCCGTGCCCGCGGGGCGGCGGATGTTCGAGGTCTCGGCGGAGGAGACGGCCGGCCTCGCGGAACGCCACGGCCTGCGGGTCGTCTATAGCGGCGAGCGCGGCGACGACCCGCTGAACCGCGAGGGGGTGCGCTGGAGCCTCCTGGGCGTGCAGCGCGATCCCGTCGTCAGCCCTGACGCGCCTTGAACCGGGCGTCCTTCCTGTTGATGACGAAGACGCTGCCCCTCCGGCGCACCACCTGCGCTCCGGGCTTCGACTTCAGCGACCTCAAGGACCGGCGGACCTTCATGGCTCCCACCTTTCTGTCACGCACGCCCCCGGGCGTGCCGACGACGCCAACCATCCGGCGGCATGGCGCATTCCCTGGGGGCGACCAGCGGGATATCGGGTTGAGCGGGCCGTTCCCCGCGTCCTACGATCACGAGTTGTGACGTTCACGTTCTTCTTCTACCTCCGCTAGGCGCCGTCGGCGAAGCGAGGGAAGACCCGTCGCCGACGAGGCGGGGTGGCGCAGCGCTGCCCCGGGCCGACGTGGAGAAGAACGATCCTCATGCGCATTGGCGCGTTTCCCCACCATTCCGAATTCCAGCAGCCTCGCCGTGCCGTCACGGGGCCCACCCTGGTGGCGCGGTGCGTCCACGGGCTGGAGGCGACGGTCGCCGCCGAGATCCTCCAGCGCGGGCTCGGCGTCATCACCCACCTCGGGCACCGCGAGGTCCACTTCCGCACAGGCGGTTCGGCGCAGGTCACCGCGCTGCGCACCGCCGACGACGTGTTCCTGCTCGCCGCGCGGTGCGCGGACACCGGTACGGCCAAGCAGAGCGCCGGCGAGCTCGCCCGGCTCGCCGAGGCGGCCGACCTCGGCGCGCTGACGCGGCTGCGTGAGAGCCACGGAGGCTCGGGCGCGGTCACCGGCATCGAGGTGTCGGCGTCGTTCCTCGGCAGGCGGAACTTCAACCGCTACGACGTCGAGGACGCCGTCGGGCGGGCGCTTGCACACCGGCTGGGCACGCGCTACCACTCGCGGCGGGCGGGAACCGCTCCGCCCGCCGGCGCCGGCGGATGGCGCGTGACCCTCGACGGCACCTGGGCCGTGCTCCTGTTGCGGGTCGCGGACCGGCCCCTGCATCGGCGCCCGTACAAGAGGTGTTCCGTCCCGGGAACCCTGCGTCCTCCCCTGGCCGCCGCCATGGCTGGGATGGCCGGAATCCGTCCTGGTGACACGGTTCTCGACCCGTGTTGCGGTGCGGGGACCCTGCTGATCGAGGCCGTGGATCAGCAGCCGGAGGCCCGGTTCGTCGGCGTCGACCTGTCCGCGGAGGCGTTGCGGGCGGCCGAGGGGAACACGGCGGGCCTGCCCGTCTCCTTCGGCCGTGCGGACGCCGGTCGCCTTCCGTTGCCGGACGGCGGCGTCGACCGTGTGCTGAGCAACCCGCCGTGGGGCGGTCAGGTCTCCGCCCGAGGCCTGCTCGCCGCGTCGTCATCCCGCTGGTGGACGGAGCTCCGCCGTGTCCTCGCACCTGACGGGACGGCCGTGGTCCTCCTTCCCGACGCCGGCGGCCTGTCCACGGCGATCCGGCTCGGGTTCTCCCCCGTCCACGTGCAGCGGATCCGGGTGTCGGGCACGCCGGCCTTCCTCGTCCAGTTGACGGCGTCGGTCGGGCACGGCCGCCGGGAAACGGGGTGGCGATCCTGAGAGGAGCGGCTACTCCGCCGGCGCGACGGACATGGGCGGGCCGATGATCTGGTGGCCGTAACGGGTGCCGGCCTCGATCAGCCGGGGGATGTCGGGCGGGGCAGGAGCCGGCAGGCCGGGCCGTTCGGCGGGGCGGCCGATCTCGGCGATGAACCGCTCGAACCCCGACGGAGTGGTCAGCTGCAGGCCGCGGACCGGTCCGCCGGTGACGATGAACGCGTGCGGGATCTTGCGGGGCAGGAACGCGAAGTCGCCGGGGCCCGCGGTCCAGTGGTGGTCGCCGCAGTCGATGGTGATCTCGCCGTCGAGTACGTAGAACGCCTCGTCCTCGTGGTCGTGGATGTGCAGGGGCGGCCCGAATCCGGCGGGCGCGGACCATTCGATGAGGGTGAAGGCGCCTCCGGTCTGGTCCGCGCCGGCCTTCACGCTCATCCGGGTGTCCAGGAACCACAGATCCGGCCCGTCGTCGGGGCCGAGCAGGTAACCGCTGGGGTCAAAACTCATCGGAACCTCCCGAGCCGGCCGGAGCGTAGAGCCGTATCTCGATGCCGTCGGGATCGTGCAGGCCGACGAGCACGTGGCCGACATGCCCGGTCACGATGCCGCCGTGCGGTTCCCCCAGATCGTCCAGCCGCCGCTTCCAGGTGTCCAGGTCGCGGTCGCTCGGCACGCACAGGGCGACCGGGTCGAATCCGGCCAGCGCCGCCGCTCTGGCGGGGTCGTGCCGTATGGCCAGGTCCAGCGTGTATTTCGCGTCGCGCATGGCGATTCCCATGAGCGTGCCCTCTTCGACGAACTCCAAGTGCGTCTGCAGGCCGAGCACCCGCTCGTACCAGTCGCGGCTGCGCACCACATCCGTCACCGGCAGTTTGACGTGGTGGAAGCCCCTGAGCGCCGAGTCCATGACCACCTCCCCTTGAAGCCCACTAGAGTTGACTCTAGTGAATCTGTTTAGAGTAGCCTCTAGCGAATGAGGGACTCCGTCAAGAGCACGACCGGAGGCGGCACCCGCCGGGCCGCCCAGGCGAGGGCGACACGGCGCCGGATCATCGACGGGGCCCGGGAACTGTTCCTGCGGCACGGATACGCGGCGACCACCCTCGATCAGATCGCCGGCGCGGCGGGGGTCGCGGTGCAGACCGTGTACTTCCATTTCGGCAACAAGGCCACGGTCCTCAAGGAGGTCGTCGACGTCCTGTCCGTCGGCGACGACGAGCCGATACCGATGCTGGACCGGCCGTGGGTGCGGCAGGTGCGCGAGGAGCCCGACGGCCGGCGGGCGCTGGCCGTCTGGCTGAGCAACAGCCGCGTCATCTTCGGCCGCGTCGCACCGATCATGAAGGTGGTGCGCGACGCCGCCGGCGCCGACCCCGAGATGGCCGCGCAGTGGGAGACCAACCAGCGGCAGCGCTTCATCGCCCACCGCACCCTCGTGGAGCAACTCAGGGACAAACAGGCCCTCCGGCCGGAACTGACCGTGCAGGAAGCCGCCGACATCGTCTTCACGCTTGTCAGCCACGAGGTCTACTTCCTGCTCACCGTGGAACGCGGATGGACGCCCGACCGGTGGGAGAGCTGGATCAACGAAACCGTCGCCGACGCCGTTCTGCGCTGAGCACGCCCGTACGGTCGCATGACCGTACCTGGGTCTTTCGCGACGCGGGTGCCGTACGGCGACCGGTCCGGGGGGCGAAGGGCGGGCCCGACCGGCACGGTCGCCGTACGGCAGGTCTCAGCCCTTGATCGCGCCCGCGTCGACGCCCTTGAAGAAGAACCGCTGAAGCAACGCGAAGATCACGACGATCGGCAGGAAGGCGATCATGGTCCCCGCGGCGATGAGGCGGGGGTTGGAGCTGAACGTGCCGTTGAGGTACTGCAACCCGACCGTGAGCGTGTACTTGTCCGGATCGGTGAGCACGATCAGCGGCCACAGGAAGTCGTCCCACGCGAAGATGAACGAGAAGATCACCACGACGCTCAGCATGCCCTTGACGTTCGGCAGGCCGATGCGGATCAGGCGCTGCCACGCGGTGGCGCCGTCGATGATCGCGGCGGCGTCGACGTCGGCCGGGATCGAGAGGAACGCCGTGCGCATCAGCAGCACGTTGAGCATCTGGATCGCCCCCGGCAGCGCGACGCCGATCAGCGAGTCGGCGAAGCCGAGCCCGCGCACGATGACGTACTGGGAGATGATCGTGACCTCGCTCGGCAGGATCAGCGTCGCGAGGAAGAGCCCGAGCACCAGCTTCGAGCCCCGGAAGCGCAGCTTGGCCAGCGCGAACCCGGCGAGCGTCGCCCCGATCGCGTTCCCCGCGACGACGAGGATGGCGACGATCAGCGAGTTGCCGGCGTACGACCAGACGGGGATCGTCTTGGCGACCTCGGCGTAGTTCGACAACGTCGGGTGCTGGGGGACGAAGGTGGGCGTCTGCGTGAACACGTCCTCGCTGACGCTCTTGAGCGACGTGGAAAGCTGCCACAGGAACGGGCCCACCGTGATGACCAGCACGACCAGGAGAAGGGTGTATCGGACCACCTTCTCCGCCGGCGAGATCGTGTTGAACCCGCGACCACTCCGGGCCATCGCTACGACTCCTTCCGGTTGAGCCGTGCCAGGAACAACATCGGGCCGACCGTGACGACGAACAGCAGGACGCTGAGCGCGGAGGCGTACCCGAGATGCCCGGTGAGGCCCTGGCCGTACAGCTGGATGAGCATCACGAGCGACATGTCGCGGCCGCCGGGCCCGCCGGTGCCGTTCGACAGGATGTACAGCTCGGAGAAGACCCGAAGCGCGAAGACGGAGATCAGCACCGTGATGAGGAGCATCGTGTTGCGCACGCCGGGCACGGTGACGGAGAAGAACCGGCGCACGGGCCCGGCCCCGTCGACGGCGGCGGCCTCGTGGAGCTCACGGCTCACGTTGCCGAGCGCCGACATGTAAATGATCATGTAGTAGCCGAGGCCCTTCCACACGGTCAGGCTGATCGCGCTGATCAGCAGCAGCCAGCGGTCGGTGAGGAACGGCAACGGGTCGCTCAGGAAGCCGAGCCGCTCCGCCATCCCGTTGATGACTCCCCGGTCGTTGAGCAGCCAGCCCCAGATGAGCGCGACCACGACCGCCGAGGCGATCACGGGGGTGTAGAACGCGATGCGGAAGAACGCGATGCCGCGCAGCTTCTTCTCGACCAGCACCGCGAGCAGGAGCGGCAGCAGCGTCAGCAGCGGAACGCAGACCACCATGTAGACGATGCTGTTGATCAGCGCGTCCACGAGCTGCTGGTCGTCGAGCATGCGGGTGTAGTTGCCGAACCCGATGAACTGCCCGCCGCCGAGCGGCTTGGCGTTGGTGAACGAGAGGATCACCGTGTTGATCGCCGGTACGGCGTTGAAGACCACGAGCCACACCGCCGCGGGGGCGATGAGCAGCCATGGGGTGAACCAGCGCTTGTGTGTCATTTGATCTCCTGCGCGCCGCGTACGGGGACCCCCTGCCGAGGCGGGTCCCCGTACGCGGACGAGCGTGACGTCAGCCGTTGAGAAGCTGGTTGCACTTGGCGACGGCGTCGTCGAGCGCCTTCTGCGACGGCTCCTCACCGTTGATCGCGAGGGCGAACTGCTGGTCGACGAAGTCGGCCATCGCCTGGGTGACCTGGACGGGCTGCAGGATCTTCGCAGTGGAGAGCGAGTTGAACGCGATCACCTTGGCGTCGCCGGAGTTCGTGCCGTCGCTCTTGCTGAAGAACGGGTCGTTCGCCGAGGCCTTGGTGCTCGGGAAGATGTTGACGAGGTGCGCGAAGGCGGCCTGGTTCTCCGCGCTGGTGACCCACCGAGCGAGCGCGATCGCGGCCGGGAGGTTCTTGGTCGACTTGGAGATCGACAGCCCCTGGACGTAGAGCGGCGGGGTGCCGAACGCCTGCGACGGCACGACCTTGGGCGCGAGCGTCGGGTTGCCCTCGGCGGCGAGGCTGGTGATGTAGTTGCCGCCCGCGGTGGTCCACGCCACCGTCTGGGAGTTGAACAGCTGCGTGTTGCCGGCGTACTTGGTGGTCAGCACGTCACGCGGCATCAACTTGTCCTTGAAGGCGTCGCGGTACTTGTCGAGGATCGCGGCGGCCTCGGGGGTGTTGAAGGTGAAACTCTTGCCGTCCGCCGACATGACCGGGACACCGGCGTTGGTGAGGTCGATGAGGGTCGGCTTGCGGCTCATGAGGTAGACCTTGCCGCCGGACTTGTCCTTCACCGTCTTCGCCGCGGTGATGAGCTCGTCGAGAGTGGTCGGCGGCGTCTTCGCGTCGAGCCCGTACTTCGAGAGCAGCTCGGAGTTCCAGTAGTTGACGTCGGTGTTGAGGTACCACGGGTAGCCGTAGACGCCCTCGTACCCGGCGTACTTGTACCCGTCGACGCCTCCGGGGACGTACTCCTCGTTCACCTTCGGGTCGGCCTTGGCCACGTCGAGCAGCAGGCCCTGCTTGACCAGCGGCAGCGCGAAGTCCGGCGGCAGGTTCGTCACGTCGGGCAGGCTGCCGCCCGAGGCCTGGCTCAGCACCTTCTCGGCGTAGCCGTCGCCGGGCTGGTCGAGCCACTCGACCTGGGTCCCGGGGTACTTCTTCTCGAACGAGTCGATGACGCCCTGCACGTAGTCGGTGAACTTGGGCTTGAGCGCCCAGGTCTGCAGGCTGACCTTGCCGGTCACCGCGCCCGAGGCGTTCGCGGTCGGGGTGCTCGACGTGTCGGCCCCTCCAAGCCCGCACCCCGCGAGCGCCGCCAGCCCCGCCGCGGCGGCGACCAGCTTTATCCCATGAATTCGCATCACTTCTCCTGCCATGCGCTGAGCGATCCGGAATTTGTGAGCCGACGCCCCGCGGCCCCGTCCGCTGCGGCCGACTACTAAACCGCTCTAGTGACTGGGGACTATCCCCCCACTAGACTTCGGTGTCAAGAGATGACGCGAACCCGTGACGGACGGGGGAATCGGCGCGACGCGCTCCCGCGCGGAGCCCCGCAGCGGCGTTCACCTGGCGATAATGCACCTGTCGGGGGCTCCTGTTGCAACGTGCCGACCAGCACGAACGAAGAAAGGCACAGACGTGGCGCGACCGACCATCGATGACATCGCCCGCCGCGTCGGGGTCTCCAAGGGTGCGGTGTCGTTCGCGCTCAACGGCCGCCCCGGCGTCAGCGAGGCCACCCGGGCCCGCATCCTGCAGGTCGCCGAGGAGATGAACTGGCGGCCGCACACCGCGGCCCGCGCCCTGGGCGGCGCCCGCGCGGGGGCGGTCGGGCTCGTCATCGCCCGCCCGGCCCGCACCCTCGGGGTCGAGCCGTTCTTCGCCCAGTTGCTGTCCGGCCTGCAGGCCGGGCTGTCGGCGCAGTCCGTCGCGCTGGAACTGCTCGTCGTCGAGGACACCGAGGCCGAGATCGAGGTGTACCGGCGCTGGGCCTCCGAGCATCGGGTCGACGGGTTCATCCTGGTCGACCTCAAGGTCAGGGACACGCGCGTGGAGGTGGTCGAGGGTCTCGGCGTGCCCGCGGTGGTGCTCGGCGGCCCCGGCCGCCACGGCTCGCTGTCCAGCGTGTGGGCCGACGACCGCGAGGCGATGTTGTCGATCGCCGACTACCTCGCCGCGCTGGGCCACCGGCGCATCGCCCACGTCGCCGGCCTTCCCACCTTCCAGCACACCCAGCGCCGCATGCGCGCGCTGCGCGACTCCGCGCGGCGGCTCGGCCTGGCGGAGGTCTCCTCGCTGCCCACCGACTTCAGCGACGCCGAAGGCGCCGCGACCACCCGCATGCTGCTGTCCCGTCCCCGGCGGCCCACGGCGATCGTGTACGACAGCGACCTGATGGCCGTCGCCGGGCTGGGGGTCGCCGGCGAGATGGGGGTGGCGGTCCCCGGCGACCTGTCGATCATCGCCTTCGACGACTCGGTGCTCACGCGGATCGTGCATCCGGCGCTGACCGCGCTCACGCGTGACACGTTCGCGCTCGGCACCGAGGTCGCCGAATCGCTGCTGGCCATCATCGCCGAACCGGGCCTGCGGAGGGACCGCAGGACCCCGACGCCGCGACTGGCGGTGCGGGAGAGCACGGCGCCCCCGGCCTTGGCAGGATAGCTAAAACGGTTTAGGCTGCGGGCGGTCGAAGCGCCTGGCGATCCCTGCCCGGCGCCACCGCAGCCGGAGGACGAGTGACACCGCAACCACCAGGCCCATCCACTCTGCGTTTCGGGGCGAACTACGTGCCCTCGTCGGGCTGGTTCTACAGCTGGCTCGACTTCTCGGCCGACGCCGCCCGGCGCGACTTCGCCGACCTGGCGGGAATCGGGCTCGACCACGTCCGCGTCTTCCCGATCTGGCCGTGGATCCAGCCCAACCGGACGCTGATCCGGCAGCGTGGCATCGACGACCTGCTGGCCCTGATCGACGTGGCCGCCGAGTTCGACCTGGACGTCTCGGTCGACCTGCTCCAGGGCCACCTGTCCAGCTTCGACTTCCTGCCGTCGTGGGTGCTCACCTGGCACCAGCGGAGCCTGTTCACCGACGCGGCCGTGCGCGACGGCATCGCGGAGTACGTCGACCGGCTCACCCGGGCCGTCGCGACCCGCGGCAACGTCTTCGCCGTGACGCTGGGCAACGAGGTCAACAACCTGTGGCCCTCGAACCCCACCACTCTTGAGGCGTCCTCGCAGTGGGCCGCCGAACTGGTCGACGTCGCCCGCACCGCGGCCCCCCACCTGCTCAGCCTGTACTCGCTGTACGACGGCACGTGGTACGACCCCGGGCACCCGTTCGCCCCGGCCGACAACGTCGACCTCGGCGACCTGACGACGGTGCACTCCTGGGTGTTCAACGGCGTCTCCGCGATCGACGGCCCGCTCGGCCCCGCGACCGTCTCCCACGCGGACTACCTCGTGGAGCTGGCGGCGGCGACCGCCCCGGACCCGGCGCGGCCGGTCTGGCTGCAGGAGGTGGGGGCGCCGCGCCCGGACATCGGCGAGCACGACGCGCCGGCCTTCGTCCGGGAGATGCTCGACGCGGTCACCCGCAACCCCGCCCTGTGGGGCGTCACCTGGTGGTGCTCGCACGACCTCGACCGGAGCCTCGCCGACTTCCCCGACCGCGAGTACGACCTGGGCCTGTTCACCGTCGACCACGAGATCAAGCCCGCCACCCGGGAACTCGCCGCGCTCGTCCGCGAGCGGCGCGCCGACCGCGCGGCCCCCGCGTCGCGGCCCGCACTGGTGTGCGACGTCGACCTGCGCGCCCAGCCCGAGCGGCGGGGAGAGGTCGCCCCGGGCAGTGCCTTCCACAGCGAGTGGGTCCGGCTGCGCAAGGCCGGTCCGCTCGCGATCGTCGGCTCCGCGCGTGCGGCCGACTCCGAGTACCTCACCGCTCGCGGGATCGACACCGTCCTCACCCCGGCGTGATCCACGACCAGCGGTAAGGCCCTGGCTCCGCCGTGACCCGGCCGGACCAGGGCGGCAACGCCCCGTCCCCGCCATAGGGAAGGAACCCCCCACATGCGACGACGTCTGTTGGCCGTGCTCTGCGCGGCCCTGACGACAACCGCGCTCGGCACCGCGCTCGGTGCCGGGCCCGCCGATGCCCGCTCCACGTCTCACCACGGGCCCGCGGCGCCCGGCGGCAGCGGCGCCCAGCCGTACGCCTCGTACTGGTACCCGAACACGATCCTCGACTGGAACCCGGCCGCGGATCCCGACGCGAAGTTCAACCGGTCACAGGTGCCCCTCCGGCCGCGGACCACCGACCCGGCGCTGAAGGCCAACGCCAACGCCCGCGCCGGAGAGGGCCGCGTGGCGTCGCTGGTCTCCTTCGCGCCCACCTCGAACAACCCCTCCCAGGGGTCGCTCGACGCCAACTACTACGCGTTCGGCTACTGGCAGTACGTCGACACACTGGTCTTCTGGGGCGGGTCGGCGAGTGAGGGCCTGATCCTCGCGCCGAACGCCACGGTCATCGACGCCGCGCACCGCAACGGCGTCAAGGTCTACGGCACGGTCTTCTTCCCGCCCGGCGTGTACGGCGGGCAGCTGCAGTGGGTCAAGGACTTCACGCAGAAGTCGGGCTCGAACTTCCCCGTCGCCGACAAGCTCGTCGAGGTCGCGAAGTACTACGGGTTCGACGGCTGGTTCATCAACCAGGAGACCGAGGGCGGGGACACCGCGCTGGCGACGTCGATGCGCGACCTGGTCAAGTACGCCAAGGGCAAGAGCCGGTCGGTCGACTTCATGTGGTACGACGCGATGACCGAGAACGGCCAGGTCAACTGGCAGAACGCGCTCACCCCCGCCAACGACGCGTTCCTGTCCGACCCGGCCAAGGTGTCGGACTCGATGTTCCTCAACTTCTGGTGGTCGGCGTCCGGTCTGTCCTCCTCGCGGGACGCCGCCCGGGCGCTCGGCCGCAGCGAGTACGACCTGTACTCCGGCATCGACACCGAGGCGAACGGATACAACACCTTCGTCTCGTGGGACGCGCTGTTCCCGCCGGGACAGCCGCACGTCACCTCGCTCGGCCTCTACCGGCCGGAGTGGACGTGGAAGTCGTCCACCAGCCGCTCCGACTTCTACAAGAGGGACTCGCGCTACTGGGTGGGCGCCAACGCCGACCCCTCGAACACCGCCACCACCTCGTCGTGGAAGGGCCTGGCCACCTACGCCGCCGAGTCGACGCCGATCACGGCCAAGCCGTTCGTCACCGGCTTCAACACCGGCCAGGGCGACTTCTACAACGTCGGCGGCGTGCGCGTGCGCACCGGCGGCTGGAACAACCTCTCCCTGCAGGACGTGCTGCCGACCTACCGCTGGCTGGTGACGTCCGACGGCTCCAGGCTCACCCCGTCGCTCGACTTCGGCGACGCCTACGAGGGCGGCTCGTCGCTTCGGCTGACCGGCAAACTGGACACCGCCAACACGGTCCGGCTCTACGAGACCAAGCTGCCGCTGGCCCGCCGTACCAAGCTGTCGGTCGTGGTGAAGACCCCCGCCGCGGGAGAGACACACCTGAAGGCGGCGGTCGCCTTCGCCGACGCGCCGACGACGTTCACGACGCTCGACCTCGGCCCGACGAGCGGCGCCGGGTGGGAGCGCAAGACGCTCGACCTGTCGAAGTTCGCCGGCCGGACGATCGCGCAGATCGGACTGCAGGCCTCCGCGCCCACGACCGTCGACTCCTACGACGTGCGGGTCGGCCAGATCGCGGTGTACGACGGCCCGGTGGAGCGCCCGGCCCCGCCGACGAAGGCGACCGTGCTCGGCACGGCGGACGTGACGGCGACCCGCAAGTCGCTGCGTCTGTCCTGGAAGCCGTCCGCCCACGGGTCGATTCACCACTACGACGTGTACCGGCGCAACGCCGACGGCACCCGGACCTACCTCGGGGCAACCCCCAATACCGTCTACTTCGTGCCGCGGCTCGACCGGGCGGGCGCGGAGACGTCCACGACCATCGAGGTCGAGGCGGTCTCCACGGAGTACGGCCGGTCCCACGCCGCCAGGACGACGGTGGCGTGGACCGGGACGCCGCCGACCGAGACGAACCTGGCGCTGGACCAGCCGGCGACCGCGTCGAGCATGTGCAACGCCGGTGAGGGCCCGGAGAAGGCCGTCAACGGCAACGTGGCCGACAAGTGGTGCGCGCTGACCGCCGACAAGTGGCTGGAGGTCGACCTCGGATCGGTGCGTTCGCTCAACCGGTTCGTGGTGAAGCACGCCGAGGCGGGAGGCGAGGGGGCGTCGTCGAACACGAGCGACTACACCATCCAGGTCCGCTCCTCGGCCACCGACCCGTGGACCACCGCTGTGACGGTCACCGGCAACACGTCGGCGATCACCACCTCTCCTGTGTCTGTCAGCGCGCGGTACGTTCGCCTGAACGTCACGAAGCCCACACAAGGCAGTGACCCCGCGGCCCGCATCAACGAGTTCGAGGCCTGGGGAGCCTGACCCCCGCAGCACCCGCCGGCCGTCCCCGCTGGGGGCGGCCGGCTCACCGATAGAAAGGACCTACGCACGTGCCGGTCACCATCACCGCCGTGGAATCCACCGACCTGTTCGTGGGCACGGAGGACGCGCCACGACAGGTGCTCCGTGTGACGATCGAGGGACCGCCGGTCCTCGTCACCGTCGCGGGGCCGGGGGTCTCGGGCGAGGCCACCGGCACGGGACCGGTCGAGGTCCCCCTCGAGATCGCCGGCGCGGCGGCCGGGGCCGAGCTGCCCGTGACCGTGACGGCCGGGGAGGCGAGCGCCGAGGCCGTCGTCACCGTGGCCGAGCCCGGCTGGACGATGTTCCTGGTCTCGCACTTCCACTACGACCCGGTCTGGTGGAACACCCAGGCGGCCTACACCTCGCCGTGGGAGCTGCTGTCCGGCGACGCGACCACGCGCCCGCTGTGGGAGCGCAACGGCTTCGCGCTCGTCGACGCGCACCTCGACCTGGCGCTGCGCGACCCGGTCTACAAGTTCGTGCTGGCGGAGATCGACTACCTGAAGCCGTACTTCGACCTGCACCCCGAGCGCCGGGCCGACCTGCGCCTGCTGATGGAGCGCGGCCAGGTCGAGCTGGTCGGCGGCACGTACAACGAGCCGAACACCAACCTCACCGGCGCGGAGACGACCATCCGCAACATCGTCTACGGCGTCGGCTACCAGCGGGACATCCTCGGCGGCGACCCGCAGACCGCCTGGCAGCTCGACGTCTTCGGCCACGACCCGCAGTTCCCCGGTTATCTGGACGCCGCGGGGCTGACGGGCTCGGCGTGGGCGCGCGGGCCGTTCCACCAGTGGGGGCCGATCCAGAAGAACTTCCGCGAGTCGAAGAACGACGCGCGGGTCATGCAGTTCCCGAGCGAGTTCGAGTGGATCTCTCCGTCCGGCCGCGGGGTGCTCACCCACTTCATGCCGCACCACTACTCCGCCGGCTGGTGGATGGACTCCTCCCCCGACCTGGAGTCGGCGGAGCAGGCCGTCTACGAGCTGTACGCCAAGATCAAGCCGGTCGGGGCCACGAAGAACCTGCTGCTGCCGGTGGGCACCGACTACACGCCGCCGAACAAGTGGGTCACCGAGATCCACCGTTCGTGGGCCGCCAAGTACGTGTGGCCGAGGTTCGTCTGCGGCACACCGCGCGACTTCCTCGACGCCGTCCGGGCCGAGCTGGAGGCGACCGGCCGCAGGCCGAGCCCGCAGACCCGGGACATGAACCCGATCTATACCGGCAAGGACGTGTCGTACATCGACACGAAGCAGGCCCAGCGGGCGGGCGAGGTCGCCGCCGTCGACGCCGAGAAGCTCGCCACCCTCGCGGCGCTGGAGGGGCTCGGGGCCTACCCCGGCGCGGCGCTCGACAAGGTGTGGCGCCAGCTCGCCTACGGCGCCCACCACGACGCGATCACCGGCTCGGAGTCCGACCAGGTCTACATCGACCTGTTGTCCGGCTGGCGGGAGGCGCACGACCTCGCCGCGACCGTGCGGGACACCGCCCTCGACGCCCTCGCGGGCCGGATCGACACGACCGGCGACGGCGTCCCCCTCGTCGTCGCGAACACGCTGTCGTTCGATCGCTCGGCCCTGGTCACCGTACGGCTCCCGCAGGACGTCGACGGCGGGCGCGTCGTCGACGACACGGGCGCCGAGGTGGCGTGCGTGATCGACCGGGGCACCCTGCGGTTCTTCGCGGACGCCGTGCCGGCCATGGGCTGGCGCACGTGGCGGCTCCTGCCGGGAGCCTCCTCGGCCGAGCCCGCGTGGACCCCGGTCGACGGCGAGGCCATCGAGAACGCGCGCTACCGCGTGAGCGCCGACTCGGCCAGGGGCGGCGGCCTGAACAGCGTCTACGACAAGGCGTCCGGCCGCGAGCTGGTCCGCGACGGCCACGTCGCCAACGAGCTGCGGGTGTACGAGGAGTACTCGGCGCACCCCGACTTCGGCGAGGGCCCGTGGCACCTGGTGCCGCGCGGGCCGGTCGTCGGCTCCGCCGGCTCCCCCGCGACCGTCCGGGCCGAGACGAGCCCGCTGGGCTCGCGCCTCGTCGTCACCGGCACCGTCGACGGCCTGAACTACCGGCAGACCGTCACGTTGTGGCACGGCGTCGACCGGGTCGACTGCGCCACCCGCGTCGTCGACCACGCCGGCGCCGACCGGCTGCTGCGGGTGCGGTTCCCGGTCGACCTGCCGGGCGCGCTGCCCGTGAGCGAGGTGGCCGACGCCGTCGTCGGACGGGGCTTCGCCCTGCCGGACGTGGACGTCGCCGACGCGCCGTGGACGCTCGACAACCCGGCGAACACCTGGTTCGGGCTCAGCTCGACCGCCCGCGTCTCGCTGACCGACCCCGACGGCACGTCGCTGGGTGAGCGCGCGCTCGGCGTCGCCGAGGTCGTCGTGCCGTCGCTCGCCGACGCCCCCGCCGCGCGGGACCTGGTGGTCGCCCTGGCCAAGGTCGGCGTGACCGCGACGACCGCGAGCGCCGAATGGGCCAGGTACGGCTGGCTCGACGTCGACTCCAACCTGCCGGACTTCCGCGTCCTGATCGGCGGGCCCGAGGCCAACGAGGCCACCCGCGACCTGCTCGAGCGCGCCGGCGCGGACTACGCCGCCACGCTGGCCGCGCACGGCCGCGTCTGGGTCCCCGCGGACAAGCCGCTGCACGAGATGTGGCAGCCCAACGCCGACCTGCGCGACCTGCGGGCGCTGCCCGCCCTCGTGGTCACCGATGTCGCGGCCCTGGCGGACGACCTCGCGGACGCCCGCGTCTCGGCGGTCTCCCCGCGGCCGATCCCGTCGTCGGAGGTGCTCACCGATCACACGGTCGCCCTGCTGACGTTCGGGTTGCCCGGGTTCGCCGTCGACCCGACCGGCGCCCTGCACCTGTCGCTCATGCGCTCGTGCACCGGCTGGCCCTCGGGCGTGTGGATCGACCCGCCCAAGCGCACCGCCCCCGACGGCACGTCCTTCCAGTTGCAGCACTGGACGCACGACTTCTCCTACGCGCTCGTCTCGGGGGACGGCGACTGGCGCGCGGTCACCCTGCCCGCGCAGGGGCAGGAGTTCAACCACCCGCTGTACGCCCGCGTCGCCGGCACCCACGAGGGGTCGCTGCCCGCCACACGGTCGTACGTACGGGTCGAGCCCGCCCGTGAGGTGCTCCTCGGCACGGTGAAGCCCAGCGGCGATCCCATCGCCCGCGGCTCCGCCGACCCGCAGGACCCGGCACGCGGCGTCACGCTGCGCCTCGTCGAGTCGACCGGCATGGGGTCGGCCGCGACACTCGGCGGGGCGCTGGCCTTCACCGGCATGTACGCCGCCGACCTGCTCGAGCGCCGGGGCGAGCCGCTCACGGGGGCCGTCGAGCTCTCCGGGAGCGAGGTCGCGACCGTCGTCGGCGTGCCGGCGTCGGCCCGCCGGGGCGACGGCTCCCTGGGCCCGTCGGCTGAGGCCGCCCAGCCCGTCCACGCGCGGTACTGGCTGCACAACCGCGGTCCCGCCCCGATCGGCTACCTGCCCGTGTCCGTGGCGGTCTCCCCCGGCCTGCTCCGCACGGACGGCGAGCCCGTCGAGGCGTCGGTGGTGATCGCCTCGCAGCTGCGGGACGCTCCGGTGGAGGGCACCGCCGAGCTGATCGCCCCGGACGGGTGGTCGGTGACCCCGGCCCGTCGCCCGTACCGGCTCGAGCCCGACGGTCACGTGCGGTTCCCGGTGACGCTGACGCCGCCCGCGGGAACCGAACCGGGGCTGTACTTCCTCGCCGCCCGCATCGACCACGACGGCCAGAGCATCGAGGACGTCGTGACGATCGCGGTCGGCGACCTTCCCGCGTTCCTGCCCGTGCCGGGCGACATCCCCGAGGACTGGGCGGCGGCGCAGGGGACGACGGCCACGACCGGACGGGACACGGGACTGTCGGTCGACGTCGTCTCCACGACCGTGCGGGTCGCTCCCGGCGGCCACGCGGTGCTCGAAGTGACCCTCGCCAACCGCACCCGGGGCGAGATCCGCGGAGAGCTCCAGGTCGTGTCGCCCTGGGGTACGTGGGACGCGGTCACCGCTCCGGTACGCGGGTTCACCCTCGCCGCGGGCGCGACGGACACGGCGGCGTTCGACGTGACGGTGCCGCGTGACGCCGACCCCGGCGCCTACTGGGCGCTGGCCAAGGTGATGTGGTTCGGCCGTTGCCAGTACGCCCCGACGGTCGAGCTGGTCGTGGCCCCATGAGTCCGGCGCACGCGGCCTCGCCCGTGAGCTCCGGGGACGAGGTGTCCTCCGAGGCCGTGGGCCGCGGTCATGGGTACGCGTCCCCCACGGCCTCGCCCGCCGGGCACGGTCATGGGCACCGCCACGCGCACGCGGCGTCCCCCGCGGACGGCGAACCGTCCGCGCCGGGCGTCGGCCCCGTGCTCGGCTGGCTCGACGGCCGGCCGCTCCCGCGGGCCGATCTCGACCGCCGGCTCGCCGCCCTGCGCGGCGGGCCGCGGTCCTCGGCGCTGCCGGAGCCCGGCAGCGCCGAGGACCGGCAGCTCACGCGCTGGGTCGCCCAGGTCATGCTGACCGAGTTGCTGTGCGAGGCGGAGGCGGCCGAGCGAGGGCTCGACACGGGCGGCGGGGCTCCGCCCGTACGTCTCGACCAGCGCGCCGCCGTCGAGCTCGGCTCGATCACCGCCGCCGCCTTCGAGGGCAGCGGCGCCGTACGAGCCGTTTACGCGGCGGTGACCGCGGACGTGACGGTGCCCGGGGAACAGGCCGCGGCCTACGCGGCTGCGACGGCCCGGCCCCCGGCCGAGCCCGAGTGGCGGCTGTCCACGGCGGACGGCGACTTCGACGCGGCCCCCGGCACGTTGCCGGCACGGCTCGCGGCCGCGCTCGCCGAAACCGAGCCCGGGCAGACCGTGACCGTCGACGGTCTCACCGTCACCCTCCTCGGCACGCGGGAGCCCGGGAACCCGCCCGAGCCCGGCGACCGGCTGCTCGACGCGGCCCGGCGTCTGGCCTTCGTCCGCTGGCTCGACCACGCCCGGGCACACCGGCTCCGCCTGGTGCCCGGGCTGGAGCACCCCGGCGACCCCGCACAGCCCGACAACCACCATCGCCACTGAGACCTGACGGCTCTCCCCGGACATGCCGACCTGTGTCGAGCCAGGCCTTCGCCGGCTCGCACGGGTCGGCGACGGCTTCCCGGGCGCGTACGGGATGAGCCCGGTCTCAGTTCCCGCTCGCGAGCTCGCGCAGCGAGGTCAAGTGAAGCGTGCCGGGTCGCTCCTCCGCCGAGAGCCCGGCCAGCTCGGCGAGCGCGCGGGAGGGGGCCAGGCCGTCCTCGTGCGCGGAGCTCAGGCGCTCCAACCACAGGAGTCCGGCCCGGTACCCGAGCACCCCGTGCTCGCCGTGCACGGGGACGTACTGCACCTCGCCGTCGGCCGAGCGCCTGTAGCCCGCCGCGAAGCCGGGCGTGTGGTGGAACACCCGGTTCCGATACGGAATCTCGAAGCCGGTCCACACGTCGGACGCGGTGCCGTCGTCATCGAAGAAGTTGTCGACACCGGTCTCGGTCGGCTTGCCGAAGTAGGTCGAATCCTCCGGATCGGTCTCCGAACCGAGCACCTCTGAGAGCTCGCGCAGGGCTGCGGACAGCCGCGGGGCGTTCGCCACGTGCAGGGCGGGCTGGGGACGCCCTTTGAGGTCGTACAGCATCCAGGCGTCTGAGAACGTCACCAGTTCCGTGCCGGCGAAGCCGGCGAACGCGGAGGCCCCGAGCCGGAACAGGCCCGCCTGCGGAACCTCTTCCGTCTCGCCCACGAGCATGCCGGCGCAGTCGGCGGAGGCGTCCACGGCACCGATCTCTCCGGGGCGGAGGCCGGTCGCGACCTCGCGGGCAAGCCGATCGGCTTCGCCCAAGCCCTGTGTCCCGGCGGCCGCGAGCTCGCCCCTGAACAGGTGGCTGTTCGACGTGCCCGACTCCGCGACGGTAAGGAGCACCTTCGGCTCACCGATCACGAGCCGGTGCGCTGCCAGGACGGAATACGCGGCCAGCAGATCGCGCAGGCACCGGACGAGGGCGTCCGCGGAATCGTCGTCGCGGCCCCAGGTCCAGCGGGCGACAGGCGTACTTGCGATCACGGCGTTCCCTCCGGCGTGAACCTGCCTTCACCCGGGACGACGACCGTTCCCGTCCGGCATGCGGATGACAGACCGCACGTTAGCCGCTTGCCCGGACACTTCCCGCCGCGCTGGTTTCACGAAGGTGCCGGATGGCCACGTCGAGCGCGGCTTCCAGATGGGTGAGCCGGCCGGTCGAGAGCATGATCATGACACCCCCTTGGATGCCGGCCAGGAGCGCGGCGGCGGCCTCGTCCGCGTCGAGTTCGGGGTCGATCTCGTGCTGCGCCTGCATGGCGCGCACACCCTCGGCGATCTCCGCCTGCCATTGGTCGAGCATCTCGGTGACGACCGCCTGAGCTCCCGGAGTGCTGCGGCCGAGTTGTGCGACCACCGCGCTCAGCGGGCAGTGCCAGCCCTGCCGGCGATAGCGCTCGACCAGCACCTCGCGCCATTCCTCCCAGGCGCGCCAGGACGTCAGGTCCCCCAGCTGTGGCTGCTGGTCGGTCAGGACACGGTCGGCCTCGTACCGCGCCACGGCGAGGAGCAGTTCCTCCCTGCCGCCGGGGAAGTAGTGGAACAGCTGGCTCTTGCTCGTGCCCGTCCTTCTCCGCACGTCGTCCAGCGTGGTGGCGACGACGCCGAGCTCGCGGATCTCCGCGGCGGCCCCCTCGATGATCCGCTGCCGCGTCGCACTGCCCTTGGGGGTCAACTCCCGGACCACACCGCACACCCTCTCGACTGGACTTGCCGGTCCAATTTTATGGTGCGACGTTCGAGCTGTCCATTTCGGATCCATTTCGACTCTTATCGGGGAGCAGCACATGACCGCACGACTGCACGGCCGATCCGCACTGGTGACCGGCTCCACCGACGGCATCGGAGTGGCGATCGCCCAGGCCCTCGCGGCGGAAGGGGCGCACGTCATCGTCACCGGCCGCAACGCGGAAGGGGGAAAGCAGACCGTCGGCTCGATCGAGCAGGCAGGGGGACGGGCCACGTTCGTCGCCGCCGATCTCGGCCGGGGAGCGGCCGCGATCCGTGAGCTCGCCGACGCGGCGAGCGAGGCTGCCGGCGGCAGGCTCGACATCCTGGTGAACAACGCCGCGCTGCTGATCGACCCGGCGCCGACCGCGGAGGTCGAGGAAGAGCTGATCGATCAGGCGCTGAGGGTCAACGTGAAGGCCGCCTTCCTGCTCACCGGCCTCATCGCCCCGGAGATGGCCGCACGCGGCAGCGGGACCGTCATCAACATGGGCTCGATCAACGGCCTGTTCGGCTCGGCCCACTCCGCCCTCTACAGCGCCACCAAGGCGACCATCCACTCGCTGACCAAGTCGTGGGCGGCCGAATACGGGCCGGCCGGGGTCCGGGTCAACACCGTCGCCCCCGGTCCGACCCTCACCGAGAAGATCTCCGGCATTCAGGATCGCCTGGCGTCGATGATCGCGGCGATGCCCTCCCAGCGGGCGAGCACGCCGGCCGAGGTCGCCGCCGCCGTGGTGTTCCTGGCCAGCGACGACGCCTCGAACATCCACGGGGCAACGCTCTCGGTCGACGGCGGGCGCGCGGCGATCTGACCGTGGCCCGCACGGACCACGGCGTCCTGACGCGACCTGCACTGCCCGCACAGACCACGGCGATCTGACCGGCGCCCGTCCGGCGCGCGGCCGGGATCGGCCGCGCCCCGGCACCCCCGCGAGCCGGGTCCGTCACACCCGTCGGAGCCTTCGGATCGGCGGGATGAGCAACAGCGCCGCGCACACCGCGGCGCTGACTCCCGCCGAGAGGAACAGCAGGTCGCGGGGTTCGACGACCGCGGACACCGGGCCCACGAGGGCCTGGCCCACCGCCACTCCGGAGACCGAACCGGCCACCTCGTAGGCGGTGACGCGGTTGAGGACGTCGGGGGCCACCTGGGTCTGCACGCTGGTCGACCACATCACCGACCAGAAGGCCCAGGAGGCTCCGCCGATCAGGTGGCCGGCCATCACCGCGGGGAGCGGAAGCTCCAGAGCGGCCGACAGGGGGATGCACATGAACCCGATCATGGCGACGCCCCCCGCGGCCAGCGGGCGGACGGGCCGGAAGCGGATCGCGACGAAGCCTCCGATCACGGTGCCGGCGCCCAGACCCGCCATCGCCCAGCCGTACGCGGCGTCGCCGAGACGGTCGCCGATCAGCCGGGAGCCCAGCGGGATGTAGGGACCGAAGACGAGCATGCCGAAGAAGACCCAGACCAGGATCACGGACCACATCCAGCTGCGCGAGCGGAACTCCACCCAGCCGCGCCGGAGGTCGAGCAGAACCGTCGAGGGCTCCCCGGCCGCGGCACCGGATGTGGGATCGGGACCGGCACCGGGAGCGGCAGCGAACCTGATCAGCGCCAGGCAGAGGCCGCTCACCAGGAAGGTGCCCGCGTCGAAGGCGTAGACCGTCCCCGCGCCGGTCAGCGCCATCAGCAGCCCCGCCAGGACGGGACCGCCGAGCTGCGTGGCCGCCTCGGCGATCTTGAGGGTGCCGTTGGCGCGTTGCGGGTCCTCCGCGACGAGCGGGACCATGCCCTTGCCGCCGGGCTCGAACATCGCGGCGGCCGTACCGGACAGGAACGAGGCGCACAGCAGCAGCCACATCGGGGGCGCTCCGACGAAGAAGGCGACGGCGAGCACGCCCTGGGTGACGATCCGGACCAGGTCCGCGCCGACCATCATCGTCCGCGCGCCGAGCCTGTCGGCGAAGACCCCGCCGAACAGAACGAACAAGACGAAGGGTGCCGTCCAGACGGCGAGAACGTACCCCACACCCGAGACCCCGTAGATCGCCCCGACCGCCAGAGCCGCCGCGACCGGCAACATCGCGTCGCCCAGCAGCGACACCACCCGGGCGGCGAAGTAGAGCGAGAAATCCCTGGTCCAGAGCGTCTTCCGAGCGATCGACGGCGCTTCGCAGTCGAGGGTCGTGGTCATGCGGCGATCTCCATGACCACTCATCCTGGAGATGCGGCCGGCCCCGCACAGGCGTCCGTTACGACATCATTGAGTACATTCCTGCCATGAAGCACCGAGTGGTCGCCCTTGTCGGCTCGCCGCAGGAGATGTACCCGGTCACCTGCGCGTCGGCCGTGTTCGGTTACCAGGGCCCCGACATCCCCCACCTCTATGACTTCCGGCTCTGCGCCGAACGGCCGGGGCCGATCGCGACCACGATGGGCGCCGACATCCTCGTCACCGACGGACTGGAGGCCCTGGCGGAGGCCGACACCATCCTCATCGCGAACTGGTGCCCCGGACCGGACATCTCCGCCGAACTCGGCGACGCCGTCCTCGCCGCCCACGCCCGGGGCGCGCGCATCGTCGGGATCTGCTCGGGCATCCACATCCCGGCGAGCCTGGGCCTTCTGGACGGCCGCACGGCCGCCGCCCACTGGGAGCTCACCGGCGAACTGGCCCGGCGGTACCCGAAGGTCCGCGCCGACGCCACCGTGCTGTACGTCGATCACGGCGACGTCGCGACCGCGGGCGCCACGGCCACCACCATCGACCTGTGCCTCAACCAGGTCAGGCGCGAACACGGCGCCGCACTGGCGATGCGGATCGGCCGTCAGCTCGCGGCCGCACCACACCGGGAGGGCTGCCAGCGCCAGTTCCCCACGCTGCCGACGGCCGGGCCGCTCCCCGACTCCCTCGCCCCGCTGCTCGACTGGGCCACCGCCAACCTGGACCGCCGGCTGACCCTGGAGGACATGGCCGCCTGGTCGGGGACGTCGCCGCGCACCCTCAGCCGCCACTTCTCGGAGCAACTCGGCATCTCTCCCGGCCGCTGGCTCCTCGACCGGCGCATCGCGGGCGCCCGCGCGCTCCTGGAGGAGACCGACCTCCCGGTCGAGACGATCGCCCAGCGCGTCGGCCTCTCGTCCGCGGTGAACCTGCGCCGCCGGTTCCACAACGCCCTCAGCACCACTCCGGCCGCGTACCGCCGCTCCTTTCGCTGATCATCGACTCCTGCTCGGTCACGTGAGTGGTCACTTCGGCCCCAAGTGAACGGGGCGCATCACCGGAACGCGGGCTCACGTGGCCTCATGGCGCTGACCTTGGCCAGAGCCTCCTCGGAGGGACTGCCCGGCGCCGCTTGAAGCGTGCAGAGACGCTGGCCCGGGGCGCTGTCGACGGAGAACATCTCAATCCGGAGGGTGACCTCTCCGACAAGGCGATGGCGCAGGCGGACGACGTCGTGGCGCCTGAAACGCACGTCGTGACGGGCCCACATCCGTCGGAAGTCCTCGCTGCCCGCCGAGACCTCCTCCACCAACTGGAGCAGAGAGGGATCGTCGTGGTCCGCCCCCATGACGGCGCGCAGATGGGCGACCATCGAACAGGCCTCCTGCTCCCACTCCGGCCAGTACGTGCGGGCCTGCGGGCTGAGGAAGAGCATGCGCATGAAGTTGTCGGTGTGCGTGAACCCTTCGGCGAGAGCGGCGGACAGCCAGTTCCGGGCCAGCACGTCCGTCCGGCGGTTCAGCACGTTCGCCAGTCCGTGGTCCCACTCGTTCATGAGCCGCAGCACATACGGGTCAACCTGGGTGTCCTCGCCATCGATTCCACGGTCACCCGGCCGGGCACGGGCGAGGTGGTGAAGATGCTCGGTCGCCTCGCGGTCGAGGTGGAACACCTGTGCCAGGGCGTCGAGCACCTGCTCCGACGGGCGGCATTGCTTGCCCTGCTCCAGCCTCGTGTAGTAGTCGAGGCTGACACCGGCCAGCAGGGCCACCTCGTCGCGGCGCAGCCCCGGCGTCCGGCGGAGGTCGCCGCCGTCCGGCAATCCCAGCTCGTCGACAGACGTGCTCCGGCGCCGCGCCCGGAGGAAATCACCAAGAGCGTTCCTCATGCGGGCCAGCGTAGGAAACCGCAGGTCAAGGCCGCACAAAGCGTCCGGACGCGGTGGACCGGGCGTCAGCGCACGGAGCAGACGGCGGATCCGATCACGGACGTCACGGCCTCCGGGTGCGAGATCAGCGTCAGATGGGAGCCGCCCTGGAACTCGGTGACCTTCGAGCCGGCCCGTCGGGCCATGGCCCGTTCCGAGGACGGGGTGATGATCCGGTCGCCGGTGCTGATGAAGTACCAGGACGGGATCGTCTTCCACGCCGCGGCCTTCGACGGCGTCGTGAACGCGCTCGTCGAGGCCGCCCGCTGGGTGGCCCACAGGCGTACGGCGGTGCGCCGGGGCAGGTCCGAGGCGAACGACCGGACGAAGACCCTCCTCTTGAGGTAGAGGTCGGCGGCCCCCGCGGGCGCTCCGGGATAGGGCACCTTGTCGTAAAGGGTGGCCGGGTCCTTGTTGAGGTCGGAGTCGGAGCCGCTGAGCTGACCGTTCGTCTCGCCGACGTCGGGGGCCGCGGCGTCGACGTACACCAGGGCCTTGACGTTCGGCACGGCCGCCGCGGCGTTCGTGATCACCGAGCCTCCGTAGGAGTGCCCGACGAGCACGATCGGTCCGGAGACGGTCTTCAGGAAGTCGGCGACGGTCTCGGCGTCCGAATCGAGGTTCCGGAGCGGATTGGCCACGGCCCGCGCGGTGTAGCCCGCCCGCTGCAGAGATCTCACCTCGCCGTTCCAGCTGGAGGCGTCGGCCCACGCGCCGTGGACCAGGACCACCGTGGGCTTCACCGGTCCGGGCGACGGGCAGCCCGGGAGTGGGACCGGTGCCGTCGCCGTGCCGCCCGTCTGGGCGCCTGCCGCCGGTGCCCCCGCCGATGTGGCGGCCACGACGAGCGCCACCAGTGGCACGGCCCTCCTGAGCCGTCGTGACGTTCGCGTGGAACCCGTAACCCGCTCTGGTTCGAGATTCACTCTTCTCCCCTTCCGTTTCCGACGTCTGATCGGTCTGTGGGGAAGCCGGCGGGGGAATCGTGATCCGCGCGCTCGCGGCGCGGGGTCAGAGGATGTTCTTGACCACCCAGTCGTGCAGGGCGCGGGCGGAGTCGGCGACGGACTCGCGCCAGGTCTTCACGGCGCCCTCCCCCGCGTCGTCGCTGACATGCTTGACCAGGCGGACGGGCACGCCCGCCTCGTGGGCCACGGAGGCCAGGGCGTATCCCTCCATGTCGACCAGATCGGCGCGGGCGGCGAGCGCGTCCCGCGCAGTGTCGTCGGCGATGAAGGAGTCGCCTGTCGCGAGGACGGGCCCCTCGGCGGACAGGGTCAGGGGGGCTCCGTAGGTCTCGCCGGTGAGGCTGCGCAGGACGTCCGTGTCGAGGTCGTGCTGGAACACCGTGCTCACCTCGTGGATGCCCGTCCAGCCGGGACGGAGCGCTCCGGCGGTCCCCAGATTGATCACGGCGGACGGGAGGGGGCCTCTGGCGAGCACCCCGGCCAGCGCGGACGCCGCATTGACCTTCCCTATGCCCGTGAGCAGCACCGGGAGGCCGCCGTCCAGGAACTGCGCCTCATGCTGGACGGCGAGGACGAGCAGGGGCCGGTCAGGGGTGATTGTTCCGCTGAGTTCCATACGGGACACATTAGAAGGCCCCCGACCCCCGCCCCTCAGGAGGCCGGGAGCCCCTCGGACGCACCGGCCTCGCGCGAGGACTCCGGAGAGGCTCTCAGCCCCCGATGACCAGGTCCGCGGCGGACACGGACACCTCGATCTCCCGGGTCTCCTCCGTCCCCATGGCCAGGGCGATCTTGCGGTACCGCGTCGCCTCGTCCGCCCGGCCGCGGCGCTCCAGCGTCCGGGCCAGCGCCTCGTACGCCCAGCCGTTCACCGGGTCGAGTTCGACCAGGCTCCGGAAGGCGTCCTCCGCGCGGCCCAACTGGGCGCTGTGGAAATACGCGCGGCCCAGCAGCTCGACGACCGCGCGATTGCCCGGCTCCCCCTCGGCGACGGGCGCGAGGATCCGGCTCGCCTCGGCGTAATCCTTGGCGTCGAAGAACATCTGACCGCGCTGGAACTCCTCGTAGGACACCGCTTCCCTTCCTCTCTGGCGGGCCGCCGCCGCACTCGTACGGCGGGCCCGCTCCCCTCAACCGGCCGGGCCGTCCGCGTCTTCCCGGCCGGAATCCTCGCGAAGAACGCCGGCCACTTCGGTCGCGCCGATCTCCGACCGCTGTCCCCGAATGAGCAGAAGTTCGTCATGGTTTCGCACTATTTCGGCAAGCGGGGTTGGCATGCACGACCTCGCGGGCAACATCGGGCAGGTCGACTCAGACCCGGGCCGGGTCTCCCGGCTCGTCCACTGCCGCACGCCCGGTCCGCCCGGCGGCCGGGGTGCATGACGAATGAGGGACCACGGCCATGGCCATTCCCGTCGTACTCATCACCGGCGCACTGACCGGAATCGGCCGCGCGGCCGCCTTCACCTTCGCGGAGAACGGCGCGAAACTCGTCGTCTCGGGACGGCACGAGGACGCCGGCGAGGCCCTCGTCGCCGAACTGCGTGCACTGGACACGGAGGCGATGTTCGTCCGCGCCGACGTGCGCCACGAAGCGGACGTCGAAGGCCTGGTGGATCAGGCGGTCGAGCGGTTCGGCCGGCTTGACGTCGCCGTCAACAACGCGGGGACGGAGGGCCGGGTCGCCCCGATCGCCGAGCAGACCCCGGAGAGCTACGCGGGCACCTTCGACACCAACGTGCTCGGCACGCTGCTGAGCATGAAGCACGAGTTCCGGGTGATGGCGGCCCAGGGAGGCGGAAGCATCGTCAACCTCACGTCCATCTACGGCGAGATCGGACTGCCCTCGGCCTCGGTCTACGTCGGCAGCAAATACGCCGTCATCGGCCTGACGAAGGTGGCGGCTCTCGAAGGAGCCGCGTCGGGCATCCGCGTCAACGCCGTCGCCCCGGGATACATCGAGACCGCCATGATGCAGCGGACCACGGGCACCGACGAGGTGAGGTCGTCGGTGCTGGAGGTCATCCCCCTGCGCCGTTTCGGCCGCCCCGACGAGATCGCGGCCGCCATCGCCCTGGTCGCGTCCGACGCGTGCCCCTATCTGACCGGACAGGTCATCACGGTGGACGGCGGGCTCACCGCCGGCTGGCCGATCAGGACTGAAGGGATGTAGACCGCCTCATCGGTGTCCTGGAGGCCCTACCGGCTGAGCGCCGCCCCTTCCTGCTCCTGCCGCGAGTCGCGAAGTTCCGCCCGTAAGGCCCTGAGCTCCGCCATGACGCCCTCGAGGGTGTGCTGCTCGGCCTGGCGGTCCGCTTCGGCCTCCCTGGCGTGGTCGTCCTCCATCGCCCGCACGACGACGGCGATGAACAGGTTGAGCACGACGAAGGTGCAGATCAGGATGAAGACGACGAAGAAGATCCAGGCGGCCGGATGGACGGCCATGACCTCGCGGGCGACGTCCGACCACGCCTCCCCGGTCATCACCTGGAACAGGGTGAACAACGAGGTGCCCAGGTCGCCGAAGTAGTGCGGGGTGGTGGCCGCGAACAGCTTGGTGGAGATCACCGCGGCGACGTAGAGGACCAGGCTGAGCAGCACGGCGATCGAGGCCATGCCAGGCACGGCGGCGAGCAGCGCCGAGACGACACGGCGCAGGCTGGGCACCACGGAGATCAGCCGCAGCGCTCTCATGATCCGCAGCGCGCGGAGCACCGACAGCTCACCCGAATGCGGCAGCAGAGAGGTCGCGATGATGACGCTGTCGAAGATGTTCCACGGGTCGCGCAGGAACTCCATCCGGTAGACGTACACCTTGGCCAGGAGTTCGGCCACGAAGACGTACAGGGCCAGATGGTCGACGACCGTGAGCAGGCCGCCGTGGGCGCTCATCAGGGCCGGAGACGTCTCCAGCCCCAGCGTCGCCGCGTTGATCAAGATCACCACGGTGATCACGTGCTGGGTTCGCGGGGCTTCCACTACGGTGCGGACGCGGTCGCGCCAGGCCACGGGGACTCCTGATTCCTGCCCGGGTGCGGATGGTCACGTGTGATCGTAGTGAGTCGCGCGGACTCTTGATCACCGGCCCGGCGGTCCGTACGGCGAGGCCTCCGTCGCCGTCGCGGACCGCGTGCTCATCCCACCCGTCGGTCGTCGATCGCGTCGCGGTCCCACTCGATGCCGAGGCCTGGGGCGGACGGCGCCAGGGCCTGCCCGTCCACCACCTCGATCTCCCCGCGGGTGATCGCCCGCAACTGCGGGATGTGCTCCAGATAGCCGCTGTTCGGCACGGCGCAGCACAGGCTCACGTGCAGCTCCATCAGGAAGTGCGGGCAGACCGGCACGTTGTACGCCTCGGCGAGGTGCGCGACCTTCAGCCAGGGGGTGATCCCGCCGATGCGTGCCACATCGACCTGGACGATGCCCGCCGCCCTCCGGTGCAGGTATTCGCGGAACTGCGCCACCGAGTACAGCGACTCGCCGACCGCGACCGGGATCGAACTCGCCGCGGCCAGCACCTCGTGCCCCGAGACGTCGTCGCCGGGCAGCGGCTCCTCGAACCAGTACGGGTCGGACGGTTCCAGTAGCCTCGCCCGCCGTACGGCCTCGGCCGCCGTGAGCGACTGGTTGGCGTCGAGCATCAGGTCGAAGTGGGGCCCCACGGCCGCGCGCACGGCGGCCAGCCGCTCGGCGTCCTCCACCGGCGACCGGCCGATCTTCAGCTTCGCGCCGCGCCAGCCCGCGGCCTGGCTCGCCTTCGCGCCGGCGATCAGCTCGTCGGTGCCGAGGTGCAGCCAGCCGCCCTCGGTGTCGTACAGCGGGATGCGGTCCTTCGCACCACCCGCGAGGACCCATAACGGCTGACCCGCGTCGCGGCACCGCCAGTCCCACAGCGCCGTGTCCACGGCGGCCAGCGCCAGCGACGTGATCGCGCCCACCGTGGTGGCCCGGGTCGCGGCGAACAGGTCGTGCCAGACCGCCTCCACCCTCCGGGGGTCCGCGCCGAGCAGCCGCGGCAACAGGTAGTCGCGGAGCAGGGCGAGCACGGCCGTGCCGCCGGTGCCGATCGTGTAGGAGTAACCGGTTCCCGCGCCGCCGTCGTCGGTCCTGATCTCGACGAAGACGGTCTCCTGCTTCAGGAACGACTGGACCGCGTCGGTGCGCACGGTCTCGACCTCAAGGTCGACGAGGTACGCCTCGACATGACTGATCGTGGGCAACGAAGCTCCTCGCTGAGACGTGACCGGCTGGGCGCCGAGCGCGTGGTGACCATGGGGGACGAGCGACTTGATCAGTCATTCCGCCGGCCTGACCCCAGTCCTCTCCTGATCACAATCACCCCTTTTGCATCATCGTAGATCCTATAGGATATTTCCGGCTCTCGCATCCATGGGGCCACTGCCGGAAGGGATCCCGATGCCACGCCCAGAACCGATCAGCTTCCGGCGTTCGACGCTGGGCGGGGACGTCTACGAGGCGCTCAAGAGCCTGGTGCTCGAGCACAGGCTGTCCCCCGGTGACCGGATCAACATCGACGCGCTGGCCCGCGAGTTCGCGGTGTCACCCACTCCGATCCGCGAGGCGCTGGCCCGCCTCGAGTCGGACGGCCTCGTGCGCAAGCGCCCCCTCGCCGGCTACACGGTCAGCCCGCTGCTGACCAGGGCCGAGTTCGACGCGATGTTCGAGATGCGGTTGCTGCTGGAGTGCGCCTCCACCCGGTGGGCCGCGGAACGGGCCGACGCCGCGCGCCGGGAGGCCATCTCCGCCGAGGCGGCCACGACGGTCGCGTCCGAGGAGGACGACCCGGACGGCTGGCACGCCGCGTTCACGGCGCTCGACGCCCGCTTCCACGACCTCGTCGCCGAGGCCTCCGGCAACGATCTGCTCCGTGACGGCATCGACCGGCTGCACGCACACCTGCACCTGCACCGGCGCTACTTCCCCTACGCCCAGGCGGGCGCGACCCTCGAGGAGCACCGGCGCATCGCCGCCGCCATCCAGGCTGCGGACCCCGACGGCGCCGAGAGCGCCATGCGGGAGCACCTGACCCGGGCGCGGGAGCGCCACTTGCCGGCGTTCGACTAGGGCCTGTTTCAGAAGTCGGCTAAGGATTGATGTCCGCTGAGGGCTCTGTGCGCTCGGGCGGTGTCAGCAACCCAGATGACCGCATCGCGGGCGATGCGGTCAGGGTCGGTTCCGATGCTGAGTTGGTGTCGTCTGCGGACGGTATCCCGGTATTCGACCTCGTAGGTACCGTCATCGAGGAGAGATACAGACGCGAACCAGGCGGGGTCATCTTCGTCGGGTTCGACGATGACGAAGGTGTTATCGGGCGTGGTCAGCTCGGTGATCATCTCGTAGAGGGCGTCCTCCGACGGTTCCACGATGAGCTCGCCGCCTTCGGTCTCCGCTTTAAGCGGGATGTAGTCGTGTCTCATCGGTTCGTTCGTCCTTCCGACTCTCCCGTTCCCGCCCAAACGGCGACTCCAGGATCCCAGCCCCGAAGTGGACTGCCATCACAGCAGGGATCATCCAGCGGGAGGAGCCGCAACCTGATCCACTTCTGAAACAGGCCCTAGTGCTCAACGTAGGCGGAGAGATTCGTCAGGGAAGAGGCAAGCCCCGCGGCGTGGTCCTCCGCAGAGATGCCGTCCGGGACGTCCTCGGCAACTATGTCGACGCGCGCCCCCGCTTCGACAGCGGTGACCTCCCAGGTCATGGTCATCGTGCCGGTGAAGGCAGGATCATCGGAGACGAAGTCCACCGCCTGCACGACCTGCACGCCGGGGACGATATCGACGAAGCGAGCCTCGACGACGTCGGAATCCGCGGTCGCCTTGCCGGGCGCACCAAACGCGTCGGAATAGGTCAGCACCAACCGGTACGACCCGCCCGGCCGGGCATCGAATCGCTCGAACCTACCGGTCATACCATCTGGAGGAAGCCATGCCATGAGCGCCTCGCGATCGACGAGTGCAGCCCAGACGCGATCGGGTGGCGCAGCGATCACCCGCGACGCTCTGTCCGTACGTGGCATGGCGCGACCTTACATCAGCCAGGGCTTCGCCGTGCACGGCCGCTGCATGACCATGCACCCGCCACGCCCTCGAAGGCGCCAGCGTCGAACAGGGCAAACGCCGCCTGACGCGGAACTAGGCCCGGCCGCGGACCGCGTCCATGGGGAGCCGGCACGCCCGGCCACCGGCCGATGCGGAGGCGGCCGGGACCGCATGTGCGCCGGGGAGACAGGACCTAGACGAGGTCCAGCATCATGAGAACGACGAGGCCGACGAAGTGGGCCACCACGACGAACACGATGAGGAAGATGAACACGAACTTGGCGGGTCCGTGCTCGAAGTCCTTCCCCTCGCGCAGCGGAGGTCGTCGCGCCTGACGATCGGCGATCCGCTCCTCCAGCGACTTCCTTCTCAGCGGCATGACAGACAGTCCCCTATGGTCGGGTGGAAACTCATCCGGCCGACGGCCCCGCGTCGCGAAGCCGGCGGCGGTGTCAGGAGGCGGTGAATCCGCGCTCTACGGGGGTGCGCACGGGCGAGCCGTGCTCGGCCGATGAGCGGACGCCGGAGTCGTCGAGACGCTCCAGGGCTCGGGCGGCGTCGACCAGCACGTTGGAGCGGATCATGACATCTCTCTCCGGCGACGAGGGGCGGCGCCGGTGACGGACACCGGCGCCATATAGTTAGTCCACTAACTATTTGCACACTAATTGTTATAGCATGACAGTCCGCTGCCCACGGAGGTGCCCCTTGAGTGATCTTGGCGACATTCCTGACCCGCTGGCCCTGGAGAATCAGGTGTGCTTCGCCCTGGCCGTCGCGTCGCGCAGTGTGATCGCGGTCTACCGCCCCCTGCTGGAGCCGATGGGGCTGACCCATCCCCAATACCTGGTGATGCTGGCGTTGTGGCAACACGCGCCGTTGTCGGTCAAGGACCTCAGCCGGTTGCTCCAGTTGGAGCCCGCCACGCTCTCGCCGCTGCTCAAGCGCCTGGAGGCCAACGGGTTCGTCCAGCGTCTGCGTGCCAGCGGCGACGAACGTTCTCTCGCGGTGACCCTCACCCCGGCCGGGCGGCGGTTGCGCGACGAGGCCGAGAAAATCCCCCCGGCGATCGTCGGGCGCCTGGGAATGGAACTGAGCGATCTCCAGCACCTGCACCAGATGCTGACGCAGGTGATCGCCGCCGCCAACAAGGCCAACCACGCCGGCCACGCCGACCAGCACGCCCACCAGCCCGCGGGCGGCCACTGAGATCGAAACCGGGTCGCTGCTCAGGTGGCCATGGCCGACGGCCGGCCTCAGCCCTTGCTGGCGCCGAGAGTCAGACCGGCGACGAAGTGCCGTTGCAGGGCCAGATAGACCGCCAGGGTCGGGATGACGGTGATGGTCGCCCCGGCCGCGATCATGTTGTAGTCGAGCAGGAACTGCCCCTGCAGGTTCGTGATCCCGGTGGTGATCGGCAGCCGGTCGCCGCTGTGGATGAACAGCAGCGGCCAGAAGTAGTCGTTGTACAGCCAGACCACCTCCAGCGTGCCCAATGCGGCGAGCGCCGGGCGCGTCAGCGGCATGATGATGCGGCTGTACTGCTGCCAGACGCTCGCGCCGTCCACCCGGGCCGCCTCCGTCAGGCCGGACGGCAGCGCCTTCATGTAGTTGGACAACACGAACGTGCAAAAGCCCATCTGGAAGGCCACCTCGACGGCGATGACCGCGTAGTAGGTGTCCAGCAGGGTGCCGGACGAGCTGATCGAGTACGGCAGCGGCGTGTGCTTGAACATCTCGAACAGCGGGGCCGCGAGCACCTGCGGCGGCAACATGTTGCCCGCGGTGAACAGGATCAGCAGCGTCAGGTTGAACCTCCAGGTGAAGCGGCTCACCGCGAAGGCCATCATCGAGGCGAACCCGAGGGTGAGCACCACCGACGGGACGGTGATGAGCAGCGTGTTGCCGAAGTAGGTCGCCATGCCGCCCTGGCTCCACGCGGCCGTGAAGTTGTCCAGGTTGAGCGGCCCGTGCAGGCTCCAGTACCCGTACTTGTCGGTCACCGCCTTCGGGCGCAGGGCGGCGTAGAGCGTCCACAGCAACGGCACCAGCCACATGACGGCCATGACGACGAGGAACAGGTGGGTGCCGTAGTGCCGGCGGGGCCGGCCGGCCGCCGGCGCGATCGGCGCTGTCGCCGTCATCAGTCAGCCCTCCGGAAGGTGCGGACCAGGTAGTAGACGATGGGGCCCAGCGAAATGACCAGCAGGATCACCGCCAGAGCCGACCCGACACCGATCACCTGGCCCGCGCCGACCAGGTTCTGGATGACCAGGACGCTGAGCAGTTCGAGCCCGTTGGTGCCCTTGTTGATCAGATAGACGATGTCGAAGGCCCGCAGCCCTTCGATGATCGTGATGACGACGATCACGATGTTGATGGGCCGCATCGCCGGGAGGATCACCCGGAAGAACGTCTGCCGGCCGTTGGCGCCGTCGAGCGCGGCGGCCTCCCGGAGGCTCGGGTCGATGCCCTTCAGCCCGGCCAGGTAGAGCACCATGATGTAGCCGGCGTGCCGCCAGGTGGTCGCCACCAGCGCGGCCCACAGGTTGACGTCGGAGTCGCCGAACCAGTCGACGGCGCCCGGCGTCCCCGCGGTGCCGAGCAGGTTGTTGAGCAGGCCCTCGTTGCGGGCGTAGATCAGCTGCCAGATGATCCCGACCATGACCATCGACAACATGACCGGCGTGAAGAAGACGCTCTGGTAGAGCCGGGTGCCGCGGATCTTCTGGTCGAGCAGTACGGCGAGCAGCAGCCCGATCGGGGTGGCGACCAGGGCGAGGAAGACCAGCCAGATGATGTTGTGCGCCAGTGCCGGCCAGAACGGCGGGTACTCCTCCACCGCGTAGGTGTAGTTGCTCAGGCCCGCCGGCCGGATGTCGGCGAGATCGAGCCCGTTCCACTTGGTGAACGACAACCCGACCGACAGGAGCGTGGGGATCCACACGAGCACGGCCTGGATGAGCGTCGGCACGCCCACCATCACGCCGAGCACGAGCCGATCCCGCCCCGACAGCCGCCGCACCCGGCGTGGCCGCGCGGAAGGCGCGGTCACGCCGGCGGACGCGGCGGCCGCCGAGGGCAGGGTCGTCTGCGGCATGACGCTCATCGGCTCACTCGGCCGCGTACAGGGACTTGGCCTGCGCCTCGATGGCGCGGGTGTCGATGGTGCCGTCCTTGATGAAGCCCTGCAGGGCCGGGATCATCACGTTGTTCGCCATCGCGGGCAGGGCGTCGCGGTCGAAGAACTGGCTGATGTACTTGGCGTCGGCGATCGCCGCCGCGCCCTTCTTGTTGAGCTCGCTGAACGACGCGGTGTTCGCGTCCTTCGCGGTCTGCAGGTTGGAGGAGTCCTTGGCGGCGTACGCGTCCTGACCTGCGCCGCTGCCGAAGAAGGCCAGCATGTCCTTGGCCGTCTTGTTGGACCCGGCCCGCTTCGACAGGACGAAGCCGTCGATGGGGGCCTCGATGGCGTCGGTGCCCTCGACCGCGATGGCGGGGAAGGGGAAGAAGTCGAGGTCGGCGAGGATCTCCTTGTCGGTGACGTCCTGCGCGATGAACGCCCCGATCAGGTACATGCCCGCCTTCTTGCTCGTCATGGAGCGGGCGCCCTCCTGCCAGGTCGCGCCGAGCGCGGCCTTGTCCTGGTACGGCAGCAGCGCCTTCCAGTTGTCGAAGACGTCCTTGACCTTCTGCTGGTCCCAGGACTCCTTGTGGGCGCACAGGTCGAGGTGGAACTGGTAGCCGTTCGTGCGCATGTTGATGTAGTCGAACGTGCCCATCGCCGGCCAGCCGTCCTTGTCGGCGAAGGCGATCGGGGTCAGGCCGTCCTTCTTCATCTGCTCGCACAGCGCGCGGAAGGCGTCGAAGGTGCCGGGGATCTCGTAGCCGTGCTCCTGCCACACGCTCTTGCGGTAGTAGAAGCCCCACGGGTAGTTGTAGTTCGGCACGAAGTACTTCTTGCCGTCCTCGCCCTCGGACGCCTTGGTGAGGCCTTCGGAGAAGTTGCCGCCGATCTGCGCCCACACGTCGTCGACCGGCGCGAGCAGCCCCTTGGCCGCGTAGTACCGCATCTTGTAGCCGGCGAACCAGGTGATCACGTCTTCGGGGTTGCTCTGCAGGTACGAGCTGATGTTGTCGACCAGCTGCGCGCGCGGCATCACGTTCGTCTTCACGGTCGCGCCGGACTTGGCCTTGAACGCGTCCACCATCGCCTGGATGGCGCTCCTCGGGACCGGGTCGGACAGCCCCGAGCCGACCGAGGTCGCCTTGACCGCCGGGTCGGACGGGGCGGGGCCGCCGCTGCAGGCCGCGAGCAGCGGCGCCGCGGCGAGCGCGGCGGCCCCGCCGCCGAGCCCCCTCAACAACGTGCGCCGGTCCAGCCTGGACTCGAGGAACGGCGTGGGGTTGTGCGATGCCATGGGATCTCCAATGGTGGTGAGGGGAGTGTTCATGCCTGGTCCACCCTCCGCAGGCGGACGAGGGCGCTGGCGTGGTCGCCCGGCGGCAGGCCGAGGGGCAGGCCCGACTGCAGCAGCACCGCTCCCGGGTAGGTCGCCCCGGTGTCCAGGTCCCGGTAGACGGCGTCCGGCCGTACGGCGGCCAGGCGCAACGGCGCCGGGGAGTGGCCGAACGCCCTGGTGGGGCACCAGGCGAGCACGACGTGCTCGTCCTCGCGGACGTACTCCACGCCGGTCAGCATGCCGTCGCCGCGCAGCCGGTGTTGCGCGCCGTGCTGGACGACGTGCCGGATGCGCTTGTACACGGCCACCAGTTCCGCGCTCTCCTTCAGCTCCTCCTGCGTCCACGTGGTGAGGTCGCCGCCGATGCCGGGGACGCCGGCCATGGCGACGTGGAACCTGAAGCGGAGCGGAGTCCGCCGGGCGGTGGCCACGTTGGGGCTGTCGGTCACCCAGGCGCTCATGACCTGCGCCGGGTAGAGCTGGCTGAATCCGCGCTGGATGCCGATCCGGTCGACCGGGTCGGTGTTGTCCGACGCCCACACCTGGTCGGTGCGGGCCAGGATGCCGAGGTCGGCCCGGCCGCCGCCGCCCGAGCACGCCTCGATGCGCAGGCCCGGGTGGTCGGCCCGCAGCCGGTCCATGATCCGGTAGACCGACCGCGTGTGCTCGATCCACAACCGGTCGGGGTCGCCGTGGCCGGGCCAGCCGGCCTCGGTGAAGGGGCGGTTGGCGTCCCATTTGAGGAAGTCGATCGCGTGCTCGGCCACCAGCCGGTCCAGCCAGGTGTGGGTCCACTCGGCGGCGTCGGGCCGGGCGAGGTTGAGCACCAGTTGGTGGCGCATCTCGGTCCGGCCGCGGTTGGCCATGTGCAGCACCCAGTCCGGGTGGGCCCGGTAGAGGTCGCTGTCGGGGTTGACCATCTCGGGTTCCACCCAGATGCCGAAGCGCATGCCCAGCCGGCGCACCTCGGCCGCGAGCGGGCCCAGCCCCGAGGGGAACCGGTCCGGGTTGGGCGCCCAGTCGCCGAGGCCGGCGCGCTCGCTCCTGCGCCCGCCGAACCAGCCGTCGTCCATGACGAACAGCTCGACGCCGAGGCTCGCGGCCCGTGCGGCGAGCGCCATCTGGCCGGCCTCGTCGACGTCGAATCCGGTCGCCTCCCAGGAGTTGTAGAGGACGGGCCGGGTCTCGTCGGGGTGGGCCAAAACACGTGCGCGGACGTGCGCGTGCCAGGCGCGACTGGCAGCCCCGAACCCGTTCGCCGTGTAGAGGCCGGCGAAGACGGGGGTCTCCAGCGCCTCGCCGGGCGCCAGCGACCAGCTGAGGCCCTCGTGGCCGAACCCGCCCGTCCACGTGGTCCGCCCGACCGGGTCCCGGTGCAGGGAGATCCGCCAGCTTCCGCTCCAGGCGAGCGCGGTGCTCCAGACCTCGCCGCAGTTCTCGCACGCGGTGCCGTCGTCGACCGCGAGCCAGGGGTTGGCGTGGTGGCTCGTCATGCCGCGCCGGCTGGTCAGGACCGTCTCGGCCACGGGGACGTCGGTCCGCCGGACCTGGAACTCGCTGTTCCAGCCGCCGACGAGGTGACTCATCCGGTAGTGCGCCCGGTGCGGCGCCGCCCAGGCGGCCGAGTCGCACCGCAGCACCGTGACCGGCGCCGTTTCGTCGCGGTTCTCGACGTTCGTCCACCGCTCGATCACGTCGCTGTCGTCGTGCACCCGGTAGTTGAGGGTCACGTGCAGGGGGTAGTGCCGATCGCGCAGGTGAATGCGCAGGTGGCCGCCGTCGACGTCGTGACCGGTGTAGCGCCATTCGACGCCACGCGTGCCATCGGCGAACCTGACCAGTAGGCTGGGCGGACCGAAGCGGGCCCCGCCCTCCACCGCCAGCTCGTCGACGCCTGCCACCGACTCGAAACTGCTCGCCGCCGGTGACACGCGCTCAGGCAGCTCGGCCGCCTGGTCGAGCGTCAGCGCGGCACCCCAGTGAACGTGCCGCACGCTGTCGTCCTCGGCGAGCCGGATGGCGTACGCCGAGGTCGGGCCGCGCAACAGCCACAGGCGGTGGTCGGGATGGAACAGCACGGAGGGCATCTGGTCCTCGAAATCGGGGCGGGCAGGCCGGTGAGTGCCGCTGAGCGTAGGCTTCGTCCGGCGCGCAAATCAATACTTGACGAAGGAAATTATTACGCCTACGTTTCGGGCCATGCTTACCGAGACCGGCACGGGCGCTCTCACGGAGACTCCGGCGGCGACGGCCGTGTTCACGGCTGTCCTGACCGAGGGGCCGTTGAGTCGCGTCAGCCTAGCGCGCCGGCTCGGGCTGTCCTCCGCCGCCGTCACCAAGGCGGCGCGGCCGCTCATCGAGATGGGCTACCTGCAGGAACTGGCCGCCACTGAACGGACGGGCCCCGGCGCGGGCCGTCCGGCCAGCCCGCTGGCCGTACAGGCCGACCGCGAGTACTTCGTCGGCGTGAAGATCACCGGCGACGAGCTGATCGGCGTGGTCATCGACCTGTGCGCCGACGTGCGGGCCTCGGCCCACCGGCCGCTGACCGACCCCGGCGTCGACGCCGTCCTGACCGAGCTCGGCCACCTCGTCGACGACCTTCTGGACGGCCCGGGCGGCTACCGGCCCCGCACCCGCAGACTGGGGCTCGCCGTATCCGGCGACGTCGACCGGGCCACCGGCCTGGTCAGGTACTCGCCGTTCCTCCAGTGGCACAACGTTCCGCTGCGCGAGCGGGCCGCGGAGGTCACCGGGCTCACCGTCACGGTGGAGAACGACGTGAAGGCGCTGACCACGGCCGAGCACTGGTTCGGCGAGGGCGTGGGCGCCGAGTCGTTCGCCCTCGTCACCGTGGGCACCGGCATCGGCTGCGGCCTGGTCGTCAACGGCCGGCTCGTCTCCGGCTCACACGGCGTCGCCGGCGAGATCGGCCACATCGGCGTCGACGCCACCGGCCCCGAGTGCCACTGCGGCGGACGGGGCTGCGTCGAGGCCATCGCCGGCACCCCCGCCATCGTCCGGCAGGCCAGGCAGACCTCGGGCCGGCCCGACCTCACCATGGACGACGCCGTCGCCCTCGCCCGCGCCGGCGACGAGCGGATCGGCGCCGTCTTCGCCCGCGGCGGCGAGGCGATCGGGCTCGGCATCGCGGCCGTGGCCAATCTGGTCGGCCCGGCCAGGATCGTCGTCTCCGGCGAAGGCCTCGCGGCCTATGACCTGTTCGAGAGGCACATCCGCACCGGCTTCGAGCGCCAGGCCTTCGGCGCCGCCGTCGAGTGCCCGCTGTCCATCCGCCCGCTGCCCTTCGAGCAATGGGCGCGCGGAGCGGCCGCGGTGAGCATCCAGTCGCTCGTCGCCCCCTGAACGCCCCCTCGCATCCCCCCTCGTCCGGCCGCCTCCCCGGCCGGAATCACCCCCACCCAGGAGGCGTGACTGTGCAGTCGCAATCAGGCATTCCCGGACGCCCCGGCGGCTCCCCCGCCCGGCGCGGACGCGGGATCCGCACCGGCGCCGCGGCCCTGGCCGCCGCGCTGACCGTGACCCTCGGCACGGGCGCGGCCTCGGCGCAGGCCGCCGGGCCGGGCCCGAAGCCCAAGCAGCACGCGGTCGCCGTGACACCTGGCGCCGTCACCGAGGACCCCTCCTCCGCCGAGCGCGCGGCCGCGCAGAAGGCCTCGAGCGCCGCGGCGGCCGACGGCGTCGCGGCCCGCCCGCTCATGGGCTGGAGCAGCTGGAGCCTGCAGTCCACGAACTACCCGGGGGTCAACCCCGGGGGCAACGGCAACTGGCTGACCGAGGCCCACGTGCTCGAGCAGGCCGACGTGCTGGCCGAGAAGCTCAAGCCGTACGGCTACGAGTACGTCAACATCGACGCCGGCTGGTCGAGGACCACCTCCTGGGCGCCCGGGTTCGACGAGTACGGACGCGAGATCGCCTCGCCCGAGCGGTTCCCGCACGGCATGAAGTACGTCGCCGACCAGATCCACGCCAAGGGCCTCAAGGCCGGCATCTACCTCGCCGTCGGCCTGGCCAAGGAGGCGTACGCGGGCGGCACGACGCCGATCTGGAACGCCCCCGGCTGCACCACCGCCGACATCGTGTACCCGGACCTGCGCACCACCAACGGCTGGGACAGCTCCTACAAGATCGACTTTTCGAAGCCCTGTTCACAGAAGTACATCGACTCGCAGGCCCGGCTGATCGCCGACTGGGGTTACGACTTCCTGAAGCTCGACGGCGTCGGCCCCGGCTCGTTCAAGAGCGGTGACAACTACAACAACATCCCGGACGTCGCCGCCTGGCGGGCGGCCATCGACGCCACCGGCCGCCCGATCCGCTTCCTGGTGTCGTGGTCGCTCGACCGCAACCACGCAGCCGACTGGAAGAAGTACGCCAACGGCTGGCGCATCCAGACCGACGTCGAGTGCTACTGCGACACCCTCGTGACGTGGAACAACTCAGTCAAGATCAGGTGGGACGACGTGCCGGCCTGGACCCCGTGGGCGGGACCCGGCGGCTGGAACGACCTCGACTCCCTGGACGTCGGCAACGGCGAGATGGACGGACTGTCCAAGGACGAGCGGCAGAGCTACATGACGTTGTGGGCGATCTCCGCGGCGCCGCTCTACACCGGTGACGACCTCACCACGCTCGACTCCTACGGGCTGTCCCTGCTCACCAACAAGGAGGTCATCGCGGTCGACCAGCAGGGCATCCCGGCCCGGCCGGTGACGCCCACCGGCCCCGGCCAGGTCTGGGGCGTCAAGAACACCGACGGCTCCTACACCGTCGCGCTGTTCAACATGGGCAGCCTGCCCGCCCAGGTGACCGCCGACTGGACCAGCTTCGGCTTCGGCGGCAAGGCCGCGGTGCGCGACCTGTGGCAGCACTCGGACCTGGGCGTCCGTGACGGCTCCATATCCGCCACCCTCCCGGCGCACGGCTCCCGGCTGTTCCGGGTCACGCCGAAGAGCCCGGCTCCCAAGACGGTCTCCTACGAGGCCGAGGCGAGCGGGAACACCCTCGTGAACGGAGCCTCGAACGCGGGCTGCTCCGGCTGCTCCGGCGCCGCGAAGGTCGGCAACCTCTACAACGGCGGCGCACTGCGCATCAACAACGTGACCGTGCCGAAGACGGGCGTCTACCAGGTCAACATCCGCTACGTCACGGGCGACCCGCGCTCGGCCACGGTCTCGGCCAACGGCCAGAACGCGGTCACCCTGGCCTTCCCGCCGAGCGGCGGCTGGGACATCGCCGCCACCGTCACCGTGCCCATGCAGTTGCACGCCGGCGCCAACACCATCGAGATCGACAGCAGCACCCCGGTCTACTCGCCGGACATCGACAAGGTCGAGGTCCCGCTGAACGTCCGGTAGTCACCACATCGGGGAGCCCGGGACGGCGTCGCCGTTCCGGGCCCCGACATCATCGACACCATCGCACTCCCCGGGGGGCACCACATGGAAGAGGAACAGGCGGCCGGCGACGACCTCGTGCTGGCGTGGCCGCGGCCGGCGGCGAACTGGTTCGAGGCGGCGCCCGTCGGCAACGGACGGCTCGGCGCGATGGTGTTCGGCGGCCCCGGCCGCAGCCGGCTCCAGGTCAACGACTCCACGGTCTGGTCGGGGCGGCCGCAGGGCCCGGCCGACGCCCTCGCCGCGGTTCTCGCCTCCGGCGCGGGCCCGGAACGGCTCGCCGAGGTGCGGCAGGCCGTCCGCGACGAGGACCACCGGCGCGCCGAGGACCTGCTGATGTCCTTCGAGGGCGACTACAGCCAGGAGTACCTGCCCTTCTTCGACCTGTGGGCGACGGTGGAGGCCGACGGCGACGCCGCCTACCTGGGGCGCACGCTGAACCTCGACGACGGCGTGGCCGGCGAGGCCTTCGAGCTCGGCGGACGCTCCGTACGCCGGAGGATCTGGGCGAGCCGGCCGGCGCGGGCCGTCTGCGTCGAGGTGACCGTCGAGGGCGGGACGGCGGACATGCGGCTGGAGGCGTCCTCTCCGCTGCGAGAGGTCCACCGCGCCGCCGACGCGTCCGGGCTCACGCTCGGCGTCGAGGTCCCCGTCGACGGCGCGCCGATGCACGAGCCGGACGTGGCGGAGCCCCTGCGGTACGCCGCCTCCGCGGACGGCGGATACGACCCGTTCGCCGCGGCTGCCGTGCGCGTCGCCACCGACGGAGAGGTCTCGGCCTCCGACGGGGTCTGGTCGGTCCGCGGCATGTCCCGGGCGCTGATCGTCATCACCAGCTCGACCAGCGCAGCCGACTACTGGGCGAACCCTGCGGACGAGGTCCGTTCCGCGTCCAGGGAGGACCACCTGGCCCGTGCCGTGCGCGACGCGGAGGCGGCGGTCGCGGCGGGCGCCGCGGAGCTGCTGCGTGCGCACCGGCGCGACCTGCGCGGCCTGCTGAGCCCGGTGCGGCTCACGATCGGCGACCGGCGGGCGGGCACGTTCGACGTCGAGAAGGACATCCTCACCGGCGAGGACGAGGGCCTGGTCGCCACGGTGATGTTCCAGCTCGGCAGGTACCTGCTCGCGTCGTCGTCCCGGCCCGCCGCCGGGCCGCCCGCCAACCTGCAGGGCATCTGGAACGCCGACATGCGTCCCCCGTGGTCGTCGAACTACACCATCAACATCAACACCCAGATGAACTACTGGGGCGCGGAGAGCGCGGGTCTGCCCGAGTGCCACGAGCCGCTGTTCGACCTCATCGAACGGCTCGCGCGGACCGGGGGCCGGGTCAGCAGGGAACTGTACGGCGCACGCGGCTGGGTCACCCATCACAACACCGACATGTGGGGCTGGTCCCTCCCTGTGGGCATGGGGCACGGGAACCCGTCGTGGGCGATCTGGATGATGGGCGGCGTCTGGCTGGCCCATCATCTCTGGGAGCACTTCGAGTTCGGCCAGGACCTTGAGTTCCTCCGCGACAGAGGATGGCCGCTGCTGCGCGGCTCCGCCGAGTTCTGCCTGGACTGGCTGGTCGACGGCCCGGACGGCCGGCTGGACACCATCCCCTCCACCTCGCCGGAGAACCTGTTCGTCTCCCGTCAGGGCACCCCCGAGTCGTTGTCGTACTCCACCGCGATGGACATGGCGCTGATTCGCGCCCTGTTCTCGCACTGCCTCGAGGCGGCGGACGCCCTGGCCCTCGACGACCCGATCCTCGACCGGATCCGTACGGCGACGCCGCGGTTGCGCCCGCCGCAGATCGCACCCGACGGGCGGCTGCGGGAATGGGCCGAGGACCATCCGGAGCAGGACCCGCACCACCGGCACCTGTCGTTCCTCGCGAGCGTCTACCCCCTCGGGCAGATCGATCCCGTACAGACGCCGGACCTCGCGGCGGCGGCCGTGCGGTCGATGGACGCCCGCGGCCCCGGCGCCATGGGGTGGTCCTGGGCCTGGAAGATCGCGTTGCGCGCGCGGCTGGGCGACGCCCGCACCGCACGGGACCTGTTCCTCGAGGCGACCCGCCCGTACAGCGACGACCCGGAGGTGAACCTCCCCGTCGACGGCTCGCTCTGGGGCGGGCTGCTGCCCAACCTGTTCAGCACCCATCCCCCGTTCCAGATCGACGGCAACTACGGGTTCACGGCTGCGCTGCTGGAGATGGTCGTGCAGAGCCACGGCGGGGTCATCGGCATCCTTCCCGCCCTCCCCCGGGAGTGGGACGACGGATCCGTGCGGGGTGTCCGCTGCCGCGGCGGCTGGATCGTCGGCCTCGACTGGCGGCGCGGCGGGCTCACCTCGCTGACCCTTCGCAACGCCCTTCCGGGAACCCGCACCGTGCGCGTCCGCCTCGGCGACGAGACCGTGGAACGGACCCTCGCCGGAGGTGAGGAGGTCCTCCTCGGACCGTCACTGGACATTCGTGAGAAAACACCTGGCCGATGACCGCCGGACCCGAACAGGCCGATCTCTGGGCGTACCGCAGTCCCTACGAGACGCCGGCGGACTTCGACGCGTTCTGGCGCGGCACCCTCGACGCCGCGGCGTCCCACCCCCTCGACCTGACGCTGACCCCGGTCGGCACGAGGCTGCGGACCATCGACGTGTTCGATGTGACCTTCCGCGGATTCGGCGGCGACCCGGTCAGGGCGTGGTTGCGCGTCCCCCGCCACCGAAGCGGTCCGCTGCCCGCCGTCGTGCAGTTCCACGGCTACGCCAGCGGCCGCGGCCACCCGCTGGAGGACCTGCTGTGGCCCTCCGCCGGCTACGCGCACCTGCTGATGGACACGCGAGGCCAGGGCGGGGCGTGGGCGGGCGGGCACACCCCGGATCCGGTCGGCTCGGGCCCGTCGTACCCGGGGTTCATGACCCGTGGCATCACCGCGAAGGAGACGTACTTCTACCGGCGCGTGTTCACCGACGCCGTCCGGGCGGTCGAGGCGGCGCGCGCCGTCGACCTGGTCGATCCGGCGAGGGTCTCGGTCGTCGGCGCGAGCCAGGGCGGCGGGATCGCGCTGGCCGCGGCGGGCCTGGTGCCGGACCTGCGCGCGGTTCATCTCCAGGCGCCGCTGCTGTGCGACATCCGGCAGGGCGTCCGGCAGAGCACCGACGGCCCGTATCTCGAGATCGCCGGATACCTGGGCACGCATCGAGGCGCGGTGGCGGGCGTCTTCGAGACCCTGGCGTACTTCGACGGGATCGCCTTCGCGCAGCGCGCCACCGCGCCGGCGTGGTTCTCGACCGGGCTGCTGGACCAGGTGTGCCCGCCGTCGACCGCCTTCGCGGCCTTCCACGCCTACGCGGGCCGCAAGGAGATCCGGGCCTGGGAGTTCAACGGGCACGAGGCCGGCGGATCCCTCGACCTGGAGATCGCCCTCGACGCGTTCGAATCGCCGACGGCGGGCACCGCCTAACCGAGCTCGATGCTGGTGACGGCGAAGATCCCCGGCAGGTCGACATCGGGCACGGGCCCGGTGTACATCCGGGCCGCCTCGAAGACCGGCTCCAACCCGAGCCGTTCCAGCATCAGAACGGACGCCATGTTGATGTCGGGGACGTCGATGACGACGGGCGACCCCGGCACGGCGGCCGCCAGCGCGTTCATCAGCGCGAGCGCGACGTCCGGGGAGGAGGCGTAGAGCGGCCCGACCCGCGGCGAGGGCCCGGCGGCCCGGATGACGCCGAGACCTTGCAGCCGGCCGTCGCGCACGGCAGCGAGAGCCGTACGGTCGGGCAGGTTGACCCATGAGGCCAGGAACGCGTCGCGCGGCGCGGGGAAGAACCGGCGGTCGTAGGCGGCGAGCAGGTCGAACGGAACCGTCCGCGCGTCGATCAGTGTGACGTCGCCGGGCGCGTCGGCGCTCTCCGGCACGCCCTCGAACCGGAGGTTGTTCCAGGCGCGCCGGAACCCCGACTTCTGATAGTTGTCCTGTTGCTCGACGACCCCGTCGAGCCCGATGTTGCGGCCGGCGAGGTGTTCGACGCCCACCCGCCAGACCTGGATTCCGTAGCCCTGCCCGCGGACCGGCGGGCGGGCGATGTAGAACCCGATGAACCCGAAATCGGTTCCGTACCGGACGGCGGATATCGACGCGACGGCCTGTCCGTCGAGCCTCCCGAAGAAGAAGCCGCGCGGATCGGCGGAGAAGAAGCTCTGGCCGTCCGACCTGCCCGGGTTCCAGCCCTCGTCGGCGGCCCATTCGCCGAGCCGTCTGATGTCGTCCACGCTCGCGGTGGTAATGCGGAAATCCGCCATCGCCGAATCCTTTCCAACAAGGACTTCCCCCACCCGCGGAGCCGCGCGGCGGGCGGGGCCGACCGGCCCCGCCCACTGCCCGACGTCGCGGGGCGGCTTCGCATCACGTTAGGTCAGGCGGCGGTCGGAAAGGTGGGCGTGTCACACCCACGTTTTTCGCGGCGGAACGCCCCGGATAGGGTCCAGGCGTGGTGATCGGGAAAGGCATGGTGAGCGGGAAGGGCGCCGGCGCGGCCGTCACGGCGACGGCCACGCTGGGACTGGGATTGTGGGTGGCGGGCGATCAGCGGCCCGGGCCCTTCGAAGGCGGACTCCAACGCTGGATCATCGAGGAGTTCTCGCGGGACGGCCTGCTGTTGCGCCTGTTCCTTCTGCCGACGGAGCCATATGTCCTGATCCCCCTGATCGCACTGATGACCTTCGTCTGCGCGGCGCGGCGCCGCTGGGACGCGGTCGCCCTCTGCCTTGCCGGAACGCTGCTGCCGGTGGCGCTCAACACCTGGGTGCTCAAACCGCTGTTCGACCGCCCGCTCAACGGCTACCTCGCCTATCCGAGCGGCCACACCGTCAGCCTCGTCGCCACGCTCACCGTGCTGACCGTGCTGGCCAGAGCGGGGACGGCGCGGGCCGTGACCGCCGCGGTCGCCGTCGTCGTGACGGTCACGGCGGGGATCGGCCTCGTCGGCAGCGGCTACCACTACCCCGTCGACGTGATCGGAGGCGCGTGCTTCGCGGTCGCCGCCGTGCTCACGGTGTCGATCCTGCTGGGCCGCCTTCGCGTGGATCGCTGATCGTCCCGGCTCAGGACGAGGTCACCGGCGGCGCCTGCCCGAATCATGCGAGCTCGGCCTGGAGGGTCTCGCTCACGGGACGGCGGCCGCCGAGGCGGGCGGGAACAGCGGTGAGCGCCGCCACCACGAGCACGGTCGCCGACACCACGCCGAGCAGCTGCCAGAGCGGCGGAAGCGTGGCCCTGTCGCCGTCGCCGCCGGTGATCGCGTTGACGGCGTGGAACAGCGCGAAGCCTCCCGGGAAGACGCCCAGGACGGCGCCGACGAGCGCGGGGAGCACCTGCGCCGCCGCCAGCGCCGCACTCACCTCGCCCGGAGTCGCGCCGAGGGCACGCGCGAGGGCGGAGGAGCGCCGGTTGTCGAGCACCGTCGCCCACGTGATGAAGACGGCGTTGACCGCCGCCAGGGAGAACATTATGACCATCACGACAAGGAGCACCTGGCGCAGCCACTCGGCTTGGGCCTGGTCCACTCCCGCGGCGAGTGGGTCGGCGGCGAGGAAGGCGTCGAGTATCAGCGCGACGTAGATCCCGCTGACCGTGACCGCGATGCTGACCACGCTCAGCACGACCCGTCGAGGCCGGCGGGCGGCGACCCGCAGACCGAGAAGCAGCGGGACGGGCAGCCGCGCCGAGATCGCGATGAGCCAGCCGGTGCGGCGGGGCGGGCGTGCCGAGCCGGCCAGCGCGCCGACGGTGCTGGAGCGGGCGGCGCGCACGGCGGGCACGAAGGTCGCGACCACCGCGACCCCGAGTGCCACGGCGGTCACCGAAACGACCGTGGACATGGTCATCGGCGGCGTGCCCGCCCTGCCGATGAGGCCGGCGCCGGCCTCGGCGAGCAAGGGAGCGGTCAGCGAGCCGACCGCCAACCCGGCCGCGGCCGCGACGACGGCCACGAGGACGTACTCCGCGAGCAGCACGGCGGCGACCAGGCTCGGTGTGCCGCCGACCGCCTTGAGGAGTCCGACGCGTCTGGTCTGATCGGCCATCCGGCCGCCGACCAGCACCGAGACACTGGCCACGGCGAGCAGACCGAGCAGCCAGGCTCCGATCAGCAGCAGGATCTGGGCGTCCGCGGCCGATTCGGTGGCCTCTTCGCGGATGTCCACCCAGGACTCCAGGCGTAGAGCGCCCCGGTTCTCCCGAGCGTTCGCGACGGCGAACGCCTGAGCCTCAGCCGGGTCGGCGAGCTTCAGGTTCATCACGTACGACAGGGAGCCCGGATCCGGGGAGAGGCTCCGCGCGTCCGCCTGGGTGAGCCAGACCAGACCTGGATTCTTCAACAAACCCGGAGGAAGCCCGGACAGCTCCTCGGGAGTCGCACCGCTCGCGCAACCGACGGCGACGAGGCACGACGTCTCCGGGTAGGGGGCCACGGCGGCGGTGACCGCCACGCCGACGACCTCGAACGACCGGCCGCCGAGAGTGACCGGATCGCCCACGCGCACATCGAGCGCGTGGGCGAAGGCGGACTCGACCACCACACCGCCGTCGCTGACCCAGGCGCCCTGTGTCACCTCGGGCTGGTCGACCGGCGCGGGCGCGGCGTCGCGCCCCACGACCTGCACATCCGACGTCCGGCCGGATGCCTGAAGTTCAGCCGGCGTGACGGGGTACGGCCCGCTGTGGTCGACGACGCCGGGAGCACCGGCCAGTTCCTCCAGGCCGGACAGCTCGGCGGGCCGGTCGCCGCCAGGGATCAGACCGGCGCCGGCGACCACGTCGGGCCCGTCGGTCGCCGCCCGAGTGCTCTGGTAGGGATCGTTCGCCACGTCACGCAGGACGAGCCCGAGCGTCAACGTCGTGGTGGCCGCCATGATGGCGAGCAGCAGAAGTACGGCCTCGACGCGGCGCCGCCGGAGGTCGCGCACGGCGAGGCGGCCCACGAGCAGGATGCGGCCCATCGCCCTCAGTCCTCCAGTCCGACGAGGGCGCCGAGCCGCCCGGTGGTGCCGCCGGTCAACCTGGTCTCGTCCACCAACACGCCGTCGCGCATCGAGAGCATCCGGTCCGCGGTGGCCGCGATCCGCGCGTCGTGGGTGACGACGACCAGCGTCTGCCCGGACGTGTGGAGGTTCTCGAAGAGGTTGAGGACGTCCAGGGTGGCGGCGCTGTCCAGATTCCCGGTCGGCTCGTCGGCGAGGACGACCGACGGTTCGTTGCTCAGGGCCCGGGCGACCGCGACCCGCTGCCGCTGGCCGCCGGACAGCGCGGAGGGCAGGAAACCCGCCCGGTCCGCGAGCCCGACCTGCTCCAGCAACTCCTCCGCACGCCGTCTGGCGGCCCGCGGCGAGCGCCCGGCCAGCAGGGCCGACAGCTCGACGTTCTCCACGGCGGTGAGCTCCTCCATCAGGTGGAAGGCCTGGAAGACGAAGCCGACATCGGTCCTCCGCATCCGGGCCAGGGCCCTCTCGCCGATGTCGTCGATGCGACGGCCGTTCAGCGACACCTCCCCGCCCGAGGGCCGGTCCAGCCCTCCGAGCAGGTGCAGCAGCGTGGACTTCCCGCAGCCGCTGGGTCCCGTCACCGCCACCGTCTCTCCCGCGCGGACGTCGAGATCGACCCCGTCGACGGCGCGCACCAACCCCTCCCCCTTGCCGTAGTCCTTTCGCAACCCGCGGGCGCGAAGCACGGACATGTCGGCGGCGTCGCTCACGATCCACTCCTTCGGTGGGTCCAGTTCTTCTCACATGCCTCGAGCCAGCGCAGGTCCGCCTGAACCCGGAGCACGACGCCCTCCAACAGCAGCGCCGCGTCCGAACAGCGCGGTTCGGCCATGGCGGCGCGCTGGGCGTCACGCAACAGGCGCAGCAGCTCACGGCGCTGGGTGTCGACGATGGTGAGCGGGTCGGCCAGCCCGGCCGACGCGGCCGCGATCAGCTTGAGATGGAACTCCGCGAGGTCGGGTCTCGGCCAGCCCACCTCGGCGATCCACTCGGCGACTCGCTGCTGGCCGTCGGCGGTGAGCGCGTACACCTTGCGATCCGACCGGTCGGCGCCGCCGTCCGGCCTCTCGACCGCCAACAGGCCGGCCTTCTCCAGTCGGGTCAGCGTGACGTAGACCTGCCCGGCGTTCATCGCGTCACCGAGAGGGCCCAGCGCTTCGCGCAGCCGCGCGCGCAGTTCGTAGCCGTGCGAGGGCTCCTTGGCCAGCATCGCCAGCACCACTTCCTGCTGCATCGCGTCCCCCTCTAACCGTTAGCCCACAACGTCTAACGGTTAGCCCCTACTGTCAAGCCCTGTGCCAAGAGGCGGGGGAACGGGCTCGTCGGCGGCGCCACCACCGCGTCGACGTGATCGGAGGCGCGTGCTTCGGGAGCGCCGCCGTGCTCAGGGCGTGAGTTCTGCCGGCCCGCCATCGCGTGGATCGCTGATCGTCGCCTGCGGCGTCCCGCGGACGACGTCCTCGTCCGCGGCCGCCGCTTCGCGCTCCTCGGTGGCGGCGATCGACCCGAGGAGGGCGAGGGCCTGGGCCGAGTCCGACCCGGGCTCTGCGTGGTAGACGATGAGCTGCTGCCCGTCGGCGCCGGGGATGTCGAGCTTCTCCCGGCGCAGGAGCAGCTCGCCGACCATCGGGTGCAGCATGTGGCTCGTGCCGTCCCGACGGTGCCCGACGTCGGCTCGGGCCCAGAGGGTCCGGAAACGATCGCTGCGGATCGACAGCTCGCCGACCAGCGCCGCCAGGCGTGGATCCTCGGGGTCGGCGCCCGCCGCCGCGCGCAGACCGCCCACCACGCCGGCCGTCGCGCGTTCCCAGTCCAGGTGCAGCTCGCGGTCGCCCGGGTCGAGGAAGACCTGCCGCAGCACGTTGCGGCCGGGTCGGAAGTTGGGCGACAGCGCGCGGGCGAGCGCGTTGGCCGCCAGCACGTCCATGTACCTGCCGTACACGTAGGCCGGCATCGGGAGCTGGTCGATGAGCTGCGCGATCCCGGTGGGGACCCGCTCGGCGCGCGCACGCGGGGAACGGCGGGCCCTCGGCTGGGCCAGCCGGTGCAGGTGGGCGGTCGCGGCCGCGTCGAGCCGCAGCGCCTTGGCCAGCGCGTCGAGTATCTGGGCGGAGGGATGCTGGTCACGCCCCTGCTCCAGACGCAGGTAGTAGTCGGAGCTGATGCCGGCCAGCATCGCCAGCTCCTCGCGGCGGAGACCGGGCACCCGCCGCCGCCCGCCGGCGATCAGGCCGACGTCCTCCGGCCGGACCAGATCGCGTCGGGCGCGCAGGTAGGCGCCCAGCGCGTTGGTCGTATCCACGGGACCGAGGCTAGCCGCCTTCGGCCAGGTGTGACTGTCCCTGCCGCTCCCAGGATGAGCGGGACCTACCCCTCCCGACCTGCGCGGGACCGAGACTCGAGGCCGGAATCACGACTGAAAGAGATCACTCATGACCGTCACCCTCGTCACCGGGGCCAACAAGGGCCTCGGCCGCGAAACCGCCCGCCGTCTCCTCGCGCTCGGGCACACCGTCTACGTCGGCGCCCGCGACGCCGGCCGCGGCCGTGCGGCCGCCGACGAGCTGGGCGCGCGCTTCCTGCCCCTCGACGTCACCGACGACGCCTCCGTGGCCGCGGCGGCGGCCGAGCTCACCCGCGCGGAGGGCCGGCTCGACGTCCTGGTCAACAACGCGGGGATCTTCGAAGGCATGGTGGGGCCGGCGGACGTCTCGATCGGAGCCGCTCGCTCCGTCTTCGACGTGAACGTCTTCGGCGTCGTGCGCGTGACGCAGGCGTTCCTGCCCCTGCTGCGCGCATCCGCGTCCCCCGTGATCGTCAACGTCGGCACCACCCTCGGTTCGTTCGGAGTGGTCACCGACCCCGGGCGCGCCGAGAGCACCTACGCCCTTCCCGTCTACTCGTCGTCCAAGGCGGCGGTGAACATGCTCACCGTGCAGTACGCCAAGGGCCTGCCGGAGATGCGCGTCAACGCCGTCGAACCCGGCCTCACCGCGACCGACCTCCACGGCCTGTCGGGGAAGGGAATCCAGACGGTCGAGCAGGGCGCCGAGGCGATCGTCCGGGCCGCGACCATCGGCCCGGACGGGCCCACCGGCACCTTCTTCGATCGCGCGGGCGGCCTGCCCTGGTGACGCCCTGACACCCGGACACCGACGCCGCTCATCCGATCTCGGTGACCCGGGGCGGCCTCTCCCCCGCGTCCGCTCCGGACCGCGGCCCCCTTGACAGCAAGGGTTCGCGATCGCATCGTTGTCTCATTGTCCTATTGTCATAAGACAATAGAGAGGAGGACATCCGCGTGATCGAGTTCCTGCTTGACGGCCACTCCCAGGTCGCGCCGTACATGCAACTCGTTCAGCAGGTCAAACAGGGCTTGCGGACCGGGCTGATCGAGCCGGGCGACCAGCTGCCCAAGGTCCGCAGCGTGGCCGAGTCGCTGGCGATCAACCCCAACACCGTGCTGAAGGCCTACCGCCATCTGGAGGCGGAAGGCCTGGTGGAGGGCAGGCCCGGCGTCGGCACGTTCGTCCGCCGCACCCTGGCGGGCCCATCCCTCGCCGGACAGGCCGAGTTGCGCCGCGAACTGGTCGGCTGGCTGCGCAGAGCCCGTACGGCGGGGCTGGAACAGGAGGACGTGGTCGCACTGATCCAGACCACGATGCGCGCCACCTTTCAAGACGACGAGAAAAGGGAGGAAATAGCGTGAGCACGGCCCTGGAGGCACACGGCCTCGGCAAGCGGTACAAGCGCAACTGGGCGCTGAAGGACTGCTCGTTACATGTGCCCGCCGGACGCGTGGCCGCACTCGTCGGCCCGAACGGCGCCGGCAAGTCCACCCTGCTGAATCTCGCCGTCGGCCTGCTCCATCCGACCGAGGGCGAACTGCGCGTGCTGGGCCGCAGCCCGTACGGCGACCGCGACCTGCTGGACCGCGTCGGCTTCGTCGCCCAGGACACCCCGCTCTACCCGGACTTCACCGTGGCGGAGCTGATCACGATGGGCGCCCGGCTCAACCGCCGCTGGGACACCCCGCTCGCCCGGGACCGGATGGAGCGGCTCGGACTCCCGCTCGACCGCCGGGTCGAGACGTTGTCCGGCGGTCAGCGCGCCCAGGTCGCGCTGGCCCTGGCGCTGGCCAAGCGACCCGAACTGCTCCTGCTCGACGAACCGGTCGCCAGCCTGGACCCGCTGGCCCGCCGCGAGTTCATGCAGGTGCTGATGGGCGCCGTCGCCGACGGCGAGACCACCGTGCTGCTGTCGTCCCACCTGCTCGGCGACCTGGAGCGGGTCTGCGACTACCTGATCGTGCTCCAGACCGCACACGTGCAACTGCTCGGCGGCGTGGACGAGCTGGTGAGCGAGCACAAGGCGCTGATCGGTCCCCGCCGCCAGCGGGCGGACATCGCGGGTGTGGCGGCCGTCATCCGGGAGAGCCACACCGACAGGCAGACCACCCTGCTGGTCCGGACGAACGGGCCGATCCTCGACCCCGCCTGGACCGCGCACGACGTCACCCTGGAAGACCTCGTCCTGGCCTATCTCGCCCACCCGGCTCCCGGCCGGGCCGTGTTGGGAGTCGCGAAATGATCTGGTTGACCTGGCGGCAGCACCGCAGGCAGGCGCTCTTCGCCGCGTTGGGCCTCGCGGCGCTCGCCGCCCTGCTGATCCCGACCGGGATCTCCATGCGGAACGCCTTCACCGACAGCGGCCTCGCCCGCTGCCTGCGAGAAGTGGGCAAGGCGGAGTTCCTCACGGGGAGCACCGACTGCGACTCCCTCGCCGGCGTCTTCACCACTCGGTACGAATCGGCGACCACGCTGAGCATGTTGCTCGTCTTCCTGCCACTGCTGGCGGGACTGTTCTGGGGCGCCCCGCTGGTCGCCCGGGAGCTGGAGCACGGCACCCACCGCCTGGTCTGGACCCAGGGGGTGAGCCGGATGCGCTGGGCAGGGGTCAAGCTCGGGCTGATCATCGCCGCGACCGCGGTCGTCTCCGCCGGCTACGCGCTGCTGGTGTCGTGGTGGCTCGCACCGCTCAACGACGCGGGACGGGGACGGCTGAGCGAGCTCAGCTTCGACGTCCAGGGCATCGTGCCGGTGGCGTACGCGTTGTTCGCGGTGGCGCTCGGCGTCTTCGCCGGAACCGTCTGGCGGCGGGTGCTCCCGGCGATGGCGGCGGCGCTCGCCGGCTTCCTGGCCCTGCGCTTCGTCGTGCTCCAGCAGGTGCGCGGGCACGTGTTGCCCGCTCTCGAGCGCACCTACCCGGTGATCGGCGGGCAGCGTCCCAACCCGTCGCTCGGCGACTGGACCTTCTCGGTCGGGATCAAGAACGCCGCGGGCGAGGTGATCTCGTCGGGCCAGCAGACCCAGTGCTCTCCCTCCGTGGCCGGCCAGCCGGGAGGACCCTGCGCCTCCATCGATCCGGGCGCCTACAACTTCCAGCTCTACCAGCCCGCCGGCAACTTCTGGCCGCTCCAGTTCATCGAGGCCGGTCTGTTCACGGCCCTGGCCGCACTCCTGCTCTTCCTGGCGATCTGGCGGATCCGCAGCCGCCTCGCCTAGGGCCTGTCTGGAGTTGTGATCACGTGGCGGGAAAAGGGTTGGGCGGGATCGCGGTCGGACTGGTAGCTTCCAGTCGACCGCGACACCGTCCGAGGAGGTGAGACCCATGAACGCCGTATCCATGTGGGGTCTCCCCCTCTCGTCACGGTCGGGCGATTGACGTAGGTGTCGCCGGGAGCGCCTCGACGCAAGGCACTCCCGAAAGGCAACCCCTATGCACTCTCTGCAGTTCACCGCCGAGTCGTCGTCGAACGGCATGATCGAACGCGACTTCACCGCGGGCGACGTCCCCGGAGTTCTCTGGTCGCCGGCTTCCGGCGCCGATCGCGCGCCCCTGGTCCTGATGGGCCACGGCGGCGGCAACCACAAGAAGCATCCGGCGATGGCGGGCCGCGCCCACCTTCTCGTGACCGGCTGCGGCTTCCATGTCGCCGTCATCGACGCGCCCGGGCACGGCGACCGGCCGCGCACCGCGCACGACGAACAGGAGATCGCCGCGCTGTACCGGGCGAGGGCGGCGGGCGAGCCTGAAGGCCCGATCGTCGTCCGCTACAACGCCCACCTGGCGGAGAGCGCCGTGCCCGAGTGGCAGGCGACCCTGGACGCCCTCCAGGAACTTCCGGAGATCGGCACCGACGGGCCGGTCGGCTACTTCGGCATCAACATGGGCACCGCAATCGGAATACCGCTTGTGGCGATCGAACCCAGGATCACGGCCGCGGTCTTCGGCCAGCACTGGCCCGATGTCCTGGCCGAGAAGGCGAAGCAGATCACGATCCCGATCGAGTTCGACATGCAGTGGGACGACGAGCACATCCCGCGCGAGGCCGGTCTCGCGTTGTTCGACGCCTTCGCCTCGAAGGAGAAGACGTTGCACGCCAACGCGGGCAAGCACAAGGAACTGCCCAGGTTCGAGGCCGACAGCGCGGTCCGGTTCTTCGCCCGGCACTTCGGCCGAGCGGTCACATCACCGGCCTGACAGCGGTTGCGGCGTCCGGCTTGCCGGCCGGGCGCCGCAGCCGCCCGGCATCAGCGCCCCTGGGGGGACGTGCCCGGGCAGAGGTCAGGGCCGGGCCGGCTCGTCGAGCATGCGGATCATGTGCAGTTTCGCGATGACCGTTCCGTCGACGAGGACCGCCCGCGGTTCCCGTCCCCAGACCTCGAACCCGCACGAGCGATAGAGACGCTCGGCGGGCAGGTTGCCCTCGGAGACGGTCAGTCCCACCTGAACGAGGCCGTCGACGGCGGCGGCGAGGTCGAGGACCCGTCTCACCAGCACCTTGCCGATGCCCCGGCCGGTGACGTGCGGCGCGACGGCCATGCCGAACAGCGTCGCCTTGTGGCGCTCCTGGCGACGTGCGGACACCGCCAGGCCGGCGACGCCGACGAGGTTCCGGCCACCGTCATAGGCACCCAGCACCGTGTCGTGGGGTCTGCCGGCGGCGGCCAGCCGGTCGATGGTCGCCGACAGCGGCTTGGCGCTCTCCTCGCTGAAGCTCGAGGTGAACGCCGTGGGCGCGCGTCTCAGCGCCTCCAGGCGGAGGGCACGGTACTCCTCGGCGTCCTCGACGGTCAGCCTGCGGACGGTGAGGGACTCGGGCGGGAGCGGGTGTGTGGTCATGTGATCGGCCTGTCGGTCAGTGACGGCGGACACGGGTGCACCGGGTGATGTACGGCATGGTGATCTCGCTCCTGCCCTTGAGGTCGGGATGCGAGTCGAGGAGCTCTTCCACCTCACCCAGCAGTCGCTGCCTGTCGAGGTCGGGAAGGGCGATGACGTAGCTGCGGGACGCGACCATGTCGAGCAGTTCGGCCCGGGTCATGACCTGTGTCCATCGGATCTCCAGTCGTTCGGGGCGGCCGAACGGTTCTCCGACCGACGGCTGGGTGTCGATCGCCTGCCTGGTGTGCTGATGCAGGATGCCGTCGAGGTCGGCGACCCATGGCTCGTCGTTGTCGCGGATGTTCCAGACCAGGGCGAGCGTCCCGCCGGGGACGAGGACGCGCGCCACCTCCGGCACCGCGAGATCGGGGTCGACCCAGTGCCAGGCCTGTGCGACGACGACGGCGTCGACGCTACCGTCCTGGAGCGGGATGTGTTCGGCGGAGCCCTCACGGACGACCGCGGCCGGGACGGAGGCGGACAGCCGGGCGCGCATGCCCTCGGAGGGTTCGACGGCGAACACCTTCAGGCCGGCGTCGACCAGGAGCCGGGTGAACTTTCCTGTACCTGCGCCCAGGTCGAGGACCCGCCTGGCGCTGCGCGGTATCAGCCACTCGATCGACGACAGCGGGTATCCGGGCCGCCCCCGGTGATAGGCCTCCGCCGCGATGCCGAACGAGCCCGCCTGGAGCCGGCGGGACCAGCGGCGGGTCGCACCCTGCCGGGTCATGCCGCATGCCCGGCCGATTTCTTCCCAGCTTGCTCGCCCCTGGCCACGCAGTTCCTCGATGATCGCCGTCCGCCGGGTCTCCATGGCGGAGATCGTCTTGGTCAACCGCCGAAGAGCCGCCAGGTCGCCCTCGACGGCCACATCGTCCGCGGTACGGCCGGCCTGCTCGTCTTCTCCCATCGAGATCACGGGCACGCAACATATGTTGCCTTTTGCATGCTTGTCAACATTTGTTGCGGTTCACCTTGTTCGCCTGCCGACGCTGGTTCCACGACACGATCACTTGGTGCCCGACGCGAGCCGGCGGAAGCTCCCGGGCGATCGGGGAGTTCTGCCCGATGCCTCCCGGGAAGGGCCGCACGCAGCATCGGAGCCAACCGAAACAGGAAGGCCAACGATGCGAAACCTCGTCAACCGGCTCGCCGGCGTCCCCCTGCCGGCCGTCGGTGCGGCGCTCACGCTGGGCGCCGCACTGATGGCGGCTCAGTACGCGATCATCGACCACGTCCACTCGGCCGGCCTGCCGGAGCCGGAGCAGTGGATAGGCCGGGTCACCGTCCAGTGGTACTGGGTGCTCTTCCCCTTCGCCTTCATCGCGTTGTGGGCGCGCAGAAGGGACCGTGAGCGCCGTCTGGGAAGCGTCGGCGCGGTGATGCAGATGGCGGCGCCGCTCGCGCACATCGTGGTCACCGTGGCCGCGACCGTCTGGGGCGGCCTGCTGGGCAGGGGCGACCTGCCGGACGCCTTCATGGTGATCGAAATGCTAACGTACGTCTTCTATCTGGGCGTTTTGGTCAGCGGCGTGGCCTTTCTGCTCGACAAGGGCGCACGCTGGTGGGGTGCCGCCGTGATCGGAGGGCTCGTGCTGGGCTTCGTCGTGGAGTACACCGACGCCGTGATCCTGGCCGTGTTCGGCGTCGCCCTGATCGTGCAGGGCCTGCGGCGCCCCGCCCCGCTGAACGTGCCCGAGACCAGCGGCGCACGCTGATCCCGTGAAAAGGGCCGCCCAGGTCGTGGCGGCGGTGGTCCTCGTGGTCACCGCCGTCGGCACCGTTCTCGTCCTCCGGGCGACCGGGACGGGATGGGCGCTCGCCCAGAACACCTCGCAGGCCGTCGTGCACACGGTGGCGGGAGTGGCGCTGATCCGGTCCCGGGGGGGCGACCGGATCGGCCTGGTCCTGCTGTCCATGGGCACGGCCGTGGGCCTGCAGGTGCTTCTGTGGGGATACGCCGCCGGCCACTGGCCCGGGTGGCAGGCCGCCGAGTGGGTGACGGGCTGGATCTGGGCGTTCTTCTTCGTGCCCCTGTTCACCGTGCTGCCCGCGCTGTTCCCCGACGGCCGTCCGGTCACCCCCCGGTGGTGGCCGGTGGTCTGGGCGGGCGGAGTCGCCACGGTGCTGGTCGCCGTCTTCGGCACGACGGACCTCGTCGGCCTGGTGGTGGCCGTCGTCGCGCTGCTCAGCGTCGGGTCTCTGGTCGTCCGGTGGGTCAGGTCGGGCCCGGTCGCCCGGCGGCAGATCATGTTCCTGCTGTACGCCGCCGGCTACGCGGTCCTGGTCGAGGCCACCGTCGATCTGCTGCCCCACCATGTCCTGCAGACGGCGTTCCTGCTCATCCCGATCGCGCCGACGGTGGCGATCGCGATCGCGATCCTCAGGTACCGGCTGTACGGCATCGACCTCGTCATCCGGCGCACGTTCGTCTACCTGGCCGTCACCGGCCTGGCGTTCTCGGGCTACCTCGTCGCGGTGGCGGTGCTCGGGACGGCGCTCAGCCAGGTCGTCCCCCCGCAGGTGGCGCTGCTCGCCGCCGCTGTCGTCGCGGCCCTGGTCGAGTCGGGACGCCGGCTGTTCCAGCGCAGGATCAGCGCCCTGCTGTACGGCTACCGCGACCGCCCGCTCGACGCGCTCGCGGAGCTGCGCAGGGAGCTGGCCGGGGCGTCCACCGTGAGCGAGATCGCGCGGCGGTCCGCGCCCTTGGTGGCGGCCGCGCTGCGCAGCCCCGGCGTCGCGATAACGCTGCTCACCGACGGCGTGCCGGAGGAGATCGCCCGAGCCGGCGAGCCGGGACCCGATCCGATCAGCATGCCGCTGGTCGCGCAGGACGAGCGGCTCGGCGCCCTGGTGGTCGGCCCCCGGGCAGGGCGGGAGCCGTACGACGAGAAGGACCGGCGGCTCATCGCCGAGCTCGGCCACCACATCGCAGCGGCCCTCGCGGCCGCGCGCCTGTCCGCCGAGCTTGACCGGGCGCGGGAGCTGACGATCCACTCGACGGCCGAGGAGCGGCGCCGGCTCCGGCAGGATCTGCACGATGGTCTCGGTCCGCTGCTGTCGGGGGCCGGGCTCGGTCTCGACGGGGTCCGCCGGGGGTTCGAACCGGGAAGCCGGGAGGGCCGCGACCTGCAGATCATCAGCGATCAGGTACGGCTGGCCGCGCGCGAGGTGCGCCGCATCATCGACGCCATGCGGCCCGGCCCGGTCGCCGACCTCGGTCTGGTGACCGCCGTGCGTGAGCACGTCCAGCGTTGCGCGGCGCTCGACATCGGCTGCACGATGACCGTCTCGGGGATCGTCGACCCGCCGCCCGCCGTGGCCGAGGCCGCCTACCTCGTCGTCCTCGAAGCGGTCACCAACACGCTCCGCCACGCCGACGCGCGAACCTGCGCCGTGCGAATGGAGCAGTCCGGCGGATCGCTGACGGTCGAAGTCCACGACGACGGCCTCGGCATCGGGCCCGGCTACGTCGCGGGCGTCGGCATCTCGTCCATGCGCAGGCGCGTGGCCTCGATCGGAGGCGATTTCACGATCACGACGGATCACGGAACCACGGTCACGGCCGTCTTCCCGCTGGAGTCGCGATGAGGGTCGTGGTGGCCGACGACCATCCGGTGTTCCGCATGGGCCTGTGCCGGCTGCTCGAAAGCGTGCCGGAGGCGGAGGTCGTCGGAGAGGCCTGGGACACCGCGTCCGCCGTCGAGACGGTCGCGGAGACCCTGCCCGACGTCGTGGTGATGGACCTGCACATGCCGGGCGGCGGCGGGGTGGAGGCCACCGAGCAGATCCGGCGGCGCACACCGGACGTCCGCGTGCTCGTCCTGACCATGCACTCCGACGCCGCGCTGGTCAGAAAGGCGCTGCGGGCCGGCGCCCGGGGCTACGTGCTCAAGGACGCGTCCTCCGAGGAGATCCTGCGCGCGCTCGCCGCCGTCCACGCCGACCAGGCGATCCTCGACGCCTCGGTCGCCGATCGCGTGTTCGCCGAGACGGCGGACCCCGGCCCGTTCCCCCAGCTCACCGAGAGGGAGCTGAGTATCCTCGAGCGGATGGCGGCGGGTCTCGACAACGAGGCGATCGCGCTGCGGCTGGGCATCAGCGTCAAGACCGTGCAGAACCACGTGTCGAACGTGCTGCTCAAGCTGGGTGCCCGGCACCGGGGCGAGGCGATCGCCCGCGCCCGCGACGCCGGGATCGGCGGCTGAGCACACGAACCCGTGTCATCGCTTCCCGTCGCCAGGCTGCCGGCCGCATGCGTCCGGCCGCTCTCGGCGGTGGTCGCACGATTCGCGGTCTCACGTTCCGGGGCCGCCGGGCGTCTTCAGGGTGAGAGACGGCCGCGCATGCGGCCCGGACCGTGGAAAGGGCGGAGCACCATGGCCAGGACCCATACCGTCATCGCGTCACCCGTGGGCGACCTGCTGACGGTCGCCGAGGACGGCGCGCTGTGCGGCCTGTACTTCGAGGGGCACCTCCGCGGACCCGGACCCGAGGAGTGGGGAACCCGCGGCGACGCGGACTTCACCGAGGTCCGGCGGCAGCTGGGCGAATACTTCGCCGGGGAGCGGACCCGTTTCGAGCTCCCCCTGGCGCCCCAGGGCAACGAGTTCCAGCAGCGGGTGTGGCACCTGCTGACGGAGATCCCCTTCGGCGAGACCCGCACGTACGGGGACCTGGCGCGGCGGTTGGGCGACGCGTCGCTGGCGCAGGCGGTCGGCTCGGCGAACGCCCGCAATCCCATCTCCGTCATCGTCCCCTGTCACCGGGTGGTGGGCGCGGACGGCGCCCTGACCGGGTACGCCGGAGGGTTGGAGCGCAAGCGTTTCCTCCTCGACCTGGAGGAGCCGGCGGAGCGGAAGGCGGCGAGGCTGTTCTGAGCCGCGGATCTCACGTTCCGGGGCGCTCGGGCGTCTACCAGAGGTGACCATGCGACGACCGTTCGAGCAGATCGTGGCCGAGTACGGGCCCGTGGTGCTGCGCGTGTGCCGGGCCGTCCTCGGACCTCAGGACGCCGAGGACGCCTGGTCGGAGACGTTCGTCTCGGCGCTGAAGGCCTATCCGGACCTGCCTGCCGACGCCAACGTCGAGGCGTGGCTGGTGACGATCGCCCACCGGAAGGCCATCGACGTCACCCGCGCCGCGGCCCGCAGGCCCACGCCGGTGGAGTCCATTCCCGAGCGTCCCGGCCTCACCGGCCGGCCCGACGACTGGGACGGCGACCTGTGGCGGGCGCTCAAGGCACTGCCCGACCGGCAGCGCCAGGCGGTGGCCTACCACTACCTGGCCGGCCTGCCGTACAAGGAGATCGCCGCCCTGTGCGGCGGGAGCACGGATGCCGCGCGCAGGGCGGCGGCCGACGGCATCAGGACCCTGCGCGACACCTATCCCAGACTCACCGATCAGAGCGGAGTGGCTCGATGACGACCGCATCCGACCCGGGGCCCGGCAGCCTGTTCGCGGCGCTTCCCACCCAGGACGCGCCCGCGATGGCCCGGCTCCACGAACGCCTCGTCGATCAGGCTCAGCGCGAGGGGATCCTCGACGTCGCCTACCGGACACTGGAGACGCCCGTCGGGCGGCTCCTGCTGGCCGCGACCGTCCAGGGCCTGGTGAAGGTCGCCTTCGCCGTCCAGGACCACGACACCGTGCTGCAGCGGCTCGCCGACGAGGTCAGCCCTCGCGTCCTGGCCGCGCCGGCCCGCCTCGACGACGTGAGCCGCCAGCTGGAGGAGTACTTCGCAGGACGCCGGACGCGCTTCGACCTTCCGCTGGACTGGCGGCTGTCGAAGGGATTCCGGCGTGAGGTGCTGACGCACCTGCGCGACATCGGCTACGGCCGCACCGAGAGCTACGCCCAGGTCGCCGCCGCCGCGGGCAGCCCCCGCGCGGTCCGCGCGGTGGGCACCGCCTGCGCCACCAACCCGCTCCCCGTCGTCGTGCCCTGCCACCGGGTGGTGCGCTCCGACGGCAGCCCGGGGGGCTACGCCGGCGGCCCCGACGCCAAGCTGGCCCTGCTGGCGCTGGAGAGAGCAGCCTGACGAAAACGAAATCGACAAATAGCATGCATTTCCTGCTATAAAAGTAGACAATCGCAACGCAAGCCCCCTGCCGACGGCCCTCGCGTAACCGCAGGCGGATTCACCGCGATCACGGTCACGCCACCCGTCCGAGGAGAGGGCATGAACCTGCATCTCGCCGTGGCACTGGACGGCGCCGGCCGGCATCCGGCCGCGTGGCGCGCCCACGAGGCCCGTCCCGACCTGCCGTTCGGCGCCGGACACTGGGCGCGCCTGGTGAAGGAGGCCGAGCAGGGCCTGCTCGACTTCGTCACCTTCGACGACGGGCCCGGGGCCGGACCCGGGCGGCCGAACGGACCCGGACGGTCAGCCGGATCCGGGGGGTCGGACGGGTCCGGTCATGTCGGCGGCGGATCGGATCCGACGCTGGTCGCGACCCGGCTCGCGCCGCTGTCCTCGAGGATCGGCCTGGTCCCCGCCACCGCCGCGATCCCCGGCCGGCACGGCCATGTCGCCTCCACGATCGCCACGCTCGACCGCCTCAGCCGCGGGCGGGCCGGGTGGAGCCCGAAGGTCTCAGGGAGTCTCCGAGAGGCGTCCGACGTCGTCGACGCCGTCCGCAGGTCGTGGCACGACTTTCCCGACGGGCCGCCGCCGGTGTTCTCAACGGTCGGCGGCGTGGCGTCGTACGAGTTCGTGGCACAAAGCTGCGACGTCGTCCACGTGACCCCGCAGGATTGGCTGGACGCCACCATGATCGTGGACGACCTGCGGGCCGCGGAGAGGGCCGTCGGCCGCACCGGACACCGTTTGAAGATCTTCGCCGATCTCGCGGTCTTCCTCGACGGCTATCCCGGGGTCGCCGCGGGCAGGAAGGCGCGGCTGGACGACCTCGACGGCGCGGAGTTCACATCGGACGCCCTCGTGTACGCCGGCACTCCCACCGGCCTCGTCGGCCTGATGCTGGACTGGCGCTCGGCGGGCCTGGACGGCTTTCACCTACACCCCGGCGCGCTCCCGCACGACCTGTCCATGATCGTCCGGGGACTGGTGCCGGAACTGCAGGCCAGGGGCGTCTTCCGGCACCGGTACGGCGCCGCGGGCCTGCGCGCCCGCCTCGGCCTGCTCCGCCCGGACGGCCGCGAGGGCGACGTCCTGCGACCGCCGCGTCCTGTCCGTCGGCGCTGGACGATGCCGTGACCCCGCGCGTCCCGTCCGGCGAGGTGGGGCGATGCTCGGCGACCCACGCGTCCTATCCCGGCGAGGCTGGAGGATGCCCGGCGACCGGCGCGTCCTATCCGGCGGCGCGGAACTCGGCCCGCCAGCGACGCTTCGGGGGATCCTCGTCGTCGTGGAACTCGACGATCTCGGCGGGCTCGAGGCCGTGCCCGGTGAAGGACTCGATGTCGTCCCTGGTCAGCGGCCACGGCATCTCCCCGGCGGGCTCGCCGTCGAGCCTGGCCCTGGCGATCACCAGGAGCGTGCCGCCGGGCGCCACGAGTGAGGAGACCCGTGCGATGGCGCTCTCTCGGGACCGCCCCGTCAGCACCTGGAGCGTGTAGATCTCGACGACGAGGTCGAACCCGGCTCGCCACTCGTCCGGCGTCGCCAGCAGGTCGGCTGTGACGTAGCGGACCGGCGACCCGGGGAAGCGGCGGCGTGCTCCCTCGATCGCGCTCGGCGCCACGTCGAAGGCGGTCACCGCGAAGCCCATCCCGGCGAGGTGCTCGGCGTCGTCCCCGAGGCCGCATCCGACGACCAGGGCCGTACGGCCGGCGCCGGACAGGCCGCGTGACCCGGCCCAGGCGACGAGGTGCGGGTTGGGCTCACGGTCCGCCCACGGCACCACGGTCTCCCCCCGGTCGGCCGCGGCGTACAGCGGTTCGAACCAGCCCGTCGGGTCGCCCTGCTCCACGTAGTGCGCGGCCAGCCGCCGGGCATACGCGCGGGTGTCGTTCATGGGAGAGGTCATCTCGATCGTCGCCTTCCATTTCCGCGATGCACGCCATGATTCCATATGTCCACATATCAAGAGCTTTTGTATCAAAATGCGGACATATTAGTGATCATTCGCGCGGAAGGCCGCCGCCCGGTGGCGGCCGTGCGTCCGGATGCGGCAGGACGGACACGGCGCCCTTGGCCTCGAAGATGGCCAGGTGGACTCCGGACGGACCGGCGTGCCCGTGCTGACGCAGGACGGCGTCGAGGTCGCCCTCGGTGAGCCCGCACCGGCGCAGGTTGCGGCGGTTCACCTGACCGTCGCGGATGAGGATCCGCAACGGCGGGTCGACCAGGCGGCTGATCACCGGCAGGAGGCGGAGCCTGGTGACGGCCGCGTGGACCGCGAGCAGGGCGACCAGCGCGGCGGCGCCGGTCAGCCACGAGGCGTCGGTCGCGGTGGCGGTCCGTCCCACCAGGGCGCCGACCGCGACCGCGGCGACCCAGTCGAACGGGGCGAACTCCGCCATGGTCCTGCGCTCGGTGAGCCGGAACGCCACGGCGGCGGTGAAGAACAACGCCACCGCCTTCACCGCGGCATAGGCGGCACGGTGCCAGTCGCCGATCAGGACGTCGCCGAAGCTGTCCAAGCCTGGCTCCCCTCAGCCGGCGTGGCGATCGCGCGGCGAACCGGAAGCGGCGCCGCGCACAGGACCGGGCGAGCGAGCACCTCGGACGCCCCTCCGGACGATACGCCTCCGCAGGCGGAACGCGGCCGTCCGACATGAACCCGTTCTCCGGAACCGTTCCCGCAACGCCGTTCAGGCGACCACGACGACCATCTTGCCGCCGGCTTCGCCGGCCTCCATCACCCGATGCGCCTCGCGTATCTCCTCGAAGCGGAACACGCGCGACGGCTTGGCCTTCAGCCGGCCCGCCGCCACCTGCTCCGCGATCGCCTGGAGCGGCACGTCGGACAGCGGGAAGCCCGGCGTCCCGAACACGAAGCTGGCGAAGAACGTCAGATAGACCCCGCTCGCCATCTGCGACAGCGGGTCGAAGCCGGCGATGGGATCGAGACCTCCCAGCCAGCCGGCCAGGCAGGCACGTCCGCCCCGGCGCAACATCGCCAGCGAGTCGAGGATCGTGCTGTTGCCCACGAGGTCCAGCACCGCGTCGATGCGCTTGGCCTCGGCGATCCGCTGGGAGAGTCCTGGCCCTTCGAGCTCTGCGCGGGCCGCGCCCAGCCCCTCCAGCAGAGCGAAGCGTCCCCGGTCGCGCGTGGTGGCGATGACTTGCACTCCGGCGTCCACCGCGAGGTTGAGCGCGGCCTGGCCGAAGGCGGAGGTCGCGCCCCGGATGACCAGCGTCTGTCCTTGCGTGATCTCCAGGTTGCGGAACAGGCAGGTCCAGGCGGTGGCGTAGGTCTCCGGGACGACGGCGAGCTCGGCCCAGGGCAGATCCGATTCGATGAGCGCCACGTTCGACGCCGGCGCCCGGGTGTATTCCGCGTAGCTGCCGTCGATGGTCCGCCCGAGGCCCCCCATCAGTGCCGCGACCTTGGCGCCGACGGGAAACTCCCCGCCGGGACAGGCCTTCACCAGCCCGACGCACTCGATGCCGCTGACTCTCGCGGCCTCGGCCCACTCCCCTCTGCGCATGTGCATCTCGGCGTGATTGAGGCCGAACGCCTTGACCTCGATGACGACCTGACCGGCCAGAGGCTCGGGCTCGGGCAGTTCCGTGTAGACGAGGCAGTCCGGCCCGCCGAATCTCTCGATGACGATGGCACGCATCTCGGCTCCTCTCGATGGTCAGAGGTCGAGGGCGAGACCGACCGCCGTCCAGGAGGCGGCGGACCACTGCCGGACGCCCCGGATCAGCCGTCCGGCGCCTGACGTGCCCGCTGGTAGTGCCGCCTGGCCTTCATCCTGTTCCCGCAGACGGCCATCGAGCACCAGCGGGCCTGGTTGGTCTTGCTGCGGTCGAACAGGAAGAGACGGCACTCGTCGTTGGCGCACGGCCTGAGCCGCCCCGGCTTCGTCCCTTCCAGAGCGCTCCAGGACAGCACGGCTCTGACCGCCGACGCGCGCTCCGCCGGTGCGTCGAGGCGCCACTCCACCCCGTGCTCCGACACGACCGGACGGTAGGCGACCCCTTCGAGGAACGGCGCAAGGACGGTCGGCGGCCGCTCACCGCGCACGACAGCCTGAATCGCGTCCCGCGCCTGCCGCGCGGCGTCCCAGTCGGCCGGCGAGCCGGACCCTCCTCGTTCCCCGAGCCACACGCGGGCCTCTTCGGCGTCGCTCAGCCGGTCCTGGACGACGCCGTCGACGAACGGTGTGGTGTTGAGCAGATCTAAGAGCGCGTCCTCGTCCGCTCGCGTCGTCGGCACCAGCATCCCTAACCTCTCTTCTCCATTTGACAGGTTACACCTCCACTTGATTTGCTCTAACCGTATAAACCGCTCAAGGGGGTTAGCCATGAACGTTCATCACCGTTACGCCACCGTGGAGGGGCGTCGGATTTTCTACCGCGAGGCCGGACCGGCGGACGCACCGGTGCTCGTCCTGCTGCACGGCTTTCCGACCAGCTCGTTCATGTTCCGCGGCCTCATCCCGGCCCTGGCGGACCGCTACCACGTCATCGCCCCCGACTACCTGGGCTTCGGGCTGTCCGACGCGCCGTCCGCCGACGAGTTCGACTACACCTTCGACGCGCTCGCCGGATTGACCGAGGGCCTGCTGAGCCAGCTGGGGGTCTCCCGCTACGCCGTCTACGTCCAGGACTACGGCGCCCCCGTCGGATGGCGGCTCGCCCTGAACCGGCCTGACGCGATCACGGCGATCATCACCCAGAACGGCAACGCCTACGAGGCGGGCTTCGTCCCGAGCTTCTGGGAGACCGTCTGGGCCTACCACCGGGAGCAGACGCCGGAAACCGAGGCGGCCATCAGCCAGGCCCTCACCCTCGATGCGATCAAGTGGCAGTACCTCACCGGCGTGCCGGACGAGACCGTCGTCAGCCCGGACACCTGGCATCACGACTTCGCTCTGGTCTCGCGGCCCGGCAACGACCGCGTACAACTAGCCCTTTTCCTCGATTACGCGACCAATCCCCCGCTCTACCCGCGCCTGCACGAATACCTCCGGGCGCGGCAGACACCTCTGCTCGCCGTCTGGGGCCAGGGCGACGAGATCTTCGGCCCAGCGGGCGCCCGGGCCTTCGCCGACGATCTGCCCGACGCCCGGATCCACCTCCTCGAGGGCGGTCACTTCCTCCTCGAGAGCGCCCTCGACGAGGTCGCCGCGCTGATCAGGGCATTTCTCGACGAGGTGCTCCCGCGCCGCTGACCCCTGCCTCGCGCATCAGCAGGGCCGCCACCGCGGTGGTCCAGGCGAAGGCGATCACGATCGCGACCGCCAGTCGCACGCTCAGCCCGTCCTGGCCCGGCCAGATGGAAAGGACGAGAGCGGTGCCTGCGGTCATCGCGCTGTAGGCCGCCCACCCCCGCCGTCCGAGCAGGGCGAACCGGCGGACGAACACGAAGCCGGCCGCCACCAGCGCCGTGAAGGCGACGGGGGGTGCGACGGCGTGCACCATGGCGTGCCAGCTCAGGTGATCGGGCATCCCGGAAGGCGCTCCAGGGGGAAAGCCGAGGGCGGGGTCCGTCACGAAGACCCCGCCCGCGACCAGCCCGATGCCGTAGACGCCGACCAGCGGCGGCGCCCACGTCCCGGCAGGCCCCGGGTGAAGCACGCGCCGCAGGCCGACGGCGAAGGCGAGGGAGAGCAGGCCGGCGACGACGAAGTCGGCCATCTGCACCCATCCCAGCGATCCGAGGCTGAGCAGGCTGATCGGATGGCGGCTGAGGTCGAACCCGTCCCGGGTGAGCACCTGTGCCGCCACCACGCCGACGTACACGGGACCTGCGGCGACGCCACAGGCCAGCAATGCGCGGGTCGTCCCGGACGCCTGGCTCCGGGCGGCGGCGTGCGCCTGCGTGGTCATCGGCCGGCCTCCTGGACTCCGTCCGGTGTCACTGCGCCGTTCCCGGCGGCACTGCTCCCGGCGGCACTGTTTCCGGCGGCCTCGAGCAGCGCCCTGAGCTCGCCGAGCTGGGCGCTCCAGCCGCCGCCCGCGCCGGGGATCTCACCCCCGACCTGCGCGGCCACCCGGGGAGCGTCGGTGACATCGTGGATCACGGTCAGCTTCGTGACGCCGGACTCACCCGGCTCGATCTCGTAGGTCAGGCGGGTGACCGGCTCGGCCGACGTCTCCGCGTCCCAGACCGGGTGCCACGTCTGCACGAGCCGTCGCGGCGGATCCACCTCGATGACCGTGCCCTCGACGGCCACGTCCGGCGACCCCATCGCCTTCATCTCGGCGCTGGCGAGCGCCTTGTACGTCCCGCCCGGACGCAGCTCGTACTCCACCGGCGTCCGATATCCGTACCTCTCGGCCCACTCGGGCCTGGTGATCGCCTCCCAGATCGCCTCGGGCGTGGCCCTGATCGACACCTGGTGAACCTGAACAGTGCGCGTGCCGTCCGTCGTACCGGCCATGGCTATTCCTCCAGCTCGGCTTTGAGATCGGCGAGCGCCGACGCGTGACGCTCGGTGTACTTGTCGATCCACCGGTCGTGAATGAGCCGGATCGGCACGGGATTGAGGAAGTGCAGCTTCTCCCGGCCGGACCGGCGCGTCACCACCAGGCCCGCCTCTTCGAGCACACGCAGGTGCTTCATGACACCGAAGCGGCTCATCTCCAGCTCGGACTCCAGCTCGGTGAGCGTACGGCCGTCACGCGCGAAGAGCAGGTCGAGCAGGAAACGCCGGGTCGGGTCCGCGAGCGCCTTGAACACGCGATCGTCATCGGGCACGGCCTCAAAATAGGTGACCATTTGGTCACATGTCAATCCTGCCAGAGGCTCCCCCCGCGTGATCATGCACAGGCTCGCGCACAGGCATCCCGACCTGCCCCAACCTTGAGGGTGATCATGCACGAGTTCGTGATCAATACGCCTGACCAGCACAAACTTCACCCATGATCATGCACGGATTCGTGGATTGCGTACATGACCAGCGCGAACTCAGTCCGTGATCATGCACACAATCCGATGCACATCCCCCGACCTGGACCGACAACATTCGTGATCATGCAAGCGCCGAACGCTCAACCGGGTGCCGGCGAGAACCCATGACTACGGCGACCCCCTGCCGTACATGATCACGTACAGCATTTCCCCTGATCACCACAGCACCGCCCGAACGTATGCATGGTCACGGGCGATGCTGGTGCTGGTCACGTGGGCAATTCGCGAATCCGCGCCTGATCACGAACTCGTGCATGATCACGCCGAAGCGGATTCTCCTTCGGCGGGGAGGCCCTGCTGGTCGAGCAGCCTGGTCACGGCCTGCTGGGCGGTCACGATGTCCTCCAACGCCCCCGGCACTCCCGTGAGAGGCGGTACGCCGGAGGTCGCCATCGCGTGGAAGGCCACGAGTTCCCGTTCGAAGGACGGGGTCACGTCGCTGAAGGCCAGCCGTCCATCGGCGCTCACGTCGGTGAGGCCGGTCGCCGCGCCCAGCAGGTAGGGCGTGGCGAAGACCACCTCGAACGTGCCGGTGGCGTGGTGCACGGCCACGGTCTCCCGGTAGCCGGGATAGTCCTCGAGGAAGTGCCAGTGGATGGCGTAACGCCCACCGGCGCGCAGCGCACCCGACATCTCGACCGAGCGCCCGCCCACTCCCGGCCAGGTCGTCACGTGGTCGACTCCGGCCGGTCCGCCCGCGAGCAGGCGGAGCAGCGACAGGTCGTGGCAGATGCTGTTGAGAATGGTCATGTAGAGCCCGCGCGCCTCGGGCGTGGCCTCGCCGATGGCGGCGCGGACCAGTTCGTCCTCCTGCGCGCGCAACCTGGCGACCACCTCGGCGGGCACGTCGCCGGGCGGCTCGGGAAGCCGGGCGAACGCGAGCTGCGCCTGGTCGCTCGGGTGCAGGACGGTCACCTGGACGGCGCGCACGTCGGCCTGCCGTCCGGCCACCCGCTGGACGGCGGGGTCGTACTGCTTCATGTATCCGACCATCAGCCGGGGCCGGTCGGGATCCTCCAGCGCCGCGATCTCGGCCGCCTCGGCGCGGGTGTAGGCGAGTGGCTTCTCGCACAGTACGGCGTAGCCCCTGCTGAGCGCGTCGACGACCACCCGCCCGTGCGAGCCCGACGTCAGCACGAGCACGGCGTCGAAGCCGCCCGCGTCGAGCATCTCCGTCACGTCGGTGTAGCGCCCTGCCGCGCCGTACCGGTCGGCGAGGCGTCCGGTCAGCGAGGCCGACAGGTCGCACAGGGCGACCACCTCGAACAGGTCGCCCCGCCGCTCCAGCAGAGGCAGGTGCACCGTCTGCGCGATGACGCCGAGCCCGGCCACCGCGACCTTGAGCCTCACAGGCCCACACTCCTCAAGAACTCGCGGTTGGCCCGCTGGTCGGCGAGGATCGCGCCGAGGTCCTGACCTGTCGCGGGCGCGTCCTGCTCGATCACGATCCAGCCCTGGTAGCCGACCTCGCGGAGCACGTCGGCGAACCCGGCGATGTCCACCTCTCCCCGTCCCAGCGCGGGGAAGCAGCCGTTCTTCACCGCCGTGGTCAGGTCGCCGCCCTGAGCGAGGACCGCACGGTCGGCGTCCTTGACGTGGACCTGCGTGACGCGCCCCGACCAGGCCCTGAGCGCGGCGACGGGGTCGCCGCCGGCGAGCCAGAGGTGGCCGGTGTCGAGGCAGATCCCGACGTCGGTGAGCTCGAGGAGCCTTTCGACGTCCTCCGGCGTCTCCACGTCGGTCTCGAGGTGGTAGTGGAAGGTCGGCTCGAGACCGGCCTCGCGGCACACGTCGGCCGCGGCCTGCACGCGGGCGGCGAACTCCGGCCAGGCCTCGCCGGGGATTCCGGGGGCGTCGCCCCCGGGTCGCGCGAACCTCTCCACGTTGCTCGGGCAGGCCAGCGTCGGCCGAGGGGCGAAACGGGGGTCGTCAACGGCGACGCTCGTGAAGAAGCCGAGCGCCGCGCGCAGGCCGGCGAGGTCGGCCTCGAAGCCGGCGGCGTCGCCGTACCTCAGGTCGACCCAGCCGCCCGCCAGTCCGAGCCCCGCGCGCGCGAGGTCGCCGGCTCCCAGGTAGCCGATGGGGCCGGAGTCGACCCCGTCGTATCCGGCCTCGGCCATTCCGGCGAGTAGTTCGCCCGCGCCGATCAGGTCGGTGTCGTGCCGGTAGATCCCGAAGTTCACGGGGGCGCTCGCCACCCGTGTCATCGTGACTTCCAAGAGACTCCTCCGCTTCATGTGAAGGACAGGATCCAGGACCAGGAGTAGGTGCCGGAACCGACCTGGTAGGGCGGCAGGGCGTCGGGCCCGCAGGAGGCCGTGCCCAGGCCCCGGTGGGCGGCGTCGATGTGGACGACGCATCCGCTAAGGGGGACGAGCTGGTCGTGGTGGAGGGCAGCCGCGAGGTCGGCGTCCCGGTGGCGGGTGACGCTCACCTGGCGCGGCTCGTCGAGATGTACGGCCAGCCGTGCCGTGTCACCGGTCAGCGCGAACCGGCGCACCGCGTGCCTGCCGCCGCTCTCCTGCGGCCGGGCGTACGGCGTGAAGAGCCGGTCCACCCTCGCACGGTACGCGCCGATCGGGCCGCCCGCGCAGCGGTCGGGATAGGTCTCCCACGGCCCCTGGCCGAGCCACTCGAAGTCGTCGAACCCGGCGTCCGTCTCCCACACCGAGCCGACGCGGGCCACGTCGGCCAGCGCGTCGGGCAGCACGGCGGTCTCCTCGATCAGGACTCCGCCGGCCGTCGGCGTGAAGACCTGCTCGTGCGCGATCGAGACGCCCCCCGCCGCTATGTAGCGGGCGCGGACGACGACTCGCTCGCCCTGCCGTACGACCTCGAGGGGTTCGCGGGTCAGCGCGTGCAGGCCCTGCTCCTCCCAGCGGGCGGCGAGCCCGCCGATGCGGTCGTTGTCGGTCGGCGCACGCCAGAGGCTGAGCACAGGCGGGCTCGCCAGCAGGGGATGGACGAGCAGCCCTTCCCCGTCGACCTCCACCGAAGAGGGGCCGGCGGTCAGGTCGCCCACACGGGCGGTCAGGTCGCGGCTCTCGTCGCGGAGCCGGACCTGCGGCAGGCACACCGTGGTTCCGGCGGGCGCCCAGGGCAGGTCGTCTCGGGTGGTCACGCGCAGGGTCAGCCACACCTCACCTGACCCGGACACCCCGGCGAGCAGCTCCGGCGGCACCTCGACCACGCCGGAACCGCCCGGCGCGATCGGCGGCAACGCCGCCGGGACGGGCTGGAGCCGGTCGGCAGCCCCCGCTGTGCGACCGGCCGCCGTCAGCTCCCACTCGGCGGTCAGCCAGGAGAGGTCGCGGAAGTGCTGCCGGTTGTGCACCAGCACCCGCACCCCGCCCTCCGGGCCGGCCGCCTCCGCGAGCTCGATCCGCACGGGGGCGGCGAGCTCCCGATGCTCGAACATGACCGGCTTCGGCGTGCGGTCGGGGAAGACCACCCCGTCGAGGCAGAAGTTGCCGTCGTTGGGACGGTCTCCGAAGTCGCCGCCGTACGCCCAGCGGTAGCCGGGCTCGGTCACCCCGGCCGCGTAGCCGCCCTCGGCGGCGGGGCGGCCGTCGGAGACCCGCTGCAGCAGGCCGTGGTCCCAGAACTCCCAGATGAAGCCGCCCTGCAGACCGGGCGTGGACTCGATGGCCGCCCAGTAGTCCGACAACGAGCCGTTGCTGTTGCCCATCGCGTGGGAGTACTCGCACAGGATGAGCGGGCGCGTCTGCCTGCCCGAGCGCGCGTAGCCCACGATGTCGTCGATCGAGGCGTACATCGGGCAGGCGATGTCACTCGCGGCCTTACCGTGCTCGTAGTCGTACCTGACGGCGCCTTCGTACTGCAGCGGCCGCGTCGGGTCGTAGGCGCGCAGCCAGCCGGCCACGGCGTCGTGGTTGACGCCGTAGTCGCTCTCGTTGCCGAGCGACCAGATGACGACGGACGGGTGGTTCTTGTCCCTGCGCACCATCCGCGACACCCGGTCGAGGAAGGCCGGCAGGTAGGCCGGGTCGTCGGCGAGCTCCGTCGCGTAGGCGTGGCTCTCGATGTTCGCCTCGTCGACGACGTAGAGCCCGAGCTCGTCGGCGAGGTCGAGGAGGGCGGGGTCGTTCGGATAGTGGGAGGTGCGCACGGCGTTGAAGCCGAACCGCTTGATCGTCACGAGGTCGGCGCGCATGTCCTCGGCCGACACCACCCTGCCGGTCCGCGGGTGGAAGTCGTGCCTGTTGACCCCTCTGATGTAGACGCGGACGCCGTTCACCAGCAGGTCCCTGCCCACGATTTCGACGGTCCTGAACCCGACCCGGTGCCGCGACTCGTCGGCGACGGTGCCGTCGGGGCGGAACAGGCGCACGGTGAGGCCGTACAGTTCCGGCGTCTCCGCATTCCACGCCCGTACGGCGGGCACGGTCGCGCGCAGCCGGATTCGGCCCAGCCAGCCGGAGACCTGCTCCCGCTCGGCGGCCAGCGCCGCGAACTCCTCGTCGGTCCCAAGCTCGACCTGCGGCTCGGAGGATCCACCGTCCAGCCAGGCGGACACGCGCCAGCCGTCGGGCAGCATGCCGTCCGCCGACCTGACCCGGACCTCCACCGCCAGGTCACCGGCTCCGCCGTCGGCGAGGCCCGCCCTGATGTGGACGTCGTCGAGATGCAGCGGGTCGGTGGCGTAGAGGCGCACGGGGCGGGTCACGCCTCCGTGCCACCACTGGTCCTGGTCCTCGACGAAGGTGGCGTCGGACCATTTGACCACCGTGAGCCCGATGGTGTTGGACTCGCCGGGCCGTACGACGCCGGTCACGTCGAACTCCCCCGCGAGGTGGGAGTCCTTCCCGATGCCGACGTCGATCCCGTTCACCCTGGCGATCAGGACGCTCTCCGCCGCGCCGACGTGCAGGACCACACGACGTCCCGCCCACTCCGCGGGCACGTCGACCTCCCGCTCGTAGACGCCCGTCGGGTTGGCCGACGGGGGGCGCGGCGGAAGGTCCGGCCAGGGCATGTCGAAGTTGGTGTACTGCGGCAGGTCCCCTACGCCGTGGACGTCGTCGAAGTCCTGCATCGTCCAGCAGCCGGGGACCTCGATCTCCGCCCACCGGCCGGACAGGGCGGCGTCCGGATGCGGCAGGAGCTGGAAGCGCCACCGGCCGTCCAGGGTGAGGCCCGCACGCGGCACGGCGTGCGCGGGCAGGCGGCGCCATCCGGTGATCTCGGGGGACGCCCATACGGGCAGGTCAGCCACGCAACGCACCCTTCATGGCGTCGGCGACGAAGCCGCGGGCGAACAACGCGAACACCACGACCAGCGGCGCGATGGCGAGGAGCGCACCGGCCATGACCATGCTGAAGTCCGTGTTGTGCGACGTGTTGAGCTGCGACAGCGCCACCTGGAGGGTCACGTTCGACGGGTCGGTCATGACGATCAGCGGCCAGGCGTAGTCGTTCCATGAGCCGATGAAGGTGAAGATGCCCAGGAACGCCAGGCCTGGGCGGATGATCGGCAACGCGACGTTCCAGTACTGCCGGAAGAACCCCGCGCCGTCGAGACGCGCGGCGGCGATCAGATCGTCCGGCACCGCACCCTGGATGTACTGGCGCATCCAGAAGATGCCGAAGGCGTTGGCCGCGGCGGGGATGATGAGCGCCTTGATGGTGCCCACCCATCCGATGTTGACCATGATCACGAACTGCGGGATCAGCGACAGCTGCGCCGGGAGCATGAACGTGAGCAGCAGGACGCCGAACAACGCCCGGTGCCCGGGGAACCGGTATTTCGCGAAGGTGAAGGCCGCGAGCGAGTCGAAGAACAGGACCAGCACGGTCGTGGAGCACGCCACGATGACCGTGTTGAGCAGCGACCCCGTGAAGTCGATGTTCTCGAAGACCCGGGCGATGTTGGAGAACAACTCGGGCCCGAAGACGAGCTTCGGCGGCGTCCGGTACATGTCCCGCGTCGTGTTGGTCGCCATGACGGCGGTCCAGTAGAACGGGAACAGGGAGATGAGGACGCCCACGAGCATCGCCAGATGCAGGGCGAGTTTCTTCAGCCGTATCGCGGTCACTACGCCGTCCCCTTCTCGCGGCGCGAGACGATGCGCCAGTTGATGGCCGTGAACAGCAGGATCACGAGGAAGACGGCCCAGGCGATCGCGGCGCCGTACCCGTAGTCGTTGTTGCTGAAGGCCTCGCGGTAGAAGTACAGGATCGCGGTGAGGCCCGCCTGCCCCGGCCCGCCGGAGTTGGGGTTGATGGAGGCGTTGCCGCCGAACAGGACCTGCGGCTCGGTGAAGGTCTGCATCCCGTTGATCGTCGATACGACGACGGTGAACAGGATGATCGGCCGGAGCTGCGGAATCGTGATCCGGAAGAACGTCTGGACGGGCCCCGCTCCGTCGATCTTGGCCGCCTCGTACATCTCCGTCGGGATGGCCTGAAGGCCGGCCAGGTAGAGGATCGCGTTGTAGCCCGTCCACTGCCAGGTGATGAGGCTGGCGATGACGAGTTTGATCGTCCACTCGTTACTCAGCCACGGCACCGCGCCGATGTGCAAGGAGCCCAGGATCGCGTTGATCAGGCCCTGGTTGGTGCTGAAGACCGCGCCGAAGACGATGGCGATGGCCACCAGCGAGGTGACGTTCGGGATGAAGTACGCGATCCGATAGACCGAGGTGAAGCGGACCTTGGAGTTGAGCAGTACCGCGAGCACCAGTGCCAGGAACAACATCGGGACCGTGGACATGATCCAGATCACGAAGGTGTTGTACAACGACAGCCAGAACGTGGAGTCCTTCACGAGGAACGCGAAGTTGCGAAGTCCCACGAACTGTATGTCGCCGATGCCGTCCCAGTGCTGGAACGCGAGGTACAGCGAGAACAGCACCGGCACCAGGCCGAACACCAGGAACAGCAGGAAGAACGGCGAGATGGCCAGGTAGTGCGGCCAGTAGGTTCTCAACGCCCCCCGACGGCGCCCCGCCGCGGGGCGCGCCCCGGGGGGAGCCTCGCGGGGAGGCGTCGTGCGGGTGTCGGTCACGTCAGTTCACACCCTGACGCTCGGCGATCTCCTTGGCCTTGCTCACCGCGTCGGCCCAGGCGGTGTCGGGGTTCTTGCCCTTCGCCCAGACGCTCAGCACCTCGTCGAAGTACGGCGCGGACACCGCGGCGTCGGCCGGCGCCTCGTAGCTGACCGGGATCTTCTGCGCGGCGTCTCCGAAGACCTCGACGGTCTTCTGCCCGCCGAAGTACGGGTCCGGAGCGGTCAGCGCGGGCAGCGTGTAGGCGGCCGGGCTGGAGGGGAAGAGCGCGGCGTCGGTGAAGCCGCGGCCCTGGTTCTCCGGGCTGAGCAGCCACGTGACGATCTGGAAGGCCAGCTGGGGGTTGCGGCACTCCTTGGGCAGGGCCAGGAACGAGCCGCCGTAGTTGGAGGGGCCGCCGGGCATGGCGGCCACCCGCCACTTGCCCGTGTCGTCGGGGAGGGCGTTCTTGAGGTCCTGCCCGCGCCATGCGGCGCCGAACAGGGACGGCGACTTGCCCTTGCTGGCGGCTGTGAACTGGTCGCTCTCGCCGGCCTGCGGGGCGGCGATGCCGAGCTGGATGGGCTTGATCGCCAGTTCCCAGGCGTTGCGGACGTGGTCCTGGTCGCCGATGAACTTGCCGCTCTCGTCGATGAAGCGCTTGGTCCCCTGGCCGATGACCATCTGGAAGATCGTGGGGATGTCCATGACCAGGCTGGCGCCGGTGTTCGCCTGCTTCATCTTCACGCCGGCCGCGTAGTAGTCGTCCCAGGTGGACATGGCGGCGGCGACGTCCGCGGGCTCCGTGGGCAGCCCCGCCTTGGCGAAGTCGTCGGGGCGGTAGTACATGGCGGTGGGGCCGATGTCGATCGGGAAGCCGATGAGCTTGCCGTCCTTGGTCGAGCCCTGCTTCCACTTCCAGTCCACGAACTGGGACGCGAGCTTGTCCGCGCCCAGCGTGTTGAGGTCGATGAACCGGTCGGCCTGGACCAGCAGGGACGCGATGTCCTCGCCCTTGACGCCGGTGATGTCGGGGACGAACCGGCGGCCGGTCAGCGTGGTGACGAGCTTCTGCTTGAAGTCGCCGCCGATCACCGAGGGCTTCAGCTTCGTCTGCGTGAAGTGCTTCACCGCGTCGGCGACGACCTTGTCGCTGAGGCCTCCGCCCCAGTACCAGAGCGTCAACTCCTTGGCGTCCGACCCCGAACCGGAGCCGGAGCCGCACGCGGCCAGCGCGGCCGAACCTGCGGAAAGAAGCGCGACCTGAAGAAGCCTTCTCCGGGAGAGTTCCATATCAGGGCCTTTCATCAGGGATGACATCGGAGAGAAATGTGTACGCACGACGCAGCTCCGGATCGGTGACGTCGTGCCACCAGCGGGCGATCCCGGACCAGCCGGGCGCCGCCAGCGACCCGCCGATGCCCTGCACGGACAGCGCGGCCGACAGGTTGGCGAACCGCAGCCGATCGGCGAGCGGCCAGCCGGCGAGCGTGGCGGCGACGAGACTCGCGCCGAACACGTCGCCGGCGCCGGTCGGGTCGATCGCGTCGACGGAGAGGCCCGGGACCCGGGCGGACTCCCCCGTGGTGGCGTCGACGGCCAGCACGCCCTCGACTCCGCAGGTGACGACCGCCAGTGGCACGAGGTCGGCCAGCTTCGCCAGCGCGGCCTCGGGCGTGTCGGTCCGGGTGTAGCTCATCGCCTCGTACGCGTTGGGCATGAAGGCGTGGCATCCGGCGAGCTGATCCAGCATCTCCGGCGACCACTCCTGTGAGGGATCCCAGCCCAGGTCGGCGAAGATCAGGCCGCTGCCGCGGACGGGTCCCGTGCCGAGATGGAGGATCGACGCGCGGGCCGCGGGCGGCTCGCCGAGCTCGCCCTCGGGGCCGCCCGGCGGTTCCGCGCCGTGGGTGACCAGAGCCCGGTCCCCCTGGTAGGCCAGCGAGACGGTCACCGGCGTGCTCCAGTCGGCCAGGCGCCGCGACGGCGTCAGGTCGACGCCCTCGGACTCGAGGGTGTCCCAGCAGTAGCGGCCGTAGGAGTCGTCTCCGAACGCGGCCGCCAGGGAGGTGCGCAGCCCGAGCCGTCCGAGCGTGACGGCGAAGTTGGCGATGCCGCCGGGCCCCGACGCCATGCCCGTGGTCCACGTCTCGGCGCCCAGCTTGGGTGCGCCCTCAAGCCCGGTGAAGACCAGGTCGTAGAAGAGCAGCCCAGACAGGAACACGTCCACGTCTGCGGTCATGCGGCATTACCCACCTTGTGAGAATAATGAACTGATTTGGGCTGGATCGCGCCAACCGAGTACGCAGGATCGTGCACCCATGAGCACTCCTTTAGCAAGAGTCTGACTGAAATTGCTCATATTGACCTATGGATGTGAGCGACTTTGCACGCTAAGGTCGCTGACATGCTCAGGGACCGACGGCACGAGTTGATATTGCGCATCCTCCGATCCGATGGCCCGGCCACCGTCGAGCTGCTCGCGGAACGGCTGGACGCGAGTCACGCCACCATTCGGCGCGACCTCGTGCAGCTCGGCGAGGAGGGACTGCTCAGGCGGGTGCACGGCGGCGCGATGCCGATCGACGACAGGGACGACCCGTTCGTGGACGTCGCCGAGGTCAGGTCGGCGGAGAAGGACGCGATCGCACGGCGCTGCGCGGAGCTCGTCAAGGACGGCGAGACCGTGCTGCTCGACATAGGCACGACCGCGCACCGGGTGGCCCGGCAACTCAAGGGCCGCTCGCTGACCGTGATCACGAGCAGTCTCGCCGTACTGGACGAACTCCATGACGAGGAGGACGTACAGGTCATGCTTCTGGGCGGGATGTTGCGGCGCGACTATCGGTCGCTGGTCGGCTTCCTGACCGAGGACAACCTGCGGCAGGTGCACGCCGACCGGCTGATCCTGGGCACGAGCGGGATACGCCCCGGTGGGCACGTCATGGACACCACCGTGGTGGAGGTCCCGGTCAAACGGGCCATGATCGCCGCGAGTGACCAGGTGGTCCTGGTCGCCGACGTCGGCAAGTTCCCCGGGACGGGCATGGCAAAGGTCTGTGAGCCAGGTGATCTGGACATCGTGGTGACGAACGCGCCCGTGGAGCCGGTGACCGGCACCGCGTTGCGCGAAGCGGGGGTAGAGGTGATCGAGGTATGAGGCTGACCATTCTCGGTGGCGGGGGCTTCCGGGTCCCGCTCGTCTACCGGGCGCTCCTGGCGGACCGGGGGAAGGGCAGGGTGACCCATGTGACCCTGTACGACCTGGACGCCTCCAGGATCGCGACGATAGGCAGGGTGCTCGCCGAGCAGGCGGAGGGCGTCGCCGACGCCCCGGAGGTGCACGTCACCACCGACCTCGACGAGGCCCTGACCGGAGCCGATTTCGTCTTCTCCGCGATCCGCGTCGGCGGGCTCGAGGGCCGTGCCGTGGACGAGCGGATCGCCCTGGAGGAGGGAGTGCTCGGCCAGGAGACGGTGGGGGCCGGCGGCATCGTCTACGGCCTGCGCACGCTCCCCGTGACCGACCACATCGCCCGCAGGGTCGCCGCGATCGCCCCCGACGCCTGGGTCATCAACTTCACCAACCCGGCCGGCACGGTCACCGAGGCGATGTCCCGTCACCTGGGCGACCGCGTCATCGGCATCTGCGACTCGCCGGTCGGACTGGGCCGCCGCGTCGCGTCCGCGCTCGGGGTGGACCCGGCCGCCGTCTGGCTCGACTACGCGGGCCTCAACCACCTGGGCTGGCTGCGCGCCGTACGCGTCGAGGGCCGCGACCTGCTCCCCGGCCTGCTCCAGGACGAGGACGCCCTGACCTCCTTCGAGGAGGGCAAGCTCTTCGGCGCCGAGTGGCTGCGCACGATCGGCGCCATCCCCAACGAGTACCTGCACTACTACTACTTCAACCGCGAGGCGGTCACGGCCGCGCGAGCGGCCCGGCAGACGCGCGGGGCGCTGCTCATCGACCAGCAGCGGCGTTTCTACACGGAGACGACCGGCTCCGCACTGGGCCTGTGGGAGACCACGCGGCTGGAGCGCGAGACCACGTACATGGCCGAGAACCGCGAGGCCGTCGGCGCCGGGGAACGCGAGTCCTGCGACCTGGAGTCCGGCGGCTACGAGCAGGTCGCCCTCGCGCTCATGCGGGCGATCGCCCTCGACGAGCGCACGACGCTCATCCTCAACGTCCGCAACCGCGGCTCCCTCGGCGCACTGGACGGCGACTCCGTGGTCGAGGTGCCCTGCCTCGTGGACGCCAACGGCGCCCGGCCGGTGGCCGTCGACCCGCTCCCCGACCACGCTCAGGGCCTGGTCAGCAGCGTCAAGGCGGTCGAGCGCGCGGTCATCGAGGCGGCCACCACCGGCTCCCGCCAGGCCGCTGTGCGCGCCCTGGCCGTTCACCCGCTCGTCGACTCCGTCAAACTTGCCGGACGGCTCCTGGAACGTTACGAACAGGAGCTCCCTCAGCTCGGCTACCTTCGTGGAAGGAACTGAACACCGATGCACGATGACCGCGAGCTCGTCGAGGCGCGGATCGACCGGGTGCTGCGCCAGCGCATCGCCCCTGCGGTCCACGCCGAGCGCGTTCCGCTGACGCTGGCGGCGTGGCACGTCCCCGACGAGCCCGTGCCCGTGGCGGAGGCGCTGGCCGCGGACTACGAGCCGTTCGAGGCGGGCACCTTGTGGGGCAGGCCCTGGTCCACCACCTGGCTGCGCGCGACCGGCACCGTGCCGGCCGAATGGGCCGGGCGGCGGGTCGAGGCCGTCTTCGACCTGGGCTTCATCGGCGACTGGCCGGGCGGCCAGGCCGAGGCGCTCGTCTACGACCTCGAGGGGCGGCCCATCAAGGGGATCGAGCCGCAGAACCAGTACGTCCCGGTGGCCGGCCCCAGCCAGGGCGGCGAGCAGGTCGGGCTCCTGCTGGAGATGGCGGCCAACCCCGACATCCTGGCCGGCGACTTCCTCCCCACGCCGCTGGGCGACAAGACCACGGCCGGCGACAAGCCGCTCTACCGCTTCGCCTACGCCGACCTGGCCGTCCTCGACGAGAACGTCTGGCACCTGCGACTCGACATCGAGGTGCTCAAGGAGCTCATGGCGGAGCTGCCCGTCGACAACCCGCGCAGGCACCAGATCCTCCGCGCGCTCGAGCGCTGCATGGACGCCATCGACATCCAGGACGTCCCGGGTACGGCGGAGCAGGCCCGGGCCCTCCTCGTGGACGTGCTGTCGTCCCCCGCGCACGCGAGCGCCCACACCGTCTCCGCGACCGGGCACGCGCACATCGACAGCGCGTGGTTGTGGCCGATCAGGGAGACCAAGCGCAAGACCTCCCGGACCTTCTCCAACGTCACGGCGCTGGCCAAGGACTACCCCGAGTTCGTCTTCTCCGGCCCGCAGGCCCAGCAGTACGCGTGGGTCAAGGAGCGCTACCCGGAGATCTTCGAGCGCATGCGCGAGGCGATCAAGGCGGGCCAGTGGGTGCCCGTCGGCGGCATGTGGGTGGAGGCCGACGGCAACCTGCCCGGCGGCGAGGCCCTGGCCCGCCAGCTCGTCCACGGCAAGCGGTTCTTCATGGACGAGTTCGGAGTGGAGACCCGCGGCGTCTGGCTGCCCGACTCCTTCGGCTACACCGCCGCATACCCGCAGCTCGCCCGCCTCGCCGGGAACGACTGGTTCCTCACCCAGAAGATCTCCTGGAACCAGACCAACAAGTTCCCCCACCACACGTTCTGGTGGGAGGGCATCGACGGCACCCGGATCTTCACGCACTTCCCGCCCGCCGACACCTACAACGGCACGTTCAAGGGCGAGGAGCTGGCGCACGCCGTGCGCAACTACGCGGAGAAGGGCGCGGGCGTGCGCTCGCTGCTGCCCTTCGGCCACGGTGACGGCGGTGGCGGCCCCACCCGCGAGATGCTGGAGAAGGCCCGGCGCCTGCGCGACCTCGAGGGCTCCCCGCGTGTCGTGATCGAGGACCCCAACGAGTTCTTCGCCGCCGCCCGCGCCGAGCAGCCCGACGCGGCCGTGTGGTCCGGCGAGCTCTACCTGGAGCTGCACCGCGCCACCTACACCAGCCAGGCGAGGACCAAGGCGGGCAACCGGCGCAGCGAGCACCTGCTGCGCGAGGCGGAGCTGTGGTCGGCGACGGCCGCGGTGCACGCCGGATTCGACTACCCGCACGAGGAGCTCGACCGGCTCTGGAAGATCGTGCTGCTGCACCAGTTCCACGACATCCTGCCGGGCAGCTCGATCGCGTGGGTGCACCGCGAGGCCGAGGCGACCTATGCCCAGGTCCGCGCCGACCTCGAGGCGATCGTCTCGGCGGCGGCCGGGGCTCTGGCCGGGGCCGGGCAGTCCGCGTGGGTGCTCAACACCAGCCCCGAGGCGCGCGCCGAGGTCGTGACCGTCCCCGCCGAGCTCGGAGCCGAAGCCGGCCAGGTCCTCTCCGACGGGTCTGCCGCCGTCTTCGCCGAGGTGCCCGGATCCGGCGCGGTACGGCTCGGCGCCCCGTCGGCGCCGCCCGCCCCCGTCACCGTGACGGGGACGACCATCGACAACGGCGTGGTCCGGGTGGAGATCGACGAGGCGGGGCTGTTCAGCTCGGTCAGGGACCTGGTGGCCGGCCGCGAGGTCCTGGCTCCCGGATCCCGGGGCAACCTGCTGCAGCTCCACACCGACTTCCCGAACCACTGGGACGCCTGGGACATCGACCGCCACTACCGGCGGCAGCACGCCGACCTCACCGGGGTCGACTCGATCACGGTCACCGAGAGCGGGCCGCTCCTCGCCGCCGTCCGGATCGAGCGCTCCTTCGGCGCGTCCCGCATCGTCCAGACGGTCCGGGTGAAGGCGGGCAGCCCGCGGATCGAGATCGAGACCGAGATCGACTGGCACGAGCGCGAGAAGATCCTGAAGGCGGCCTTCCCGCTCGACGTGCACGCCGACCGTTCGGCCGCCGAGATCCAGTACGGCCACATCTTCCGCCCGACCCACACCAACACCAGCTGGGACGCGGCCCGGTTCGAGGTCTCCAACCACCGGTGGATCCACCTCTCCGAGCCCGGGTACGGCGTGGCCGTCGTCAACGACTCCACCTACGGCCACGACGTGGGCCGCACCACCCGGCCGGACGGAGGGACGACCACGACCGCCCGGCTGAGCCTGGTCAGGGCGCCCCGCGTCCCCGACCCGGAGGCCGACCAGGGCAGGCACCGCCTGACGTACGCGCTGGTCCCGGGCGCGTCCGTCGCCGACGCGGTGGCGTCGGGCTACGCCCTCAACATGCCGCTCCGGGTGACCGCGGGCGGGTCGGGCGAGACCCCCGTGCCGCTGGTGACCGCCGAGGGCCGGTCCGTCCGGATCGAGGCGGTCAAGCTCGCCGACGACCGCTCGGGCGACGTGATCGTCCGGGTCTACGAGTCGCTCGGCGGCCGGGGGGTCACCCGGCTGCTCCCGGCCTTCCCCGTCTCGGCGGTGGAGGTGGACGACCTGCTGGAGCGCCCGCTGGCCGGCGAGCAGGTCGCCGTGGACGCCGACGGCGCCGTCCCGCTCAGGCTGCGCCCGTTCCAGGTGCTGACCATGCGCCTGCGCCGCTCCTGAGAAACCGTGTGTGAGCCTGCCGGCCCCGGCCGGCAGGCTCCTCCGCACGGGAGCCGGGGCGACCGGCAGAGCGGCCCGGCTCCCGCTCGCGACGACAACCCGGATCACAGTGCCGCGACGTCGCCCGTATCCTTTGCTGCGTCCATCGCGTCGCCAGAGTCGGAGCCTCATGAACAGCCCGGAGTGGCCCTTCCGCCTGATCGTCACCGGAGGCGGGACGGGCGGCCACACCTACCCGGCCCTCACCGCGATCCGCACGCTGCATGCCCGGCTCGCCGCCGGCGGCCGCGCGCTGCAGGTGTTGTGGGTCGGTACTGCCAACGGACTCGAGGCCCGCGTCGCGGCGAGCGAAGGCATCCCGTTCGCGGAGGTCGCGACCGGGAAGGTGCGCCGCTCCCGCAACCCGCTGAAGCTGGTCTCCCCGGCCAACGTCAAGGACATGGGGCGCGTCCCGCTCGGCGTCGCGCAGGCACGGTCGATCGTCTCCGACTTCGGCCCGGACGTCGTCCTGGCCACCGGCGGCTACGTCGCCGTCCCCGTGGGGCTCGCCGCGAAGATGTGCCGCCGCCCCCTCGTCGTCCACGAGCAGACGGTCCGGCTCGGCCTCGCCAACAGGATGCTCGCCCGTGCCGCGACCCGCGTGGCGGTGTCGTCCGACTCGACTCTGCCGCTGCTGCCCGACTCGGCCCGGCCGGCCGCCGTCGTCACCGGCAACCCGGTGCGTCCCGAGGTGTTGTCGGGCCATCCGGGCAAGGCCATCGACGCTCTCCGCCCGCACGGCTTCGCCTTCGACCACGCCAGGCCCACCGTGTACGTCACCGGCGGAGCCCAGGGGTCGCAGCAGATCAACGAGCTGATCTTGTCCGTGCTCCCGTGGCTGCTGGCCCACGCCAATGTGATCCACCAGTGCGGCCCGGCGAACCTCCTCGATCTCCGGAGGCGCGTCGCCGGGCTCCCGCCGGGACTGGCGGCCCGCTACCACCTCACCGACTACATCGGCCCGGAACTGCCCGACGTCCTGGCCCTGGCCGACGTGGTCGTCTCCCGGTCCGGCGCCGGAACGATCGCCGAACTGACCGCGCTGGGCAAGGCGTCGGTGCTCATCCCGTTGGCGAGCTCCGCCGGCGGGGAGCAGGCGCACAACGCGCGGCACCTGCACGAGTCCGGGGCGTCGATCGCCCTGCTCGGCGAGGTTTCCCCCGCCCGCCTGCAGGAGGCGGTCGCCCCGCTGCTCGGCGACCCTCGCATGCGCGCCGCGATGGCGGCACGGGCGCGGGAGCACGGCCGCCCGGACGCGGCCGAGCGGCTCGTCGACGTCGTCCTGTCCGTCGCCGGCCGCTGACCCTCCGGCCCCTCCGACCAGGCTTTCGGCCCGCCCCGACCGGCCCTTTCGGCGACGCACCGTGGCCGCCACCCGGCGCACCGTGTCCGCCCTGCCTTGACCTTGGCCGCGTGTTACGGGGAAAATGGGCCCGAGACAGTGGAGGGGAGTACTCCTTCGCGGCCCGTCGTCATCACGGACTGTCACGTCCCGGCGCGGTCGGCTCGCACGAGGCGAGCGGAGAAGACCTCCGACAGACGTACCAACGCCCAGTCGGAGGATCACGCATGCCACCACCTATGTCCGTGCCCGCTTGGGTCTGGGCCGCGGCCCTCGCCGGCCTGCTCGCCCTCATCCTGCTCGATCTCCTCGTGGTCGACAGGAAGCCCCACAAGATCACCGTGCGTGAAGCGGCGAAGTGGGTCACGTTCTACATCGGCTGCGCCGTGGCCTTCGGAATCGGCGTCTGGATCTTCGGGGGCAGCGACCAGGCGGCCGCGTTCGCCACCGGATACATCACCGAGTATTCGCTGAGCGTCGACAACCTCTTCATCTTCATGATCATCATGGCGAACTTCGCCGTGCCCGCGATCCACCAGCACCGGGTGCTGCTCATCGGGATCATGATGGCGCTCGTCATGCGCGGCGTGTTCATCGCCGTGGGCGCTCAGGCCGTCCAGAACTTCAGCTGGATCTTCTGGATCTTCGGCGGGATCCTCATCTACACCGCCTGGAAGTTCGCCACCGACAAGCAGGAGTCGGAGGAGTACGACCCCAACGGGGGCCTCGTCCGGCTGGTGCGCAAGCTGTTCCCGGTGACCGACGAGTACCACGGGTCACACCTGACGATCAAGCGGGACGGCCGTCGCTGGGTGACCCCGATGTTCATCGTCATCGTCGCCATCGGCGGGGCGGACCTGGTCTTCGCCGTCGACTCCATCCCGGCCATCTTCGGCATCACCCAGGACGCGTTCCTGGTCTTCGCGGCCAACGCGTTCGCCCTGATGGGGCTCCGGCAGCTCTACTTCCTGCTCGGCGGGCTCGTGGAGAAGCTCGTCTACCTCTCCCACGGCCTGGCGGTCATCCTCGGCTTCATCGGCGCGAAGCTGGTGCTGCACGCCCTGCACGAGAACGAGTTGCCGTTCATCAACGGCGGCGAGCACGTCACCTGGGTGCCTGAGATCAACAACTGGGTCTCCCTCGGCGTCATCGTGTCGGTGCTCGCCGTGACCACGCTGGCCAGCATCCTCAAGTCCCGGCGGGACGAGCGGGAGGGCGGCGGCGGGACGCCCGCCGTCGAGGCCGAGCCGCCCTCCCCCGAGGTGGCCGGCAACGCACCGCACTGACCCACGGCTCCTCCCCCCTCCGCCCGAGCACGGGCGCCTCACCCCCGCCGGGGCGGAGGCGGGAGGACGGCCGTCAGCTGCCGAGATAACGCAGGACGGCGAGCACGCGCAGGCTGTACCCCGAGATGTGCGACAGCTCGAGCTTGTCGAAGATCGCGCTGATGTGCTTTTCCACGGCGCTCTGGGAGACGTGGAGGAGCTCGGCGATGGAGGCGTTCGTGTAGCCCTGCGCCATCGCGTCGAGCACCTCCCGCTCGCGCGGCGTCAGGTGGCTCAGGGGGTCGGTGTGGGTCGTCCTGGCCAGGAGTTGCCGCACCACCTCCGGGTCGAAGGCCGCCCCGCCCGCCCTGACCCGTTCCAGCGCGTCCATGAACTCGCCGACCTGGGCGACCCGGTCCTTCAGCAGGTATCCCACTCCCGCGGTGTCCGCGGTGATCAGCTCCGTGGCGTAGCGCTTCTCGACGTACTGGGAGAGCACGAGCACGGCGACGCCCGGCCGGCGCTGCCGGATCTCCAGCGCGGCCCGCAGCCCCTCGTCGGTGTGCGTCGGAGGCATGCGGACGTCCACGACCACCAGGTCCGGGTTGTGCGCGCCGACGGCGTCGAGAAGGGCCTGGCCGTCGCCCACCGCGGCGACGACCTCGTGGCCCTCCTCTTCGAGCAGCCGGACCAGCCCTTCGCGGAGCAACGTCGAGTCCTCGGCCAGGATCAACCGCATGGGAGCTCCGCCGTGATGGTCGTCGGGCCGTTCGGGGGACTGTCCACCGTGAAGCGCCCGTCGAGCGCGGCGACCCTGCGGGCCAGCCCGGACAGTCCGCCGCCGGACGGGTCGGCGCCGCCGGACCCGTCGTCCCTCACCCGCACGACGATCATCTCGCCCTCCTCTTCGATCTCGACGACGACCTCCCGAGCCCCCGAATGCTTGGCCGCGTTGGCGACGGCCTCCCGTACGACGAAGTAGGCGGCGGTCTCGACCATGCCGGCGGGCCGCCGGGCCAGACCGTACCGGACGGTGACGGGGACGCCCGCGCGTCCCGCGACGGCCGACAGGGCGTCGTGCAGTCCGAGCGAGTCGAGTCCGGTCGGGTAGATCCGCCAGGCCACTTCGCGCAGCTCGCTCAGCGCCTCCTGCGCCTCCTGCTGGGCCTGGCGGAGGAGGTCCTCCAGGTGTTCCTGCGAACGGCCCCGGCGGGCCCGGCCGATCAGGAGAGCGAGGGCCACGAGCCGCTGCTGGACGCCGTCATGGAGGTCCCGCTCGATCCTGCGCCGCTCCTGATCGACCACGGCGACGATGCCGGCCCGGCTTTCCGCCAGTTCGGCGACGCGCCGCTCCAGCGCCTCAGTGGAGCTCGGGCCGAGGAAACGCCGCGCGATCCCCACTTCCAGGGCCGCGACCCCGACGATGCCCATGATGTCGAGGAAGAGCATGACCGCCCCGGCGACCGCGAGGTAGGCCACGATCCAGGGCGTGGGCGGGATGCCGTCCGGGTTCTGCCCTTGCGACCAGCCCACCACGAACGTCACCCCGGTGGCGGCGCCGAGACCCAGCAGGAACAGCACCAGACCGCCCAGCACGCCGACGAGCCACCGGACCGCGAGGTAGGCGATCACCCGGCTCCCGCGGCGTTCGGAGACGACCGGGCCGCCGAACAGGCCGAGGCGCCGCACCTCCAGCTCGGCCAGCCCGCCGGCGGCGAGGAGCACGAACCGCGCGGGCGCGGGACCACGCCGCCGATGGACGCGCGACGCGAGCAGGATGGGCCCGGCCAGGAGGAGGAAGACCATCTCGACCGCGGCGGTCAGCGTTCCCAGGACGAGCGCCGCCAGCACCCGTCCCGCCCGCGCCATCCGCGTGATCAGGCGTTCCGGCTGCTCAGGCATGGGCGATCCGGCGCCTGGCGGCCGTGCCAGGGGCCGTCCGGCGCACGAGGTCCACGGTGTCGGCCGACGGGTCCGTCATCGGGCGTGCCTGCCCGCGCCCGGCCGCTCGCGGAGCCGTACGGCGACGAAGCAGACCACGGCCACGACCACCGCCACGACGACGACCTTGGACAGGACGCCCACGTACTGCTCCACCAGGGACCAGCTCTCGCCGAGCAGATATCCCGCCATCACGAAGATCGTGTTCCAGATGAGGCTTCCGGAGAGGGTGAGGCCGAGGAAGGTGCCCAGCGGCATGCGCTCGACTCCCGCGGGAACCGAGATGAGGCTGCGGAACAGGGGGATCATCCGCCCGAAGAACACCGTCTTCGTGCCGTGCCGGGCGAACCACGCCTCCGCCTTCTCGATGTCGGTCACCTTGACCAGCGGCAGCCTGGCAGCGATGGCCACCGTGCGGTCCCGGCCGAGCAGCGCTCCGACCCAGTAGAGGGCCAGCGCTCCGATGACCGATCCCAGGGTCGTCCAGCACAGGGCGGCGACGAGGCTCATGTCTCCTCTGCTCGCGGTGAAGCCCGCCAGAGGCAGGATCACCTCACTGGGCAGGGGCGGGAAGAGATTCTCCAGGGCGATCGCCAGGCCCGCGCCCGGCGCCCCGAACCCCTCCATCAGTCCGATCGCCCACCCGGTCGCCCCGTCGAGATCAACTGCGTTCATGAGGCGAACCTATGAGGCGCCAGGATGCGGGGACCATGTGGCCGTCCGCCGAACCGGGACGGATGACCGGAGCCCTGGGGGTGTGGAAAGCCACACCCTGACGCGGGCTCCTCCCCTTGTTGCGACGCGTCGGTAGCGACATGTCCGGGTTCTCAGGCCGGATCCGCGACCGACGTCATCACCGAGCGGGCCTCGCGCACGTCAGGAGCCCTTCGGGCGTGCCCGCACGTGCAGCCGCTCCCCCTGCGGGCCGAACAGCATGAGGACCTCCACCGGCCGGGGCCCGGCGTTCGCGAACGCGTGTGGCGTGCGGGTGTCGAACTCGGCGACCTCCCCCGCGGTGAGGACGAGGTCGTGCTCGCCCAGGAACAGCCGCAGCCGGCCCGAGAGCACGTAGAGCCACTCGTAGCCTTCGTGGGTCTTCAGCTCCGGGTCGGCGCACTCCGCCGGTCCCGGGGGGATGATCGCCTTGTAGGCCTGCGGGCCGCCGAAGTGGCGGGTCAGCGGCACGAAGGTCCTGCCGCTCCGGGTGAAGGGACGCATGTGGACGCGGGGGTCCCCGGTCACCGGCGCGCCGACCAGCTCGTCCAGTTGCACGCCGTACGCCTTGGCCAGGGGCAGCAACAGTTCCAGCGTCGGCTTGCGCTGCCCGGACTCCAGGCGGGAGAGCGTGCTGAGCGAGATGCCGGTCGCCTCGCTCAGCTGGGCCAGGGTGGTGTCCCGCTCCCGCCGCAGGGCGCGCAGCCTCGGGCCGACGGCGGTCAGCACGCTCGCGAGATCGTCTGCCATGCCTCTATTTGCCGGTCTGGCAACGAAGTTTGTCAACCACCGTCGTACGGCTGCAGCATGCGTACTCATCGACCACGACACACAGGAGGACGGACGGCGATGACCGAGGACACCATGTCGAGCGAAGAGTTCTGGGATACCCGCTACGGCGGCTCCGGCCGGATCTGGAGCGGGAATCCCAACGTCATCCTGGTCCGTGAGGTCACCGGTCTCGAACCGGGCAGCGCCCTGGACCTGGGATGCGGCGAGGGAGCCGACGCGATCTGGCTCGCCCGGCAGGGCTGGCGCGTGACGGCCACGGACATATCCCTCGTCGCCCTCGACCGTGCCGCCCTGCAGGCGGAGGCCGAGGGGGTCGCCGACCTGGTCGACTGGCGGCACCACGACCTCGGCGTGTCCTTCCCCGACGGGGAGTTCGATCTCGTCTCGGCCCATTTCCTGCATTCGCCCATGGAGATGCCGCGGGAGCAAATCCTGCGGAGCGCCGCCGCGGCCGTCGCGCCCGGCGGCACGCTGCTGATCGTGGGGCACGCGGGGCCCGCCCCCTGGGACCACGACCACGCCCACATGGTGCTGCCGACGCCGGAAGAGGTCCTGGAATCCCTCCGGCTCCCGGACGGCAGGTGGGAGGTCCTGCTCTGCGAGGAACACGAGCGGCTGCAGACCGCCCCCGACGGGACCCTCGCCACGCGGACGGACAACGTGCTCAAGGTCCGGCGCCTGAGCGAATGAGCCCGGCCCCCGCCGAGCAGACCGATGAGCGCCGCGGTTGGTGACCCGGCCACGAACGCGCCGCCGCCCGGAGGAGCATGCGGATGACTCCGCCTGGGCGGGGGCGCGATAGGCGACCGTCGCCGCCATACGCGCGGGCTACCCGGTCCAGATCGACGACGGTGCGCGTGACTGACATCGCGGCGATCTTCTACAGTGGCCTGCGGCAGGGAGGGAGGCGCGTGATGACGCTCGCGGACCGGGCCGCCGCAGGCCGAGACGACCCCCCGTGTGCCGAGCGGCTTCCACGCCTGCCGAGTCCGGGCCGACCGGCTTCGCCCGGCCGGACGACCTCGATGCCGGACACCTGCGTATTCACCCTGTCGCCGAGCCTGGCCGTCCTGGAGCGTGTCGTGTGACGATCCCCCGTCTGTCCGTGTCCCTGGGTTACTGGCAGGACCGCCCTCCGGAGGAGGCGCTGCTCACCGCCGAGATCGCCGACCGCCTCGGGTACGGCGAGCTGTGGATCGGTGAGATGGCGACGTACGACGCGTTCGCCCTGGCCACCCGGGTCGCCGGCGTCACCGGGGAGATCGCGCTGACGCTCGGTCCGCTCCCCGTGTCCGTACGTGACCCGATGACCATCGCCCGCGGCGCGGCCTCGGTGACCGGCCTCACCGGGAGGCGGATCAGCGTCGCCATCGGCACCTCCAGCGACGTCGTCGTCGCCGACTGGCACGGCCGTGACCGGAGCCGGGCGGGAACGGCACTGCGGGAGTCCGCGGTGGCGCTGCGCCAACTACTCGACGGGCACAAGACCACGCTCGAGGGCGAGGTGGTGCGGACCCGCGGGTATCGCCTGCGGCTGCCCGCCCCGCAGTCCGAGCTCACCGTCGCCGCGTTCGGCCCGTCCGCCGTGCGCACCGCGGCGCTCCACGCCGACCGGATGGTGCTGAATCTCATCACGCCGCAGTCCGCGGCGGCGCTCGTCGACCGGATGCGGGACGAGGCCGAGCGCGCGGACCGTACCGTGCCGAGAGTGGCCGCCTGGGTCACCGCGGCCGTCGACCCTTCAGACGCCGCGATCGAACAGATCCGCCGGGCCGTCGTCGGCTATCTCGCCGCTCCCGGCTACGGCGAGATGTTCGACGAGGCGGGCTTCGGCGACCTGGTGCGGTTCGCCAGGACCCGGCCGCACCCGCGCGACCTGCTCGCCGCGATCCCGCAGGAACTGGTCGCGGCGGTCGGGCTCGTCGGAGACCGCGCCACGGTGCGCTCCCGGCTCGCGGAGTACGCGGCCGCGGGCGTCGACGAGGTCGCGGTCGTGGCCGCCAGCGTCCCCGACGACCCGGGCGGGGAGAGGACCCTGACGGCGCTGCGCGCTCTGGCGTGACCCTGTCCGCATCACGGCGTCCGCATGACGCAGGTCCGGGACGCATGGTGTGGGCGTTTCATCCTTCAGGGTCAGATATGAGCGGTCGGACAGCGGCGTCGTCACCGTGCGGTAGGCCGGACATGTGCTGGGTCCGCCCGAAGATGCCGCCGAGCAGGACGTATCCGAGCGCGTACGGTGCGGCACCGACGATCTCGAAGAGCGATGTGATCATCGAATGCGGCCCGAAGCCGAACAGCGCCGCAGTGCCACCGAGCGCGTAGACCACGCCTCCGAATCCCAGCAGCAGACCGGTCCACCGCCGCCCGTACCGGTTGAGCAGAAGGGCGAGCAGCACGTACCCCAGAGGGAAGAGGACGTTGGCCGCCACCACGATGATGCCGCCCTCGATGTCGAGATCCGCGGACGTGTGCACGATGTCGGGCGCGTACTTGGCCGCCACCGGGTTGTGGCCGCCGTCGAAGACGATGAGACCGAACCAGAACATGGTGCCGACCAGAGCGGTGTACAGCGCCACAAGTCCTCGCCGGCCGAACCCGCGCATGCCCAGAGCCAGGACACCGGCCAGGCAGGTCGCCTGCACCAGCAGGCTGATCGCCTCCATGGAATGCGTGAACGCGTACCACTCGGCGTGCGCCGCAATGGCGTGCCCGTCGCGCGCCGGGTGCAGTATGACGGTGAGCAGGAACAGCGGCCCCCCGATCATCGCGGTCAGCTTCACCATCGTCCGTACATGCCGAGTGTCGTCCTCGGCATCGCCTTGACGAAGGCGGCCGCGGGGCGTCGTCGTCCCAGCGGCACCTTGCGCCGAGCGGTGGACAGTCATCGTTGTTCTCCTCATCTGTTCGTTCGGACCGGTGTGCCGTCGATTCGCCTGCGTGCAGGTGGGCTCCGTCTTCACGCACACCGCTCATGGGCGTGGGCGGTCAGGTATGCGGTGCGCTGCTGACGCGTGGCACTAGTGGGTGTGCGGAATCGCACCGGCGGGTGCGACTCCTGCGGGCACGATGATTGCGGCCAGCACGGCGGCGGCCACGGCCGCGACAGCACTGACCGTGAAGGCATGAGTGACGCCGGACGTGCTGATGTCGCCGGTCACGCCGCCGACGGCGACGCTGGACAGGACGGCGACCCCGAGTGCGCCGCCGAGTTCGTGGAAGGTGTTCACGATTCCCGAGCGCGTGCCCGCCTCGTCGGGGGCGACCCCGCTCAGCGCCGCGGTGACCGCCGTGACCAGCGCGGCGCCGACACCGATCGACGCCACGCTGAGACCGGCGACCAGACCGAGCGGGCTGCCCGCAGCGGCCGCCAGCCCGGAACCGAGCGCGGCGACTGCCAACGAGCCGGCGGCGAGCACGCGCCCGTCGAGCTTCGTGACGGCCTGGCTGCCGCCATGGGCCCCGATGATCGTGCCGAGCGCGATCGGCAGGAAGGCCAGACCGGTCTCCGCGGCGCTGTAGCCGTGAAGACGCTGGAGATAGAACGACCCGAGGTAGAACGCGCCGACCAACAGGCCGGTGGCGACCAGCATCAGCATCACCCCGGCCACCACCGGACGACCGGTCAGCACCCGCAACGGCATCAGCGGTGCGAAGGCCACGCGCTCGACCAGCACGAACACCCCGTACAGCAGAACCGCCACGGCCAACGGCACAAGCGTCGACACCGCGAGCCAACCGTGTCCGCCGACGTTGACCAGCCCGTATATGGCGGCGCCGGTGGCGAGGGTGACCGAGAGCGCGCCGGCCGCATCCACCTGGACAGGTCCGGACCGGCGTCTCCACCTGGCGGGAATCACCAGGGGCGTCAGCGCCAGGACGATCAGCCCGGCCGGTACGTTGATGAAGAACACCCACCGCCAGCCCGGGCCAGACGTCAGCAGACCGCCGAGAATCACGCCCAAGGCTGAACCGGCACCGCCGATCGCCGCCCATATGCCCAGCGCCCTTGCCCGGTCCTTGCCGGCAAAGGTCGTGGTGACCATCGACAGCGCTGCCGGTGACATCAACGCCGCGCCGATGCCCTGCGCCGCACGACCGGCCAGCAGTATCGCCGCGTCGGCCGCGAGTCCGCTGACCAACGACGCGACAACGAAGATCGCCAGACCGCTGAGGAGCACCCGGCGAGCACCGAACATGTCGGTAGCGCGGCCGCCGAGCAGCATGAGACCGCCGAAGACCAACGTGTACGTCGTCAGCACCCACGGCATGACCCCCCGGTGCAGCGCCAATTCGACGCCGATGTCGGGCAGCGCCACGTTCACGACGGTCACGTCGAGAACGAGCATGAACTGCGCGACGCTCAACAGCCCCAGCAGCCACCACCGCCGCACGTCAGGCGATTCGGTGTGGTCCTGGTCGTTGGAGGCCGACAACGGTGACGTAGCCGCCATGGCCTGCTCCCTCCTCTGTATCAACGGCCGCCGCATGCGCGATCGGCCTCTGCAGGGCTAACTTGAACATCTCTGTTCGGGTTAAACGCTAGCATTAACTCGTACACCGTTGTTCCATTTACCTCAGGTCATGGCGAAGCAGTACGCGGCCACCGGGAGGGGCCGGGCATTTCTCGCACTCCTTCCACGCCGCCGTCCACGGGACGAGAGGGCGGGTGTCGCGAGGACAACATGAACTAGACTGTTCGAGTTGCTCGGCGACCTTCAGCTCACAGGAGTAGGGATGGCAGCCACACCGCACGGCGCCGGCGGCAGGCCCAGGTCCGCGCAGCGCGCAGCGGCGCCGCTCATAGAGCGGCGGGCCGACGCCCGGCGCAACATCGCGTCCATCCTGGACGCGGCCGTGCTGCTTCTCTCCCGCGACGCCGACGCCAGCGTCGCCGACATCGCCAGGGCAGCCGGTGTCGGCCGGGTCACGCTCTACGGGCACTTCAGCACCCGCGCAGACCTCGTCGACGCTGTGCTGACGCGCACCGTGGAGCAGGCCGACGCCACTCTCGACGCGACCGACACAGCCGGTGACCCACGCCAGGCGCTGACCCGACTCGTCGGCGCCTCATGGCGGATCGTCCACCAGTTCCGGTCCGTGCTTCAGGCCGCCCAGCGCGAACTTCCCCCGGAACGGATCCGCGCGGTCCACGACCGGATCCTGCGGCGCGTCCACACGATCATCGATCGCGGGCGACGCGCCGGCGTCTTCCGCGACGACCTCCCCGAGGAGTGGCTCGTCACAGCCGTGTTCAGCCTGATGCACGCCGCAGCCGAAGACAGCGCCGCGGGCAAGGTGGACACCGGCGATGCGGCGCGGATCATCGCGGCGACGCTGCTCGCAGCCCTCAGCGCGCCCGGTTCGACCGTGCCCACCGTGAATCTATAGCCGCCGAACGCGCGGGCCCGTTCTCACTGCACACCGCCGCCACGGCGCGCACGCGGGCAGGACGGTGTTGTGGACGAGGCCGGCGAGCGTGCTGCCCCGGCCGGGCCGGGGTGATGGTGTTCCTTCGGCACTACTGCGGAGGCGGCGTGATCGCTGGAGTGACGAGGCCGGACTCGTAGGCGAAGACGATGAGTTGCGCGCGGTCGCGGGCGCGGTGCGCCCATGCCGGCGCCCGCCGGTTTCCCCCTGCCGACCTTCTTCGCACATGCCCGGGCCGGCGACGATCACGCTGAGCGGCACGTCGGGAGGGAGACGTAGCTCATTACTACATCCCTGGATGTAGTAATCCGCCTGCCTGCGCGCCCCCCACAGTAGCGGCAATGACATCCCCGGACTGACGACCGCAACCGCTTGCGGCCGACATCGTGACCATGGCACGGACCGCGCAGTTGGAGCGTCGGCCGGTGCCGTTCCCGCAAGTCGATACGACGTGATGGGCGCTTCGGCACCACCTGGGCAACCTGAGCTGACGTGCCGCGATCACAGCACCAACCTTGGAAGAGGGCGCGTTATGAAGATCACGCTCTTCGGGGCGACCGGAGGCACCGGCGGTCAGGTAATCCGGCAGGCCTGCGACGCGGGCCACGAGGTCACCGCGGTGGTGAGGGACCCGGCCCGGCTCACCGAGTCGCATCCCCGCCTGACGGTGCTGCAGGCCGACGTGATGGACCCCGCCGCGATCGGCCCGGCCGTCAACGGGCGTGACGCCGTGGTGTCAGCGCTCGGCTCCCGCGACGGGCGGGCACCGACCACCGTCTGCACCGACAGCATGACCAGCATCACCCAGGCCATGCACGCCGAAGGCGTGCGACGACTCGTCGTGATCAGCGCAGGCACCCTCACCACCGACGGCGACGGACCACTGACCCGCCTGATCCTCAAACCGATGCTGGGCAACCTACTCAAGCACACCATCGCCGACAAGCGCCGGATGGAGGATGTCGTCCGCGCCAGTGATCTGGAGTGGACGATCGTACGTCCGCCGATGCTCACCAACGGGCCCCGTACCGCTGCCTATCGCAGCGCCGTCGACCGCAACGTGCGCGGCGGAATGCGCATCTCGCGTGCCGATCTCGCCGACTGCGTCCTGCGTTGCCTGGCCGACCAAGGCCCGATCAATGCCGCGATCGCGATCGGCGACTGACCGACGTCTGCACGCCGGCCCGGACCTGGTATCCGCACAGACGAGACGGCTCCCACCATGCCATCCATCGACGCCCTATCCAGCAATGTCATCAACACAGGAGACGCGATGCCGCCCATCGTCAACACCCATCAGGCCGAAGCCTGGAACGGATACGGAGGCCACCACCACGCGGCGGTGCGAGCATGAACACCGGCACCGAAGCCCGCAGCCCGGCCATCATCCGCTTCTCTCGCTTCGTACTGCGGCACAAGCTCGCGGTGACACTGTCCTGGCTCGTGCTCTTCCTTGCCGGTGGCGCGGCCTCCGGCCAGCTGTCAGGCCACCTGTCCCACGACTTCTCCTTCCCGAACGCGGCCGGCGACAGGGCCAACCACGCGATCCTGACCGCGTACGGCACCGGAGCCGGCACATACCCGCTGGTTCCCGTGGTCGTCCTCCCCAGCGGAACCACCGCCGACGACCCAGCGGTCAAACAGGCGTTCAACGCGGTGGCCGTCACCATGCGGATGCGGGTGGTGTCCTATCCCTCCACCGGCGACCACCGGTTCGTCGGCGCCGACGGGCGGACCGTCTTCGGACTGGTCTTCACCCCGCCCGCCCGCGGCGCGTCCGCACCCGACTACGGGGGGCAGATCACCCGGGCGATGTCGAGCGTCCTTCCGGCGGGCGCGACGGTGCGCGTGACCGGAATCAGCGAGCTGTCCACTGTGGATGACACCGGCTCGGGCAGCAGCGTTCTGACCGAGACTCTGATCGGCGGGCTCGGTGCACTCATCGTGCTGGCCTTCGTCTTCGGCTCGTTGCTGGCCCTGGTGCCGCTGCTGGTGGCGGCCGTGTCGATCCTCACCACGTTCCTCATCGTGCTCGGGCTGACCCAGGTCTCCGACGTGAGCTTCATCGTCCAGTTTCTGGTCGCACTGATCGGCCTGGGTGTGGCCATCGACTACTCGCTGTTGCTGGTCACCCGATGGCGCGAGGAGCGGACCCACGGCTACTCCGGCGACGAGGCGGTACACCGCGCCATGGCCAGTGCCGGGCGGGCCGTGCTGTTCAGCGGGGTGACCGTGGCCATCGGGCTGATCGCGCTGGTGGTTCTACCCGTACCTTTCATGCGCAGCGTCGGATATGGCGGGATGCTCGTCCCCCTGGTCAGCGTGCTGGTCACCCTCACCCTGCTGCCGGTGCTGCTGGCCACTGTCGGGCACCGAGTGGACTGGCCCCGGGTACGCCGGGAGGAGTCGGCCAGCCGCGCCTGGCGGGCTTGGGCCGGTGGTGTCGTCCGCGCCCGCTGGCTCGCCGCCGCCGGCGCGCTGCTGATCCTCGGCGGCCTGGCCGTCGCAGGTTCGGACATCAAGCTCGGCGACGCCCAGAGCGAAGCGCTTGCTCGCTCGGCCCGGCCGGCCGCCGCGGCAGGACTGGCCGACCTGACCCGGGCCGGAATACCCAGCGGCGTGCTGACCCCCATCGAAGTGCTCATCCCCGCCGGCACGCAGCCACCGTCGACGTTGGACGGCCTGCCCGGCACCTACGCGGCGGTCGCGCCATCGGACCCCGCGTGGCACCAGGCCGCGACGCGGCTGCTGGTCGTGCTGCCGGGCGACGAGGCGAGCAGCGACGCCGGTAAGGCCACCATCACTCGGGTACGCGATGTGCTGCACGGTGTGCCGGGCGCGCAAGTGGGCGGGCTGGGCGTATTGGAGGAGGACGCCGAACAGGTGCTCTACGGACCGTTCCCGCTGCTGCTCGCACTCATCGGACTGATCACCTTCGTCCTGCTGACCCGGGCGTTCCGCTCAGTGTTGCTGGCGCTCAAGGCGGTCGTGCTCAACCTGCTGTCCCTGGCCGCCAGCTATGGAGTGCTGGTCCTCGTATGGCAGAACGGCCACGGCTCACAGGCCATCTGGGGGGTACCGGCCACCGGCGCGATCACCTTCTGGGTACCGCTGATGGGCTTCGCATTCCTCTATGGGCTGTCCATGGACTACGAAGTGTTCATCCTCGCCCGGACGCGGGAGGAGTACGACCGCACCGGGGACACCCGCACAGCGATCGTCGAAGGCCTCGGCCGCACCGGACGGCTGGTCACCAGCGCCGCGCTGATCCTGTTTCTTGCCTTTGTATCGCTGGCCACGGCGCCGGACACCGACATCAAAATCCTGGCGACCGGACTGGGCGCGGGCATTCTGCTCGACGCGACAGTGGTCCGCAGCCTGCTGGTGCCGGCCACGGTATCGCTGTTCGGCCGCTGGAACTGGTGGTTGCCCGGCTGGGCCGCCCGCCTGTTGCGCGTTCCGGCGGTGCCGGTCGACACGGCATCCGTATCCATCGCCGACCCGGCTTCCCGTACCGCTGTCGGCTGAACCTGCCGGCAGCGGGATCGGGCGTTCAGCGGAACGCTCCGAAACCCGGGCCGCGTGATCAACCAACCCGACGAACGTCCATGACCGGTGCACCATCCGGGTCGCCGCCCTTCAGCATGGGCGTCCTATCATCCTGCTGTGTACGACGACGGCCTTGTGACCTGTACTGATGCAGAGCTGATCATCCAGAGGTACTACTTCCCGCTCGGGTCGGCCAAGCGGATCCCGCTCTCCGGCATCCGGGGGGTGGACTGGAGGCCGCTCCCCCACGGAAGCCTGCGGATCTGGGGTTCCGGCGACTTTGTGCACTGGTTCAACCTCGACGCCCGCCGGCCCGGGAAGAGGGCCGCGCTCGTCATCGATCTGGGCCGCAGGATCGTCCCGGTGGTCACACCCGACGAGCCGGGCCGGCTTGTGGCGGAACTCGCCGCCCACGGGATCGCCACCAGCGGGTTCCCACAGGGCCCCGCAGGGACCTGATCGCGGACGCCGTGCCCGTCAGAGCGGGGACGGGGTGGCGCTCAGCACTTCGGCCTGCCGTCGCAACCGTGCGACGTCCTGACCCGGCGGCACGCCGAACAGGCGCCGGTATTCGCGGCTGAACTGCGACGCGCTGTCGTAGCCGACCGCGAACCCGACATCGGCCACGTCCTGCGAGGTGCTGAGCAGGAGTAGGCGCGCCTCCTGCAGGCGGATGCGCTTCTGGTACTGAATGGGCGTCATCGCGGTGACCGCGCGGAAGTGCCGGTGGAACGCCGACGCGCTCATTCCCGACATCCCGGCGAGGTCGTCCACGCGGATCGCCTCCGCGTGGTGGTCGCGGATCCAGCGGACGGCGCGGCCGATGTGGGACAGGCGGCTGTCGGCGAGGCCGATCTGACGGACCGTGGCCCCCTGCTCGCCCGTGACCAACCGCCAGTGGATCTCCCGCTCGATCATCGGCGCCAGCACCGGCGCGTCGGCCGGACGGTCGAGCAGCCTGACCATCCGCACCATCGCGTCGAGGAGGTCGGCCGAGACGTCGCTGACCACCACGCCGCGCGGGGTCGCGGCTCCACGGCCGACCGCACGCGCGTACGCGGCGGGCCCGCCTTCCAGCAGCAGGGACGCGATGACGGCCGGCCGGAGAGTGAGCCCGCAACCGAGGAAGGGCCGTTCCCTGCTCGCCTGGGTGTGGTGGCCGGTCACGGGGAGGCCGACGGAGACCACCAGATACTGGCCCGCGCCGTAGTCGTGGATCCGGTCGCCCAGGGTGAGGCGCTTGGCGCCCTGGGCGACGACGGCGAGCGTGGGCTCGGCGACGGTGGCCGTGGGAGGGGTCGGCTTCTCGACCGCCGACAGCAGCAGGCCGCCGGGGGCGAGGCCGGGCCGTCCGGCATGCCGGCCGATCAGGGAACGCAGTTCGTCCAGGGACACGTCCGATTCAAGCACCGGGGACGGGACCGGGCTTCACGACCCTGCTGAATTCGCCAGGATCGTGCAAGGCACCGGCAGGATCGATCTAACGTCTTCGCAGGTCATGGCGCTTAACTCGAAGGGTCTGCTTTTCACGCCTGAGCACAGGAGCACACACATGGCGCTCGATTCCTTCGTCAGCCTCGGCCGGTCCGGCCTCAAGGTCAGCCCCTTCTGCCTCGGGGCGATGAACTTCGGCGAGGACGGCGGGTTCGGCTGCAGCGTCGAGGAGTCGGAGAAGATCCTTCAGACCTACCTCGATCGGGGCGGGAACTTCGTCGACACCGCCAACTTCTACACCAACGGCCATTCAGAGAAGATCATCGGCGACTACTTCGCCCAGCGTCCGGGGCTGCGCGACCGCGTCGTCCTGGCGACCAAGTTCTTCTGCAATCTGCACCTGGGCGACCCCAACGGCGGCGGCGCGGGCCGCAAGGCGATCCTCGGGCAGATCGAGGATTCGCTCCGCCGTCTGCGCACGGACTACATCGACCTCTACTGGCTGCACAACTACGACTGGTCGACGCCCATGGAGGAGACCCTGCGGACACTGGACGACCTCGTCGCCGCGGGCAAGATCCGGTACGTGGGCTTCTCCGACACCCCCGCCTGGTTCACCGCGAAGGCGCACACGACGGCCCTGCTGCGCGGCTGGACGCCGATCACCGCCCTGCAGATGGAGTACTCCCTGCTGGAGCGCACGATCGAGGGCGAGCTGATCCCGCTGGCGCAGGACGCCGGCATGGGCGTGCTCCCCTGGAGCCCGCTCAAGAGCGGCTACCTGTCCGGGGCGTACACCCGTGGGAACGGCATCCCCGCCGGCACCCGGCGCTCGGCGGTGCTCGGGGCGCCCAGCGAGGCCCAGTTCACGGTGATCGACGCGCTCGCCGCCGTCGCCGAGGAGGTCGGCGCGAGCTCCGCAGCGGTCGCTCTCTCCTGGGTGCGGAACCGCCCCGGCGTCAGCTCCACGATCATCGGGCCCCGCCGGCTCGACCACCTCGAGGCGAACCTCGCCGGGCTGGAGATCCGGCTGACCGACGAGCAGACCGCCCTTCTCGACGAGGTGTCGGCTCCCACGCTGAACTTCCCCGCCGAGCTCAACCGCCAGGTCGCGCCCATGCTCAAGTACTCGGGCGCCACCGTCGACGGCCGCAAGAGCGTCGTCTACCCGCCCCTGCTGGAGAGCACGACCCGCTACTGAGCCGCCTGTGCCTGGCGGGCCGCGACCCAGTCGTCGTTGGAGACGATGGCGAGGTCGTCGAGGCCGAGGTCGTCTCCGGATCGGCCTCGCGGCCGGATCGTGACGGGAGAGCCGGTCACGCGCTCCACGACCGTGAGCGGCCCGCCCTCGGGCTGGAGGTAGGTGTCGCCCCACTGCATCAGGGCGAGGACGGCAGGCAGGAGGTCTTCCCCCATCCGAGTCAGGACGTACTCGTAACGGGTCCGCTTCCCCGGCTCCTGGTAGGGCCGCTTCTCGAGAATGCCCGCGGCGACGAGCTGCTTGAGACGCGCGGCGGCCACGGCGTCGGTGATGCCGACCCGTTCGACGAAGTCGTCGAACCGCGTCGTCCCGTAGTAGGCCTCCCGGATCAGGAGGATGGCCGACCGCGTGCCGATCACGTCCATGGCCTTGCCGATCGAGCAGTCGTCGGTACGCCAGCGCGATCTGTCCGCAAGGAGCCCCTCGAAAGTCATCGCCATAACGCCGATCCTATCCCTGGCTGGCTGATCCCATAGTCAGATGGTTATCATCTGGCTATGGGACCACCAAGTCAGAGGGTGGGGCAGCGTCAGCGTCCCCTTCTCCTCCTCATCGCCGTGTTGTGCGGCGCCCCGTTCATGGCGGCCCTGGACGTCTTCGTCGTCAACCTCGCCTTCCCCGCGATCGGGCGCGACTTCGCCGGAAGCTCCCTAAGCGATCTGAGCTGGGTGCTCAACGGCTACTCGATCGTCTACGCCGCGTTGCTGATCCCACTCGGGCGCTGGGCGGACGCCGTCGGCGCCAAACGGATGTTCCTGCTCGGCCTGACCCTGTTCACGCTGGCGAGCGTGGTCGCCGCCGCCGCCGTCGGCCTCCCGATGCTGATCGCCGCCCGCGTCGCGCAGGCCGTGGGCGCGGCGGCCCTGACCCCCGCCAGCCTCGAGCTGCTGGTGCGGACGGCACCGGCGAGCAGACGCGCGTTGTCGGTGGGTCTGTGGGCCGCGTCCAGCGCGATCGCCTCGGCACTCGGGCCCGTCATCGGCGGCCTGCTCGTGGAGCTGTCGTGGCGATGGGTCTTCCTCATCAACGCCCCGATCGGCGTCGTCCTCGTCATCGTGGCCGCGCGGACGATCCCCGCCGGCGGCCACGCGGCGGGCGGGCGCGTCAACCTGCTCGCCGCCCTGCTGGCCGCCGTGGGGGCAGGTTCGCTCTCGCTCGCGCTGGTCGAAGGCGGCTCCTGGGGATGGGGCTCCGCGCCGACCATCGTGTGCCTGCTCGTGAGCGTCGCGGCGGTCGCCGGACTGACCTGGGACAGCAGGCGCGGCGCGGCTCCCCTCATCCCCGCGACGCTGATGCGGGTGCGCACGTTCGCCTGGGCGAACGCCGCGATGGCGCTGTTCAGCGCCTCGTTCGCCGCGGGGCTGCTCGCCCTGGTCTTCTGGCTTCAGGACGTCTGGGGATACACCGCCGTCGAAGCCGGGCTCGCGATCGCTCCCGGCCCGCTCATGGTGCCGCTGTTCGCCGTCGGCGGGCAGCGTCTGCTCGGCCGCGTTCCCGCCGCATATCCCGCCGCGGCCGGCGGTCTCCTGTGGGCCGCGGGCACCCTCATGATCCTCGTAAGCGTCGGCTCCACATCCGGCTCCACGTCCGGTTACGCCACCGGCGTCCTGCCCGGATGGCTGGTGGCCGGCGTCGGCGTCGGCCTGGCGCTCCCGGCCATCCTCGCGTCGTCCACGGCGGCGCTGTCACCGCACCACGCGTCCACCGGCAGCGGTGTGATCAACATGAGCCGGCAGATCGGGACCGTCGTCGGCGTCAGCGCCTTCGTCGCGATCCTCGGCTCGGGCGCGGACGCCGCATCTCCTGAGGCGTTCCGGACCGCCTGGTGGGTCGTCGCCGCCGTCGGCCTCCTGTCGGCCGTCCCGGCACTCGGGATCTCCACCAGCCGAGCGCCCGTTCCGGCGCCGGCGCAGCCACTGTCGAACACGCACCAGGAGTCGAGCACACCTCAGGAAAGGACGTCCCGATGAGAGACGCCGTCATCGTCGAAGCGGTCCGCACCCCCATCGGCAGGGGCAGAGCCACCGGGAGCCTGCACGGCGTCCACCCCGTCGACCTGCTCGCCCACAGCCTGCGCGCGATCGTCGACCGAACCGGGATCGACCCGGCCCTCGTCGACGACGTCATCGGCGGAGTCGTCACGCAGTCCGGCGAGCAGGCGGCAAACGTCACCCGCCGCGCGGCTCTGGCCGCGGGCTTCCCCGAGTCCGTCCCCGCGACGACCGTCGACCGCCAGTGCGGCAGCAGCCAGCAGGCCGTCCACTTCGCCGCCCAGGGCGTCATCGCGGGCGCGTACGACATCGTCGTCGCCGCCGGCCTCGAATCCATGAGCCGCGTCCCCATGGGCGCGAACCTCGCCGGAACCACCGACCCGTACGGCCGGGCCTTCGCCGCGCGCTACCCCGACGGCCTGGTCGGGCAGGGCGTCGCCGCGGAACTGATCGCCGCGAGATGGAACCTCAGCCGGACCGAGATGGACGAGTTCGCCCTCACCTCGCACGATAGGGCCGCCGAGGCGACCGGGAAAGGCCTGTTCGAGCGTGAACTCGCACCCCTGGCCGGGCTCGACCACGACGAGGGCATCCGCACCGGCAGCGACCTGCGGACCCTCGCCGCCCTCAGGCCCGCCTACTATGACGAGGACGTCGCCCGGCGGTTCCCGCAGATCACCTGGAACGTCACCGCCGCCAACGCGAGTCAGATCAACGACGGCAGCGCGGCGGTGATGATCACCACCAGCGAGATCGCCGCGAGACTCGGGCTCACCCCGCTGGCGCGTCTGCACAGCTTCGCCGTCGCGGGCGACGACCCCCTGTACATGCTGACGGCGGTCGTCCCCGCCACCCGCAAGGTCCTGCGGCGGGCCGGGCTCGGACTCGACGACATCGACCTGTTCGAGGTCAACGAGGCCTTCGCCTCCGTCGTGCTGGCCTGGGCCAGGGAGACGGGCGCCGACCTCGGACGCGTCAACGTCCGAGGCGGCGCCATCGCCCTCGGTCATCCCCTCGGCGCCAGCGGCGCCCGGCTCATGACCACCCTCGTCCACGCCCTCGCCGAAGGCGGCGGACGATACGGCCTGCAGACGATGTGCGAGGCCGGGGGCCTCGCCAACGCCACCGTGGTCGAGAGGCTGACGTAGGTCGCGTCTCCCTGGCGCTACCAGCCGACGGCCTGCCCGTCCTTCCGGAAGTCGGAGCCCGCCCGGTACATGCCGTTGACGGGCGGATCGCCGTCGATCCCGCCGCCCTGCGGCGGCTTTGCGGCCGGATCCGGAGTGAACAGCAGCGCCTGGTAGCCGCCCATGAGGTCGCCGTTGGCGCGGACCGGCTTCTGCCCCCACGCCGCCAGCTGTTCCCCGACCAGGTCGTACAGGCCGGACTCGAGATCGAGCTCGTCGGTGGCCTGGTCGTGGTGGAACCGCGCCGCGTCCCCGGCGGCCTGCACGTTCATCCCGAGATCGACCATGTTGACGATCTCCTGGACCTGGGCCTGCGGTTGTTCGTCGCCGCTCATCGTGCCGAACGCGAGCAACGGCTTGCCGTTCTTCATGACGAAGGCGGGGATGATCGTGTGGAACGGCCTCTTGCGCGGCGCGACCACGTTGGGGCTCGCGGGGTCCAGAGAGAACAGGTTGCCCCTGTCCTGCAGCGGGAAGCCGTACCCGGGGACGGTGATCTGCGACCCGAAGTAGTCGTAGATGCTGTAGATGAACGACACCATGTTCCCCCACCGGTCGCCGACCGTGAGATAGACGGTGTCACCGTGGTGGACGGTCTTGATCTCCGGTGCCCGCGCCTGCGTCAGCGAGATCTTGCCGCACAACGACGCGGCGTACTGCTTGGAGAGCAGCCGGTCCAACGGCACGCGTTCGAAGCGCGGGTCCGCGTTGTGGGCCTCGAGGTCGGAGAAGGCCAGCTTCTTCGCCTCGACGAGAACCTGCCAGAACGTGGCCGAGCGCGGGCCGAGCGCCGCGAGGTCGTAGCCCAGGCGCGGGCCGCACTGCTCGACGATGTTGAGCATTTCGAGGGTGGCGAAGCCCTGCGAGTTCGGCGGCGTCTGGAAGACCTCGTAGCCCTTGTACGTCGTGGAGATCGGCGTGACCCACTCCGAACGGAAATCGGCGAGGTCGGACGGGACCCACTTCGCGCCCAGTCTGTTGACCTTGGCGAGGATGGCGTCCGCGATGGGCCCCTTGTAGAACGCGTCCCGCCCCCGGCTCGCGAGGGTGCGGTAGGCCTTCGCCAGATCCGGGTTGCGCACGTTGCTGTACAGCGGGGGCGCCTTGCCGTCGACGAGGAAGGTCTTCACCGAGTCGGGATCCTGCGCGAGATCCTCCTCCATGTACTCCCAGTCGCGGTGGATCCGCTCGGTGAGTCCGTAACCCTGCTCGGCCGTCGTGATCGCGGGTTTGAGCACCTGGTCGAAGTCCATGGTCCCGAAGCGCCGGAGCAGTTGGTCCCACCCGTCGACCGCCCCTGGGACGGTGATGCTGTGGACTCCGTAGAGGGGCACGCCCGTGTCGGCGTCGTAGCCGAGCTTCTTGAAGTACTCCGGGGTCCAGGAGCGTGGTGCCCACCCGCTCGCGTTCAGGCCGTACAGATGACGGTCCTTGGCGGAGTAGTAGAGCATGAACATGTCTCCGCCGATGCCCGCGCTGTAGGGCTCGACGACGCCGAGCATCGCCGCCGTCGCCACCGCGGCGTCGGCGGCGTTCCCGCCGCGCTTGAGAATGTCGAGCCCCGCCTGCGCCGCGAGCGGCTGGCTCGTCGCCACCATGCCGTGCCGGGCCAGAACCTCGGAACCGGTCTGCTCGGCCCAGTTGCTGGCGCGGTCGCCGCGCACCGCCGTGATGGAGCGGCCCGGGTCGGGTTTGTCGTCGGTCGGCGTGCCGAACGGGGTGTCGGACACCGTGCCGTGGCCGGACTCGCCCATGGCGAGCGAGCCCGGCAGGATCGTCGAGCTGAGCGCGACGGCTGCGGCGGACGCCGTGATCAGCAGCCGCCGCCGGACCGTGTCGCCGCGTCGTCGGGACACGATCATTGGATGAAGCGGATGAAGCGGACGAAGCGGTTTTCTCACCAGAGACCTCCATGCTCGCCTGGGATGCCGGCTACGGTGCGACGCCGTCCACGCCGCGGGAGACCGAGTCGCTCGGCTTTCCCGCCAGGTCGCGGACGGCGCGGTAGGCCATGTCGATCGCCGAGTCCACGTACGCCCGGGGTGCGGAGTCGGAGTTCGCCACCGCGACGCGGCCCCACCGGCGGCGTGCGACGTGGCTGGGAAGTTCGCCGTCGGGCCAGAACGTGTCCCAGGGCAGTCCGTATTCGTAGGCGTAGGCGTGGGACCAGCGGTTCACCGTGATGCCCTCGATGTCGCGGGCCGGGTCGAAGCCGCCGTTCCCGAGGGCGCGTCCGAGCTGGTCGCGGATCGCCCGCTCCATGTCCTGGAACGACGTGGCCAGCAGCTCCCGCCGGCCGGCCTGTCCCTGCTCCCGCGGCGGCAACCCGGGCTTGCACATCGTCTTGGCGAGGTGCAGGATCGCCGGTTCACGCGGGTCGTCCGGGAATCTGTAGTCGCCCATGCTGACCGGGAAGTCCAGGCCCGCGCTCCCCCAGTACATCGTCGGGTACCGGACGCTGGAGATCTTGAGCCGGTCGAACGCCGTCCAGTCGCGGACCTGCACGTTGGTGTAGACGAGCGAGAGCTTGCCCGCGTACTGCAGCGCCGCACGCTGCTCGGCGGAGATCTCCTCGGTCAGGTACGGGATCATCTGGTTGTTGCAGGCCAGCACCACATGGCGGGCGTGGACCGTGCGCAGGTCGCCGGACTGGACGTACGCGATCTCGACCCGCCGGGCGTGGTCGACGTGCCTGACGCGGACGGCCGGCGCGCTGAGGCGGATCCGGACCCGGTTGCCCTTCCGGTCGAGCCGGTCGTAGTGCAGCAGGCTGGTCGTGATGGTCTCCATGCCGCGCCCCGGCAGCGCGTCGGGAATGAGCTTGCGGACCAGCGCGCGTGCGACGCCGCCGTTGCCCTCGGGGAAGTGGTAGATGTAGTCGTCCTCCGAGGTCCACAACTTCTGACCGGTCGGCGCGAGCCGCCGGTCCGGCTGGTCCCAGTCGAGCCCGAGGCCGTCGAAGCCGGCGAACTCGATGGAGGCGTCGAGGGCTCCGACCGCGTCCGCGCCGTAGCCCCAGTTCCCGTTGGGCGTGGTCTGCAGGAACCTGACGGCGTCCGGGTGCGCCCTGACGTGCTCGGTCAGGTACTCCCGATAGGTGATCCGGGCGAGCCGGTCCTTCTTCTCCTTGTCGGTGAGCCCGGCCATCCAGTCTTCGGGCGCGTCGTAGATCTTGCTCAGGTCGCTCTTGGCCCGGTCCGCCATGGGCGCGTTCCTGAGGATCTCGGCGTACTCCGTGCCGGGCCGGTAGGCCACGAAATGGTCGCGTCCCCACGACTCCTTGTCGAAGTACAGGGCCCTGCCGAGCCCGTGCCTGGCGTCGAAGCCGGAGTCGAAGTACTTCTTGAAGCGCTTGACCTCGATCCCGACGTCCTCGATGAGCGAGCGGGCCTCGCGGCTGAAGGTCGAAGGGGACTCCAGCGACTGCGAGCCGCCGTACCCGACGAGTAATCGCCCGTGTGCGCGGAACTCGTTCCTGCGCGCGTGACCGCCGACGTCGTCGAGCGCGTCGAGGATCAGGATGCGGGCGTCCCGGTCGAACTCCCGCTGGTAGAAACGGGCCGCCGACAGTCCGCTGATGCCGCCGCCCACCACCACCAGGTCGTACTCCTCGCCGGTACGGCGCGGCTCGCCCGCGTCCCTCCAGAACGTGCCGTCGCGGAGCCTGTGCGGCACGGTCATGGAGTCGTTCGTGTAGCCCCGCATCCCCTGAAGCGCCGGCGGATACGCGTCCCCCGCCTTCCGTCCGGTGTCGGCCGCGGCGGCGCCTGTGCCGAGACCACCCAGTGCGACCGCCCCCACCGCGACCGCGACTCCGTCGATGAAGTCGCGGCGGCTGATCGGGCGCCGCATGCCCAGTTCGTCGTCGGATCGTTCGGGCATGATCCACCTCATTTCTTTAGCGATGATAGAGAAATGAGGGCCGCGATAATAGACCCATGCCACGGCCCAATCACTCGGAGCGGACACGCGCCCAGATCGTCGAGGCCGCGGTCGCCCTGCTCGACGCGGAGGGGCTCGAGGCGCTGTCCACCCGCAGGCTCGCGGCCGAGCTCGGGGTCCGCGGGCCGACCCTGTACCACTACTTCGCCGACAAGAACTCCCTGCTCGAGGCGGTCAGGGATCGGATCGCGGCGGAGATCTGGACGGGCGTGGAGTCCCGGCTGGCCGACATCGAGTCCGGAGACTGGGAGCGGGTTCTGCGCGGCTACGTCGACGGCGCCCTCAGCGCGATGGCGCGGCACCCCAGGGCCATCGGCCTGATGGCCCTCGGCGCCGCCACCAGGCAGTCGACACTGCGGGGCTACGAGACGATGCTCACGCGCCTGACCGAATGCGGCTGGCCGCTCGGGCTCGCCTGGCAGATCTTCCTCGCCGCCGAGAACCTGATGCTGAGCGCCGCACTCGAAGCGGGTCAGCCCGCTTTCGCGCCGTCATCCGAACAGACGGCGGAACTGCCCCTGCTGCGGGCCCTCGCGGGCGAGCTCGCGGCGGATCCGTCGCTCGACGACGGGTACGAGACGGGGCTCGACGCGCTGATCGCGGGCATCGGCGTCACCCTCGGCGCGTACCGGAACCCGGACGTCCGGTCGCCGCACTGAGCCCTCACGAACCCTTCGCTCCCTTCGCTCCCTTCGCTCCCTTCGCTCCCTTCGCTCCCTTCGCTCCCTAGGCTTCCTCGCGAACCCTTCGCGCACGCGCGCGTACCTCGCGAACCACCTCTTCCTCCGAATCACCCCTCCCTCGCGAACCCTTCGCGCCCGCGCGCGTACCTTGCACCTCAGAAATGGTCAAGGCACGCATCACCCTGGTTATCCGTCGTTCTCAGAGCTTCGAAATACGGATTTCGTCGTCATTTCCGGATATCTCGAAAGATTCATTGACTGGCCCGTTATGTGCTTCTAGCGTCCGCAGCATCCGTCGATCACCACGACATGACGAGGTGCACGTGGCCAGGTTCACCGACGACGAGTTGGGCATGAAGCGGGGAATCACCCGGCGGGACCTTCTGAACGGAATGCTGGTGGGCGGCGGCGCCGCCGCGCTGAGCGCGGCGCTGCCGGGCGGCGCCGCGCACGCGTCCACCGGGCACGGCGGCGGCTCCCCGTATCCGCCGACCAGCAACGGCGTCGTCGGCCAGACGGACGCGGCCCGGACGGTCGGCCACGATGTCACCTTCGGCGGCGCCGACCCCGGACCTGCTCGTGACCTGCGCGAACACTATGACCTGGTGGTCGTGGGCGGCGGCGTGAGCGGCCTGGCCGCCGCGTATTTCTATCGGAAGGCCTTCGGCTCCCGCGCCCGCATCCTGGTTCTCGAAGCCCTCGCGGACTTCGGCGGCCACCAGCACCGCAACGAGTTCCAGGTCCGGGGCCGCACGCTGCTGAGCAACGGCGGCATGGTCAACCTCGACAGCCCCGACACGTGGAACTCCCCCTCACTGAGCCTCATGGACGACCTCGGCATCGACTTCGCGAAACTCGCCGAGGGCGTCGACACCGGCTACTACACCTCGAAGGGGCTCGGCACCGGCTACTTCTTCCCGGAGGAGGGCTTCGGCGCCGACACCCTGGTCACGCGCGGCGCGACCGAGCCGCTCAGCACGCTGATCGCCCGGCTGCCGCTGTCGGAGACCGCGCGCGCGGACATCCTCAAGGTGGAGAACACCACGGAGGACTACTTCCCCGGTCTCAGCGACGCGGAGAAGAAGCAGCGCCTCGCCCGGATCAGCTATGCGGACTACCTGCGCCACCACGTGGGCGTCGGCGAGGAGGCGCTCGTCTTCTACCAGCGCCGCACGCACGGGCTGTGGGGCACCGGCATCGAGGCCGTCCCCGCCGGAGACTGCTGGGGCACCGGCCTGCCCGGCTTCAGGGGGCTCGCGCTCGAGCCGACTCCGTACAACGGCATCGGGCGCACCCCCGCGATGTCCCTCACCACGGCCGACGAGGAGCTCTACTACTTCCCCGACGGCGGCGCCACGGTGTCGAGGCTGCTGGTGTCGCAGCTCGTCCCCGGGGTCTTCTCCGGACGCCAGACGATGGAGAGCGTCATCACGGCCCGGGCCGACTACGGCAGGCTCGACAGGGCCGGCTCCGACGTGCGGATCCGGCTCAACGCCATGGCCACCGACGTGCGCCATCGGCGCGGCACCCGCGGGCCGGTCGACGTCGAATACGTCAGCGGCGGCAAGACGTACCGGGTGAGCGGGTCGCACGTCGTCATGGCCTGCTGGAACAGCGTGGCCTCCTACATCGTCCCCGGGCTCCCGTCCGCCCAGGTCGAGGCCATGCGTTACGGGGTCAAGGTGCCACTGGTCTACGCCAGGGTCGCCCTCCGCGACTGGCGGGCCTGGGAACGGGCCGGCATCTCGCGGATCACGCCGTACGGCACGTTCTGGGACAGCTGCTCCCTCGCCACGACCACCCACCAGGGCGGATACGCGTCGGCCCGCGAATCGGACGAGCCGATCGTCGTCACGCTCTCCAAGACGCCGAACCAACCCGGCCTGCCGATCACCCGGGACCAGCACAGGGCCGGGCGCCGGCTGTTGCTCGAGACGTCCTTCAGCGACTTCGAACGCGAGATCCGCGACCTGATGCAACGCGCTCTCGGACCCAGCGGCTTCCGCGCCTCCAGGGACATCATGGCGATCACCGTGAACCGCTGGTCGCACGGGTACGCGTACGAGTACAACTCCATCGCCGACCCGGTGATCTTCAAGCCGGTCGCCGAGCAGCCGTTCGTCCTCGCTCGCCGGCCGTTCGGGAACATCACCATCGCGAACTCCGACGCCGGGGCCTTCGGCTACACGCACGCCGCCGTCGACGAGGCCTTCCGGGCGGTGAAGGAGCTCACCTGATCGGACCCCCGGACGAACGCTCCCGCCCGGAATCCCCGCCGGGCGGGACACAGGTCTCTGTCTCCGGGATCACCTTCGTTGCCACGATGCTCCTGCGCCGGCTGATCGCCGGCACGAGGACTCATGAAGGGAGTGCGTCGTGGTTTCGTCGAGGTGGCGCGTCGCGGCGGGGATCGCCTGCTTGCTGGTGGGGTCGATCGGGCAGCTCGCCCAGTATCTGGTGACGCCGGTTCTGGGCGGCGACGCCGGCGCCGCCGACCAGGTCCGCGAGGTCGCCGCGCACCTGCCGGAGATGCGGCTGGTGTTGTGGTTGGACCTGGCCGTCCTCCTGGTGGTCCCCGCCGTCCTGTACGTCTCGGCGGTCGCGGGCAGGTCTCGGCTCGCCGCCGCCGGAACGGTGCTGGCGTTCCTGACATCACTCGGCGCGATCGTCCTGGTGGCGACCGACGCTCTCTACTACGAGGCCGCTCTGCAGGCCGACCAGGCCGGGAGCATCGCCCTGGTCTCGGCGTACCAGGCGAACGGGCTGGTCAGCGGCCTGCTCGCGGCCTATCTGCTTGGTCACGCGGTCGGGTTCATCCTGCTGGGCATCGCGCTCGCCCGCACCCGTGCCGTACCGGTGTGGGCGGGGGTGGCGTTGTGCGCGTCGCCTGTTGCGGAGATCGCGGGATACGCCTCCGGGACGTCCGCGCTGGCGGCCGCCGGCTACGCCCTGCTGGTGGTGGCGTTCGGCGCGTGCGCGGTGTCGCTGGCCCGTAAGGGTCTCCCCACGGCGGGTTCGCCCGCGCCGGCGGAGGGGCCGGTCGCGTCGGCTCCCCTCACCGCGTCCTGAAGATGCGCGAACGCGCCGCGCGACGTATGAATGGGTCGCGATGAACCGATCAAGACTGCTCGTAGCAGTCACGCGTACCGCCGTCGCCCTGGCCGGTCTCCTGGCTGTGGCGGCGGTGGCCGTCGCGCTGATCTACCGGCGGGAGGCGATGGACCTGGTGCTCGCGGCCGTCGCCGTGGGCTTCCTGTCCGTGCCGATCGTGGGCGGCGCGGCGGCGCGGGCGGAGCCGCGCAACGCCGTCGGCTGGATCCTGCTGGCCGCCGGGATCGCGATGCCGCTGGTGATCGGGGCGTACCTGTACTCGCAGGCGGCGTTCGTGCGCGGCGTCCCGCTGGCCGGCGCACGGCTGGCGGGCTGGCTCGACGGCTGGCCCTGGGTGTTCGCCCTGGCGGTCGTGCCGACCTTCGGCCTCCTGTTGTTCCCGGACGGCCGCCTGCCCTCCCGCCGCTGGCGCCCGGTGTTGTGGGCCTGCTCCGCGGTCGTCGGAGCGCAACTGGCCTCGACGCTCTTCGGGCCGGGGCTGCTCGACTACCCCGAGCAGGACAACCCGACGGGACTGCCGGGACCCGCCGGCGCCTTCGCGCAGGGCCTGGGCGGCACGATCATCCTGATCGCGCCGCTCGCCACGGCGGCCGCGCTGTCGGTCCATCTACGGAGGCGCAGGGCCGCCCGAACCGCCCACGCCGACGCTCTGGCCCTCGTCACACCGGCCGCCTGGCTGATCGCCGCATCATGGTGGAGTTGCATCGCCATCAGCGTCGCCGGCGACGACAGCATCAACGCCTTGCCGTACGAAGCGGTCGCCATGGTGAGCCTCGCAGTGACCGCGTGGATCGCCATCCGGCGGTACGGGCTGTTCGACGCCCGTCTGGTCATCAGCAGAGCCCTGGTGTACGGCACGCTGACCGCGGCCGTGATCGCCGTGTATCTCGCGGTGGCGACCGGTTGGGCGCGGCTCGCGTCGGACACGGTCAGCCACCCGGTGGCCGTCGCGGTCGCCGTGCTGGTGGCACTGCCCCTGCGCGACCTGCTGCAGCGGGCCGCCAACAGGCTGGTCTACGGCTACCGCGACCGCCCCTACGAGGCACTGGTACGGCTCGGCCACCGGTTGGAGGACGCCGCGGCCTCCGACGAGGTGCTCCCCGCGGTCGCGCGTACCGTGCGCGAGGTGTTGCGCCTCCCCCGCGTGGCCGTCGAGATCGGCGACGAGACCGTCGCGGCCGCGGGCCGTTCAGCGGGAACTCTGCCCGAGGAGTTCCCGCTGGTCTTCGCCGGAGAGACCATCGGAACCCTCATCGCGGAACCACGCGAGGCGGGCGGTCCCTTCACCGCGGAGGAGCGGCGGCTGCTCGCCGGGATCGCCCGCCAGATCGCCGCGGCCGGACACGCCGTCTCGGTCACCGCTGACCTGCTCCGCTCCCGCGAACGGCTCGTCGCGGCGACCGAAGAGGAACGCCGCCGCCTGCGACGCGACCTCCACGACGGCCTGGGCCCCGGGCTGGCGGGCATGGTCCTCGGGCTGCAACGCGCGCGCAGGCATCTCACCACGGACCCCGCCGCCGCGACGAGCCAGCTCGACGAGCTCACGAGCCAGACCCAGCAGGCCGTCGCCGAGGTGCGCCGCCTCGTCTACGGCCTGCGTCCTCCCGCACTGGACGAACTCGGGCTCGTCGGCGCGCTCTACGAACATGCCCGTGTGCTGGGCGGGATCACGGTGGACGGGCCCGACCCGGTTCCGGCCCTGCCCGCCGCCGTGGAGGTGGCGGCCTATCGGATCGCCCTGGAGGCGATGACCAATTCCGCCCGCCACGCCCGCGCCGCCACGTGCACGGTCCTGGTCCACATCGACGGCGCCCTGCACCTGGAGGTCGCCGACGACGGCGCCGGGCTCCCCGTGGAGTACCGGGCCGGAGTCGGCATCTCGTCCATGCGGGAACGCGCGACGGAGCTCGGCGGCGTCTGCACGATCGAGCGCCGCACCCCCACCGGCACCCTGGTCCGTGCCACGATCCCGTTGGAGCCGGAATGACCGCCGACAAGCCGATTCGCGTCGCGATCGCCGACGACCACCCCATGTTCCGCTCCGGGCTGCGCACGCTCGTCGAGGAGAGCCCGCACCTCGAATTCGCCGGGGAGGCCCAGGACGGCGAGGAGGCTCTCGCCGTCTGCGCCCGGACCGAGCCCGACGTCATCCTCATGGACATCCGGATGCCGGGCACCAGCGGTGTCGAGGCCACACGCCGCATCCTGGCCGGACAGCCCGGGATCGGCGTCCTGATGCTCACCATGCTGGAGGACGACACGTCCGTCTTCGCCGCCATGCGTGCCGGCGCCCGCGGCTACATCCTCAAGGGCGCGGCACCGGACGAGATCGTCCGCGCCATCACCTCGGTCGCCGCCGGTGAGGCCATCTTCGGCGCCGCCCTCGCCACGCGCATGGCGCACTTCTTCGCGACACGCCCGCGCGGCGGAGCCCATCCGTTCGCCGCCCTGTCCTCCCGCGAGCGCGACGTGCTCGACCTCATCGCGGCCGGCCACTCCAACGCCGTCATCGCCGCCCGACTGGCGCTCAGCGAGAAGACGATACGCAACAACGTGTCGAGCATCTTCGCCAAGTTGCAGGTGGTGGATCGGCCCACGGCGATCGTCCGGGCGCGAGAGGCGGGACTCGGCACGCCGAACAGCGCACTCGGCGACACCCCTGTGTGATCTCCGGGCGGGGTGCCGCCCCTCGGCGGATCGACGGCGTGACCGTCAGCCCTGGCGGCGGAACCAGGGCAGCCGCGACAGGGGCGCGGTGACGGTCACGACGTCGGGCCCGTGCAGGAGGGTGCCGTCGTCGGCCTGCCACGCGCCCGGCGGGAGCACGACGTCGCGTGAGGTGGCGCCCTTGACCAGGACGGGCGCCACCAGGAGGTCGGGACCGAGCATGAACTGGTCGACGACCCGCTCGTAGCCCTGTCCGGGGAAGCCGAACTCCAGTGACCGCATGATCGGGTCGCCCGTACGGGACGAGTCCTTGGCCAGTGCGAGAATCTCCGGGCCGAACCGTTCGTGCAGGGTGGCGGCGGACCTGCAGTGCTCCAGGTGCTCAGCGGGCAACAACCGCCAGGGCGCGGCGGAGAACTGCATCATCGGGAACAGCGCGGAAGCCTGCGCGTAGCGGACGAACAGCTCGGGATCGAAGTCGGCGCTGCCGAACGACTGGTACTCACCGCCGCCGATCATGTCGGGACAGGTGTAGGCGTGCCCGGTGAGCGCCTGGGCCAGCGCGTTCGGGATGAGGCTTGCCAGCCCGTCGCGGCCGTCCCACGCGTGGTGCTTGTCGCGCTGGCGCTGGGCCAGCGGCAGTCCCGCCGCGAGCCACGCGTCGCGGAACTCGTTGAGGGGGTACGGCAGGCCGAACCGGTTCCAGGCGATCGTGTACGCCTGCGGATCGGGGCATCCGAGGTCGGCGTAGAAGGCCGCCTCACCGCCGTCGAACTTGAATCCGTCCACGCCGACGTCCTGGCGCAGCCTTCTCAGTTCTCCCGAGAGCCATCGGAGCGCGTCGGGCTTGAGCAGGTCGAGCGCCGCGCCGAACCCGTTCCACCACTCGCCGATCGCGGGGCGTCCGCGCCGGTCGCGGATCAGCAGGTCGTCGTCGCGCAGCCTGCGGAAAACCTGCGAGTCGGGCGTGACGTAGGGCACCAGCCACAACATCACCTTGAAGCCCATCTCGTGCAACCGGGCCACCATCGCCGCCGGGTCGGGGAAGCGGCCGCTGTGGAAGGTCCACTGGCCGTACTCCTCGTGCCAGCGGTCGTCGATCATCAGAATGCCGGGCGGGAACCCGTGGTCCAGCACGGCCTGGGCGTAGGAGAGCACGTTGTGCTGGGTCGGCTCGAAGAGGGTCTCGATCCACAGGTTGTACTGCGGCGCGGTGAACAGGAGCGGGTCGGGCATCCGCCCGTCGGGCGGAAACCGTTCCTCGACCAGGTGCCGGTAGACCCCCGGCAGGTCGCCGTGGCCGCCGCCGACGATGATGCCCGCGGACACGTCGGCGCGCAGCAGCAGCTCGCCGGCGGACATCTCGATCGCGAACGGCCGATCGGACCAGATGTAGCGCCCCTTGCTCGACAGGAGCATCGGCATGCCCTGGTTGCCGCCCAGGTCCCGCAGGTCGGCACGGTAACCGTCGGTGAACGGCATCTCGATGCCGTCCGCCACGGCGCCGCCCCACCAGTGCTCGCCGTCCTCGACCGGCAGTCTGACCGTTGCCCCGAGTGTCACGTTCTCCCCTTCACGACGTCCGACGTCGCTCATGGTGAGGAACGCGGACGAGCTTGTCAATGGGAAACCATTCCTTTCCAAACAGAAAGGATCTTGCGTTTCGCAAGCGTTACAAATTGCCGATTGACAAGGTTTGGAAAGTGTTAGCAGCATGGCGCCATGGTTCCCGAGCCTGAGGGCGTCCCTACCGAAGGACGCCGCGAACGCATCGCCGCACTGGTCGCCGACCGCACTTTCGTCCGGATCGGCGATCTGGCCGAGGCGTTCGGCATCTCCAGGGTCACCGTCCGCGCCGATCTCGACTTCCTGGAGAAGCAGGGCAGGCTCAAACGGGTGCGCGGCGGGGCACTCGCCGACGCGCGGCCCGGCGCACTGCCCGCCAGCCGGGCGGGCGGCCTCATCGAGTCCTCCTTCGAGGACGCGATGGACGCCTCCGCCACGGAGAAGACACTCATCGGCCGGGCCGCCGCGCAGCTCATCACCTCGGGCGAGAGCGTGATCCTCGAGGCCGGCACCACGACGATGGCGGTGGCCAGGGCACTCGTCGAGCGCGCCGACCTACGTGATGTGGTGATCTTCACCAACGGCCTGGCGATCGCGCTGGAGCTGGAGCGGGCGATCCCCCGCTTCACCGTGATCGTCACCGGCGGCACCCTGCGCCCGCTGCAACATTCCCTGGTCAACCCCCTGGGGGTGGGCATGCTGGCCCAGATCAACGCCGACACCCTCTTCCTGGGCTGCAACGGAGTCCACCCCAGGACCGGCTTCACCAACCTCAACCTTCCCGAGGCCGAGCTCAAGCAGGCCATGATCCGCTCGGCGGGCCGCCGGATGTTCGTGGCCGACGGCTCCAAGCTGGGCCGCGTCGAACTGGCCCCCATCTGCCCGATCGACGAGGCGGACCTGCTGCTGACCGGCGCCTCCGCCGACGCCCAGGCGGTGGCCGAGTGCCGCGAGGCCGGCCTCGACATCGAGATCTGCGAGGAGGCGTGATGGCCGCCACCATCCTGGAGCGGCCACTCCGACGCCGTACGGCACGGCGGGCGGGGCCGTCGTGGCAGCGTGGTCACGGCAGGATCGCGCTGGTCTTCCTCGCGCCCGCGCTGCTCGGGTTCGCCGCCTTCTACCTGGTGCCGACCGTGCGCGGCCTGTGGTTCAGCTTCACCGACTACAACCTGCTGTCCGACCCGGACGTCGTCGGGCTGGACAACTACGGCGAGATGCTGGGCGACCGGGTGTTCTGGAACGCGCTCAAGGTCACCGGCGTCTACGTCGTCTTCAACGTCGCCACGCAGACCGTTCTCGCCCTGGGCCTCGCCGTACTGATGGAACGGCTGACCAGATCGGTCATGATCAGGGCGATGGTGCTGCTGCCGTGGCTGGTGCCGAACGTCACGATCGCCCTGCTGTGGATGTGGCTGCTCGATGCCAACGTCGGCTTCGTCAACCACGTGATGGAGCAGATCGGGCTGGCCAAACAGGGCTTCCTGTTCAGCCCCGACCAGAGCATCCTCACCGTCGCCTCGATCAACACCTGGCGCCACGTCGGCTACACGGCGTTGCTGCTGTTCGCCGGCATGCAGCTCATCCCCAGGCACCTCTATGAGGCCGGCAGGATCGACGGCGCCGGCGAATGGCGGATGTTCCGTCAGATCACTCTGCCGCTGCTGCGCCCGGTGCTCGCGCTGGTCCTCGTCGTCTCCCTGATCGGCTCGTTCCAGATCTTCGACACCGTGGCGGTGACGACGGAGGGCGGGCCGGTCAACGCGTCCCGGGTCATCTACTACTACATCTACGAGAAGGCCTTCACACAGTTCGAATTCGGCTACGCCTCAGCGATGTCGGTCTTCCTCATCTTGTTCCTCGTCGCGCTGACCCTGCTGCAGATGCGGCTGCTGCGCGCCTCGACCTCAGATCTCGCCTAGGCGGAACCATGCGGAAAAACCCAGCCCGCCTGCTCGCCTGGGCGGGTCTCCTCGCAGCGCTCGCGATCACTCTGTTTCCCTTCTGGTGGATGCTCCGCACGGCGCTGACCGGCAACGCGAACCTGTTCGACGGCAGTTACTCGCTGCTTCCCGACCACCCGACTCCGATCAATTTCGAGCGGGTCCTCGGGCTGGCCTCCCCCGAGGAGGCCAGAGCCGCGGGCGGCACCGCGGCCAGCATGGACTTCTGGCGCTACCTGCAGAACTCGGTGCTGTTCGCCGCGGCCGTCGTCGCCGGGCAGGTCACGTTCAGCGCGATGGCCGCCTACGCCTTCGCCCGACTGCGCTTCCGCGGCCGCGACGTGCTGTTCTACCTGTTCCTCAGCACGATGATGATCCCGCCGATCTTCACCGTCCTGCCCAACTTCGTGCTCATCAAGAGCCTCGGCGGAGTCAACACCTTCTGGGGCCTGGTCGCGCCGTACTTCTTCATGACCCCGTTCGCGGTGTTCTTCCTGCGCCAGTTCTTCCTCAGCGTCCCCGGCGAGATCGAGGAGGCGGCCGGGCTCGACGGCGCGAGCCGCTGGCGCATCTTCTGGCAGGTCGTCGTGCCGATGAACAAGGGCCCGCTGCTCACCCTGGCCATCATCACCGCGGTGCAGACCTGGAACGAGTTCCTGTGGCCGCTGCTGATCGCCAAGCAGGAGAACGTCCGGGTGCTGACCACGGCCATGGCGATCTTCCAGCAGCAGACGCCGAACGCCACCCCCGACTGGGCCGGTCTCATGGCCGGCGCCACCCTCGCCGTCCTGCCCGTCCTCCTGCTGCTCATCCTCTTCGGCCGCCGACTGGTCGATTCGATCCGTTTCACCGGCATCAAGTAACCCCCTGGAGAGACCATGAAGACCTCCCGTCGCACCCTGTTCGCGACCATGCTCACCCTCAGCACTCTCACCGTCGCCGCCTGTGGTGGCGGCGGCTCGGAGACGCCCGCGGCCGACGGGAAGGTCACGCTCACCTACGCGTTGTGGGACGACCGACAGCAGCCCGCCTACCAGCAGTGCGCCGACGCCTTCCAGGCGAAGAACCCCGGCATCTCCATCAAGATCACCCAGTCCGGCTGGGACCAGTACTGGACGGACCTCACCGCCAAGCTGGTCGCGGGCGACGCGCCCGACGTGTTCACCGACCACCTGTCCCGCTATCCCGAACTGGCCGCGAACAACCAGGTCATGGACATCCAGCCGTTCGTCGACAAGGACAAGCTCGATCTGTCGGTCTACCAGAAGGGCCTGGCCGACCTCTGGGTGCGCGACGGCAAGAGGTACGGCCTGCCCAAGGACTGGGACACGATCGCGGTCGTCTACAACACCGAGCAGGTGGCCAAGGCCAGGATCGACCCCAAAGAGTTCGCCACCTGGACGTGGAACCCCACCGACGGCGGCGACTTCGAGAAGGCGGTCGCCAAGCTCACCGTCGACGGCAAGGGCCGCAACGGCCTGGACCCCGATTTCGACAAGAACGACGTCAAGACCTACGGCCTGGCGCTGGAGACGGGAGGCGGCGCCTACGGCCAGGGCCAGTGGAGCCACTTCGCGGCCAGCGACGGCTTCGTCTTCACCGACAAGAACCCCTTCGGCTCCCACTACAACTACGACGACCCCAAGCTGGCCGAGACGATCAACTGGTACGCCGGGCTGATCAAGAAGGGCTACATGCCGCCCTACGACCAGGCCGGCAAGCTCGGCGTCACCCCGATGATGGAGGCGGGCAAGGCCGCCATGGTCACCACGGGCTCCTGGACCATCTCCAGCTGGGGCAAGGACTTCGCGTTCGCGCCGCTGCCCGTCGGCCCGCAGGGACGCAAGACGATGATCAACGGCCTGGCGGACTCGATCTACGCCGGCACCCCGCACAAGGATGAGGCCTGGAAGTGGGTCCGTTTCCTCGGCTCGGCCGAATGCCAGGACCTGATCGCGCAGAACGCGGTGGTCTTCCCCGCGATCACCACCTCGGCCGACAAGGCCCTGGCCGCGCACAAGGCGGCGGGGCGAGACGTCAGCGCCTTCGTCGACGAGGCCAACGACCCGCAGGGCACCTTCCTCTATCCGATCACCGACAACGCCGCGAAGGTCGAGCAGCTCGTCCTGGCCGCCTATGAGAGCGTCATGCTCGGCAAAGCCGACGCCTCCACCGCGCTGCCCGCCGTCAACACCGAGGTCAACAACCTCTTCCAGTGAACCGGACCGTTCCCCGGTAGGCGCTGCCCGGGCCGGAGCGGTCCGGGCGGCGGACGGTTCACCCGCTCAGCCGTCCCGCGGCCAGGACGAGCCGCCACGTCAGCTCGCCGGAGGCGGGGACCACCGCGGCGTCCCCCGGTCCCGCCTCCGCCAGGTCGAAGACCGCGCCGAGCATGGGCTCGACGCCGACGCTGCGGTACGGAGCGTGATCGGGGAATCCGCCGAGGTTGCGCCACAGGGCGACCGAGACCGGAACCCCGTCAGGCGCCTCGACGCGCATGTCGAGCACGTCGGTCCCGTCCGTCACGCGTACGGCGTCGCATCTGAGCACCGCTCCCACCGCGGTGCCGTCATACGGCCCGAACCGGTCGAGCGGCAGTCCGAGCGGCTCAGGCCAGCGGCCCTCGGCGTGGGGGGCGCCGGCGGGCCAGGGACGGCCGAGCATCGGCTCGGCCTCGGGGAACACCCTGACCGGGGTGCCGGAAGGCGCGACGAGCCGGGCGTCCTCCCCGAGGTCGAGCAGGGCGTGGGCGGCCCAGACGAACGCGTGTCCGGGGTCGGCCGACATGCGGTAGGTCGCCACCACCGTCCCGGCCTCGTCGGAGACCTTGCGCAGCAGCTCGAAACCCTCACCTTGTACGGAGCTCTCGGCGGCGGAGCCGTTCCATGGGCGGCTCCACACGTCGCCGTGGTCGGGCAGCCCGCGCACCGTGGGCAGGCACTCCTCCAGGCCGCCCGCGTCGACGAAGGCCGCACCGGGAACGACCGTCGCCCGCTCCGGATCGGGACGCGACCACAGCCACTCGCGGCCGCCGCCGGCGAGGGACGTCCATCTGCCACCCAGCGCCAGATCGAATCGGGGGCGCAACGGGATCGAAAACATCGGCTCTCCCATCAGGGCGCGCACGCGCCTCACCTGAGCGACACGGTCAGGCGGAGTCCTTCACCGCGCTCCATCCGCCGTCCACCAGCAGGCACGCCCCGGTGACGTACGAACTCTCCTCGCAGGCGAGGAAGGTGACCGCGGCCGCCACCTCGTCGGGCCGGCCGAAACGGCCGGCGGCGGTGCCCGCCACGCTGCGCAGGCGGTCCTCCTCGCCGATCCCGTCCCAGACGGGGGTGAGGATCGGCCCGGGAAGCACGGTGTTGACCCGCACGTCGGGGCCGTACTCCACCGCGAGCTGGCGGCCGAGCGACACGAGGCCGCCCTTGGCGGCGGCGTAGGCGGGATGCCCGGGCAGGCCGAACAGCGCGTGGACGGAGGAGCTCAGGACGACGGAGCCCCGGCTCTCCCGCAGGAGCCCGACGCAGGCGTTGACCGCCAGGTACGCCGCCTTGAGGTTGACCGCGATCTGCCGGTCCCAGTCGTCCTCGGCCAGTTCGTGCACGGGCGCCCGGACCACCACGCTGGCGTTGCTGTGGAGCACGTCCAGCCGGCCGAACTCGGCCCGCGCCACCTTCACGATCCGCCGCCAGGTCGCGGCGTCCGACACGTCGCCGGTGACCGCCCGCACGCCCAGCCGGTCGGAGGTCTGCGCGGCGACGTCCACGGCGATCACGTGGGCGCCCTCGGCGAGGAATCGGTCCACGACCGCGGCGCCGATGCCCGAGGCCGCGCCGGTCACCACGGCGACCTTTCCGGACAGCAGTCCGCGTCCCATTGTCTGCACGTTGTCCCCGATGGTGAGTGACGCCCGGGAACGCTCTCCCATGAGCACGGGTGAGGCCGGGCGTCGTCGTCATACGTCGCGACCAAGTCAACACCCGCGGGTGACGACGGGGAATGTCCGATGTTCGCCCTCACCTGGACGATTCGCTGATTTCTGCCATACTGGGCCGATGCCGATGCAGGAGGGCTTCCGCAACCAGCGGCTGACCGTCGTGCCGCGCCGGGTCGTCGCCGAGGCGAGCTCCCGCCCGGTGACCAGGCGCCTCATGGTCACCGACACCGGCTACTATCCGAACGCCGCGGACCACCTGATGAAAAGGCTGGGCGGCATCGAGGAGACCATCCTCATCCTGTGCACGGCCGGCACGGGGTGGGCGAACATCGGGGGGACCCAGCACCGCGTCGGAGCCAACACGGCCTTGGTGATCCCCCACGGCGTCCCGCACGCGTACGGCGCGTCCGCCGACAATCCCTGGACGATCTGGTGGTGCCACTTACGAGGCGCCGACCTGACGGAGCTCATCGAGGAGATCGGGGCGGGCGCGTCCAGACCCGTGATCCCGATCGGCCGCCTCGATCGGGCGATCGCCTTGCTCGACGAGATCGTGACCATACTTGAACGGGATCATTCGCCGGCGAGCCTGATGGGCGCGGCCGGCTCCGCGTGGAAACTTCTCACCCAGATCGTGGTCGACCGCACCATGCCGGTGCCCGGTGACCCCCTGCAGCGCGCGATGGCCTACCTGGCCGAACGGCTGGACAGAACTGTCCGGGTCGCCGACCTGGCGGCTCTGGTCGGCGTCTCCCCCTCTCATCTGAGCGCGTTGTTCCGCCGTGCCACCGGAGGCGGCGTGCTCGCGCACCACACCGCGCTGCGGATGGCGCAGGCACGCAACCTCCTCGACACGACGGACGCGACGGTGGCGAAGATCGCACGGGAGGTGGGCTACCCCGACCCGTTCTACTTCTCCCGCCATTTCAAGCGGATGCACGAGGCCAGCCCCACCGAGTACCGCAACCGCGCGAAGGGCTGAGCCCGGGGAGCGGCCCCTCCCTTCGGCGCGGCCGCACCCTCACATCTCCGGGGCCCTCACGACCCGCAGCAGCACCGACCGGTCGACGTCCAGCGAGGGCGCCTCGATGCCGACGAGCCGCAGCACGCGCCCGGGAAGCGTCACGCCGTCGCGCTGCCACGGCGGGAGCACGACGCCGGCCGCGGGCGCGGACCCGGGGTGAACGGCTTCGACGGTGTAGTCGCGCTCGTCGTCGAGCCCGGGCAGGCGGATCCGTCCCGGCGGCCACGTCGACGGCCGCTCGACGACGCTGAACGCGTAGAGCGCCTCACCGCGGTCGTCCGCCACCACTCCCTCCAGCCGGAACGCCGCGTCGGCGAGGTCGGCGTGGACGACCTCGCCCGAGTGCAGCAGCGCCCGGTGCTCCTTGTGGAAGGCGATCCACCGGGCGAGTGCGGCGCGGGTCTCGTCGTCGGCGGTGAGCAGGTTCACCTCGACGCCCAGGTGCCCCCACAGCGCCTTCTCCGCGCGGTAGTCGAGCGGATGCGTCCGGTGCGTCGTGTGCGACTCCTCGGCTCCGATGTGCGTGCCCTGCATCTCCGGGGGCACCAGCAACCCCGTCCAGCGCTGGATCTCGAGCCTCTCGTGCGGGTCGTTGCAGTCGCTGGGCCAGACCCGGTCGGCGAACTCGAGTACGCCGAGGTCGACGCGTCCGCCGCCGCTGGCGCACGACTCGATCTCCAGTCCGGGGTGGGCGGCCTTGAGCTCCGCCATCAGCCGGTAGGCCTGCTCGACCTGCCTGCGGACCCCCGGCCGGCCGTCGGGCGTGTGGCCGGCGTCGAGCAGGTACCGGTTGTGGTCCCACTTGATGTAGGCGATGCCGAGCGTCCCGATGAGGTCGCTCATCCGCTCGAACAGGTACGCGTACGCGCCGGGGTGCCCGAGGTCCAGCACATGCTGGTGACGGGAGGGGAGGCCGGGGCCGTGCCCGCCGTCGAAGATCCATTCCGGGTGCTCGCGGGCAAGGTCGGAGTCGAGGTTGACCATCTCCGGCTCGAACCAGAGCCCGAAGTCCATGCCGAGTTCGCGCACCCGGGTGACGAGCGGCTCGAGACCGGCGGGCCAGACGTCCGGGTCGACCGTCCAGTCGCCGAGCGAACTGGTGTCGTCGCGGCGGCCCAGGAACCATCCGTCGTCGAGGACGAACCGTTCGGCGCCTGCCTGCGCTCCGCGTTCGGCGAGCGCGGTCAGGGTGTCGAGGTCGTGGTGGAAGTAGACCGCCTCCCACGTGTTCAGCACCACGGGCCGGGGCGAGCTGGGGTGTTGCGGCCGCGACCGCAGGTGCCGGTGGAACCGCGCGGCGAGGTCGTCGAGCCCGACTCCCCAGGAGCCGTACTGCCAGGGGCTCCGGTACGACTCGCCCTGGCCGAGCACCACCTCGGACGGCAGGAGCACCTCCCCCGCCGTGAGGTGCCTCGTGTCCGCCGGCACCCGCTCGGCGGCGAGCACCTGGTTGCCGCTCCACGCGAGATGCGTCCCCCAGACCATGCCCTCGCGGAACCCGAACCCGGCCTCACCGGCGACCACCAGCAGCGTGTGCTCGAGCCCCGGCTTGCCTCCCCGTGAGGCCCTGGCCCACTCCCCCACGTGGAACGGCCGCCGCTGCGGGACCCGCTCGAGCGCCCAGCGGCCGGTGAGGTCGAGGATCTCCGACGCCTCCGGCGGCACGGGCAGCGCCAGCTCGAGGGAGTCGATCCGGTACGGCTCGGCCGTGTCGTTCCTGATGGCGGCCCGCTGGCGGACGAGCCCGCTCGCGGCGAGCACCTGGATCTCGAACTCGGCGGCGAGGCCGTACTCGGGGTCGAGTGCCGTGGTGCGGAGCACTGGCCCGTCGTCCGTGTCGGCGACCTCGTGCTCCGCGTCCCGGAACTTCGGGGCCCAGCGGCGTCCGCCGGTGTCCCCGACCAGGCCCGGACGGCCGAGCCAGCCCTCCGCCAGTTGCGGGAGCACCGGGACGGGCTGCGGATAGGTCACCGCGCTGTCGCCGATGGCGGGAAGCGCCGCCCGCTGCAGGTCCGCCAGGGCGTCGTCCCCGAGCGCGCCGAGATCCGGCCCCCAGTGCAGGATGCGTGGAAGCCGGCCTCCGTCGACGGCGACGACGAGGCTGGTGCCTCCGGAGCGCAGGTGGATCGGTGTGTTCACTTTCCTGTCATCCCTTGAGTCCGCTGCTCGCGATGCCTGCGAAGAACTGCCGCTGCAGTACCAGGAAGACGATCACGAGAGGTATCGAGCACACGAGCGCACCCGCCATGAGGGTCGGGTAGTCCGTACCGAACTGTCCTTGCAGTCCCGCGAGGCCCACCGGCAGCGGCCGGTTCTCCCCCGAGGGCGAGACGATGAGCGGCCACAGCAGGTCGTTCCACGAGTAAAGGCCGGTCAGCACCGCGAGGGCGGCGAGCATCGGCCGCGCCATGGGCAGCATGACGTACCAGAACACCTGGAAGGTGTTGGCGCCGTCGAGCCGGGCCGCCTCCTCGTAGTCGCCCGGCATCGTGAGGAAGGCCTGCCGCATCAGGAACGTGCCGAAGGCCGAGAAGAGGCCGGGGATGGCGAGCGCCGGGAGGGTGTCCAGCAGCTGCAGGTCGCGGATGAGCTGGAACTGCCCGATGAGGAAGAGCTGGCTCGGCACCATCAGCATGACGATGAACAGGCCGAACAGCACCCTGCTGCCGGGGAACGGGATACGCGCGAACGCGTAGCCGGCGAGCGCGGCCACCACGATCTGGCCGGCGACGCGCAGGACCAGCGAACCGGCGGAGACCGCGAACATCGACCAGAACGGCACGGTCGAGAAGAACGTCTCGAACGAGTGCAGGCTGAAATCCGCGGGCAGGATCGTCGGCGGGACCCTGGTCACCTCGGCGGTCGTCTTGAAGACGGTGAGGAGCTGCCAGACGAACGGCACCACCATGAAGACGACCGCGACGACGAGGAGCACGTGGATCGGCCAGGTGGCGCCTGCTCTGCCCCCTCGACGGGGGCCTGACGTGCGGCGGACGGTGGACTCAGCCATAGAAGACCCAGGATCTCTGCAGACGGAACTGGAGTGCCGTCGCAATCATGATCACCATGAGGAGCACGATCGCGATCGCGGCGCCGTAGCCCTGGTCGAACTGGACGAACGCCTTCTCGTAGAACAGGTACACGATCGTCTTGGAGTCGGTGAGGGCCGTGTTGTTCACCCCGCGCAACATGATGAACAGCAGGTCGAACATCTGCAGGGCGGCGATCACACTGAGGATCGTCACGAAGAAGATGCTCGGGCTGAGCAGCGGCACGGTGATGTGGAAGAACTGCCGTACGCGGCCGGCGCCGTCCAGGGAGGACGCCTCGTAGAGGGCCTTCGGGATGGCCTGCAGACCGGCGCCGAGGATGATCAGGTTGATGCCGAGGCCCATCCAGATGCCGACCACGCCGAACGCGTAGATCGTGAACCGCGGATCGGCCACCCAGAACTGGCCGTCGATCCCGAACCACGACAGCACGTAGTTGAGAAGCCCGAAGTCGCCGTTGTAGATGAAGCGCCAGACCATGCCGATGGCGACGGGCAGGGTGACGACCGGCAGGAAGAACAGCACCCGGTAGATCGCGCGGCCTCGGCCGACCTGCTCGATGAGCGCCGCGAGCACGACGGCCAGGGGTATGCCGAGCAGGATGATCAGCGTGTAGAGCGCGGAGTTCTGGAACGCCTTCCAGAAGTCGCCGTCACCGATGAGGGTGGTGTAGTTCTCCAGCCCCACGAAGGTGGCGGGCCCGAACGCCGGCACGTCCTGGAAGCTCTTGAGCAGCGTGGACAGGAACGGCCACACGTAGAGCGCGACCAGGCCGATCGTCGCGGGGGCGATGAACGCGAGCCCCCACCACCCGCTGGGCTTGCTGACGCCTGTGCGGCGGCCGACCGGCCGCCGCACTGGCTTCGTCGCGACGTTCGTCATTGCTTGGCGAGCACCTGGTCGACGGCGTCCTGGTACTCCTTCGCCGCCTGCTCGACGGGCTTCTTGCCGTCCCACGCGGGGGTCAGGAACTGCGGGGCCAGGCCCTGCCACTCGGACGCGTTGCCCGCGACCGGGAGCGGGACGCTGTAGTCGATGGCGTCGATGAACACCTGCAGGTGGAACTCGGGCATCGAGTCGAGCCACGGCTTCTGCGTGCCCTGGTAGGCGGGCAGCACCGTTCCCGTGGCCGCCTGGATCTCGGCCGCCCTGGTCCCGCCGAGGAAGGCGAGGAACTTCTTGAGCTCCTCGGGGTGCTTGCTCCCCGCGTATCCGGCGTTGCCGATGCCGCTGGTGACGGTGGCGCGCTTGACGCCCTGCGGCAGGGGAGCGACGTCGACCTTGTCCTTCAGGTCGGGGTTCTTGTAGAACCGCAGGGCCCAGTACGCGCCGGAGGTGTACATGGCGACCTTCTGGTTTTCGAACATCGAGACCGCCTCGGTGTCCGACAGCTGCTTCAGCGTCGGCGACGCGCCCGCCGCCTGGAGGTCGGTCCAGAACTTCAGACCGGCGATCCCCGCCGGGCTCGCGAAGTCGGACGCGGTGCCCTCCGGGTTGATGATGTTGCCGCCGGCCTGCAGGATCGTGTTGTAGAAGCCGCCCTGCGAGTCGATCGGGGCCGCGATGCCCCACACGCCCTTCTTGGAGTCGGTCAGCTTCTTGGCCGCGTCCTGGACGTCCTGCCAGGTCCACGAGTCATCGGGGTACTTGACGCCCGCGGCGTCGAAGAGCGCCTTGTTGTACCAGAGGCCGTTGGTGTCGAAGTCCTTCGGCAGCGCGAAGATCTTGCCTTCGTAGGTGTAGGAGTCGGACACGGGCTTCGGGTAGACGCTCATGTCGATCTTGTTGGACTTGACGGTGTCCGACAGGTCGAGCAGCTGGCCGCCCTTCGCGTACTCGCGGAAGTGGTCGGCCAGCATCCAGAACGCGTCCGGCGCGGTGCCGCCCGCGGCGCCGACCTGGAGCGTCGACCAGTATTCGGGCCACGGCAGGGTCTGCACCTTGATGGTGATGTTCGGGTTCGTCTTCTCGAACTCGGCCGCGATCTGCTTCATGGCGGGACTTTGGTCCTCGCTCCAGTTCGCGTACGTGAGGGTGACCTTCTCGTTCGTCGGCGTGTCCCCGGATCCGCCCGAGCAGGCGGTGAGGAGGCCGGCCGTCACGGCCATCGCCGTGGCGGCTATCCACTTGCGCTTCATGGTGTTCCTCTGATCTTGTTGCGGGCCGGTCGTGCGGGACCGGCACAGGGGGGTCATCCGCTGACGGATGTGACGTGAACCGCGGTGTCGACCCAGTCGACGTGCACGCCGGTGTCGTCAGGAGTCACGGCCTCGCTGCGCAGGCACAGGGTCCGTACACCTCGGACCTCCAGGGAGAAGGCCGTGACGGGCTTGCCCGCCTCGACGACGGCGGTGAAGATCTCTTGGCCGTCCGCGAGGACGGCGACCCCGGCCCGCCCGGCCGACTCGTCGTCGACGCCCACGGCGCCGGTGAACGTCTCGGCGCGCCCGCCGAGGTGGAAGATCGCCTCGGAGTACGGCGCCGTGCCGAGGCCGCGTTCGAACTCCTGGTCCGCGACGCGCATGGGACGGCCGTCGCCGGGGTTGCCGGCGCCGTTCGACTGGTCGCGTTCGACGGGGCCGTCGTCGTTGACGAACGCGATCATCGGCAGGTCCGGCAAGGCGTGCTCGCCGGGAGTCAGAGAGCGCACGACCCGCGCGTGCGCGACGACGGGGACCACGCCGTCGCCGTCCCGCTCGACCGTGACGACGCCGAGCCGCCCGGGCCGCAGCGAACGGTCGGGGCGTACGGCCCAGCCGGTCTCGCCGACTCGCTCGGCGGACCATCCCGTGGGCAGGCGCAGCCGGGCGTCGGGGTCGGTCGTCAGCGACGCGGTCCCGTCCGCCCCGATCTCGGCGACGGGCGGGTCCGCGACCGGCGCGGGATGACGCGGACGGGGCGCGGCCCGGAACAGGTCCGTGCCGGCGGGCGCCACGATCGCGACGAAGCCGCCGTCCCTGGCGACCGCCACGTCGATCGCGTCGGTCGCGGTGGTGGTCGTCTCCGCGAGTCCGGTCGCGGGCACCTCCCCGGTCGACGGCGCCGCGTCGCCGACGACCCAGACCTGGGCGTCGGGCCCGGCCCCGAGCGCGTCGAGCGGCACCCGGACGGCTCGCGCCTCGCCTGTGGCGATGCCGCCGACGAACCACCGGTCGCCGGAGCGGCGGGTGACGACCGCGTGGCTGTCGGGGTCGCCGGCCAGCAGGACGGTCTCGTCCCAGACCGGGGCCAGCTCCGCGAGGAACCGGGCCGCGAGGGGACGTGAGGCGTAGGCGTCGACGTGGTCGGCGAAGTGGGTGATGCCCGCTTCGAACGCCACCGACAACCCGAGCTCGTGCCCGTCACTCGTCGTCCGGTTCGCGGCGCCGAACGCGACCGGCGTGGCGTCCATCGCCCCGACGACGTTGCGGGTGAACGGCTGGATCACGTTGTGGGACGCGGTGAGCGCCTGGTTCTCGAAGAACACGTAGTATTCGGCACCGCGGATCGCCTCGTACCCGATGACCTGGGGGAACGTGCGTGCCCAGCCGCGCGGGATGACCGATCCGTGGAAGTTCACCATGAGGCCGAGCCGTGCGGTCTCCGCGAGGATCGTGTCGTACCAGCGGTAGCGGTCCTTCGACTCCGACTCCATGAAGTCGACCTTGATCCCGGCGACGCCCCACGAGCGCCACAAGGCCAGCTTCCTGAGGTCCTCCGGGCTGTTGAGGTCGCGCCAGATGGTCCACAGGTGCACCTGGATTCCGCGCCGGCTCGCGTAGGCGACGATCTCCGGTACCCAGGTCTCCTCCCATCCGCAGTCGATGAGCAGGTGTTCCCAGCCGAGGTCGGCGGCGACGTCGACGAAGTGCCGCTGCTTGCCCAGTTGCGCGCCCGAGTAGAAGTCCGACCACCACGACCAGGCCGCGCGCCCCGGCCGTACCCACTCCGCGTCGTCAAGCTCGGGAGAGGCGGCCGGAGCCAGTTCCTCGACGAGCAGTGAGGACACGAGCTCGCGCAGCCCGCCGACGAGGAAGACGCGCCACGGCGTGACGACCCCTCGGGCGACCTCGACGGCGTCGTCGGCGAGGGTGAACCGCAAGGTCCGGCCACCGTCCGCGCCGGGCTCGCCCACTTCGGCGTGCGCGCCGGCGAACCGGCCGTCGATTCCCGATTCGGTGATCAGGAGGTGGGTCGCCGCGTCGAGCCGGGCGAGGTACGGGAAGCCGTACGCGCCGCTCGGCAGCTCAGCGGCGTCCGCGCCGAAGCGGGGCGTCTCGTACCAGGTCTGGTAGTCGAGCACCCAGCTCCTCGACCCGGCGGGAAGCGTGACGGCGGTGCGGTCAGCCGTGACGCGGGCCGTCCCGTCGAGCGCGGGCATCGCGTAGCGGATCGCCACGCCGTCGCGCGCCGTGCGGAGGATGAGCTGCCATTCGACGCCGGAGGCCTCGCGGAAGGTGTGAACGCGCTCGCGGTGCTCGTAGTCATGGTCGCCGGCGGCCTTGCCGGAGCGGAGCCTGATCCGGTCGCGCACCGTACGGTCCGAGACGTGCACGAGTCGCGCGTCGACGCCGAGGTCTGTGCCGTCGACCGCGAACCCGAGCGGGACCTCGTCGAGGACGACCTCGTCGTTCCAGGTGACGGTCAGCCGCACGCCCGTGCCCGCGTCTCGGACCAGGGCGCTCACCGCGCCTGTGCTCACCGCGCCTGTGCTCGCCGCGGGGAGGGGGCGTACCTCGTCGCTCAACAGTGCTCCATCGGATGCCGCAGGGTTGTTCGGGGGGAGATGACCCGCTGTGTACGGGTGACGCTATAGGTGGTCCCGTCCTGGGCGGCATGGGGCTTCATAGTTGCGGGATGGACAATCCGACGATTTCAAAGTGAGCAGCGCCGGAGTGTGCAGACCGGCCCGGACGCTCACATCACGACGTCAAACGATGTCGACCGGCACGGTCACCCTGAACATTCCTTGATCGGGATGGTGTTTACGCCGCAACAAGGGGAGCCCGACGGCCGCCGTCGGCCGACCTCCCGCCGGCCCGGCCGCGACGTGCTTTCAGGCCACCCAGTTCGGCCGCCGGGTGGCGGAGGAGGCCGGCAGCCCCTCGGCGAGCACGGCTCATCCGGACCTCGATCGAGATCACCGTTCTGGTCCTGGGCTGGTCGCTCAGCGGGAGTGTGGGCGTCGGCACAGTGCTCTACGCGGCCGCGGTCGGCCCCATCACCCGATTCTTTCTGCCCTGGTTCGCCTATCGGAGCGAAGCCGAACACACCACGGCGGCACTCTCATGGGAGGCGGATTCGACCACAACGATCAAGGCGTGAGCCCAGATGACGGCACTCCAAAAATCGGGCATATCATGCATTTTCGTACATATCAAAATTAGACATAAGCGGCATTATATGTCAAAGTGATCAAGAACGGCCTAAAGCCGTTAATATCGAGATAAGTATGTTCCAATCTCCCGTAATCACCGTTTATCCGGCGCTCGCCATGGAAAATTAGACAAAGCGGGCAACACCTACAAAGGGTTAGCCTTGCGGACATTTTCCACATCATTGGGAAGCGTCGAAGCGTAGAGAATCAAACCTTCACGGGGGAAAAATGCCCAACTTCAAGAGCCTGGTCGGGGTTCTCGCGATCAGCACCGCGCTGACCGGCGGAGCCGTCGCCCTCGGCACCGCCGTCACCGCCGGCTCCGCGAGCGCCAGCACCGTCATGGGGTGCGGCGGCGGCTGCGGGGGCGGCTGCGGGTGGGGCCGCCGGCACCGCTGCCACAACCGCAACTTCAACCACCAGCGGCAGCACGCCCGTCAGCACCAGAGCCAGAACCAGCACCTGCTGCGCGACTTCACGCTGATCGTGACGCCGTTCCAGACGAGCGACAACCACGCCAACCCGTGGCAGCGGCATGCCACGAACAACAACTCGCTCGCCGGACTGAGCTGACCGATCGAGTTGTGACGCGCCGCACCCGGCCGTCTCCAGGAGGGCCGACCTGACGGCGGACACCGTCTGGCCTTCTCGGATCGCCCGGAAGCCGGCCGCCGACGATCAACGTGCGATCGACACGTCGGCGGCCGGCTTTCGCATCCCCGGCCTCCCGATGACGACGCGACCCCAGCGCCACCGCGACACTCGCCACGGCCCTCCCCCGCGACACTCCGCCTCGCGAATCCACCCAGCCCTCCGGCTGAGCCCGACCCGCCACCTGGCCCTCCTGCCGAGCCCGGCCTCCACCTAGCGCTCCACCTGGCCCTTCGTCCGGCAAGCCCGGCCTTCCGCGCCGCCCCCTCCCGCGAGCACGGCTCGGAGTTTCCCTCACCGCACCGTCTTCGCGCCGGTTCGCCCCCGGGCGCATCCCTCCCCGCCCGTACGGCCGCGCCGCGATCCTTAGACTCCCGGGCCTCCGGCCGGCGGCAGGGCTTCGTCCCCAGTCGTTTCCGTACGACATCCAGACCTTCGGCGGCGACGAGGATTCGCCACCCCGAAGACACAATTCACAAAAGAACCAAATCCGACACATCATCCCCATTCCGACATTCAAATGGGACATAATCTGCATTTCACTACAAATAGCTCTCTAGCGGTTTAACCCAGTCAATAAAGAGATAAGCAGCGTGCAAAAGCCGCCGAACGCCGTTTGCCACTCAGGCGACGAGGAAAACAAGACAATGCAGGAATGATCCGCCATGGATCACCAGATAAGCATTTTCCATTTGATTTGGAAAATGTAAGCGCATAGGGGCACAAGTCCTTTCAAGGGGGAAATGAAATGCCCAGCTTCAAGAGCCTCGTCGGAGTTCTGGCCATCAGTACCGCCCTCACCGGCGGAGCCGTCGCCCTTGGTACCGCTGTCACCACCGGTGCCGCCAACGCCACCACCGTCATGGGCTGCGGCGGCGGCTGCGGCGGCGGCGGCTGGGGCCGTGGCCACCGGAACCGTAACAACAACTGGAACCACAACCGCGTGCGTCAGCACGAGCGTCAGCACCAGTTCCAGCGTCAGCACCTGCTGCGCGACTTCACCCTGCTGGTGACGCCGTTCCAGAAGAGCGACAACGACGTCATAACGCAGCAGAAGCAGCACGACGATTCCGAGGCGAAGGCGGAGGCGGAGAGCCCGAGGATGGTCGTCACCAAGACGCCCATGGCCGCGGTCGCCCCGACCGTGTGACACCGTGATCGAGGCCTCCCCGGTAGCCGCCGGGGAGGCCTTGATCCTGGTTCCGCGGATTACTCACGGGCGATCACCCGTCCCGCGAGCCGCAAACGCCGACGAGAATCGCCTCAAAACACAATCAGCCTGTCGGCAGTTCCCACGTGTCGAGATGCCATTCCCGCCGTACTGAAGAGATCGCCCGCCAGGCGAGCCCGGTGTCGACCGCGAAGGCACGGCGGGCCGCCGCCAGCGTGTCGAATTCGGCCGTTTCCCTGATTCGCTCGGCCGTCAACTCCTCCGTGAAAACCTCCTCCAACGTGGCGCAGAAGTACGCGTACGCCACGAAGTCGAGCGCCGGGCCGTCCGAGGCCTCGACCAGCGACGTCTTCAGGATCTCCGTCGCCGATGTCTCCGCGTTCGCGTCCCGCGCGACGCCGTGCAGCAGGTCGAGCAGCCCGGGCGCGACCGGATGCGCGGCGGCCGACGCCATGATCGCCTGAGCCTTGTGCTGGAGCTCCTCACGGATGATCACGCCACAGATGGAGGTCAGCAGGGCGGTGTCCGGCATCGCACGGCCTGCCCGGACCACCCGCCGCGCGGCGCGGATGAGATCGCGGGGCAACCCGCCGGAAAGGCAGTGGCAGAAGGCGACATACGGTTCGGTGAGGCCGACGACGCGCCGGTACAAAACGCGCAGCGACTCCTCATAGGCGAGCGGGCCCACCTGGATGACCTCGTCGAAGGAGCTGTCGAAGGCGTCCCGGAAGGGAAGCCCACGGCGCTCGAAGGCGTTCATCGCGTCGTCCGACACGGAGATCATGAAGTAGACGCGGCTGAGCCCGAAGATCCCCTTGATGTCGTTCAGGAAGCGCTCCGCCTCCTGGCCGGAACCGATCTTGTCCAGTTCGTCGATCCCGATGAACAGACGCCTGCGGGGTCGGAGGAACTCGGCCACGTCATGGGCGTACGCCCGGAACGCCGCGACCGTCTCGGGGTAGCTGAGCGGCTGCTCGGCCCGGGACCGCCCTCGAGTGTGCTGCGCGTCCAGGCCGACGGGCAGTTTCAGCGTGCCCGACCAGCCCGACGTGTGAGTCTGCAGGTACCGGATCTGTGCCAGATGGCGTCGCGCTCGCCGCGCCAGTTCGGCCTCCGGCCGCGTGCTCTCCCGGTGACGCAGGCGGAGACGACGGACCGCGACCAGCGTGTGAACCGCGCCCACCGCGAGCACGGCTGCGGCGATCCACTCCGCGCTCAGTCCCGAGTTCCCGATGGCCTCGGCGACGGCGGTCACCCTGGCGCGGCCGATCAGCTCGGAGAAGAAGGCCTCGAACCCGTCGAGCACATCGAGAAAGAAGCCGGGCCGCAGATAGACCACCGCCGCGAGCCCGCAGTACACGATCGCCCGTGACACGTGGGCGATGACACGGCCCACGCGCGCCCGCCGCCGGGCGTCCGACCTGTCCGGGAGCCGGAGATAGTCCAGGGTCCGCCGGCAGAAGGTGGCGAACAGGTGAAGCACGAAGTCCCGCGGCGCGTACTCCACGGGAGCCGACACCAGGCAGCGAAGATCGCCCCGGTCGCCCGCGTCCTGCGGGTCCTCGCAGAAGCGCCGGATGAGCGTCGACTTCCCCGCGCCCCTGGGTCCGGCGACTCCGATGCTCGCTCCGGAAAGGCGGCCGAGCAGTTCGTCGAGCTCGCGCGCCACGGAGGTCGGCACGTGGTAGGTGCTGTCGAAGGCCTCGCTGAGGCCGGGGCTCGCGTGCACGGTGAAGGCATGGGTGAAACGGTCGTGGCGGAGCGCGTTGATGCGTAACCGGATCTGAGCCGCCAGTTCGTGTTCTTTCAGTGCCGCGAGGAGCATGTTGCGCCAGGGCGACAAGGCCCTGCGGTGCAACGCGATGTTGACGGCGAGCGACAGCACCAGCCCGATCGCGACTTCCACGCGATGGAGGGCCTTACTGCTCCGGAGAAGGCGTGCCAGGAGGAAGACGAGGCCGCTCGCAAGGGTGAGCACCGAGCCCACCCACGTCAGCGGGCCCAAACCGCTCCAGATGCCGCTGAGCAGACCGGCGCCGGTGGTGACGAGGCCGATCGCGCCGCCGACGAGCGCCCTTCTCTCCCACTCCAGGTGCAGGTGGCTTTCCGCCAGCCGGTCGCGGACCGCGTCCGCCGGGTCCCGCAGGCGGGAGACGATCTGGTCGAGGGACGCGCGGTAGTCGGCGTACTCCTGGGGAGTGGCGGCCAGCACGGCCGCCATGTCACGCACCATCTCGACGCGCACGCGGAACGGCGTCACCCAGACGTTGTCGAACGCGTCGCGGATCTCCGGATGCCGCAGCGCCTCGTTGATCGCCGCCATGTACTCGTCGCACAGGATCGCGTCGTCGTACATGGGGTGGCCGGTGTCCACGAGGAGATCATGGAGGTGAGGACTTCGCCGGTCAAGACCCCGACGGCCCGGCCTGGGCGCACTCCCCCGCTTCCGCCGGCCGGGTCGCCCCGGCCGGCGGAAGGGGCGGTCACGTCTCAGATCGGAGCGCGGCCAGCTCGCGCGCGACGGCGCGCTCGTGCTCTTCGGCGTCCTGACGGGCCCGCCTGGGGCTCCAGCGCCCGGTCATGACGAAGATGAACGGCAGAAAGACGATCTGGCCGGCGAGGCACACCCACCACCAGGTCTGCCACTGGCCCGGCCCCTCGGCCGCAGCCTTCTGAACCTCGGGTCCGTGCTCCCGCAGAATCGCGAGCTGCGGCCCCGCCTTCTGTACGACGCCGAGGTCGGCGGCGCCCACCTCCTGAGCCGCCCGGGCCGCCAGGTCGGGCGGCACCGCGTCCGCCGGATGTTCGGCCAGCTCCGCGAATATCTGCGGATGGGCGTTCACGATGGCGAGCGCCGGGCCCGCCTGCGCCTGCGCGGCCGCCACCTCGGCTCCGTGCTCCACGAGCGGAGTCACGGAGGTGACCACGATCGGCACGAAGGCCGCCGAGACGGCGACGACCACACGCAGGATCCATCCCCAGACGGCGAGCCCGGTCGCGGTCGCGGCGGGGTTGTGCTTCTCGACGGTCTCGGTGAAGCTCGCCATCCAGGGGGCGTAGGTCAGGCCGCCGAGGACGCCGATCCCGACGAACAGCGCGGCGAAGGTGGCGTATTCGGTGTCGGGGTGGGTGGCGAGCATGGCGAAGATCGCGGTCATGACCGCCGAACCGATGCCGCCGATGAGCATCAGCGGCTTGCGGACGCCGAGCCGGTCGGACAGCAGCCCTGCCAGGACGAGCGCGACGGCGTTGGCCGCCCAGTACCAGTTCGCGAGCCCGTTGGCGCGCTGCTCGCTGTACCCGAACGTCGAGGAGAAGTAGATGACGAAGTTGCCGACGGCCGCGTAGTACAGCAGCAGGTAGACGCTGATGGCGAAGGCGGAGCCGACCACGTCCAGCCGGAGCATCTGCCGCCAGTGCCCGGAGGACTGCCGGCCCGGGTCGATGCCCCGCGCGCGGGCCTCGATGAGGGCGCGGTCGCGCATGCTGACCATGACCTGGTCGCGCAGCCGCGGCGACAGCTCCCGCAGGCCGAACAGCGCGACGACGAACACCACCAGGGCGCTGATCCCGGAGTAGCGGAGCTCGTCCTGCCAGGTCGAGGAGCCGAGGGTCGCGCTGGTGACGCTGGTGACCACGAGGCTTCCGATGACCGGGCCCATCGTCCAGTAGCCCATCGCGGTGGCACGGCCGAGCTGCGGGGAGAAGTCGCGGATCAGCGCGGGGGTCGCGACCAGGACGATGCCCTCGATGAAGCTGAGCACGGCGAACAGCACCAGGTAGACGGTCTTGTCCGGCGAGCTCGGCAGGACCAGGACCAGCACTCCCGCGACCAGCAGGCCGTACACGACGAGGTTGGCGCGTCCCCAGCGGTCGGCGAGCCCGGCGAGCAGCGACGAGAACGCGCCGATGGCGTTGCCGACGACCGACAGCCAGATGAAGTAGCCGAAGGTCATGTCGAAGTGAGTGATGATCGACGTCGCGACGGCGTACTGGATGTAGAGCAGGTAGTACAGGACGATCGTGGTCACGACCACGATGGCGAGATAGGCGTATCGTCGGCGGGTCTCGGGGTAGTGCGCCAGGTCGCGGTGCCAGAGCCGCCCCGCGAAACCTGGTGTGGCGGCGTCGTCGGTGGATGTCGAAACAGTCACATTGGACTCCCTGGGTTGTCTCCCCCGAGAACCGGAACTCAGGACGCTTCGAAGAACCTGCGCGGCACGTCAACGAGCATCGCGTCGATCTGCTCGTCGGCCACGCCCTTGTCACGCAGGTACGGCAGGACCTCCTCGCCGAGGTGCAGGTAGTGCCACTGGGACAGGAACGGCATCACGTTCGGGTCGATCCAGTCGATGTAGCAGGACGCGTCCTGCGACAGCACCATGCGGTCGGCGTAACCGCGGCGGCACATCTCGACCACGGTGTCCGCGCGCGCCTCGAGGGTGGTGTCGGTGTAGATGCCGAACCGGTCCATGCCCAGGACGAACCCTGAGTCGGCGAGTTCGGCGAGGTGATCGCAGTCGGTGGTGTCGCCACTGTGCCCGAGAACGATCCGGGACGGTTCGACGCCCTCCTGGTCGCACATCACCTTCTTGACCAGGAACCCGGTCCGGGATCCCGGATGGGTGTGGACGGTGATCGGCGTACCGGTGGCCTGGTGTGCGCGGGCCACGGCGCGCATCACCCGCTCGACGCCCGGCGTCAGGCCCTCGTGGTCGATCGCGCACTTGAGCATCCCAGCCTTCACGCCGGTGCCGGCGATGCCGTCGGTGAGGTCGGCGACGAACATGTCGACCATCGGGTCCGGGACCTCGGTGCCCAGCATCTCGCTGAGGGCGGGACCGCGGTAGGTGAAGAAGAACGGGACGCTGTCGTAGGTGTAGAGCCCGGTCGCCACGACGATGTTGAGCTCGGGCACCTGCTCGGCGATCCGCTGGACGCGGGGGATGTACCGACCGAGCCCGATCACCGTCGGGTCGACGATCGTCCTGACGCCCTGTACGGCGAGGGCACGCAGCCTGGTGACCGCGTCGGCGATCCGCTCGTCCTCGTCGCCCCATTCGCCGGGATGGTTCACCTGGACGTCGGCCGTGAGGACGAAGATGTGCTCGTGCATGTAGGTCCGGCCGAGCTCAGCGGTGTCCACGGCGCCCTGGACGGTGTTGACGAGGCTCATGCGCGCAGCTCCTTCTTGAGGATCTTGCCGGTCGGACCGATGGGCAGGGCGTCGAGGAAACGGATCTCGCGTGGGTACTTGTAGGCGGCCAGGTGCTCCCGGCAGAAGGCGACGACCTCCTGCTCGGTGACGACCGCGCCCGGATGGAGCGTCACGCAGGCGACGACCTCCTCGCCGAGCCGCGGGTCCGGACGGCCGATGACCGCCGCCCCGGCGATCGCCGGGTGGGTGTAGAGGATCTCCTCGACCTCGCGGGGGTAGACGTTGTAGCCGCCGCGGATGATCAGATCCTTCTTGCGGTCCACGACGAACAGGTAACCGTCGTCGTCGGCGTAGGCCAGGTCGCCGGTGTGGAACCAGCCGTCGCGGAAGACCTGGGCGGTGTCCTCCGGCCGGTTCCAGTAGCCCTTCATGACGTTGTGACCGCGCACGACGATCTCGCCGACGTGGCCGGGACCGGGTGGGAGCGGCCGATCCTCGTCATCCACGATCATCGTCTGGACCCCCCAGATCGGCTTGCCGATCGAGCCCACCTTGCGCTGCTCGGCGCTGATGTTGAACGTGGTGGTGCTGGCCGTCTCGGACAGGCCGTACCCCTCCAGGATGACGACGCCGGGGAACTTCTCCTCGAACGCCCGGAGGATCTCGCCGGGGATCGCCGCCCCGCCCGAGACCCCCACGCGCAGGGACGTCAGGTCCCGGTCCGAGGTATCGGCCTGCAGAAGGGCGAAGTACATGGTCGGCACGCCGGAGAAGATCGTGCAGCGGTGCCGTTCGAGGGCCTCGACGACGGCGCCGACCTCGAAGCGCGGCACGAGCGCGACCGTCCCGCCGAACCGCACGGCCACGTTGAGCACGCTGGACAGCCCGAAGACGTGGAACAGCGGCAGCGCCGCCAGGCCGATGTCGTCGTCGCGGAACCCGAACAGCTCTCCGCCGACGGTGCAGTTCATGTAGAGCTGGAAGTGGGTGAGCTCGGCGCCCTTGGGCCGCCCGGTCGTCCCGCTCGTGTAGAGCAGGACGGCCGTGTCGTCGGCGTCGGTCGTCTCGATCTCACCCGTGTCGGCCGCGCCGTACAGGTCGGCGAACGGAAGGGTCCCCTCGGGATGCCCGTCGTCGCCGGGTGGGCCGACCACGTAGGTCGGGATGGTGCCGGCGGCCTTGGCCGCCTGCTCCGCGATCGAAGCGAACGTGATGAGCAGCCGGGTGCCCGAATCCTCCAGGTGGTACGCGATCTCCGAGGCGTGCAGCAACGGGTTCAGCGGGACCATGATCAGGCCCGCCTTGAGGATCGCGAAGTAGCTGAACAGGAACTCGGGAAGGTTGGGCAGATGGACGGCCACCCGGTCGCCCGGTCGCAGCCCGAGACCGCGCAGGCTCGCGGCGACCCGCCCGGACATCTCGTCGACCTGGTCGTAGGTGAAGCTCAGCTCTCCGATGTGGCAGAGGGTCTTGCCGGGGCGGGCCTGGCGCGATTCACGGAGGATCGTGGCGAGGTTGAAGCTCATGGCGCTCCCGCTCCGTTCGTACCGACCGTCCGGTATGTCGCGCAACGTACTGCTGAGATCATCCGGTGTCAATGGACCTTCACAGGCGCGAGATACGGGCGGTGCGCACCGCGCGGGGACGCCCACGTCAGGGGGACCACGATCGTGGACGGCCCTCAACCGCCTGGCCGGGCCCTCAGCCTCAGGTCAACGGCCGGCGGCGGCGCGCAGGGATCGGTAGAGCAGACGGGGGTCGCCGAGCCGGTGTCGCAGCAGCTTCTCGAGTCCGCCGATGGGCACGAGGTTCTGGGGCGCACGTGGGTCCTTGTAATCCACGCCCGCGAGGGACGGCAGGGCGAGCGTGATCGCGTCGGCGAGTTCCACCACCTCGTCCGGTCGCATGTCCGCGCCGGCCTCGCACCGCACGATCCCCGCCCAGGGCGCGGCGGACCGGACCGGCAGGGCCAGATACCAGGCGTGACGGCGCCAGCTGGTGCCCATCAGGAAGACCGGCGTGCGTTGTCCGGGGCCGAGCGCGGAGACGACACCGGCCTGAGGGGCCGGGAGGTAGGCCGTGTGGTGCGTCTTGATGTAACCCACGGTCCGCGGCAGGTGCGTGCGACCGCGGAGCGGTCCGTCGACGATCAGCAGGTCGCCGTCGCCGGCGTCATCGTCGCGGCAGCGGACCGAGAGATCCACTTCAAGCTGTGTGAGCCGCTGCTGGAGGGCGAGGGACAGCCCCTCCATCGAGTCGTCGGCTGCGGTCTCCACTCGATACGTGCCGGCGCTCGCCTTGATGTCCGACGCGTACGGCGAGGCGGTGAACAAAGATCGGCGGACCTCGACCGCGGCGAGCTCCGCGGGTGCGCCCTCGCCGGGTGTGCACCGGACGATCCCGGCGGCGTAGGAGGCGGCGATGCCCGGCGAGGGCGGGGCGGCGCCGGCGTCGTTGCTCCAGACACGGGCGTCGATGCGGCGGACGCCGTCGGCTATCAACATCACGCCGGGCGGCGCGGTGTCAGGGGCGGGACTCACGGGACGCCAGTCGGCGGCCAGGAGTTCGACGTCCAGGTCGAGCTCCGCGCTGGTCGGGCCCAGTTCGGCGAGCGCGTCGGCCGCCAGAGCCGCCGAGTACCCGGGATCCCACGCGTCGACGGTGAACCCGGCCTGTCCGATCGCGATGCTCACTGCGCCGCCTTCGTCAAATGTGATCCCTTGGCGTCCCGGGTGATCTCGAAGCGGACCGGCACCCGGTCGGCCAGTGCGGGCACGTGAGTGACCACCCCGACCATCCGGTTCCCGCTTGTGGCCAGGCGTTCCAGCGTGGTGGCGACCGTGTCCAGCGTGGCGGGGTCGAGGGTGCCGAACCCCTCGTCGAGGAAGATCGAGTCGAGGCTGCGGGCGGCCGCGGCCGACAGTCCGGCCACCTGGCTGGACAGGGCCAGCGCGAGAGCGAGTGCGGCCTGGAAGGTCTCCCCGCCGGACAGCGTTCGAGCGCTGCGCCGCATGCCCGCCTCGCCGTAGTCGATGACCTCGATGTCGCTCTTCGAGCTGACGGTCAACTCGTACTGCCCGTCGGTCAGGTCGCGCAGGGTGTCGGAGGCCGTGGCGACCAGCAGTCCGAGCGCCTCGGAGCACAACCATCGCTCGAAGGCGTCGGCACGCAGCCGGAGCGCGAGCTCGTGGGCGACCCTCGCCTCCTGTTCCTTCGCCGCCGCGAACTCGGCCAGCTGCCTGGCACGTTCGCGGTTCTCCCTGACCCGGTCCAGCCGCGCTCCCGCCTGGGTGACGGCGGCGGTCACCTGCTCGCCGATCGCGCTGGGTGTGACCTCGCCGGGAACGGCGACCTCGTGCTCGGCCAGTCGCCGGAGGAGCGCGGCCCGTTCCCCGTCCAGCAGCCGGCCCCCGTCGGCGATGTCCCCGTCCTGTACGGCCAAGGCGGCCTGCTCCCGGATGACGACCTGACCACGCCAGTCGAGCAGTTCGGCCCACGCCCGTCCGAGATCCTTCCGATCCAGGGGCGGCGCGCCGAAAGCCACGACGGTGTCGCGGGCGGCGTCCAGGTCACGCCATGCGAGATCGGCCTTGTTCCGCAGTTCTCCGGCACGCCGCTCGGCTTCGGCTGATTTCGCCCGGAGCTCCCGTGTTCTCTTCCTGCACTCGGCGGCCCGGAGCTCGGCCTTCTGGCAGGCGATCAGGCGCGCCTCGAGGTCGGCTCGGTCTCCCGTGGCCTGGGGGGACTTCGCCAGCCGTTCACGGCAGATCTGCACCTGCTTCGCCAGGTGGTGGGCGTCGTTCTCGGCCTGACGGTGCCGGGCGGAGACCTGGCTCGCATGCTTCTTGAGAGCCTGAACCTCACGCTCCGCCGTATGGAGATCGGAGAGGGCGGCATGGTGGGGGATCTCAATGATGGGGCGCAGACACGTGGGACACGGCTCGCCGACGACCAACTTCTCGGCGAGCGCCGCGGCGACGTGGGCGTCACGCAGCGCGTCCTGCGCACGCTCCGCCTCCGCCAGCGCCGCGTCGGCCTGCTCGGCCTCGCCGGCGATCCGTTCCAGCGCGGCCCCCGCCTCCGCGGCCTCCGCTTCGGCCTGTGCGAGATCGTCTCTCGCCCGTTCCTGTTCTTCAAGGGTGGCCAGCGCGGCTACGAGGACCGCTTTGTCTCCCAGAGCGGTCAGCTCGTCGTCGGCACGCTGTTCCTCGGCCTCCAGCCGCCCGATCTCGATGCCGAGCGCGGCCATCCTCTCCTCTGCCTCACGCTGCTCCCCCGCCAGGGTCGGGACATCGTCAGGCATGCCGAGATCGGTGAGAGCGGCCAGCTTCTCCGCGATCGCGTCCCGGTCGCGAATCTGCTTCTGAAGGGATTCTTCATGGGCGCGCAGCGTGTCGAGGTCGCCCTGGATACGGTCCCGCAGGGCACGCAGTGCGTCGAGCCGCTCGGCGGCGGCACGCTCGTCGTCCTCACCGGCGCCGCTGAGACCGGAGAGCTCGTTGCGGGCGAACTCCGCGGCCTGCTTGGCCAGGTCCTCCTCACGCCCGGCACGCTTCTGGATGCGCTCGTAGACCTCAGCGTCGAGCAACTGCACCAGCAGGTCCTGCCGCTCGCGCGGCCGGGCGTGCAGGAATTCCGCGAACTTGCCCTGCGGAAGCACCACGCACTGGGTGAAGAACTTGTACTCCAGGCCCGTGATCTTCTGAACCTCGTCGCTGACCGCCTCGCCTTCGGCGACCGGGCGTACGACCGCGTCCAGCATCTCTGTGAGCCCGGCGGTCGAAGGCACGCCGGGGTCGAGCTCGTCGAGCCTGGCCTCCTTGGTGTGCACCGTGCCCCTGGCGTCGCGCCGGAGAGACCGAACCACTACGTGGCGGCGTCCGGAGGACTCGAAGACCAGCGCGACCTTGCCGTACGTCGCCGAGGGCGCGAGCGCGTGGGAGATGACGTTCTCCTTGCCCCAGCGCGGGACCGTGCCGTACAGGGCGAAGCAGATCGCGTCGATGATCGTGCTCTTGCCCGCTCCCGTGGGCCCGACCAGCGCGAAGTAGTCCACGTCGGCGAAGTCGACCGTGACCGCCTCACGGAAGCTGCCGAAGTTGTCCAGGTGCAGCCGCAGGGGGCGCATCAGCTCGTCACCTCGTCGTAGAGCCGGTCGAACAGTGCGGCGACCTCGCCATCGTCCCTGCCCGTGTCGGTCAGGTAGTCGCGGAACAACTCGCGTGGACTACGCGGGGACCCGCCGTCCGTGTTTCCCCTGCGCTGCGGGCTCGTCGGCCGGAAGCGCTCGTCGATGTCGACGTCCAGGGCGTTCGGCAGGATCTCCCGCACCGCTTCGGCGAGCCCGGGCCTGGGCTTCTCCTCGACGACGACGCGCAGCCACGCCTCACCGAGCTCGTCCGCCATGGCCTCGAGCTTTTCCAGCGAGCCTCTCACCGTGGCCAGTGAGCGGGCCGAATCGACGGCGACCTCCCGCACCACAGCCGGACGGCCGGCTTCCACGGTGACCAGCAGCGCTCCGGGGCTGTTCCGCTCCTCCCCGAAGTCGACCGCGAGGGGGGAGCCGCTGTACCAGATCGGGCACGCCCCGGGGATCTGCTGACGCCGGTGGAGATGTCCCAGGGCGACGTACTGCGTCGACGCGGGGAAGGCGGTGGCCTCGAAGTAATAAGAGAAGATCGACTGCGCCTCGCGCTCGCCGCCGCCGAGCTTCCCGCCGGGCAGGGTGCCGTGCGTGGTGACCAGGTTGACGGTGTCGGCGGAGAAGCCCTTGGTGAGGGCGCCGATCAACATTCCGACCCGTTCTGCGTAGTCACGATTGTGTTCCGCGGCGGTGCCCGAGAGCACCTCGGCCGCGCGGACCACGTAACGGTGTGACAGGAACGGCAGGACGGCCAACTGCACCGGCTCGCCGGAGCGTGCCGTGAAGGAGAGGGTTCCACCCTGGTCGGGCCGCCGGAAGGTGCCGACGACGTGGACGCCCAGCGCCCCGAGCACCGGCCGGTAGACATCGAACAGATGAGGGTTGTCATGATTCCCGGCGAGCACGATCACATCGCGTCCCTCTTCGCGCAACGCCATGAGCGTGGGCATCACCAGGGACTGCGCCTCCGGCGTGGGCGCGGAGGTGTCGAAGACGTCCCCGGCGACGATGACCGCGTCCACGTCCTCCTCGCGAGCCGACTCGACCAGTTCCCGCAGCACGGCGCGGTGTTCGTCGATCCGGGGTCGGCCCTTGAGCACCTTGCCGACATGCCAGTCGGCGGTGTGCAGGATTTTCATCCGGCTCCTTCAGAAAGGGGGAATGTCGTCGTCGGCCCCGGGCAGCCCGGCGAAGGGGTCGTCGACCGTACGACGGGCGACGCCGGTCGGGGCAGGACCCGCCTCGGACGGCCGCGTCGCCCATGCGGGGAACGGGAAGGTGACCGCGAGGGGCACCGGGATCTCGGGCTGGGCGACGAACATCGTGCCCGGCTTGGCGATGGTGGCACGCTCCCGGGAGATCGCCGGCAGCCAGCCGTACTCGGGACGCGACGCTTCGGCGGGGTCGAGCCGGCCGGCCACGCGGACGGCGCAGTTCGCGACGATGCGCCGCTCCACCTCCGAGGCCGTCTGCTGGGCGCCGATGAGGATCACCCCCAGGGAGCGGCCACGTTCGGCCACGTCGAGCAGGATCTCCTTGATCGGTGAGTCGCCCTCGCGCGGCGCGTACTTGTTCAGCTCGTCGAGCACGACGAACAGCAGCGGCCGAGCAGTGCCGCTGCTCTCCTTGCGGGCGAACTCGCCGCGCAGGACCACGCCGACGACGAACCTTTGCGCCCTCTCGGGCAGGTTGTGTAGATCGACGATCGAGACCTGCGCATCCGAGGTGCTGATCGAGTGCGGCCGGCCGGGAGGGAGGTCCCCGCGGACGATCGGCGACAGCGCGCGTACGGCACCGCGGAGACGGCGCAGGAACGCGTTCACCGTCCCAAGGGGCACCTGCGCGCCCGCCCAGGTGGCACGCGTTCCGTCGTCGGTGAGCTGGTCGGCGATGTGATCGACCAGGTCGGCGAAGGTGCGGCAGGTGACACCGCCCCCTCCTGGGGGCGTGATCGTGACCGCTCCCCCGTCGCCCGCGGGAGCCGCCCACGCCTGCAGGCGGGCTGCGACCGCGCCCACGAGGAGGGAGTACTGAGCACGTTCGTCATCGGCGTCGGCGAAGACGAACCGGAGCAGTTCCTCCTCGCAGAACTCGGTCAACGTCCAGAAGAAGGCGCTTATCCCCTGCGTCCTGGCGGACACGTGAGGGACGCCGTTGGGATCGCCGGGACGCGGCGGCGCGAACACGTGAACACTGTGGAACGGCCGGGCGGGCAGACCGAGCCGTCCGTACATGCGCGTGGCGGCCTCGTCGAGCCGGGCGTTGGGATGGTCGAGGAACAACAGGTCCTCGCCCTTGACAGAGAAGATCAGCGCCTTGGTGTTGGCCGCCTCGGCGTCCAGGACACCGGAATTGAAGATCGAATAGATGAGGAACGTGGCGAAGGAGGTCTTCGTCGCCACGCCCGAGACCCCCGAGATCGACACGTGCGCGCCGCGCGTGCCGTCGAGGAAGTCGAAGTTGACGTACATCGGCTGCCCGTCGCGCCCGAGCCCCATCGGAATGCGCCGGTCCATGACGTCGAAGTAGAGAGCCTGGTCCCGATCGGCCGCCTGAGCCCGGTAGACGACCGCTCCCGGCGAAGGCGGAACGAAGATCTCCGGTTCGACCCGCGTGACCCGGACCTCCGCACACTCCACTACGGCGGCCGGCAGCGTCCCGTCGGCGATGAGGAACACGTCCGAGTCGTAGCTGGCGCCTTCGTGCCGCGCCTCCACCGTCGTGACGACCCCCGCCATCAGCACCGGGCCGTGGCCGGGCACGTCTCGCCGAGTGATGACGACCTCGTCGAGTTGCACGGCCTGTCCCGGCTCGATGCCGATCCAGAACGACAGCGGTGACGCCGCCTGTGTCCCGAGCACCCGCCCGACCGCCTCCCCCGAGGACGCCGCCCCGTTCACCGACGTGAGGATCGGCGCTCCGTCCATTACCACCAGGCCCTCCAACCTGGGCGTTCACATCGCCCCCAAACGGAGCGTAGCGGCCCGAAAAACACCCCTTGCCTCCTTTCGCAAACTGGAGCGCCCCGATGCCTGGTCGACCGAGATCCAGATGGGGTTCTGGCCACCTGTCTATCGGGTCGCCCATGGGCCATGGCGCGGTGCAGCCACGTCCGCGTTCCGGGGATGGCGTTCGGAGTAACCGATGAGGTGAAATGTCCGGACACGTCTAAGGCTTGGAGATCGTTATGCCGCTGTTCGACCTGCCCCTTGAAGAGCTCCGTCACTACCTCCCGGAGCGTGACGAGCCCGCGGACTTCGACGCCTTCTGGTCCCGGACCCTCACCGAGGCCGCGGAGCACGACCTGGCCCCCGTGTTCACGCCGTACGACCTCCCCCTCACCTCCGTCGACGTGTACGACACCGCGTTCACCGGTTGGGGCGGCGACCGGGTGAACGCCTGGTTCCTGGTTCCGCGGGGAGCACATGGGCCGCTGCCGTGCGTGGTGAAGTACATCGGTTACAGCGGGGGGCGCGGCTTCGCCCACGATCACCTGCTCTGGCCGTCGGCCGGTTACGCCACGCTCGTGGTCGACACCCGGGGCCAGGGTGCGGCGCATCTGCATAACCCGGGCAGCACCGCCGACCCGCACGCGGGCGGCGCCCCGCACGCGCCGGGCATGATGACCAGGGGGATCCTCGACCCCGACACCTACTACTACCGGCGGGTCTTCACCGACGCGGTGCGTGCCGTCGACGTGGCGGTGGGACACCCCGCGGTCGACCCCGAGGCGATCGTGGTCACCGGCGTCAGCCAGGGCGGCGGCATCGCCCAGGCCGTCGCCGCGCTCCGGCCGGACGTGCGGGCCGCGCTCATCGACGTGCCGTTCCTCACCCACTTCCGCAGGGCCGTGGAGATCACGAGCCGCGACCCCTACCAGGAACTCGTCCGCTTCCTCGCCTCCCAGCGCGGAACGCCCGAGCAGGTCTTCCGCACGCTGTCGTACTTCGACGGCCTCAACTTCGCCGCCCGGGGCCGGGTGCCCGCGCTGTACTCGGTGGCGCTGATGGACGACATCTGCCCGCCGTCCACGGTTTTCGGCGGCTACAACCACTGGCAGGGGCCCAAGGAGATCACCGTCTGGCCGTGGAACAACCACGAGGGCGGAGGCCCCTTCCAGGTCGAGGAGCAAGTGCGTCACCTGCACAAACTCCTCGCCGACCGCTGAGTTCTCGGAGCGCTGTCCTGGGCGGCACACTCATGGGAAAACGCCGACTTTCCCGCCCCGGATGGCCTGCGGCCACAACGCGAGGGGCCCGCGCCGTCGACCGGCGCGGGCCCTTGGCGTTGACGGTCAGTGGCGGGGACGGGATTCGAGGAGGCGGTCACCGGGGTTGCACAACTCCCCGGTGAAGAACGTGCTGCCGGGCACGCACCGCCACATGCTCGGGTTGGTGAAGCTGGGGGCGAGGCGGACATTCGTCGCCTGCTCCAGGGCGTAGCCGTCGGCGAGGAGGGTCGCCTCGCTGAAGGCCGTGCCGACGAGCGTGACGCCGATCGGGTTGTGGCCCGCCGAACTGGCGGTCGCACCGTACCCGGCGGGCAGCGTCAGCGCCGGGTAGCCCGCGCGGTCGGCGTAACCGACGAGCGCGTGGCCGGTCGGCACCATGACGGCGTCGAAGTCGTCCGACGTGTCACCGGGCGTTCCGTTGGTGAGGATGCCGTCGATCAGCGCCCGGGTCGACGCCTTGCCCGTCTCCAGATCGGCCTTGTACGCCGCGCCGGTGGCGGGGTCGGACAGGTCGACGGCCTGGGCCGCGAGAAGCCGGCCCTGCTGGTACTTCAGTCCTTCCACCGAATTGGCGTCGTTGTAGTCGATGATGCCCTGCAGCGACCTGGCTCCATGGCCGCGCCGGCTGCCCGACAGGTAGTCGTTCAGATCGCGCTTGAACTCGCTCGGCACGACACTCGCCGGGTCGGGGCTCGGCGTGCCGATCGTCACCTGGGTCGTCACGGCCCCGAGCGCCTGCAGGGCCGTCACCGTCGCGGGGTACGGCGCGGCCGTGCTCGCCACGACGGCGATCTTCTTCCCCTGGAGGGCGGTCGCGGACAGACCGGCGGTGTAGTCCTTCACGGGCGCCCCCGACGTCGCCGGGTCGGCCCGGTCGGGTCCGGCGATCGCCGTGAGCGCGCTCGCGGCGTCGTACACCGTGCGGGTGATCGGTCCAGGCGCGTCCTGCGACCGGGCCACCGGCAGGACTCCGGTGCGGCTGACCAGACCCACCGTCGTCTTCAGGCCGACGACGCCCGCCGCGTCGGCGGGGGCCAGCAGCTGGGCCGAGTCGGTGGACGTCTCCATTCCGACGGTGAACGCCGCCAGCCCGGAGGCCGTCGCCGCCGCCGAACCACCGGACGAACCGGCCGGGGTCTTGTCGGTGTCGGACGGCAGGAGCACCTGACCGGCGAGTGAGGAGTACCCCTTCGGCATGTTCGCGTCGAAGACGCCGTTCAGTTCGGAGATGTTCGTCTTGCCGAGGATGATCGCCCCGGCGGCCTTGAGTTTGGCGACGACCGTCGAGTCGCGGCCGGGTTGGTGGTCCTGCAGAGCGATCGAGCCGCCTGTTGTCGCAAGCGAGTCCACGTCGAACCCGTCGTCGAGCAGAACGGGAAGGCCGAACAGCGGGCCGTGCTTCTTCTTGTCCTTCTTGTCCTTGTCGCGCTCCCGGTCGAGCGCGCGGGCCTCCTTCAGAGCGTCCGGGTTGACGGCGCGGACCGCCTGGGTGGCCGGTCCCTCGGCGTTGGTCAGCGCGATCCGGTAGAGGTAGGCCTTGACCAGCTCTTCCGAGGTCAGCGAGCCGGCGGCGAGCCGGGTGCTCAGGCTCCGCGCCGACTCGGTCTCCAGGGAGAACGGCAGCGGCCGGGGCGCGTGGCCGAGCATGCGCATGATCGTGTCGTAGTCGGGGTTGCAGTGCCCGCGCCCGGCGAACGGCTCGGCCGGGACCGTCTTCGCGCAGCGGTACATGCTCGGGTTGACCGAACCGGCCGTCTGCCGCAGCTTCGTGGCCTGCTCGATGACGTAGCCGGTGCCGATCAGGTCGTACTCGTCGTACGCGCCGCCGTGGATCTGCACGTTGAGCGCGCGGCGCGTCGTGTTCGAGTAGCCCATGGGGATCGTCATCGAGGGATACCCGGCCTGCGGCGCGTTCGGGACGCTGCCGAGGATCGCGATGACGGGGTCGGCGGGCTGAGCCGGGTCGGAGTTCGGGTAGGTCATCATGTCGTCGATGGCCTTGTGCCAGGCGGCCTTGCGGACGGGCAGGTTCGCCCGGTAGGCGATCTCGTTGGCCCCGCCCGAGGCGATGTCGGCGTTCAGAGCGTTGACGTGGTTGTTGTTGCCGAACTTCAGGGCCTGCTGCGCGTTGGCCTGGTTGTCGGCCACCTCGTCGGCCAGCGACTTGATCGGTGCCTGCGGGCCGAGCCGCTTGTAGTACTCGTCGATGGTCTTGTGTTGCTCATAACCACTGGGCAGGCTCGGCAGCGTGCCGACACTGGTCGTCGGCCGTGGCACCATGACCGCGCCCGCCGCGGTCAGCGCGTCGTACGCGATCTTGAGTGGGCTGCCGTCGGCGAGCGTGCCGTTGTAGCCGATCTTCTTGCCCCTGACGAAGCCGAGATCGAGGGCCTTCATGTAGTCCGGCAGCTTCGCGGGCAGAGCCGGGATGACGCCGGTGCTGAGGTAGTCGGGTCCGAAGATCGCACGGTACTCGGCGTCGCCGTCCGGGTCGGGCCCGGCGATCGAGGCGAGCGTCATCGCGGCGTCCGAGACGCTGCGGACCATCGGCCCCGCCGTGTCCTGCGACGCACTGATCGGCGCGATGCCGTACCCCGGCACGAGGCCGACGGTCGGCCGCAGCCCGACGAGGCTCTGTGTGCTCGACGGGCTGATGATCGAGCCCGACGTCTCCGTGCCGATGCCGAGCGTGGCCATCGCGGCGGCCATGGCCGCGCCGGTTCCGGACGAGGAGCCGCTGGGGTTCTGGTCGGCGTCGATGCCGTTGAGAACCTGCCCGGTGAGGTTGCTGAAACCAGAGGGCTGGCTGCCGAAGCTGTTCGCGAACTCAGACAGGCCGACCTTGCCGAGGATGACGACTCCGCGCTCGCGCAGCTTCTTGGTGATCCCCGCGTCCGTCGCCGGGTACGAGTCGCGCAGCGAGTAGTTGCCGGCCGAGGTGTACATGCCGGTCACGTCGACGAGGTCCTTCAGCAGGACGGGCAGCCCGTGCGCGGGCCCGAGGACCCGCCCTTTCGCCCGCTGCCGGTCGGCCAGCGCCGCTTCCTTCAGCGCGTCGGAGTTGAGCTGCGTCACGGCGTTCAGCCCGGGTCCGCGCTTGTTCAGCGCCTCGATCCGGTCGAGGTAGGCCTGGGTGAGCTCGACGGAGGTGAGCTGCCCCTTCGCCATCATGGCCTCGGCCTGGGCTCCGGTGAGTTTCTCGAGGTCGAGTACGGGGGGCCTGCGGGTCTTGGCTGCGGCGGTCGCCGGCGCGAGCGGGATGGCGAGGGACAGGGTGAGAAGAGCGGCCAGAGTGAAGCGGAGTTTGCGCACCACATGCTCCTTGAGGGGTGATGCTCGCGACCGTATAGATGATCAGTTACGGCCGGATTTCCGGCATGTTCCCGTCCGGCTAGCGAGGATCATGTGTCCGAATCCTGATACCTGCCCGCATGAATCACCCCGTGGAGGCCCGGTGGGAGGCGGCTCGACGTCTACGACTGACGGATTAGACAAACTCCTGCTCGTTGTCTAATCTGTCAGTCGTGAGCAGTTCGGAGATCGAGCAGGACGACCCCAAGCGCGGCGCCGTCCTCACGGCCGCCCTCGGCCTGTTCAGCAGGTACGGGTTCCAGAAGACGTCGATGGAGGAGGTCGCCAAGGCGGCGGGCATCTCCCGGCCGGGACTGTACCTCCTGTTCCCGAACAAGGAGCAGCTGTACCGCGCCACGATGCAGGGCGTCATGGAACGAGCGCAGCAGGCCATGGAGGCCTGTTTCGCCGACGAGACGCTGAGCTTCGAGGATCGGATCGTCGCGGCGCTGGACGCGCTGATGGGCCAGTACGTCGAGACCCAGGTGGCCAGGGACCTCAGCGAACTGCTGGAGAACAGCGGGCCGCAGCTGGGCTCGATGTTCCACGACTACCAGGAGAAGGCCAGGGCGACCATCAGCGCACAGGTCGCGTCGCTCGCCCCGCCCGGCGTGCTCACCGCCGAGCTGGGCGCGGACGACGTCATGGACGTCCTCTTCTCCGCCGCTCTGACCTGGAAGCAGACCTCGGCCGACCGCGCCGAGTTCCGCGACCGGGTCAGACGCGCCGTCCAGCTGATCAGCCGCGCTGGTTGATCAGCCGCGCCGGCTGACCTCGCCATCACACGCCCGCACCCCCACGCGGGCCGACCATACCTTCACTCCCCTGCGCCTTCGCGCGGGCCGACCACACCCTCGCACCCCCGCCACTCCCCCACGCCTTCGCGTAGGGCGAGCACGCTGGCACGCCCTCAGCGCCCGCCCGGCCGCGCGCTCGAACTCGCGCGCCCCGGCGCCGCCTGCCCCCGCACGCCTTTCGCAGCACCTTCACCCACACATCGACCGATGGAGTACAGCCATGCCCACAATCACCACTCCGTTCGACGCGAAGTCGACCGCCGACGAGGTGATCGCCGGGGTCGACCTGTCCGGCAAGCGCGCCGTCGTCACCGGCGGGACGTCCGGGATCGGCCTGGAGACCGCCCGCGCACTGGCCGCCGCCGGCGCGCAGGTGACGCTGACCACCCGCGACACCGAAGCCGGCGAGCGCGCAGCCGCTGACATCCGCGCCACGACGGGCCGCGACGACGTCCACGTCGCCGCCCTCAATCTGCTGGAACGTTCCACCATCGACGCGTTCGTCGCCGGCTGGAGCGGCCCCCTGCACATCCTGGTCAACAACGCCGGCGTGATGGCCCTGCCCGAGCGGACCACGACCAGGGAAGGCTGGGAGACGCAGTTCGCCACCAATCACCTCGGCCACGCCGCTCTGACGCTCGGCCTGCACCGGGCGCTCGCCGCCGCTCGGGGCGCCCGGGTCGTCACCGTCAGCTCCTCCGCCCATCTGATGTCCCCCGTCGTCTTCGACGACATCCACTTCATCTCCCGGCCCTACGAAGCCTGGTCGGCCTACGGCCAGTCGAAGACGGCGACCATCCTGTTCACCGTCGCCATGGCGGAGAAGTGGGCCGCAGACGGCATCACCGCCAACGCGCTCCACCCCGGCGGCATCATGACCAACCTCCAGCGCCACCTGGACGACGCCCAGTTGCGCTACGTGGGCGCGATGGACGAGCAGGGCCTCCGCCTCGAGCTGCCTCCGGGCTGGAAGACCCCGCAGCAGGGCGCGGCCACCTCCGTCCTGCTGGCCGCCTCGCCGCTCGTCCAGGGAGTGACCGGACGCTACTTCGAGGACTGCAACGAGGCCGTCGTCGTCACCGGTCCGGGTGACGGCCTGCGCGGAGTCGCACCGTACGCACTCGACGCGGACGACGCCGGCCGCCTCTGGGACGAGACGGTCCGGCTCCTCCAGCGCTGACCACGCCGACGTTTCATGGGCCGGGAAAGGGCGCGTCCCGGCCCTCGGTCACCGCACGCATGTTGCGGTCGAGGTCGGCCATCTCCAGGTCGACCGCGTAGACCACGAAGTCCTCCGTGATCGGCAGGATGGCGCTCCAGTCCACGGCGCCGAGGGAACGCGCGACCTCGCAGAGGAGCTCCCCGCCCCTGTCGGAACGGGACAGAGTGAGCTCCTGGGCCAGAAGGCGGGCGGTGCCGGCGACCGCGCGGACGTCCACCGGCGTCTCGTGGGCCATGTCCGCGGGCGACCACACATCCTCCGGGTCCGAGTCCCCGGCGAGCCGGACCCGGTCACGCTCGAGACCGACGTTCACCAGCACGTCCGCCGGGTCAAGCGGATCCTCGTACACGAGGGCCACGCAGTACGCGGGCTCGTCGACCGCCAGAGCGCGGACGGAGCGGGGGATCTGCGTCAGCAGTTCCTCCCGGACCGTCCGCCAGGCGGACTCGACCGTGAACCCGGCCGGCGGGCGTTCGTACTTCACCTGTGCGGGCCCGCCGGGCGCGGAGATCTCCAGCCGGGACAGGCCTTCTCCGTCGTAGGCGGCGCCGATCACCGTCCACGGCTCCGGCCGGAGCGGCGCGCCGCGCCGCCGGGCCGCGTGGTGGACGGCGACGCGGGTCACCCGATCGCCGTCGTAGTCGTACGTCTCGTATCCGCCGCCCGCGACCGCCGCGATCAGCGCCTGGCCGATCCTGCCCGCCTCGAATCGGTATTCGTGCAGATAGATCGGCTTACCGTCGGCGACATGGAAACGTGCCTCCTCGACGATGCCGGTCAGGTGCGTACGGAAGGTCTCGTAGTACAACGTGCCGTCGAGGAAGCCGCTGTACTCGAGCAGGACCACCAGGCGGTCGTCGGCGTCGAACCCGATCTGAACGTGGTCCCGGCTCACGGGCGGGCGCTCGGCGAGACGACGTCCCGGCCTCCACAGGCTCCGCTCGTAGTACAGCGGGCGGAGGTCGAACGCGTCGTCGTCGTACCACTCCCACCGGACCGCCTCGGCGTACGCGGCCGCCCGCCGCTGCCCGTACTCCTCGGCGAGGCGTGCGAACCGTTCGTCGAGGCCGGAGAGATCGATCACGTGCCCGATGGTACGGCGGAGCCTGCACAGGACTGCGCGCAACGAACCCGACATTTCGTGCTGTAGAAATGAAGGTCGACGAACCGAGGTTCGGCGCGGCTCCACGACCCCCCGGCCTTCTGTGCACAGTGCACATGCACCGGCTGCGGGTTGTGCCGATCGCACCGTGACGAGGGCTGAGCCTGTTCCTACGCTCAGGGCACCACCCGCCCTGGCCTGGCGAAAGCGCTTCGCCCCCCTCGGAGGCAATCATGGCTTCTTCACTCGGCACCGACGACTACGCGATATCCCGCGTGCCCGCCCGTGCCCGGTACTCCTGGGTATCGGTCGCGGTCCAGCGGTTCGGCCAGATATCCGCCCTCAGCCAGTTCCTCCTCGGCGCGACCCTCGGTTTCGGGATGAGCTTCTGGAACGCGTTCTGGGCGATCACCCTCGGCGCGGTGATCCTCGAACTGGTGGCCATCGCGCTCGGCGTCATCGGCATGCGGGAGGGGCTGACGACCTCCATGCTCGCCCGGTGGTGCGGCTTCGGCCAGGCCGGATCCGCGCTGATCGGCCTGGCCATCGGGATCAGCCTGGTCGGCTGGTTCGGCATCCAGTCCGGGGTCTCGGCCGAAGGCCTGCACGAACTGCTTCCGGGACTGCCCGCGTGGGCGTGGTCCCTGCTGTTCGGGCTCGCGGTGACGGCCATCGTCGTCAAGGGCTTCCACTCGATGGCGTGGACCGCCTACCTCACCGTTCCCGCGTTCGTCCTGCTGGTCGCCTGGTCGGTGGGGAGCGAACTGTCCCAACGCTCGCTGTCCGAACTCGCGTCGGCCGCCCCCGCCGGTCCGTCGTTGTCCCTGCTGCAGGGGACCACGCTGGTCGCCGGCGGGTTCATCGTGGGCGCGGTGATCACCCCGGACATGACCCGGTTCAACCGGTCGGTCGGGGACGTGGTCAAGCAGACCCTGCTGGGGATCACCCTCGGCGAGTACGTGATCGGGCTGATCGGCGTGCTGCTGGCACACGCGATCAAGTCGGCGGACATCATCACGATCGTCACGTCCACCGTGGGCTGGGTCGGGGTCCTGGTCATCGTCGTCGGAACACTGAAGATCAACGACTGGAACCTGTACTCCTCCGGGCTCGGCCTGGTCAACTTCGTCGGCACGGTCTTCGGCCGGCAGGTCAACCGCGCCGCGGTGACCCTGCTCATCGGCGTGGTCGGCAGCGTGCTGGCCGCGGCGGGCATCCTCAACAGCTTCACCGACTTCCTGACGGTCCTCGGCGTGGCCTTTCCCCCGATCGCCGGCATCATGATCGCCGAATACTTCGTGGTGCGCACCTGGCGCCGTGACCTGGACGTCGCGAAGGCCGCGGACGGCGTGCCGCCCCAGGCGCCCCGCTGGGTGCCGGCGACCCTCGTGATCTGGCTCGTCGCGAGCCTGGTCGGGAAGTTCGTGACCTGGGGCCTGCCCAGCATCAACTCACTGATCGTCGCGTTCGTGCTGTACGCCGTGGTGGGCCGGCTCGGCCTGATCCGGGGATACGGCGTCGCGCACACCGAGACGGCGGACGACCGGCAGGCCGCCGCGTCCGCGCCCTCGGCCGCCTGAAAGGACCTGCAATGCGGATCGGAATCGACGTCGGCGGCACCAACACCGACGCCGTGCTCATGGACGGCCAAAGCGTCCTCGCCGCGGTCAAGACCGCGACCACGCGTGATGTGACCAGCGGGATCAACACCGCGCTCGCCGAGCTGAAGCGGCAGCGGGCCTTCGACCCGCTCACGGTGAACGCGGTGATGATCGGCACGACGCACTTCATCAACGCGCTGGTCGAGGCCGACCGCCTGGCCCCGACCGCCGCGCTGCGGCTGGGGCTGCCCGCCACGGCGTCGCTGCCGCCCATGGTCGACTGGCCCGAGCGGCTGGTCGACGCGATCGCGGGCCGGCCGTACCTGTGCCACGGCGGGCACGAGTTCGACGGGCGCCACATCTCCGAGCTGCGCGAGGACGAGATCCTGCGGGTGGCGGAGGAACTGGACCGGCACGGGATCCGCAGCGTGGCCATCTCGAGCGTGTTCTCCCCGGTCAACGCCGAGTTCGAGCAGCGCGCCGCGGACATCCTCACCGGGCAGCTGCCCGCGATCGCCGTCTCGCTGTCGTCGGAGATCGGCCGGATGGGGCTGCTCGAGCGTGAGAACGCCACCATCATCAACGCCTCGCTGCGCGAGCTCGCCGGCCAGATCGTGGACGGCCTCGCCCAGTCCCTCGAGGGCGCGGGCATCAGCGCCCCGCTCTACCTCAGCCAGAACGACGGCACCTTGATGGACGTCGACTTCGCCCGCCGCTACCCGGTCGCCACGTTCGCCTCCGGCCCGACCAACTCGATGCGCGGCGCCGCCTTCCTGTCGGGCGTGGAGTCGTGCGCGGTGGTCGACGTCGGCGGCACCACGAGCGACATCGGCGTGCTGCAGCACGGCTTCCCGCGCGAGGCCACCACCGAGGTGAGCGTCGCCGGGATCCGCACCAACTTCCGGATGCCCGACGTGCTCAGCCTCGGCATCGGCGGAGGCAGCCGGATCCGCCACGAGGGGGCGGTGACGGTCGGGCCCGACTCGGTCGGCTACCGCCTCTCCGAGGAGGCCCTGGTGTTCGGCGGGGCCACGCTCACCGCGACCGACGTCGCGGTCGCCGCGGGCCGGGCCGCGATCGGCGACCCCAGCCTCGTGAAGGAGCTGGACCGGTCACTGGTGCAGGCGGCGCTGCACCGGATCGCCCGCGACATCGGCGACGCCATCGAGCGCATCCGCACCTCCCCCGAGCCGCTTCCCGTGGTCGCGGTCGGCGGCGGGTCGATCCTGCTCCCGGACGAGATCGGCGACTCCGGGCCGGTGCACCGGCCCGAGCACTTCGCCGTCGCCAACGCCATCGGCGCCGCCATCGCCCAGATCGGCGGAGAGGTCGACCGGATCTTCCCGGTGGAGCCCGGCCAACGGCAGTCGGTGCTGGACGACGCCAAGCAGGAGGCGGTCGACAAGGCGGTCGCCTCCGGGGCCAAGCCGGGCAGCGTCCGGGTCGTCGAGGTCGACGAGGTGCCCCTGGCGTACCTGCCGGGGAACGCCACCCGGATCCGCGTCAAGGCGGTCGGCGACCTGCAGCTGGAGGCGGATCGTGGCTGAGCGGCTCATCACGGGACCGGACCTGGACGACCTCGCGGTCGGCGCGGCCATCCTCGGCACCGGCGGCGGCGGGGACCCCCACATCGGCCGGCTGCTCGCGCACGCGGCCGTCCGCGCCGACGGCCCGGCCCGGCTCGTCCCGCTGGAGAACGTCCCGGACGACGCCGTCGCCGTGGTGGTCGCCATGATGGGCGCTCCCACGGTGATGCTGGAGAAGGTTCCCTCCACCGAGCAGGCGGCGCTCGCCGTACAGACCCTCACCTCCTACCTCGGCAAGTCCCCCACGCACCTGGTGTGCGCGGAGGCCGGCGGCGTCAACGCCCTCGTGCCGGTCGTCGCCGCCGCCCAGCTGGGGCTCCCCCTGATCGACGCCGACGGGATGGGCCGGGCGTTCCCCGAGCTGCAGATGGTGATGCCCACGTTGTACGGCATCGGCGCCACCCCGATGTCGATCGCCGATGAGAAGGGCAACCGCGGCATCTTCGACACGGTGGACAACCACTGGGCGGAGCGCCTCGCCCGGTCCGCCACGATCGACATGGGCTGCTCCGCGATGATCAGCCTGTTCCCGATGACCGGTGCGCAGGCCCGCGAGGCGCTCGTCCCCGGAACCCTGTCCCTCTGCGGCGAACTGGGCCGGTTGGTGCGTGAGGCCCGGGCCGCGCACTGCGACCCGGTCGCGGCCGTCGTCGAGCGCCTGGGCGGAGCCGAGCTGTTCACCGGCAAGGTCGTGGACGTCAGCCGGCGCACCGAGGGCGGATTCGCCCGCGGTGAGGCGACGCTGGAAGGGCTGAACGACAGGGCGGGTGAGCGGTTCCTGCTGCGGTTCCAGAACGAGCACCTCGTCGCCGTCCGCGACGGCGCCGTGGTGGCCACCGTCCCCGACCTGATCTGCGTGCTCGACGCCGAGGCCGGCACCGCCATCACGACCGAGACGCTCCGGTACGGCCAGCGGGTGCGGGTCATCGCGGCGCCGTGCGATCCCCGCTGGCACTCCCCCGAAGGGCTGGAGCTCGTCGGGCCCCGGTACTTCGGCTACGACCACGACACCGTCCGCGTCGGCTCTGGAGCACTCACGTGAGCTACACCCTCGACGTTCGCGATCTCGCCGACCTGGCCCGCGGGGCCGCGTTGCTCGGCACCGGCGGCGGAGGCGATCCGTACATCGGCAGACTCCTCGTGGAGCAGGCGCTGCGTGACGGCCCGGGGACGATCACCGTGCTCGACCCCGCCGAGCTGGGCGACGACGACCTGGTCATCCCGACGGCGCAGATGGGCGCCCCGACCGTGATGGTGGAGAAGATCCCCCGGGGCGACGAGGCGGTCGCGGCCCTGCGGGCCTTGGAAGTGCACCTGGGACGGCGGGCCGACGCGACCATGCCGATCGAGTGCGGCGGGATCAACTCGATGATCCCGCTGCTGGTCGCCGCCCGGACCGGCCTGCCCGTCGTGGACGCGGACGGGATGGGCCGGGCGTTCCCCGAGCTGCAGATGGAGACCTTCTCCGTGTACGGCGTGCCGGGGTCGCCCCTGGCCATCGGCGGCGAGAACGGCGAGACCGTCGTCATCGACACGGGCGCCGACAACAAGCGCCTGGAGTGGCTCGCCCGCGGCATCGCGATCCGGCTCGGCGGGGTCGCTCACATCGCCGAGTACGCGATGTCCGGCGCGGACGTCAAACGCACGGCTGTCCCGAACACGCTCACCCTCGGGCTGCGGATCGGGCGGGCCCTGCGCACCGCGCGCGAGGAACACCGTGACCCGGTCGAGGCGCTCGCCGAGACGATGTCCGGCACCCTTTACGACAAGGTCCGGGTGCTGTTCCGCGGCAAGGTCGTGGACGTCGAGCGGCGCACGGTGGCCGGGTTCGCCCGGGGCAGCGCCACGCTCGCCGCCTTCGAGGGCGGCGGCAGGCTCGAGCTGACCTTCCAGAACGAGAACCTGGTCGCGCGGGCCGACGGCGAGGTCCGGTGTGTGGTCCCCGATCTGATCTGCGTGCTCGAGGCCGACTCGGGCGAGCCGATCACGACCGAGGGGCTGCGGTACGGCCAGCGGGCCGTCGTCGTGGGGATCAGCGCCCCGGACCTGATGCGCAGCCCGGAGGCGCTCGCGGTGTTCGGCCCGGGCGCGTTCGGTCTCGAGGTGGGGTTCCGGCCGGTGGAGGATCTCGTGTCACTCTGAGTGCATGCCAATCCGCTACCTCGGTGGGCCGGACGTCGACCACCTCGCCCGGGGTACCACGCTGCTCGGGTCGGGCGGCGGCGGGCAGACGGACACGGCGGCCCGGCTGCTCCGGCGGAGCCTGGCGGGCGACCGGATCGAGTTGCTGAGCTGCGACGTCGTCCCCGGCGGCCACGTCCTCCCGGTGGGGATCGTCGGCGCGGTGTCGGCGTTCACCGAGAGGCTGCCGTCCGGCGGGGAATGGGCGCCCGTACTGGAGACGATCGTGAACCGGACGGGGATCGACCCCGCCGGGCTGATCGCCATCGAGGCCGGCGGGGTCAACGGCATCGTCGTGTTCGTCGCCGCGGCCGAGCTCGGCCTCCCGGTGATCGACGCGGATCTGCAGGGCCGGGCGCTGCCGCGGCTCGACCAGATGTCCGTGGCGGCGCTCGGCGAACCGCTCACGCCCCTGGCCATCGGCGACTCCGGCGGCCGGCTGCTCATGCTGGACTCGCTGTCCCCTCAGGCGGCGGAGCGGATCGTCAGGTCCGCGCTCACCGAGTTCGGCGGATGGGCGGCGATTGCGCTGCGCCCGCTGCCGGTGGCGCTGCTGGACCGGCTGACCATCCTCGGGACGCTCAGCCGGGCCCTGCGCCTGGGCGCCCGGCACGCGTCCTGGGCACAGACCGCCGATCCACACCAGGCCGCGGCGTCCCTTGGGGGCCGGGTCCTCGTCATCGGGCGCGTCATCGAGGTGGTCCGGCACCGGGCCGCGGCGGGGTTCGGCCGCGGATCCGTGATCATCCGCGCCGGCCGGGACGGTACCCTCGTGCGCCTGGAGATGGAGAACGAGTACCTGCTCGCCCTCGTCGACGGCCGGCCCGTGGCGTCCACCCCCGACATCCTGTGCGTGCTCGACAGGAACAGCGGCCTGCCCATCTCCTGCGACACCGTGCGCGGCGGCGCCGAGGTCGTCGCGTTACACCTTCCCGGCCCGTCGTTCTGGTGGCGGCCGGAGGCCGTGGACGCCGTCGCGCCCCGGGCCTTCGGGCTGGACGTCGACCCGGTCCCGCTGCGGGAGACACCTCGGGAAACACCGCAGGAGACAGCGCGGGAAACATCGCAGGAGAGACCGCAGGGGACTGCGCAGGAGAGTCTGCGGGAGACATCGCGGGAGGCGCCGTGACGGACGCCCCGCCGACCCTGCGCGAGTTGATCGGACACCCGCACCTCGCTGCCACGCCGCTGTCCGGAGACGACGACCTCGATCGGCACGTCACCGGCATCACGCTGATCGACCCGGCCGGAACGGGGGTGGTCCAGCCGGGCGAGATCGCCCTGTGCCCGTCGATTCCCGCGGGTTACCTGAGCAGTTGGCGCCTGGACGCCACGATCCGCCGCCTGTACGACCAGCAGGCCGCCGCGCTCGCCGTCCCCTTCTCGGGCCCCGACGGCGAGACGCCTCTGGACGGAAGCCGCCGGCTCGCGCGGCATCTGCACCTGCCGATCCTGGGCGTCACCACGCCGCCGCTGCTCTGGGCGGGCACGGCCGCCGCGTTCGTGCACTCCCCCGCCGTGGACGCGGCCGATCATCTGCGCCGCGCCCACCGTGCGCTGACCCACCGTCTGCTGGGCCCCCAGGACGTCGCCCGGGCCCTCAGCGGAGTCCTGGACCGGCCGGTCGCCGTCTTCGGCCCCGATGGCACGCCGATCACCCGCGTTTCCTTCGAGCTGCCGCCCGGCTTCGATCCGCATGCCCCGGTGGCTCAGATCCTCGCCGCGGACGGCGACACCACGGTGGCCGTGCCCGTGCCCGGAACGCCGAGCGGGACCGCGGACTTGTGGATGGCGGCCGCGCTCGGGCAGGCGCCTGCCGCCTGGACGCGCACGGTTCGCGACGTCCTCCAGCTCGGGACGCTCGCCGTCCAGCGCTGGCAGGCCACCCGGCGCGTCGTGCTGGAACGCGACGCCCGGCTGCGCGCCGGGCTGTTCGGCGATCTCCTCGAGGGCCGGCTGGACAGCGGAGGCTCCGCGCACGAGCGGGCGGCCGAACTGGGCTGGCGCCTGGACGGCTGGCATGTGGCCTTCCACATCGCGGCGCTGGGGCAGGTCGACCTCCTGGGGCACACCGACGCCGTCGCGTCCGCCGTGGCCGCGGAGCGAATCGACGTGACGGTGGTGGAACGCGGCGACGGCTGGTCGGCCTGGACGACCAGCAGAACCGAACCGGACGAGGACGCCAGCCGCGACCTGCTCGCCGCCCTCCAGCGGGTCCGGCACCGGCTGGCCACCCGGTTCGACTGTGCGATCGGCGTGGGACGCGGCCATCCCGACACCGGCGGACTGACCCGGAGCCTCGCCGAGGCGTGGGATGCGGCCAGGCTCGCCCGCGGGCGCCCCCAGACCGGCCGCCTGGTGCACATCGACCGCCTCGGGCTGGCCCAGTTGCTGGTCGCCTGGGCGAGCACCGAGACCTTCGCTCCCACCGCGACCCGGCTGCTCGCCCCGCTGGAGTCGCAGCCGGGTGAGCTCGTCGCCACGCTCTCCACCTATCTGGACGCCGGAGGGTCGGCGGCCGACACCGCGGCGGTCCTCGGCGTGCACCGCAACACCGTCGCGGCGCGGCTCCACCGGATCGAGGAGCTTCTCACCGTCGACCTGAACAACTCCGACGACCGCCTGGCCCTCCATCTGGCCTGCCGGGTCACCCTGGACCGGAACACCGGCTACTGACCAGTGGGGTCAGGGGCCCCGAACTCACCAGTGGTCAGGGCCCCCGGCTCAAAGGCCCCCGGCTCAACGGTGGCCGGTGAACAGGCCATGGGCCGCACCGACCCGGTTGATCTCCTCCAGCGGGTACGGGGTCCGCCTGCTCTCTTCCTGGAGCTTGAGGTAGAAGTCCGCCATCACTGCGGCGAGCGGGCTGTAGCGGGTCAGGATCGCCGCGGCCCGGTCCGGGAGTCCTGTGGGCCGCTCGCCCTCGGCACACGCGCGCACCAGCGCGTCGCGTTCCTTCCTTTCGTACCCGTACAACGCGGTGACCAGCCAGTGGACCAGATGGGTCGTCGCGTAGCAACGGTCGTAGGTCCGATGCTGGTCAAAGAAGTCGATCTCATCTCGCGACAGATCGAACCGGGAGGACAGGGCCAGGCCGTAGTCGGCGAAGTAGAGGCGCCGCCCGTCGGTCAGGATGTTCTCGAAGTGCGCGTCGAAGTGCAGGAGCCCGCGGGCGTTCATGAACGAGACGCCCGCCTCCAGGCCCCGCTCCACCAGTGAACAGGCCTGGTCCGCGGCCTGTTCGCCGGCGCGCATCCGCGCTCCCAGCCACTCGTGCAGGCTCTGCGGGATGTACTCGAGGAACAGCACGAGACTGGCCGAGACCTGCCGGAGGGCCTCGATCCTGTGCCGGACGTGAGATCCGCCTCCCCAGTACGCGACCGCTCGTTCTACATCGGCCAGCTCCTCGGGAGGGGGCGGCGGGCTGTCCGGCAGGACACGCCAGTTGTACATCAGGGGGAACCCCTCGAACTGTCCCTCGAGCACCCAGTTCGTGGTCATGATGTGCACGGCGAGTTCCCGCCAGGCGCCGAAGCCCGGCCCGCCGATGCCGTACTGGCAGAAGGTGGGCAGCCCGAACACGTTCGCGGTGGACCGGGTGTTCTCCGGCAGCCTCTCCAGATCGGTGAGTGGCACCCGCTTCACGAAGACCCTGCTCCCGTCGACCTCCAGCAGCGCCGACGTACCGCCGATGCCGGAACCGAGCGGGATGGCTGTGTCGACCCACTCGCGTAGCTCGCGGTCACCGCGCAGAGCCAGGGACGTGGAGACGGCGCTGTAAGCGGTGAGACGCCCCCTTCGCGACATGTCAGTCAGCTCCACCACCGCCTCCTGCCGACCTGGCGGCCGGCTCAGTGTTCCTGTGGGTCACCGTGGATCACCGTGCGGCCGCAGGGCGGCCACGCGGCTCGTCTCGCGGGCCAGCGCGGCGGCGGGCACGTCTTCGAACAGCTCGTGGACGATCTCGCCTCCCTTGGCCTCCCACACCCCGGCGACCCGCCCCTGGAAGACGACGACGGGAGAGATCCAGCCGGCGGCGCGACTGACCTTGGCCCTGGCCGCCCGCGGCAGCAACGGCTCGAGGTCGCGCGGCGCACCCATGATGTATTGGTCGAAACCCGGGAGAAGGTGGACCGAGTCGGACGGTCGGGCGGAGGCCAGCGCATCGGCGTGCTCGGTGAGCGCGAGCATCGGACGCCCCTCGACCTCGACCTCGGTGACGTCGTCGCCGAGATCGCGGAACCAGCCGCGCAGCACGGCCTTGCGGGACTTGCCGCGGAACAGCCAGGCGTCGAACATCTCGGGCGTCGCCGGCCCGTGAGCACCGAGGAAGGACCGCACGAGCAGGGTGCCCGCCTCCTCCGCGGCAAGCGGCACGATGCCCGGCGCCATGAAGGTGACCCGGCCGTCGCGCGGCGGGCCGTAGCAGAGCTCCCCGAGGAAGCTCAGCGGCTTGAGCAACATCCCCCAGCCGGAGGTCAGCGCCTCCTTCAGATGGGCGTCGCCGGTGGACTCGATCACCGCCTCGACCAGCTCGTCGCGCGTCAGTGCCCGCTCCCCCAGCACGTGCGGAACCGTCTCGATGATCGCGTCGATCTCGGCGGCGGTGACACCGTGTCCGCGCTGCCACACCCCCGTCTCCCAGAACCGCAGCGACCGGAGGGCGCCGCAATAGATCGGCAACTCGTCGGTGGGCACCAGGTGCAGGGTGCCGCGCATGAGCCAGGTCTTGCGGAGCGTGCCGTCTCGCCAGAGGGCGGTCTCGACCTCGCCGGGCCGCGGATCGGCCTGCCGTACGGCTGTCGCCAACTCCGCCGACGAGGCCACCTGGCTCTGCACGCCGCAGAGCCTGCGCACGACGGACACTGCGTCGGAGCCGGTGCCGCCGGCGAACTGACGCTCCAGCCGCCAGGCGAGCACCTGCGGCCAGGTCAGGGAAACGCTCACGTCCCATGACTACACGAGGCGGACGACATTCGGGCGGACGAGCGATCGCGGAAGAGGCGAACACGCGGCCACCGGACTTCCCCGCAGGCCCGCGGGAGTGCGAGAGTGCGGCGGTGACGTCACCCACGCTGATTGTGGTGAGCGGTCCCCCGGGCAGCGGGAAGACCACGCTCGCGCACGAGATCGCCCGGTCGATCGGCTGCCCGGCGGTCTGCCGCGACGAGATCAAGCAGGGGATGGCGTACTCCACCCCCGGGTTCGAGCCGAGCACCGGCGACCCGCTGAACCGGCGGACGCTCACGGTGTTCTTCGACGTCCTGGCGACGTTGTTGCGTGCCGGCGTGACCGCGGTGGCGGAGGCGGCCTTCCAGGACAAGCTGTGGCGGCCGAACCTGACGCCTCTCGCCGAGCTCGCGGCGATCCGGGTCGTCCGCTGCACGGTCGGCACCGGCGTCGCACATGAGCGGATCGCCCGTCGCGCCGCGCAGGACGCGCACCGGGCGGCGCACGCCGACCAGGATCTGCTTCGGGCGATCGCCGGCGGTGAGCGCCCGATCGAATCGTGGGTCCCCATCGCTCTGACTGTCCCGACGCTGGCCGTGGACACGACGGACGGCTACGAGCCGCGCATCGAGGACATTCGTGTCCTTCGCCACGCGGCCCGGGACCGATGCGGAACGCGCCCACCTGGTGCGTCGCCGCACCGGCCTCGGGCATCCCGGCTCCGGTGCGTGATCGCGTCCGGTTCCGTCCGAGTTCGGTGTCGTAGTAGATCAGGCCGTGGTGGGGGTCTCGGGTTTCGGGTTTCGGGGTTTCGGGTTTCGGGGTTTCGGGTGAGAGGCCTGGCGCGGGAGCACCGGCGTGCCCTCAGGCCCCGTGTCGGCTACGTCGTCGCTTCGGCCCTCGCCCGCCGCGCGTCCCGTCGCTCCTCGAAGCGGGTCGCGGCCACCTCGAGCTTGGCGAGGAAGGCCGACAACTCCTCGCGAGCCTGCTCACCCTCGGCGTCGAGACCTTCGATGTCGAAGGTCTTCCACTGCCGCAGCACCGGCGCCAGGACCTCGTCGCAGTGCTGGCGGAGGTCGTAGATGCCCGCCATGGCGATCGTCACGGACTTGCGGGCGAAGCCCTCGAGGCCCTGGCCCGGCATCTGGAACGAGGTCACCACATCGGTGACGGCGCGCATGGTCTGCGACGGGGACAACTCGAACGCGGCGGCGAGGAGATTCCGGTAGAAGAGCATGTGGAGGTTCTCGTCAGCGGCGACCCGCGCGAGCAACCTCTCGCAGATCGGGTCCCCCGACGCCTTCCCGGTGTTCCGGTGGGCGACGCGGGTGGCCAGTTCCTGGAACGAGACGTAGGCCAACTGCCGGAGCACGCCGTCGTACTCCGTGGCGAAGCCGTTCTGCATGTGGGTCATCCTGGCCCGCTCCAGCGCGACCGGGTCGACCGCCCGGGAGACGGTCAGGTAGTCGCGGATGGCGATCCCGTGCCGGCCCTCCTCCGCCGTCCACCGGTGCACCCAGGTGCCCCACGCGCCGTCCCTGCCGAACGTCGTGGCGATCTCGTGGTGGTAGCTCGGGAGGTTGTCCTCGGTCAGGAGGTTGACGATGAGCGAGACACGAGCGGGTTCGGGAATCGCGGAGTCCTCCGGCGACCACGCCTCGCCCTCCAGGACCCCGTCGAACGTCCGGCCCTCACTCCATGGGATGAACTCGTGGGGGAACCACTCCTTGGCCACCGCGAGGTGCCGGTCCAGCTCTCGGCCGACCACGGGTTCGAGCTCGACGAGAAGCTCCGTCTGGGTGAGGGGGCGAGACGTGCTCAGCATGCATGGCCTCCGGATCGACAAACCTACGGTTGAGTAACCTACGCTAGCGTAGGTTACCGCGCAGCGTGCCGATCCGACACCCGCCCTCCGTCCACATCCACCCGTCGGCGCGCCAAGGAATCGTCGAGAAGACGAACGGGCATCCCGCAGGAGTTCCATCGTGTCCCCGCGATCTTCCGGCCGGGTTGGCCCTGACAGAGTGGCAGGGCGTAGAAGAGGACCATGAGCAGTCACCCCCTCGCGAACCTCCTCGCCCGGGCCGTCGAACGTAACCGAGTCCCCGACCTGCACGCCGTCGTCGCCCTCCATCACGGACAGGTGGTCCTCGAGCACTACGGCGAAGGCGCGGACTTCAAACTGGGCGAGCCCCTCGGCCACGTGCGCTTCACACCGGACACGCTCCACGACATCCGCTCGGTCACCAAAAGCGTCGTCGGCCTTCTGTACGGCATCGCTCTCGCCGACGGCCGGGTGCCGGAACCGCACGAGCCGCTGCTGCGCCACTTCGCCGAGTATCAGGACCTCGCGGAGGACCCCCGGCTCGCCGCGTTGACGGTCGAGCACGCGCTCACGATGACGCTCGGGCTGGAGTGGGACGAGAACGTCCCGTACACGAGTGCGGCCAACAGCGAGATCGCGATGGAGCTCGCCCCCGACCGCTGTCGCTACGTCCTGAGCCGGCGGATCATGGACGAGCCCGGAACCCGATGGTCCTACTGCGGCGGCGCCTCGGCGCTTGCGGCGCGGCTCATCGAGAAGGGCACCGGACTGGCACTGGAGGACTACGCGCGCACCAGGCTCTTCGAGCCGCTCGGGATCACGCGCTGGGAGTGGTCGACCGGCACGGACGGGGTGGCTCTGGCCGCCTCCGGGCTGCGGCTGCCCCCTCATGGCCTCCTGGCGATCGGGCGGCTCGTACTCGAAGGGGGTCGCGACATCGTGCCCGCGTCCTGGCTGGCCACGGTGCTGCGCCCGCACGTGCGGATCGACGAGGGCTTCCACTACGGCTACCAGTGGTACGTGGGCGACACGTGGATCGCCGGGTTCGGCAACGGCGGCCAGCGGATCCACGTGTCACCGGCCCTGGACATCGTCGTCGCCGTCACGGCCGGACAGTACGACAGGCCGGATCAGCCGACCGCCTCGGTCGTGCTCGACGAGGTGATCCTGCCGGCGCTGACCCAGTGAGAGTCCTCGGAGCGGCGCCCTGACAGAACGGCCTTCGCAGCTCCTTGAACGATGATCGTCGGCCGTACGGCGAGACCGCGCGGCCCGCGCCGGACGGCGTCTGTGGTACACACCGTTCATGAGTTCACCCGCTGCCCAGCGTCTGGGCGTCGTGCCGTCCGTGTTCGCCGTCCAGCACCTGCCGCAGGCCACGTTCCCCGAAGACGACGACTGGATCGCGCTCGTCCGCGCCCCTGAGGGTCTCACCGTCGTACGCGAGACCTGGCCGACGGGCTCCGGCGATAGGTGGATCGGCCTGTACGGAGAGGCGCAGGGGCTGAACGTCTCGGGCACGCTGGCGGCGGTCGTGGGGCCGCTGGCCGACGCGGCGATCACCGTGTTCGTCGCCTCGACGTTCCACGCCGACCTGGTCCTGGTGCCCGAGCCGCGGATCGAGGAGGCCGTCGCCGTGCTGGAGCAGGCGGGCCATCGAGTGGACACCAAACATCTGCGACGGGCCGACGTCTGACGGCTCCCCCGAATATTCGGTCGCTCACTCGGCGGCGGCCGTTCACACTGGCGGGATGGGACGGACAGTCAGCGCCTGGGTGACCGCGGGCGAGGAGTGGCTCGGCGTCCTCGGGCCGTTCCCGGTGAGCGTCCCCTGGTGGTCGCAGGTCGAGTCGGTCGTCGCGCACATGCGTCAGGTGCTGGACGTACCGGTCCTGGTGCTGAGGTTGCTGCACGTCGACGGCGGAGAAGGCGGCCGCGACGGTCACGTGACGTATCATGTCGAAGCGATGGAACGACCCGCGCCGGGGCTGCTGACCCCGTCGCCCGTCGATCACGCCGTACTCACGAGGCCGGAGGATCTGCGTTCTCCATGGGCCGTGATCGAGGGGGTCCGGGAGTTCCTCGGCTGGGCCTCGGACGCGCTGGGCGCGGCGGGACGGCCGGTCACGGGGCCGGTCGAGCAGCACAAGACGTGGAATCTGGCCGGGCTGTTCCGCCTGCCGACCGCGCAGGGCCCGGTCTGGCTGAAGACCACACCGCACTTCGCCGCGGACGAGGCCGACGTGATCGCCGCCTTCGCCCGCGTGGATCCAGGGCTGGTCCCGGCCGTCATAGCCGCCGGCGAGCGGCGGGTCCTGCTGGAACACCTGCCGGGCGAGGACTGCTGGCAGGCCTCCCCCGAGAAGATCATCAGCGTGGTGGACCGTCTCGTCGCCGCACAGGCCGCGCTGGCCGATCCGACGGCCGATCCGGCGGACGATCCGGCGGACGATCCGGCGGACGGGCTCCCTGCCGGGTTGCGTGACCGGCGCACGCGCGTCATCGCCGAACTGGTCCGCGAACTCCTCGACGGCGAGGTCGGCCGTGAACTGACCGCTGAAGAGTTGCGCACCGCGCGTGGTCTGGTCGAGCGGTGGCCGCTGCTGGACGAGTGCGGCCTGCCCGACACGATCGTGCACGGCGACTTCCACCCGGGCAACTGGCGCAGCGACGGCGGCCCGCCGGTCGTCATGGACTTCGCCGACGCGCATCTTGGCAACCCGGTGCTGGACGGCCTGCGGGTCCTCGACTTCCTGCCCGCGGAGAAGCAGCGCGTGGCGACCCGCGCATGGATCGACGCCTGGGCCTTCCGGGTCCCCGGCTGCGATCCCGCCCGCGCGCTGGCCGTCGGCGAACCGCTGGCCTACCTGACGTACGCGGTGCGCTATCAGGAGTTCCTGGACAGTATCGAACCCTCCGAGAGGATCTACCACCTCCGCGATCCCGCCACGGTCATCCGTGAGGCCCTTCGCTGCGCACCCGGAGAGATCAGCTGACCGGCCCCGCAGAAGAAAGAGCGTCCGGCAGTGGATCAGATGACAACGGTGCCGACCGTTGACAACAGTGCCGACCGTGCCGCACGAGCTCTTCGGGCGTACGCGGCGAGGTCGAGCAGTTACACGGGTGGGCCACCCTTGCTGCACCCCGTCCGGTGCCTCAGGCGGCGGCTCGGTCTGTACATCGCTCATAGCGAACGTATAGAAATTCTGTTCGAAATCTGTAGCGGCTCGATTACGGAGTGTGAGATTATTCGTACAGGATTTCGATTCGATGGGGCGGGAGGTGGAGGGCGTGGCCGATCCGTGTGGGCGACGTTCTTCACGTTCCGTGCCCGATTCGGGAGTCGAGGAGATGCCGTGTGGTCCGGCGTGGTGGGCGGAGGTGACGGCCCGGGCTCAGGCATGGTCGTCCGATGGCAGTTCGGCGTTGAGTCGCCCGCCGGTGGAAGACCTGTGGCCGGAAACGGCGGCAGCGCGTCGCACTGAGCCTGCACCACATCGCGTCGAGCGGGCGTCGGATCCGCACCCGGATGCAAGGCAGTCAGGAGTCAGGCGGCCGGGTCCTCTAGTCACCGGCCCGCAGCGGGCCGGTTCGGGCGTTCCGGGGCCGGGCGGTGCCGGGCCGGGTGGTACCGGGTCGACTGATGGTGGGCGGGCGGTTCCGGGGGCGGGTTCTTCGAGCCCGGTCGATGATGCGGGACCGAAGTCTTCCGATTCCGACGCTGGGGGGTCGGCGTCGTCGTGTGTGGATGGATCGGCTGCGCTGGTTGCCGCGATCGGGGAGATGGCCGGGCTGCTTGCGTCGGCGCCGTTGCCGGATTCGGCCAGCGTGTGT
>NZ_BOOP01000005.1 GCF_016863295.1 Planotetraspora phitsanulokensis
ACTCACCGGCACACCAACGGCGAGCTCGACCATCACCGCGATCGCCTGGTGCGCCGGCCTGGCACTGATCGGCTACCTGTGGGCCCGCAAGTCGTTCACCAAGCGAGGGTGACCTCGGCCAGCTCACGCCAATCCCGCCGCAAACCATCACGAATCGCCTCGGTGAACACCGTTTCACCGAGGCGATCACGCGTATCCCCGATGATCCTGGCAACATCCGGCAGCGAACGATCCGACACACCACGCACACCGTCACTCGCCGCGAGCAGTCGCACCGCCGGACCTCTGCCGGCCTGGCGCGCCGTCTGCTGCCGGACCATGGAGTCAGGAGTTGCGCGGAGCGACCAGGCCGGATTCGTAGGCGAGGACGACGAGTTGAGCGCGGTCACGGACCTGGAGTTTGACCATGGCCCGGTTGATGTGGGTTTTCGCGGTCATCGGGGTGATCACCATGTGGTCGGCGATCTGGTCGTTGGACAGGCCTTGCGCGGCCAGGGCGACGGCCTCGCGTTCGCGGTTGGTCAGCTCTTTCAGCGCCCTGCTGCCGGTGCCGGAGCTGACCGGTTGGGCGACGTACCTGTTGATCAGTTTGCGGGTGATCGACGGTGCGAGCAGGGCGTCACCGCGCGCGGCGACGCGTACGCCGTGCAGGAAGTCTTCCGGCACGACGTCCTTGACGAGGAACCCGGCAGCGCCGGCCCGCAGTGCGTTGAAGACGTACTCGTCCAAGCCGTAGTTGGTCAGGATGACGACACGCACCCCGGCCAGAGCCGGATCCGCGGCGATACGCCGGGTCGCCTCGATGCCGTCGATGACCGGCATCTGGATGTCGATGAGCGCGACGTCGGGCCGGTGTTCCCTGACCAGAGCCAGACCCTCCTTCCCGTCGGCGGCCTCGGCCACCACCTCGATGTCGTCTTCGAGGTCGAGGAGCGCGCGGAATCCGCTGCGAAGGAGCGGCTGGTCGTCGACCAGCAGGACGCGGATCATGCCGTCTGCTCCACGGGGAGTTCGGCCTGGACGGTGAAGCCGCCCTCGCCGCGCGGCTCGGCGCGCAGCCAACCGCCGAGAGCGGTGACTCGTTCGCGCATGCCGAGCAGCCCGACACCGGGCATCGGGGCCGCGTCCGGTGTGGCCGTGCCGTCGTCGTCGATGCGTATCGCGAGTGCGTCGGGACGACAGTCGATCCGGACGGACGCCGTGGCGGCGTCCGCGTGACGGGCGACGTTGGTGAGGGACTCCTGCACGATCCGGTAAACGGTCCGGTCCACCGCCGCAGGCACGTCGTGTCGTCGTCCTTCGATCGTCAGCGTCGCGTCCAGGCCGATGGTACGGGCCCGTTCCACCAGTTCCGGGACGTGATCGAGCCCACGCGGCGGGGCCGTGTCGTCGTCGCGCAGCGCCTCCAGGGTCGCGCGCAGTTCCCTGGTCGCCTCGCGTCCGGCCTCCTGGATCGCCAGCAGGGCCTCCGGCACCTGTTCGCCACGCTTGCGGGCCACGTGGACCGCGACTTCGGCCTGAACCTTGATGACCGAGATCTGGTGGGTGAGCGAGTCGTGCAACTCCCGCGCGATGTGCAGCCGCTCCTCGGCGGCGCGGTGCCGCGCGGTCTCCTCGCGGGTGCGCTCGGCTTCGTCCGCCCGCCGCTCGGCCTGCCGCAGTGCTTCGCCCGCGGCGCCGGCGGCGATCAGCCAGGCCAGCTCGAGGGCGCCCCGGGCCTGTGCGAACGCCTCGCCCGTGTCGTGCAGGCCCGAGGCCATGGCCGCGAGAGGGAGGGCTGCCAGCATGGTCACGCTCGCCACCACCGTGATGGTGCGATGTCCCGCTCGTACGGCTGCGTACACCGCGAACAGGTACGCGACGGCGGGCACGTCGAAACCCGCCGCCTGGTAACCCACCGCGCACAGCCCGGTGACGACCAGGACGAGTACCGGAGCCCGGCGGCGCACGACCAGAGTCAGCCCGCCGGCCGTCAGCAGCGCGTAGCCGAGCAGGTCGAGGAATGTGGCGGAGTGCTCCCCGGACAGCCCGGTGACCAGCAGCGCAGCGGCCACGCCGACTGCGATCGCCCAGTCTGTTAAACCTGCCCGGACAGCGAACCGTCCTGTGCCCATGCGCGCACACTAACCCGATGTCCGCGCGGGCGAATCCTGCGCACGGATGAGCAGCCGCCTACCGCACATGCGGTACCTTCGCGGCCCCTGCGGCGTCCGCGGCAACCGGCTCCGGCATCGGTGGCAGCGTGAATTGTCCGCGCCTGCACGACGACCGACGGCGGGGCCGGCGGACATGATCAGGCGATGTCCAGTCACGGGAGGAGAAGGAGCACCTCATGTCCATCCGTCACCTGCTTGCCGCCGCAACAGCCGCTCTGATCGGAAGTCTCGTGCTCGCCGCACCGGCGGTCGCAAACGTCTCGGTCCAGGCGGACCCCGTCAGTGCCTACACCTTGACCGCCGGGCGTCTGTGGTCCGTGGTGGCCGCGCTGATCGGGCTGGCCGGTGTCGTCATCGGCGGGCTCGCCATGGCCCGTTCCGCCGGTCGCCTCGGCATCGGCTCCGGCCGAAGGGGCGCCATCGTGGCCCTCGTGACAGGGCTGGCCGGCGCGGTCATCGGCGGAGTGGTCGTGGCCGCCGCCGAAGGCGGTCCCGGCACCGGCTACGGAATAGTCGGCGGTTACGTGGCCCTGGTGGTGGGGCTGATCGCCATGGTTCTCGGTGGGCTGGTTCTGGCCCGATCCCGTCGGCAGGCCGGCTGACCGCAGCGAACGGGACTTGGCTCTAGGAGATGATCTGCCAGGGGCGCATGATCTCGTTGTCCTCGTGCTCCAGCATGTGGCAGTGCTGGATGTACGTGGCGGGGAACTCGCTCCGGGTGCCCGGGATCCCGTCGATGGGCGGGGGCAGCTCGAACCGCAGGACGATTCGGGTGACCACCGCGGGATAGGCGACGACGGTGTCCTGCCAGCCCACCTCGTCGGCGCCGGGTGGCATCACCGGCCCCTTCAGGTAAGGGGCGAGAACAGGCTTGGATGCGGGCGGGCGCCCCTGGGAGATCCAGCTCTTGTAGGCCGCAAGGTAGGCCTTCGAGTCGAACCGCTGACGATTCAGCACCTGGAACTGCACCAGGTGAACGTGCATGGGATGGCCGTCGCCTGAGGTGTTGATGTACTCCCAGATCTCGGTGGTGCCCACCTTGGGGAACTCCTCGACCGGGTCGTCGAAGAATCGCTGGTTGATCGCTAGATGGGTGGATTTGCCGTGGGCATCGCGGTTGGCGGTGATGACGAACTGGCGGCGGGGCAGGCCGTGGGTGGGCTGCAGCGGCGTGACCGGCCGCAGTGACAGCCGGTCCGGGGGCGCGCTCCGGTCCGGGCCGGAGGGTGCTTTGCTCACTCTGAGCTGCATGATCTCGGGCATGGGGACGGGCTTGTCGCCTTGGGGCAAGGGCGTGGGAGCGTCGTTCATCATGGTGATTCGCGTGCCGGCCGGCACGCCGGTCAGGTCGAGGATGACGTCCGCTCGCATCGCGGGGCCCAGCAGGAGGCTGGTGAGGCGCAGCGGCGCGGCGCGGAGGCCGCCGTCGGTGCCGATCAGCCAGAACGGCCGCCGTGTGCCGCCGTCTTGGAACCACAGGTGGAAGAAGCGCTGGTTGGAGCCGTTGAGCAGGCGTAGCCGATAGCGTCGCGGCTCCATGTCCAGGTACGGGTAGGCCTTGCCGTTGACCACCGGGATGGTGCCGAAGAAGTTCGGATTCCACTTGGGGTGATAGGGCGTGGGGCCCCTGTCGGGATAGGACAGTCCGCCGTCCGAGGTGAGGTTGCGGTCCTGCAGGATCAGCGGCACCTCGAAGTCGCCGCGGGGCAGGGGCAGGCCGTCTTCGAAGGCGTCGCGGATCAGGTAGAGGCCGGCCAGCCCGGCGTAGATGTTCAGCCTGGTGATGGCCATCGCGTGGTCGTGGTACCACAACATGGTGGCGTGCTGACGGCTGGTGTAGGCGTAGACGACCTCATTCGGACGGGCTCCGTCCACGGTGGCGTAGACGGGACCGTGCAGACCGTCCGGCGTGAACCACGCCTCAGGGTGGCCGTCCGACTGAGGGGAATCGAAGCCGCCGTGCAGGTGAGGTACGACCCACACGTTCGGCAAGGAGGGGAAGTTCTGCGGCATCCGCCCGCCGGGCGGATCGGGCGGCACGCCGGGGACGTTCCGCCACAACGTGACGTCGACCGCCGATTGCAGCAGATGCGTGGTGGGCAACTCGTTGCGGTAGCGCACCACCACCGGACGGTCCCGCCGCGCGACCAGTGTCGGCCCCAGATAGCCCAGCCCCATCGGCCCGCCCGCGCCCAGAGCCCAAAAGCCCCAGGCCTGCCCGGCCGGCAGGTCACGGTGGAACCGCCAGGGGCGCTGCCGCATCGTCAGTTCGTAGTAGTCCGCCCCCGGATAGGCCGCCGCCTGCTGCGGCACCGGCGACGGCAGTCGCGGCACCGCATCGACATACTTTGCCAGCCGTGCCACGTCATCGGACACGCCGACATGACCGACGCCGGCAGCGGCGGCGCCCACGCCCACTGCCAGGAGCGCGAACTCCCTCCTGGTCAACTCCACCGAATCGCAGCCCCCGCTGATTGATCCTTTCACCCCGATACGTGCCCGAATTCCCGCATATACGCGGATATAACTCCCAAAAGCCGTGTTTGCGGTCACATGCGCCCAAGTCGAGCCATCGCCGCCCGTGACGGCCTCGTACGGCGCCGTGTATCCACCAGCCGACGAGCAGCCCCACCAGGGCCATAGCGACGATGCTGGTGAGGTTAATGAGCACGTCGCAGAGGGTCTGGCCGATCACCACCGCCGACGGCGCCATCGGCAGCGTGCGGACCCGGTCGAAGACGCCTCGTGCAGCGGCCGTATGAAGGGCTGTTGCGGGGATCGGGGCAGGATGTTCAGGTGAGCAGTTCACGTTCGGATTCGGCCCCCAATTTCGGCAGCCGTGGAAAAGCATCCGCGAACAGAAATGCCGAGGCCGACGGACATCGTGCCGCTTGACGGCCATGAAAGATTTTCCCACGTGACCGGCGGAAACCCCTGATCGTGTCCGCGGCGGCGACCGTGTACCGGTCCATCCGAACGAATTCGAGATGACCTCCGGGTAACCGTCGAATGCCGTACACGAAGCAGGAACAGGCGACCGGTTCCCGTGTCGGCGGGGATCCCATTTTCGGTTACGTCATTATCAGCTTTTAGACCAGATGGACGCTGTAGCGGCTGCGGCCGGCATAGTAGTTTGCTCCAATGCTTAAATCACGTAAAACGGGCTGGTCAGCTGTCCTAAAACGCAAGGCGATCTGGTTGGCCGCCGCCGGAGTCGTCGTCACCGGATTACCGGCGGGAGTCGGATCGTCATTCGCGTACGCGTCGGATTCGCACAGGCCTGACAACGCTGTCATCGTCTGGGACCGCAACGCCCAGACGGCGATCTGGGACGTCGCCCGTCAGCAGCCGCAGGTCCAGGCACGCAGTTTCGCGATGGTCCACGGAGCCGTTTACGACGCGGTGAACGCGATCGCCGGCTCTCCCTACCAGCCGTACCTGACCGCACCGGCCGTCAAGGGAAACGCGTCGACGGACGCGGCCGTCGCGACCGCGGCCTTCCGCGTGCTGAACGCGCTGTTCCCGGCTCAGCAGGAGACGTTGAAGACCCAGTACGACGAGTCGCTGGCCGCGATTCCCGACAGTCCCGCGAAGCAGCGCGGGATCAGCGTGGGCGATCAGACGGCCGCTGCGATGATCGCCGCGCGGCAGAACGACGGGGCGTTCGGAAGCCAGACCTGGCCCGTCGGCACCCAGCCTGGTCAGTGGCGGCCGACGCCTCCCACGATGGCCAACGACGGGGCGTGGGTCGGTTACCTCAAGCCGTTCCTCATCCCCAGCGGGTCCATGTTCCGCACGTCCGGCCCGCCGGCGCTCACCAGCCGCCAGTACACCCGGGACTTCAACGAGGTCAAGACGATCGGCTCGGTGACGAGTACGGTGAGGACGGCCGACCAGACGCAGGCCGCGATCTGGTGGCATGACCGGCATCTGGCCGAATGGGAGATCAAGCGGCAGCTCGCGACCTCACAGCGACTGAACACTCTCCAGACGTCGCGGATGTTCGCGATGGTCGATCTGGCCGAAGCCGACGCCACGATCGCCTGCTACAACGAGAAGGCGGCGTGGACCTTCTGGCGGCCGGTCACCGCGATCCAGCTGGCCGACACCGACGGCAACCCGGAGACGGTGGCCGACCCCACCTGGATGCCGTTGCTCGTCACGCCGCCGCACCCCGATTTCACTTCCGGACACACGTGTTTCACCGCGGCGAGCATGTCGGCGTTGAGGAACTTCTTCGGCCGGGATGACATCTCCTTCAGCGGGTACAGCGCCGACTCGGGTACCACCAGGTACTTCCGCGGCTTCTCGCAGGCGATCGGCGAGGTGATCAACGCCCGCATCTGGGGTGGCATCCACACCCGCACGGCCGACATACAGGGCGCGAAGATCGGCGCACAGGTCACCACATACATGGTCGGGCACTACTTCAGGCCCAAGAGGTAATCACCCCCGGCACCGCGCATGACCGGCCGGGCGTCGACCACGCCCGGCCGGGTAGCGCTGCGTTCCGAGCGCAGAGGGCTGGGGTCCCGGTGAGCGGCCGTCGATCAAGGCAGGGGGTTGGGGCAGAATGCAACGCATGACTGAGACAGTGAACCTGCCTGGCGGCACTGCGCTGCCGATGATCGGTTTTGGGACCTGGCAGCTGCGGCCCCAGGAGGCGTACGAGTCGGTGCGTGCGGCGCTTGAGATCGGCTACCGACATGTCGACACCGCGACCTTGTACCAGAACGAGTCGGACGTCGGCAGGGCCGTGAAGGACAGCGGCCTGGACCGGGAGCAGGTCTTCCTCACCACCAAGCTCCGCCCGCAGGACGCGCGGCACGCCCGCCGCACCCTGGAGTCGAGTCTTCAGCTGCTCGGCACCGGCTACCTGGATCTCTGGCTGATCCACTGGCCGACGGAGCAGGACGAGCTCGTCTCGACATGGCAGGAGATGTTGTCCGCCAAGGACGCCGGACTGGTCCGCAACGTCGGGGTCAGCAACTACAGCCCGGAACTGATCGACCTGCTGACCGAGGCCACCGGACGGCAGCCTGCGGTCAACCAGATTCCGTGGAGCCCGGCGCAGCACGACCCCGCCCTGCTGGAGGAGCACCGACGCCGGGGAGTGGTCGTCGAGGGCTACAGCGGCCTCAAGAACACCGACCTGCACAATCCCGTCCTCACCGAGATCGCCCAAAGGCACGACGTCACTCCCGCCCAGGTCGTCCTCCGCTGGCATCTGGAACACGACATCGTGATCCTGCCCAGGTCCTCCCGCCGGGAGCGCGTCACCAGCAACTTCGACCTGCAGGGCTTCGACCTCACGCCGGAAGAGGTCGCCGCGATCGACACCCTCACCTGAACACCACCGACGACTGAACGGCCGCCGTCCGGCGTCAGCGGATGCGGTGGGGACTGGCGGTCAGGGCCGCCCGCACCCCGGACACCGGTCCAGGCCGCGCTGCGCCCGGCGGGCCGGCCTGCGCCGCCAGACGGTGAGCCGGTCGGGCACGCCCGGCCAGGACGGCAGGCCGAACTCCTCGGCGAGGGTCCAGTTCAGTTCGAGCTCGCGGTGCAGGCGGACGGTCCCGGTGGGGCCGTCCGCGTCCCCGCCGACGTAGAGCAGCGTGTCGCCGCGGTACGTGCGCAGCGCGCCGTACCCCGCGGCGTCGTCGTCCGGTGGCGGCCAGCACAGCAGCAACGTGCGGCGGGGGTCGGCGCGGACCGCCGCCTCGGTACTCATGCGCTCGACGGACGCCCACCGGCGGGCGTCCGCGGAGTGGTACCGGTTCCCGCCGGACGCCGGCGGCGCGGTGTCCACGGCGCGGACGTCCGCTCCGCGCAGGCGCAGCAGGGCGGCCCAGTAGCCGGTGCCGGCGCCGCCTTCGATGACCGGGGAGTGGTCGGCGATGCGGGCCAGGGCCGCCTCGTTCGGAATCGCCCACGCGAGCCTGCCCGCCAGCTCACGCCTGCGGCCGGGGAGGTCGAAACACCCGGGCCAGGCCGGGCGTGAGTCGCAACGGGCCGACTCATGGCGGCCCGCCGGCGAGGATCTCCACCAGATCGAGGTATGGGTTGCCTGCCGGGCCGAGCCGCGTCCGGTCCAGTTCGCCGAGCGCGGCGTGGTAGGTCTCCAGCCGGTGCCTCCCCTCGATCCAGTCCTGCCGGGTGGTGGCGGCCGCCGGGCCTCCCGGCGGCCATACCGCGTCCGGATAGCGGGCGGCGAAGTCCTCGAACGTCGGCAGTTCGCGCAACTCGTCGAGGGTGATCGGGGTCAGCCATCGGGGCCGGTGAGGGTACGGCCGCCCGGCGATCCGGTCCGTTTGTGATCCGTGGTCCGGGCGATCTTCAGGACCTGCCCGCCCTTGGGTCCCCGCCACGCAGGCCGCATCGGAACCGGAACAGGCCTGCTCACGGTATCGGTCATAGATCCTCAACCCCCTAACGGGCGCGCGGGCGTACCTATTGTGGGCACGCTCACGAGGGCCACTCGGGTGAGTTTTTCCACGCGGCGGATCGGCTGGTTGGGCGCGTTTTTGTGCGGTTCGGCGGGTCCGGCCGCCGACCGCGTCAGCGGTACATGACGGGCGGTGCCGGTTCGTCCTCCGCGCCGGCGCAGGCGGCGATGTCCGTGGTCGCCGTGGCCTGCTGGAGGAGGCTGTAGAGCTGTTCGCGCTGCTCGAGGGTGAGTGCGGCGAGCACCTCGTCCTCGACCGCGGCCAGGGCGAACTCCGCCTTGGCCAGCTTCTTCGCGCCGACGTCCGTGAGGTCCACGACGTGCCGGCGGCGGTCCTCCGGCGACCGGCGGCGTTCGATCAGGTTGTCGGCTTCGAGGTCGTTGAGCAGGCCGACGAGGTTGGTGCTGTCGATGCCCAGCCTGGCCGCGAGGGCTTGCTGGGTGCTGCTCCCGTGGTCGCGCAGGACGGTGAGCGTGACCAGGTGGCGCGGCCGCAGGCCCAGTGGCGCCAGCACCGTCTCGGACCGCGTCCGCACCCGGCGGGAGAGGTGGTCGAGCAGGGCGGCGCACAGGTGGGGCGGCTGGTTGAGGACCGGGAGCGAGGCCATGTGTCCAGTATACGAGTACTCGCCAGTCGTCTGTGTGCTATAAATGGTTTGTCTTACGCAAATGACTTGTGCAGGCTTCGATACCTGTCGAGGGGGCGCCTGACGCCCACGATCGACCACGAAGCTGCTACTGAAAGAGGAAGCATGAAGAAACTGAGTGACGAGCTCGCCAAGGTGCACCACCTGCTGACCACCGTGGGTGATTACCTGCCCGTCGACGAGCGGCCCGAGCTCGAGCGTTTCCGCGAAGCCGGCCGGTTGTGGAGCGAGCAGTTCCCGGTTCCCGACGAGGCCGTGGTCACGGAGGCGCCGGGCTTCCCGGGCCTGACGGTGACGACTCCGGCGTCGCAGGCCGATCGGGTGCTGCTGTACTTCTACGGCGGCGGCTACAACGCCGGCGAACCCTACGTCTACCGTGCGGTGGGAGCCAGGCTGGCCACCGCGGCCGGCGCCGTGGTCCACCTGCTGGACTACCCGCGCGCCCCGGAGAATCCGTTCCCGGCCGCGCTCGACTCGGCGCTGGCCGCGTACAAGTCGCTGCTCGCCATGGTGGGCCCGGACCGGATCGCGGTGGGCGGCGACTCGGCCGGCGGTGGCCTGACGCTGGCGCTGCTGCTGAAGCTGAAGCAGGAAGGTATCGCCCTGCCCGCGGCCGTGGTGCCGATTTCGCCGTGGACCGATATGACCGTGTCGGCGCCGTCCTTCACCGAACTCGCGGACCGCGACCCGTTCGTCTCGGCCGCCATGCTCCAGGCGTTCGCCGCCGGGTACCTCGGCGACCACGATCCGCGTGACCCCCTGGTGTCCCCGCTGTTCGGCGATCTCTCCGGGCTCTCGCCGATCCACATCGAGGTGGGCACCGAAGAGGTCATGATCGATGACTCGCGCCGGTTCCACGAGAAGGCCCTCGCGGCCGGAAACTCGTCGGAACTGGTCGTCATCGAGGGTGCTCCGCACCTCTTGCAGCTGTTCGCGAGCTTCGCGCCCGAGGCCGTGGACTCGATCGAGCGCATCGGCGCCTTCGTTCGCAAGCACATCGGCTGACCCCCGCCCGAGACGGCCACCCTCGCGGGAGACGGCACCGGCTGTCTCCCGCGAGGGAGCAGGACTTCACGGCCAGTGGGTGTGGCCGGCACGTCGAAGCAGAAGAACCTCTGACGATCGCGAACCCGCCGACGTCGTGGCGCAGAACGTCTCCGGGCCGGCGGCGCGGGAGATCGCGGGGGTCCACGTGCTCGGCGGTGGTGCGTCGCGGGTGTTCAACGCACTGCGCGAGTGGATCCCCGGCGCGACCGCGTCGGCCGGTCAGGCTGTGGCGGTCAAGGCCGGCGAACGGCGGCCGCGATCGATCTGCAGATCCTGTTCGGTTATGGAGTGTCCATTTCGGACCTCGCCGCTCGACGCACACGTTCCACGATCTGCTGGCTTCCACGATCAAACGTCACGATAGGAGGGCGGTCACCATGACCGACTACGGTCACGACCTGCGCTTCGGCTCATTCCTCACCCCGCAGAACCAGGACCCCCAGCGCGTGGTGGACCTGGCGGTGCACTCCGAACAGGTGGGCCTGGACCTGGTGACCTTCCAGGACCATCCCTACCAGCCGGCCTTCCTCGACACGTGGACGCTGATCAGCTGGGCCGCCGCCCGCACCGAGCGCGTCCACCTGTCCGGGAACGTCACCAACCTGCCGCTGCGCCAGCCCGCGGTTTTGGCCCGCTCCGTGACCAGCCTCGACCTGCTGTCGGGCGGCCGGATCGACCTCGGTCTGGGTGCCGGCGGTTTCTGGGACGCCATCGCGGCGATGGGCGGGCGGAAACTGACGCCGGGCGAGAGCGTCCAGGCACTGAGTGAGGCCATCGACATCATCCGCGGCATCTGGGCGGCCGACGAGCGCGGCGCCCTGGGCGTTGACGGCGCGTACTACAAGGTCAAGGGCGCCAAGCGCGGCCCGGCACCCGCCCATGACGTCCCGATCTGGCTGGGCGCCTACAAGCCCCGTATGCTGCGGCTGATCGGCGAGAAGGCGGACGGGTGGCTGCCCAGCCTGGGCTATGTGTCCTCACCGACCCTGCGTGAGGGCAACGAGATCATCGACGAGTCGGCCGCGCGGCACGGCCGCGACCCGCACGAGATCCGCCGTCTGCTCAACATCCAGGGAGCCTTCGGCACATCGTCCGGCCTCTTCCAGGGCCCGACCGGGCAGTGGGTGGAACAGCTCCTCCCGTTCGTCCTGGAGGACGGCATCAGCACCTTCATCCTCGTCTCCGACGACCCCGTGACGCTCCAGACCTTCGCCGAGGAGGTGGCTCCGGCCCTGCGCGCGCAGGCCGCCGCCGAACGCAGGTCAGCCGGCACACCCACCGGCAGCGTCCGCTCGGCCGCCGCCCTGGCCCAGCGCCGCGACGGCATCGACTACGACGGCCTGCCCGCGGACTTGGCCGACCGGGCCGTGGAGCCGGGAGACCGCGAATACCACAAGGTCCGCTCCACGTACCTGTGGTTCGGCTCGCCCGGACTGGTCCTGCGCCCCACCACACCCCAGGAGGTCTCCGAGGCGCTGCGCTACGCCCGCACCCAGGACGTGCCGATTGCGGTCCGCAGCGGCGGACACGGCATCAGCAGCCGCTCCACCAACGACGGAGGCATCGTCCTCGACCTCGGCGCCCTCAACGGCATCGAGATCATCGACCGTGAGCGGCGCCTGGTGCGCGTCGGCCCCGGCGCCCGCTGGGCCGAGGTGGCCGCCGCGCTTGCCCCGCACGGTCTCGCGATCAGTTCCGGCGACGCCGGCGCAGTGGGTGTCGGCGGACTGGCCACCACCGGCGGCCAGGGTTTCCTCGGCCGCTCCTACGGCCTCACCATCGACCACGTCAAGGGCGCGGACGTCGTCCTGGCGGACGGCTCACTGGTGCGTGCGGATGCCGAGCAGCACCCCGACCTGTTCTGGGCCCTGCGCGGCGCCGGCGCCAACATGGGCATCGTCACCTCGTTCGACATCGAGGCCGCCGAACTCGGCGACGTCGTCTTCGCCCAGATCCTGCACAATGCCGCCGACACCACGGGCTTCCTGCAGATGTGGGGCAAGGTGATGGAGGACAGCCCCCGCGAGCTGACCGCGTTCCTCACTGTCGTCCGGGAGGGTGGGCGCCGGCTCGCCCTGACCTACGCCGTCTGGGCCGGCGACGACACCGAGCCGGCGGCCCATGCGCTGGAGCGCTTCCTGCCCATCGCCCCGGTCCTGGAGCAGAGCGCGCAACTCGTCCCGTACGCGGCGGTCATTACCCAGGCTCCCGGCCAGCACGACGGCCAGTCCCTGATGCACAGCCGCACCGCGCTGGTGGACCACCTCGACGCCGACACCGCCGCCCTGGTGACGGGCCTGTTCGACCGCAGGGACACCAGCTACTTCCAGATCCGCGCCGTGGGCGGAGCCGTCAACGACCTGCCGGCCGACGCAACCGCCTACGCCCACCGCACCCAGAACCTCTCCCTCAGCGTCGTGGTCCACCAGGGCCACGAGGAGCAGACGGACCGGGAATGGGCGAAGATCCCTTCGACCGGCCTCTACCTCAGCTTCGAGACCCATGACCACGCCACCGCACTGACCAAGGCGTTCCCGCCGGCCACCCTGGAGCGGCTGCGGCGGGTGAAGGGCGTCTACGACCCCGACAACGTCTTCCGCAACAACTTCTCCGTCAGCCCGACGACGACATGACGGGGCACGGCCGCCGGGGATCTTCCGCTGAAACGGCCCGTACGCCTCAGCCTTCTCATCAGTCAGAAGTTCCACCGGCATGGGTGGACCGTAGCCACATCCCACCAGCGACCGAGGATCTTCCGCCGAACCCCTGCACGGAACCGATCACCCGTGCTAGACACCCGAGATCAAGTGCTTAGCGTTAATGGCTGTACCGATGGTCCCCATGGCCGGACCTGCTGACGCGTACGCCGTCTTCAGCCCTCGAGTCCCAGCATCAACCGGAGCTGAGACAGGAGGACACCGCGGAAGTCGGCGGGAGACGGCCTGGGATGGTGCAGGACGCGGGAGATGATGGCTCCGGTCAGGACGGCGAGCACGAAATCCGCCACATCCTCGGGTCTATGGGTGAGCCTGAATGCTCCCTGCTCACTGCCTTCCCTTGCCGCGGCCAGAAAGGGCGCCCGATAGCGCAGTTGCATTTCCACGCTGTACTCGCGAAGCTCGTCGTCCCGCATGGCGGACCGCCAGAATTCGACGAGCATCTGCCGAGAGTGGTCGGGAAGCTCCAGGCTGCGGTCGATCATCGCGACCAGTCGCTCCCACGGATCGAGATCAGTGGAGGCCGCTGCTTCCATGGCCGCCACCTCCCGGTCTACGGAGAGTTGTAGAGCCTCGATGACCATGTCCTCGCGCGAACCGAAGTAGTTCTGCAGCGTGCTGATCGCGACGCCACTGGCAGCCGATACGTCGGCGAAGCGCGTGTTCTCGTAACCGCGTTCCGCGAGCACAAGCGTCACCGCCTCGAGAACAAGGGTCCGCCTCGCCCCACCTGCACGCTTTTTTCGACTCGCGATAGGCATGGCCGTACCGTAGGGCCGTGCCTAATGGCAGTCAAACAGGCGGGACGTGTGATCCGGGTAGGCGCGAGTCGTCTCCCGGATCACGCATCACCGTACGTCGTTCAGCCCGAGCCGGGGCCGGCCGGCAATGGCTGAGAGCGTTGCCGTGGAGCGGAGAGAACAAAGCCCGCCGAGTCGCCGGCGACTACGCGCGGGGCGGGATGTTGTGGTTGAAGCGGAACAGGTTGTGCGGGTCGTGCAGGGCTTTCGCCGCCTGAAGACGCTCGTAGGTCGGCTCGTCGTACGCCATGCGCACGCTCTGGACGGAGACGTCCGCCGGCGAGAGGTAGCCGGGGTGCTTCCGGGCACCTCCGGACGGCGTCAGCCTGTCGATCAGGTCCAAGCCCACGTTCTTGTGGGCGGCCACATCGTCGGGCGAGACGGCGGTCAACGCGAAAAGAGAGAAGGCGGCATCGCGCCGCCCCACCGCATTCGCCTTTTCCGGAGACGTTCCGAGTGCGCCGCCCAGATGAGTCACGTTGACCATGGTGATGCGCGTGTCGGAACCCGGTCCCGCGATGTCGAGAATCGCTTCCATGACTGGCGGAGACAGTTCGTCGAGCATGGCGAAGTGCTCCACGGCGGCGCCCGGTTCGGTCGGGTCATTGGTGATGGAAGCAATGTCCGCGAAGGGCATCGTCGTCACGGTGTCGGCGAGTACCGGCGCAGCCGCCCGCAAAGGGGCGACCAGTGCTTCACCATCACGTGCCGAGCCCAGATAGGAAACCCGTATCGAGACGGTGAGCTTCCCCCGCATGAATTCGGGGACGAAAGGCAGGTCGGGCGCGCGCAGGAAGACGATCGACGAAGTCAGTTCGTCCGGCGCGTCGGCGGTGAACCGTTGGTAGGCCTGCAGCACCGCGCGCGCGTTGTCACCCGAGTAGTGCAAGGCTCCCGCGTACAGTTCCCGCACGGGGAACAGGCTGAACTCCATCGCGGTGACGACGCCGAAATTGCCCTTCCCTCCGCGCAGAGCGAAGAACAGGTCCGCGTCGGAATCCGGTGTGACGTGGTGGAGTTCGCCGTCCGCGGTCACGACCTCGATCCGCAGGACATGGTCGGCCGCGTACCCGAAGGCCCGCCCCAGCGCGACGCTCACCCCGCCGCCGAGCGTGTAACCGACGACACCGACCGTCGGTGAGGAACCGGCGAGCGGCGCGAGTCCGATTTTGGCGGCTTCTTCCACCACCTGTCCCCAGCGGACGCCGGCTTCGACCCGGGCGGTCATCTTCGCGCTGTCGATGCTCACCCCCGTCATGCGACGGGTGGTGATCATGACGGCCTCTCCGGTGACGGACATGGAAGGGCCGTGACCGGTGTTGAGGACCGCGACAGGCAGGTTCCGGTCCCCTGCGAAGCGCACCGCCGCCTGAACGTCCGCCACGCAGGTGGCGCCGATGATCACGTGAGGGTGATGGGCGACGGTCATGTTGAACACCGACACCTCGTCGGCGAAACCGTCGTCGTCTGGGAAGAAGACGGGCCCTGTGACGGATGAGGGCAGCAAGGAACTCGTGGGGAGGGGCATGTGAATGTCTTTCTGATCTTGTCTCGCAGAACGGTGCGAGCCGGGTGCCGATGACCACAGGCGCGGCGCGGCGAACGTCTAGGTGTTGCCCGGCATACGATCCGCAGTCCTTGTTGAACCGCCCTGCGTTTGCTCGAGCCGGCCACCACAACAATCGGCATGAAGATACGGTATGACGATACCGATTCGCAAGCCCTCGGTTCCGCATTGACGCTGATCAGCGCAGTGCTCGCACGACGTCACGTCAGTAGCGCTGCGCTCAACAGAGGCATCATCCGAAGCGACTGCCGGCCACCTCGGACAGGTGCCGCGCCTGCACCATCACTCGTGGCCGCTACTCCTCACCGCTGCTCCAGCACCTCCGATGCGGGACGGCGCACGCTGCCGGCGTCTTCGAGGGCGACTCCCAGCCGCATGATCATCTGGGGGAAGGCGCCGCCGCAGACGTGCCACCGGATGAACTCGCGCAGATCGTGCATCTCCAACGCCTGCGTATGGAACGCCGCGCTCAGGCCGTACGCGGACGCGTGGAGAAGCATGCGCTGCAACGCCTGCCCGGCGACCAGCCAGTCCTCGTTGGAGTCACCCGTCGTGGTCAGTACCGCGACCAGCCCGGTGGTCGACGACAGAGGCACGTCGTCCTCGCTCCCCCACCGGTTTCCCTGGGCGTAGTCGCGCTGCGCGAAGTGCTCGGGCCGGGTACGCCTCTGCGCCGTCGGATAACTGCGTGCGGGGATGCCGTCGCTCCTGGAACTGCCCGGGGGTCTGGCCCAGCGCAGTATCTCCAGGGCGAACGCCCGATTCTGCGCCTCGATCTCCTGTGCCGCGCTGGTGAGCGCGGCGAGCACGCGCATGGTGGATTCCGTCCGCACGAGCACGAGCTCCGCCCCTTCGGCACTCGCATCGGCGGCGAGCGTGCCGATCACAGGATCGGACACGGGTAAGGCGCTGAACCCCGCGCGGTGAGTCCTGCGCCGTGGGATCTCAGCGTGGAGCACGCAGGCCTCGTCAGTTCTCACACCCGACCGAGGCCGAACGGTGGCCAGCAGTGAAGGCCGGTCGGGGTCCGGCAGCACCCTGACCGCCGGCTCGTAGCCGAGCGCACTCAACGTGATCCGCACGTTGAAGAGCGCGGCGCCGCAGCTGATCAGCATCTGGCGGCCGGTGGGATCGGCGACCTGCAGCTTCCTGTCCGTGTCGGCCCGCAGACTGATCTCGTCGCCGGACAGGGCGAATGACCACGGCTGCGTGTTGTGCACCGACGGCGCCCAGACCGCGGCCTCGATCGCCGCGCGCGCCGCGCCGGAGACGGCGTCCGATGTTCGTGTGTTCACGGCGTTCTCCTGGTGACGTGTTGCCTGATTGCCGCTAGAGAAGAGGCGGCGGGACGAGTAGGTCGTCGAAGAGGAACGCGAGGTCGGCCCTGACATCGACGACGCCGTCGAGGGCGCGGACAGCCCGCAGCAGCGGCAACAGTTGCGAATGCCGGGGAATCCATCCCCTCAGCCTGACGACACCCGCTTCGACGGCGATGCGAAGCTCTGCGGGGTCGACGTCCAGCCGTCTTGCGACGATCTCGATGTCGTTCGTGATGTCCTCCGGCGACCGGTCGAAGACCCTGAGCAGGTCCCCCTGGTGAACGGTCCCGACGATGCGGCCCGTCGCCGGGTCGACCACGGGCAGCTGCTTGATCCTTTCGCGGTGCATCAGCCGCGCCGCCTCGTCCACTGAGGTCTCAGTGGTCACAGTGACCGCGGGAGTGGTCATGAGGTGGCGCGCCGTCATGCCCGCCGCCTTGCGGTGCTCCGCCCACTTCTTCGGGCCCTGGATGAACCGCGCGCCGCGCCCGGCCGTCACCTTGAGGAGCAGATCGTCCTCCGACACCACGCCCACCGGGCGGCGGTACTCGTCGATCACCGTGACCGCGCCCACCTTGTACCGCTGCATGATGCCGGTCAGATCGGCGAACGACGCGTCCAGGTGGGCGGCGACGGCGACCTTGCCCATCACGTCCTGCACTACGAGCGCCATGTCGACCCTCCCTGCTCAGCTCCGTTCGCCTCACTCAGCAGCGTCGCCCCGGCGGCCGCCCCCGGTCAGCGGTGAAGGTCCTGTTCGCCGGGGACTTTCGGCCACAATCTTCCCGGCCCATCGGCGCCCCGACGGGCAGCCGGCTCCAGCGGCGAGCTCGTGGGACCCGTAGGCCTCTCAGGACGCTGCGAGATCGGGATCCCTGGACGGGGACGAGTCCAGGGAGAAATAGGCCTCCTCCTCCTGCGCGAAGTGCAAGGTCAGCACGGCATGAAGGCCATAAAGGCAGGCGCGCAGATCGTCGAGCTGGTCCGGGTGGGGTCCCTGATCTCCCGCGAGCCGGAGATGCCGCCCCAGCCGTTTCACCAGGCGGTCGATCTCGGCGTGGGCTCTGCTCATCGTCACGGTCGCCTCCGGATCGCCCAGCATCCGTGCCATCGCGGGATAGAGCCGGCTCTCTTCGGCGTGTTCGTGCGGCAGCAGCTCCTCGGTGAGGAACGCGTGGACGCTCCGCAGCTCGGCGAGGACCTCACCCTGTGTCTCGCGGCTCAGGCGGTCGCCGACCTCGCGGATGCGTTCGAGCGAAGACCGCAGCCCCGCGTGTTCCTCCCCGAACCGGCGCAGGAGCGCGCGTGTCGGGTCATCCACCCGCAGACGGGTCCCCCGGGACGGCCCCAATGCGCGCAGCGCATTGAGGATCACGGCGACGTCGATGGCCTCCTGCAGCACCGCACCGGGCGCGGGAGGCAACCAGCCGAAAGCAGCCACCGCCATCGCGAGCAGCGACAACGTCATTCCGGCCGCGGCGCTCTGCACAGCGATGCGCCGGGTCCGCCTGGCGACGTCCATGGCGTCCGCGAGGCGGTCCAGCCGATCGGCGGTCAGGACCACGTCGGCGGCCTGAGCAGACGCGGCGGCGCCACGGGCTCCCATGGCGACACCGACATCCGCGGCGGACAAGGCCGGGGCGTCGTTGACACCGTCGCCCACCATCACCGTCGTCGATCGCCGCGTCTCGTCACGAACCTGCGCCACCTTGCCCTGGGGGGTCTGCTCCGCCAGGACCCGGTCGATGCCGAGGACGGCGGCCACGCTCTCGGCGACCTCGGCCCGGTCGCCGGTGAGCATCACCACCCTGTCGATCCCGGCCAGCCTCAGCCGCCGCAGCGTCCGCGCCGCGTCGGTGCGCACCGCGTCGCGCAGGAGGATCACACCCACGCTGCGGCCGTCCGCGGCTACCCAGACCGTCATGGCGCCGTCCAACGCCGCCCTGGCTCGCTGGGCCCGCTCCCATTCGGAGGACCGGGGCCCCGCGGACTTGCCCACCCGCACGTGCCGGCCGTCGACGAGCCCCTCCGTACCGCTTCCCGGCTCCTCGCGCACCTGCTGGGGGATGGGGAGGGATAGTGAGCGCTCCCGTGCGACGCGCACGATCGCCGCAGCCAGAACATGGGCTGACATCTGGTCGACTCCGGCGGCGAGCCGCAGCACCTTGTCGGCATCCCAACCGGGAGCCGGCACGATGTCCACCACCTCGGGCCGGCCGACGGTGAGGGTTCCCGTCTTGTCCAGAACCAGAGTCCGCGCGGTTCCGAGCGCCTCCAGCGCTCCTCCGCCTTTGACGAGGACGCCGTGCCGAGCCGTTCGGGACAGACCGGCCGCGATCGCGGCAGGCGCCGCGAGCAGAAGCGGGCATGGAGTCGCGACGACCAGCACAGCGACCGCGCGGACCGCAGCGCCGGAGGCCGACCAGGCGATGCCGGACAGCAGGAGTGTGAGAGGCAGGAACCAGGCCGCGTACCGGTCGGCCAACCGCACGACCGGGGCCGTAGCCGCCTCCGTCTCCTCCGCCAGCCTGACCAGTGCCGCATAGGCGCTCTTGTCAGCGGTCGACGTGGCCCTCATGTCGAACGCCGCACCGGCGTTCACCACACCGCTGAGCACGCTTCCGGTGGCCCGATGTTCCACCGGAACCGATTCGCCGGTCAGCGCCGACTCGTCCAGCAGCGCGACGCCGCGATCCACTACGCCGTCGACGGGTACCATCTCGCCTCCAGGTACCAAGAGGCGATCTCCCGGACGCACGTCCTCTACGCCCACAACGCAGACGGCACCGTCCTGGTATCGGCGAGCCGAACGCGGAGCCCGCTCATACAGTGCGGCGAGGTCCCGCCGCGCGCGGCGTAGCGCGTAGCTTTCCAGGACCCGGCCGGTCGCCAGCATGAGCGCGATCAGTGCCCCCGCGAGGAACTCGCGCACTGCCAGGGCTCCCGCCAGGGCGAGCACCGCGATCACGTCGACGCTCATCCGGCCGGTGCGGAGGGCGCGAACGACCCACCACACGGCCGGAAGCAACGCGACGACGGTCGCGGCCGCCCACATCGCCTGCGCCGGCCGGTCGGCACCCAGTAGGCGGCAAATGCCCCCGACGGTCAGCGAGCAGGCTGTGAACACGAGGAACAGGTAGTTCTTCACGCGCGTGGACTCCTGTGTTCGGCGCACGGCTCCGCAGACCCGATCCGCATTGAGGCTCAGCTCCTCGGCGTGCGGACGACGGCCAGCGGACAGCGTGCGTGGTGAAGCATCGCCTGGCTGATCGAGCCGAGGATCAACCCCACGAACTCTCCAGAGCCGTGAGAACCCACGACCAGAAGGTCCGCCCTCTCGGAAGCCCGCCTGAGCACGTCAGCCGGATGACCTTGCACGACCTCTTCGGTCACCTCCACCTCGGGGTGGCGCTTCCGGTGCTCTACCAGGGCCTCCTCCAGGAGGCGGATCTCGAGCTGCTCGTCGTCAGCGGGATCCATCATCGGCACGACGGCTCCGCCGGCGCTCCACATCCACAGATTCCAGACGCGGACGGCACGAAGCCCCGCACCACGAAGCGCGGCCTCAGCGAAGGCGAATTCCAGGACCGCGGCGCCTTCGGGCGAGCCGTCGACTCCGACGACCACCTCGCCGCGTGGCGGCGATGCCGACTGCCGCACGACGACGACGTCACAGGGCGCGTGCCCTGCCACACCGTGAGCGACCGAACCGAGCAGCAGCCCGCGGAAACCGCCGAGTCCGTGGTTGCCGACCACGAGCAGATCCGCATCCTCGGCCGCCTGGATCAGAGCCGAGCGCGGGTCACCGGCGAGGAGCGCGTAGTCGACCACGACATCGGGTTTCTCCTGGCGGGCGCGTTCGACCCCTGCCATCACCACCTGCGTACCGCTGTCCCGCATCCACTTGGCGATCTGCTCGTGGGATCTCTTCACGGCTCGCTTGAACACCCATTCGGGCAGGGCGTATACGACCTTCAGCGGCACGCCGCGCAGCGCCGCCTCCCTGCCTGCCCACCCTGCGGCCTCGAGGCCCGCCTCCGATCCGTCGACACCAACAATGATCATTGCTCCTCCTCTCTTGCCGTCCTGTCTCCATGACATGCGGCGGAGACGCCGAAGCAGAAGCGCCGAAGGTCCATCTGACCGGGGACCTCCGGCCCTCGGCCCGAGTCAGCGGAGATCCGCCGACAGGGTGCCGGCGACATCCTGAACCGCCGACCAGACAGGGGCGGACAGCGGGGCGCCGATCGAGAAATCACCACCCTCGATCCCGAAGACGATCAGCGTGCCCGGCATGCGGCCGAGGGCCTCGCCGAGCCCGACAGCCTCAGCGAGCCCCAGCGAATGCGAGCTCCCCCGAAACGAGTCTCCGCTGACGAGGTCGATTCGCCGGTGGACGGTGCCGGGAGCTGCTCCCGAGCACACCGCGTCGATCACGATGGCCAGGTCGGCTCCCGCCCATGCGTCGATCAACTCGGTCGCGTCGCCTGAGGTCTCTTCGGTCGCCACCGACGGAGGCAGCGATCCGCGCAGGAGCCGGACGACCTCGAGCCCCGCAGCGTCGTCGCCACGGCTGGCGTTGCCGCAGCCGATCACCACGGTCCTACTGGGCGTCGACATGGAGATCCAGGAAGTGGGCCGAGCAGGAGATGCACGGATCGTAGTTGCGGATCGCACGTTCGCAGAGCGCGGCGAGCTCGTCCGTCGGCAGGTGGAGGCGGGGCTCGACGAGCTGGAGGAGATCGGTTTCCATGCGTGCCTGGTTCTGTGCGGTCGGCGGGACGATGTCGGCCTCGGCGATCGAGCCGTCGATGTCTACGCGGTACCGGTGGTAGAGGGTGCCCCGCGGCGCCTCGGAGGCGCCGTGTCCGGTGGTCGCCCGGTACTCGAAGGGAATGGCCGGCGTCTCGGGCTCGGTGTAGCTCTCGATGATGCGCAGCGCCTTCTCGCACGCATGGAGGACCTCGACCGCCCGCACGATGATGCTGCGGAAGGGGTTGCGGCAGTCCGCGCCCAGTCCGGCGTCGGCGGCCGCTTGGCGCGCGGACTCGCACAGCTGCGCGGAGTTGAGGCTGTATCGGGCCATCGGGCCGACGAGGTATCCGATCTCGCCGTCGAGCCGGGCGTGCAGCGCGGTGGAGTACGGCACCTGTGCCTCGGTCACGTGGGCGGGCCACTCCTCCACCGCGAACGCTTCGCCCGTGCTGGTGGCGATGGAGCCCGACAGGATCGCGTACTCATCCGGGTGCCGCAGCGCGAGGAACGTGTAGTCGTGGTCGACGTCTGGGAAGTCGAACCCGGCGACCCAGGAGACGGTCTCCCGGGCGATGTCGCGGGCGTGGCGGAGCCGCTCGGCGACCGGGGCGAGCTCGGCACGGGTGGGGACCCGGTAGAACCCGCCCACCTTGACGTTGACCGGGTGGATCGGCCGGCCTCCGATGGCGGCGACCAACTCGTTGCCTGCCTTCTTGAGCGCGAGGCCGTGCTCCACGAGATCTCGGTGGTCGGCCGCCATGGCGACGCCGCTCTCGTAGCCCAGGAAATCCGGCGCGTGCAGGAGGTAGATGTGCAGCGTGTGCGACTCGATCCACTCGCCGTAGTACAGGAGCAGCCGCAGGTCTCGTAGCGGACCGGAGACCTCGATGCCGCAGGCCGCTTCTACGGCCTGACAGGCGCTCATCTGGTAGGCGACGGGGCAGATGCCGCAGATGCGGGCCGTGATGTCGGGCGGCTCGGTGTGTGAGCGGCCCCGCAACAACGCCTCGAAGAACCGCGGCGGCTCGTAGATCCGCAGCTCCATGCCTGTGACGCGGCCATCACGGGCGTGCACTGTCAGCGCTCCCTCCCCCTCCACACGGGACAGGCTGCCCACCTTGATCGTCTTATGCGTCATCGTCGGCCTCCCGGCTGTTCTCCGCGCTCTCGGACGCCTGACGGAAGGGTTCTGCTGTCGCGTTGAACGTCCTGTAGACGCGGACGAGCTCGGGGGTGCTCATTCCGAGTGCGCGCAGCTGCTTGTTCAGCGCCCGCGCGTTGGGGCTTTCCATGGGGCCGAAACAGCCGTAGCAGCCGCGGTCGAACGCGGGGCAGAGAGCTCCGCAGCCCGCCTGGGTGACCGGTCCGAGGCACGGCGTGCCATGCGCGACCATGACACAGGCGTTGCCCCGGGCCTTGCACTCGACGCAGACGCTGTGCGCTGGAACGACGGGGCGCCGCCCGGCGAGGAAGGCGGAGATGACCTCCAGCAGTTGCCTCTTGTCGATCGGGCAGCCGCGCAGCTCGAAGTCCACCGGCACATTCGCGGAGATCGGTGTCGAGCGGTCGAGCGTCGCGATGTAACCCGGCCGGGCGTAGACGACGGCGGCGAACTCACGCACGTCGCCGAAGTCGCGGAGCGCCTGGATGCCGCCGGCGGTCGCGCAGGCCCCGATCGTCACCAGGTGCTTGGACACCCTCCGCACGTGCTGGATGCGCTCCAGGTCCTCGGGTGTGGTGATCGATCCCTCCACCAGCGACAGGTCGTAGGGGCCGGGGCCTGGAGCGCTCGACGCCTCGAGGAAGTAGGCGATCTCCACCTCGGCCGCGACCGACAGCAGTTCGTCCTCGCAGTCGAGTAGCGTCAATTGGCAGCCGTCGCAGGACGCGAACTTCCACACCGCCAGCCGCGGCACGCCCTCCGTGCGCTTGCGGACGCTTCTGGTGACTGCCGTGCCCTTCCGGGTGCCCATCACAGCTCCCTGACCGCGAGAAGCGGTGCCGCCACGTCGTAGGTCACCACAGGCCCGTCGAGGCAGACGAACAGGGGTCCCAGCTGGCAGTGGCCGCACCGGCCGATCCCGCATTTCATGTTCCGCTCCAGCAGCACCGCCGTACGCCGCGGGTCGACACCACGCCGCACCAATTCCACCGCCGTCGCTTTGATCATGGCGTCGGGCCCGCAGACGAATGCGAATGTCCGGCGGGGCTCGAAGACGATGCGGTCGAGGAGGTGGGTCACGAGTCCCACCGGGCCCGTCCACGCCTGGTCGGGGTGATCGACGGTCACCTGGACGTCGATGCCGTGGCCGTCGTGCCAGCGGGCCAGGTCCTGGGGGTAGATGACCGTGGCCGGCGTGCGGGCTCCGACGATCACACTGGCCCGCCCATATAGGGAGGGATGGGCGGTCAGTTCGCGCACCACCGGCCGCAGCGGAGCCAGACCGAGCCCTCCGGCGGCGACGACCACGTCGAGCCCGGCCGCGGCCGACAGGTCCCACCCGGTGCCGTACGGCCCGCGGAGCCCGATGACGTCGCCGCGCCGCTTGTGGCACAACGCTCTGCTGACAGCGCCGACCGCGCGGATCGTCTGCACATACCCGCCTGGTCGGAACCATCCGCTGATCGATATCGGGATCTCCCCCACACCGGGCGCGTACAGCATCGTGAACTGGCCCGGGACGAACGACGGGCAGGCGCCGTCGACAGGCTCAAGCGTCAGGGTCACCGTGTCGGCGCGGTCAGGGCGTCGCGAGCGGATCCGGTACGGCGCCGGCGTCATCGGATGAGTCTCCGGTGTCATCGGAGATTCGCCAGTTCCTCGGTCACGTCGATGCCGACCGGGCACCACGTGATGCACCGCCCGCATCCCACGCATCCGGACATGCCGAACTGGTCGTACCAGGTCGCGAACTTGTGGGTCAGCCACTGCCGGTAACGCCCTTCCCCAGACCCGCGCACAGGAGAGCCGTTGAGTTCGGAGAAGTCGAGCGTGAAGCAGGAGTCCCAGCGTTCGACCCGCTCGGCCGTGCCATCGGACAGGCTGGTCGAATCCTCCATCGTCGTGCAGAAACATGTCGGGCACACCATGGTGCAGTTGGTACAGGAGAGGCATCGAGAGGCGACGTCGGACCAGCGGGGCGAGTCATGCGCCTGTGGCAACCACTGCTGGATGCCCTCTGTGTCCACCTGGCGCCCCATGTGCTCCGCCGCGATCCGGGAGACCTCCTCCGCCGCGGCCAGGTCGTCATCGCAGGCCGCGGCCTGCGACAGCGCACCGAGCACGTCCACGCCCTTCTCACTGCCCGCCTCCACGACGAACCGGTGCGGGTCGGCCAGTTCGGTCAGGGCCAGATCGAAGCCCTTGGTCGCCTTCGGCCCCGTGCCCATGGAGACGCAGAAACAGGTGCCTCCGGGCACCGCGCAGTTCACCGTCACAAGGAACAGCGCCTCGCGCCGTCTGCGATAAGCGGGATCCGGATGACGGCCACCCAGGAACACCCGGTCCTGCACCGCGAGCGCCGCCAGATCGCATGGCCGGATACCCAGGAGCGCGAGGCGAGGCGCCTCGTCCTCCACCTCTTCGATGTCGCCTCGCCGCATGCGGATCAGCGTCTGCCGGGGAGGCTGCGTGAAACGCTTGGCGGAGTCAGGGCTCGCCGCATAATCGAACATGAGATCGCCATCATGCGTCGACAGTCGATAACGCCCGGGTGTCTGCTCATCCCGCGCTCCTCGGGGAAGATCCGCCGCTGAGGAGATCTCCTCCATCCGGATGACACCACCCCGGGCGACCGGGCCGACGACCGCGAAGCCGCGGGACCGCAACTCTGCGATCAACGGTTCCAGCGAATCCAGCACGAACGCAGCCATGACGCATCCCCCCGCCACGCGTCGCGGTGGAAATCACTTCTGACGATAGGAAGGCGCCTTCGGCCCGGAAAAGGGCCTAAGGTCACCGCCGCTTGCGACGTACGCCCCTGAGCGGACGACCCATCAGGAAGGTCGGCTCAGGCCGGATTCATGAGGTTTCGGAGGGGTGAGCCGCGCCAGGGAGGGGGGCGCGATCGACCGGGCCGAGAGTCCCCCCTCGAGAGGGACTTCGGCCCTGTGGGCGGCGCGTGCCGCCGGCGGAGCCTGGCCCCATGAGACGAACTCCCCTTGAGGAATGCGACGTCCTGCTGCGCGACGGGAGCGTCGCGCATGTCCGTGCTCTGCGGGACGGCGATCGTGAGGCGCTGCACGAACTCGTCGACAGCGCTTCCGAGCGCTCTGTCTACATGAGGTTCGCCGCTGGAGGCACCGCCACGGCCCACGCCTACGTCGACCGGATGATCGGGCCCGCTTATCGGGGTCACGCACTGGTCGCGACCATGTCGGGCCGGCTGGTCGGCGTCGCGGAATGGATCGGCGACGACGCGGCCGATCAGGCCGACCTGGGTGTGCTGCTCGACGACGCGGCGCATGGACGCGGGCTCGGGACGGTGCTCCTGGAGCATCTGGCGCTGAACGCGGCGGAGAACGGCATCAAGGAACTCGTCGCCGACGTACTCGCCGAGAACAGGTCGGTCATCCAGGTGATCGAGGACGCCGGCCTGGAGGTGCGGCGCCGTCACATCGACGGGTGGGAGGAGTTCCGGATCTCCACGGGCACGACCGCCGGGCTGCTGACGGCGATCGACGCCCGGGCACACGAGGCGGAGCGCAACTCTCTGATCGGCCTGTTCGGCGCCCGCTCCGTCGCGGTGATTGGGGCGGGCCGCGACCCCGCCAACGTCGGCCACCGCGTGCTGCGCAACCTGATCGCAGGCGGCTTCGCCGGCCCGATCTACCCGATCAACCCCGAAGCGGCCGAGGTGGAGGGCCTGGAGGCGTATCCCGACCTGTCCGCCGCTCCCGGGCAGGCGGAGCTCGCCGTCGTCGCCGTCGCGGCCGCCGCGGTGCTCGACGTCGCCCGCGACTGCGCGCGGCACGGCGTGCGCAGCCTGGTCGTGGTCAGCGCGGGCTTCGCGGAGGCGGGGCGCGCCGACCGGGAAGCCGAGCTGCTGAGGATCTGTCGCGAGGCGGGGATGCGCCTGGTCGGGCCGAACTGCCTGGGTGTGGTGAACACGGCCACGGCGCTCAACGCGAGTTTCCTCCCCCATCAACCGTCGGCGGGAAACCTGGCGCTGATGTCGCAGTCCGGGGCTGTCGCCGTCGGGATGCTCGATCGCGCGGCCCAGATGGGCCTCGGCGTCTCCTCCTTCGCCTCCGTCGGGAACAAGGCCGACATCAGCGGCAACGACCTGCTCGAATACTGGGAGGACGACCCGGCGACCGAGGTCATCGCGCTGTATCTGGAGTCGTTCGGCAATCCGCGCCGGTTCGGCCGCATCGCCCGGCGCGTGGCGGCCAAGAAACCGATCATCGTCGTCAAGAGCGGCAGAGGGACGGCCGGTGGCCGAGCCGTACGGTCCCACACCGCGGCGGCGGCCACTCCGGACACGGCGGTGGACGCCTTGCTCCGGGCCTCGGGCGTGATTCGAGAGGACAGCGTCCAGGACATGCTCGACACCGCGCGACTGCTCGCCGCGCAACCGCTTCCGGCCGGCCGCCGGGTCGCGATCGTCGGCAACTCCGGAGGACCTCAGGCGATGACGGCTGACGCGTGCGAGCGGCGAGGTCTCCTCGTTCCCGAACTGTCGGAGGCGTCGAGGGAGGCGTTGCGAGCCCGGCTGCGGCCGGCCGCGGCCGTCGGCAACCCCGTGGACGTCACCGCGGACGGCTCGGCCGAGGAACTCGCGGATGCCCTGCGGATCGTGCTGGCCGATCCCGGCGTCGACGCCGTCCTGGCGGTCTACACACCGCCCTTCGGCTCGGGCATCGCTCGAACGCGCGAGTCCATCGCGGCCGCGTCGGCCGGTGCGGACAAGACCGTGCTGGCCTGCGTGCTCGGACACGACGAGATGATCGGCTCCGATGTCCCGGCCTATGCCTTTCCCGAGCAGGCGGTTCACGCCCTCGGACGGGCCGCGGACTACTCCGCATGGCGCTCACGGCCGCCCGACCCTCCCGCGGAGGTACCTCCAGTGCGCGCGGCGGCTGCTCGCGACATCGTCGACGCCGATCTCGCGGAGCACCCGCAGGGCCGCTGGCTGGACTACTCGACCGCGGCACGCCTGCTCGACTGCTACGGGCTCCGGATGGCCGAGGCGATCTCGGTCGACGGGCCGGATTCGGCCTGCGAGGCGGCCATGTGGCTGAGCCTGCCCGTGGTGCTCAAGGCGACCGGCCCCGACCTGGTGCACAAGAGCGACGTGGGCGGGGTGCGGACGAACCTTCGCAGTTTCGAGGAGGTACGGCAGGCCTATGCCGAGATGGTGGAACGAGTCGGACCCGCCATGGCGGGAGGGCTGATCCAGCACATGATCCCCGGAGGCGTCGAGATGATCGTGGGCGGCGTTTCGCATGAGACGTTCGGGCCCCTGGTCATGGTCGGCATGGGAGGCGTGACCGCCGAGTTGCTGATCGACCGTTCCTTCCGCGTGCCTCCCCTCAGCCGCGCGGAGGCCGGGCGAATGCTGGGCGAACTCCACTGCGCACCCCTCCTGCACGGATACCGGGGCAGTCCGGAGGCGAACGTGAGCGCCCTCGCCGCGCACATCGTCGGAGTCGGCCGACTCATGGACGAGATCCCCGAAATCGCCGAAATCGACCTCAATCCCGTGATCGTCACGCCCGCGGGCGCCGTCGCCGTGGACGTCCGCCTCCGCCTGGCGCCGGCGCCCGCCCGTCCCTCTCCCTATCGACGTCGTCTGCGGTGAACCATCGACACGGAAACGCGGGAGGCACTGCCTTCCACAGAGCGGCCGGGTGTCCTCCGGCCGCTCACGTGTTCGCCCGAATCGAGGACCCGCATCAAGGGACCTTGGTCCTCTACCGGCGGGGACCTCGCATGGTTAGCGTCCTAGACATGATTCGGGTGTTCCTAGTAGATGATCACGAGGTGGTGCGGCGCGGCGTCGCCGCGCTGCTGGAGTCCGAGGACGACATCGAGGTCGTGGGTGAGGCGGGAACCGCAGAGTCGGCGGTGGCGCGCATCCCGGCGCTGAAGCCCGACGTCGCCGTGCTCGACGTGCGGCTCCCCGACGGCAGCGGTGTGGACGTCTGCCGGGAGGTCCGCTCCCGGGTGCCCGAGCTGGCCTGCCTGATGCTGACCTCGTTCGCCGACGAGGAGGCCCTGTTCAACGCCGTGATGGCGGGCGCCGCCGGGTACGTGCTCAAGCAGATCCACGGCTCCGACCTGGTCGGCGCGGTGCGCACGGTCGCGCGGGGCCAGTCCCTGCTCGATCCCGCGACCACCGCCACCATGCTGCACCGGCTACGCGACCAGGCCGGCCAGAAGGACCCGCTCGCCGCGCTCACCGACCAGGAGAGGCACATCCTGGAGCTGATCGGCGAGGGGATGACCAACCGGCAGATCGGAGAGCGGCTCTTCCTGGCCGAAAAGACCGTGAAGAACTACGTCTCCAACCTGTTGAGCAAGCTCAGCATGCAGCGCCGTACCCAGGTCGCGGCCCTCGCCGCACGGCTGAAGGCCGGCAAACCGTCCGCCGGCACCCCCTGAAGACCGCATGCGGCCGCACCCGCCCCTTCCGGGGAAAGGGCGGGTGCGGCCGGGCGGAGGGTCTACTTGAGGATGGGGAACCGCCGGACGAGGGCGGTGTGCCGCCACCACCCGCCGATGCCCAGGGTGTCACCGGCACCTGCCAGGGCCAGACCGGCCAGGACGACGGCGTAGACGATGTGCTCGTCGATGAGGGGATTACTCTCCAGCGGCAGCGAGGCCGCCCACATGAACACCAGGAGCAGGCCGCCCGTCGCGGCGGCGATCCTCGTTCCGGCCCCCAGGATGAGGGCCGTGCCGATGCCGAGCAGGCCGATCATGAACAGCCAGTCGACCCACACCTGTCCGGCCAGGCTGGAGAAGACGCTCCCGAGCGCGTTGTCGCCGGTGCCCTTGAGGAAGCCCGTGGTGGGGCTGCCGCCGTGGATCCACGCGCGGTCGGCGGGAGTGGCGAACCCCCAGCCGAAGACCTTGTCCAGGAAGGCCCAGAGGAAGATCCATCCGATGGCGATGCGCGCGATCGCCCAGACGTATGCCGTGGTTCCGGTCGTCCGCGGCGTGTCCACGACGGCCGTGCGGGGAGCGGCGCCACCCTGGTGGCGCCCTTCGACGAGTGCCATGATCGGCCCTTTCAGCGCGGGGGTTCACTGTTTCCTGCTACTCCCAGCACACCGTTTCGCCGCTCCGGCGGGCAGTGCCGTACGGCTCGGCCCGTCCATGCGGATGTCCCGGCCGACATGGGACCTTCGGCACTGCCGCCACGTCCACCACCTCGGTCAGGTGATGAGTGGGAGACTTCCCGGTATGACGGAGAACGAGCCGCGTTCGCTGATTCCGCACATGCGGCTTGACGACCTGCTGTCGGAACTGCAGTCGCGGTTGAACGCGGTGCTGGCGACGCGTGACCGCGTCCACGGGCTTCTCGACGCGGTCGTGTCGGTGGGGAGCGATCTCGATCTGGAGACGGTGCTGCACCGGATCGTCGAGACCGCCACCACGCTGGTCGACGCCAGTTACGGCGCCTTGGGCGTCATCGGTGAGGACGACACGCTGGTGCAGTTCGTCCCCGTCGGACTCACCGAGGAGGAGATCGCGAGGATCGCCCACTGGCCGCACGGCCTGGGCCTGCTCGGACTGCTGATCAAGGAGCCTCAAACGCTGAGGCTGGCCGACATCGCCCATCACCCCGAGTCCTACGGCTTCCCGGCCGGCCACCCTCCGATGGGAACCTTCCTCGGCGTCCCCGTGAGAGTCCGGGACGAGGTCTTCGGCAACCTCTACCTCACGGAGAAACGTGGCGGAGAGGAGTTCGACGAGGAGGACGAGGCGATCGTCGTCGCCCTGGCCACCGCGGCCGGCGTCGCGATCGAGAACGCCCGGCTGTTCGAGGAGACCCGGCGCCGCGAAACGTGGCTTCAGGCCTCATCCGAGATCACCACGGCGCTCCTGTCGGGGGCCGAGCCGCAGGAGGTCCTCGCGCTCCTGGCGCGGCGGGCCCGAGAGATGGCCGGCGCCGACGAGGTCACGATCGTGCTGCCGGGCGCGGACCCCGGGACCTTCCGCACGGTCGACGAGGAGGGGCACAGGCGGCACACCACAGAGGAGATCGCCGGCACCCTGACCGGACGCGCCTTCCTCACCGGCGAACCCCTGACGGCGGACAACCCGGCCGAAAACGATCTCGGGGCGGCCGGCCCAGGCCGCCTGTCCGTCGGCCCGCAGGCCGCCGTGCCGCTCGGCGCGGCGGGAGCCGTCCGAGGCGTCCTGTCGCTGGGGAAACGCTCGGGACGCATCCCGTTCAGCGCCTCCGAGCTCCGCACGCTCCACGCTTTCGCCGGGCAGGCCGCCGTCGCCCTCGAACTGGCGGAGACGCGTAAGGACGCGGAGCGGCTGGGACTGCTGGAGGATCGTGACCGCATCGCCAAGGATCTGCATGACATCGTCATCCAGCGGCTGTTCGCCGTGGCCATGACGCTCATGAGCACGGTCCGCCTGGTGGAGCGGCCGGAGGCTTCGTCAAGGCTCCAGAGCGCCATCGACGAGCTTGACGGAACCATCAGGCAGATCCGCTCGACGATCTTCGCACTTCAGACGCCTCACGACGCGGGAGCGCCCAGCCTGCGCGCCCGAATCGTGGACGTCGTGGAGGGTGCCCGCGGACACCTCGGCTTCATGCCCGGCCTGAGCATGGAGGGCCAGCTCGACAACGAGGTGCCGGCGGAACTCGGCGACCAACTGCTGGCCGTCCTCCGCGAGGCGCTGTCCAACGTGGTCCGGCATGCCAAGGCCTACCGCTCGGACGTGACCGTACGGGCCGAAGAAGGGTGGCTGACCCTGACCGTCGAAGACGACGGGGTGGGAGTGCCGGCCGGCGGGCGGCGTAGCGGGCTGCGGAATCTCGAGGAACGCGCGCGCGGACTCGGCGGCTCGTTCGAGGTGGCGCGGGTCGAACCCACCGGAACCCGGCTGCTGTGGCGGGTGCCGATCGCCTAGCGACGGATCCGGCGCCCGGAAAGCTGTTGGAGATCCACCACGATGTAGTGGTCACGCCCCGGCGCCCACGACCTGAGCGGCAGACGGGCGAGCGCGGCGGCCTCTTCGGGCTCGTCCACCGTCCGTGAGCGCCCCACCGCGGTCACCGACCAGCCCGTGCGCGTCTCGACCTCGTACTCGTCGGTCTCGAAGGCGACGACGGCGTTCGCGGCGGCCACCGCGAGCTTCGAACCGCTGGATGTGAGGATGACGATCCGCTCACCGTCGAGGTGAAAGTCGACAGGTTGCACGGCAGGAAGGGCGCGATCGGTGTAGACGATGCGGCCGATTCGCGCGGAGGCCAGCAGCGCCATGCACTCTTCCGGGGAAAGAACCTGCAACCCGGCCGAATCCGTTCTCACGCCCTACAGCCTGCCTGAGCGCGCCGCCCCCGGTAAGGGACGAAGGTCCCTCATGGCGTGCCGGCCGGCCGACGCGGACCGCCCATGACAACGGCCGCCCGGAGTACCGCACACGCGGACACTCGGGCGGCCGTTGTCATGGGCACGCGCATCATGCAGCTGGGAGAGTCGCAGGCCTGATCGGAGCACCGGCCGCTCCCCCGGTTGCGCATCATGCAGCCGGCGACTACTTGGGCGCGGTCACCAGCGGGATGTCGGCCTTGTCCCAGAAGCTGGCCGTCTCCTCCTCCTTCTTCTCCTCCTCGAACTCGTCCTCCTCGTCCTCGTCCACAGGGCCCGCCCAGCGGGACGGCATGAGGACGGGGATGAACAGGGCCGCGCCGAGCAGGCCGTACAGTCCGCTGGACAGCAGCGTGGTCATGCCCTTGCCTGCCAGCACGAGCTCCGCCTGGAGGGCGGCGCCGGTGGGGACGAGGCCGGTGGCCGTCGAGACGTCGAGGACGTACACCACGGTCCAGGCCAGCAGCGCCAGCGCCGGGACCAATGTCGCGAGCGGCGACGTCCGCAGGGCCAGCACCAGCCCGAGGAGCACGCCGGTCACGACCACCACGCCGAGAGCGATCAGCATCCGCGTGTCCGTGGCCGGGTCGAGGTGTTGTGAGATACCCCGAGTCAGCTCCTGGGCGGCCCAGCCGCCTCCGACAAGCAGTACCGCCGCGACGACTACACCGACGAGGAAGCCGAAAAAGTGTCGCATAACCACCTCCTTGTGCGAGGACCCTCGGGGGTGGGGCCCTTTTCGGTTCGCCGCAACGTTAGCGATGAACTACCCCAAACCGCACCCTTTTCGGACGATTAGTCAATCAGGCGTGTCAGGTATCGCCCGAAGCCGTACCTCGCCGGCATGTCCCCTGGAGCACATCTGCGCCCTTCTGAACTGCGGCGCGCCTAGTCCGCCGGGCGGCGGTATACGCCGTACCACCAGGTCAACGCCAGCTCGCGGGCGAACGCGGCGTCGCTGCCGGGATCCCCGGCGGTGACGTGGTCGACGAGGGCCCGTTCGCCGCCCATGACGATCACCCGGGTGGCGCTCACCGGATCGAGGTCGGCGGGGGTGCGGCCCTCGTCCTGCTCGGCGCGGAGCACCGCGACCGTCCAGTCCGTGAACTGGTCGAGTTCCGCACCCCAGAAGTCACGCACGGTCGCGTCGTAGGTGGCGACCTCGGTGAGCGCCCGCCGTACGGCGGCGTGTTTCCGATAGACCTTCACCACTTGCAGGAAGACGTCCTCGAGACCTTCGACGCCGTCCGCCGGGGTCCAGGCCGAGGTGACGTCGAAGGACGAGGTCATGAGTTCGGCGGCCAGGCGCACGAGCAGGTCGACCTTGTCGCGGAAGTGGCTGTAGAAGGTCGAGCGGGCGACACCGGCCTCGGCGGAGATCTGCTGCACGCCGAGCTCGGTGAAGTTCGCGCCGTCGATCAGGAGACGCTGCGTCGCGGACAGGATGTCCGCCTCGGCCGAGGTGGGTCGGCCGACATTCGCGGTGCGTCGTCGGGTGATCGAAGGCATGTCCGGATCCTAGGGGTCGCTCAGCGGCGAACGTCACACTACACCTCGTCCGGACATCGTGTAGCGTTTCCGGACACGATGTCCGGACGCGGCGATCGGAAAGGCGGGAGACGCCTGGCCGCCCGCCGGTCGGCCGGACGTACATGCAGGAAGGAATAGCTGGTGAAATACCGTCTGCTCGGCCGTACCGGGGTCTGGGTCTCCGAGATCTCCCTGGGCGCGATGACGTTCGGCGGCAAGGAGCACCCGGTGTACCGCACCCACGGAGCACTGGGGCAGGAGGAAGTGGATCGGATCGTCGGCACGGCACTCGACGCCGGGATCAACTTCATCGACACCGCCGACGTCTACGCCGACGGCGAGAGCGAGGAGTTGCTCGGCCGGGCGATCGGGCGGCGCCGGCGAGACGTGCTGCTCGCCACCAAACTGCTCGCTCCCGTCGGGCCGGGGCCCAACGACCAGGGGCTTTCCCGTCTGCACGTGATGCGGGCACTGGAGGACAGCCTGCGCCGGCTGAAGACCGAGTACATCGATCTCTACCAGCTCCACAACCACGACCACGTGACGCCGATCGAGGAGACGCTGAGCGCGCTCGACGACGCGGTACGACAGGGCAAGGTCCGCTACATCGGCTGTTCCAACCTCGCCGCCTGGCAGATCAGCAAGGCGTTGGGCGTCTCCGCGTTGCACAACCAGGCGAAGTTCGTCGCCAACCAGACGCACTACTCGCTGCTGTCGCGTGACGCCGAGCGTGACCTGGTGCCCCTGGCCGAGGACGCGGGGCTGAGTCTGACGGTGTGGCAACCGCTTGTCGGCGGATTCCTCACGGGCAAGTTCGAGCGCGGCGGGGTGACCACCGAACCGGACTCCCGCCGAGCCCGGAACGGCTTCGACTTCGTGCCTTTCGACGAGGAGAAGGGCTTCAGGGTGCTCGACGTGCTGCGGACCGTCGCCGCGCGGCACGAGGTGAGCCTCGCTCGGGTCGCGATCGCCTGGCTGCTCGCCCAGCGCGCCGTCACCAGCGTCATCGTCGGCGTCCGCAAGCTGGACCAGCTCAAGGACAACGTCGCCGCCAGCGATCTGGCCCTCACCGAGCAGGATCTCGCCGAACTCGACGAGGTCAGCCGGGCGCCGATCGCCTACCCGAACTGGATTCAGGAGTGGTTCGCTCCGACACGGATCCCGGGCGGCAACGTCGCCTGATCAGGACCTTCGGGCGAATCTGAGGAGCTGCGTCCTGCGTCGGATCGGATGGCGGCCGACAGCGGTGACCGAGAGGAGTTCAGCGGCGCGTGGCGACCGACCAGTCCCGCGAGGCGTCTACGCCCCAGCTCGCCAGCAGGCGCAGCCCCTCCTCCGACGCCTACCAGCCCGTCGTGTAGGTAGGGAGGAGGTATCGCATTCGCCGGCCGCAAGGGAAAGGGATGGGAACCGGGGGCGGCGGGCAGCACACCCGCTCGCCTATCCGATCAAGGAAGCGATGATGTTGACTGTCTGGCATGTCGCACCCGGATACCCCCGTACCGCAGCTGTCACCGCCTCAGCCGCAGGCCACGACCACAAAACCCCGGGCCGGCAATGGCCTGCTAGCCACCGCGATCCTGTTCGCCGGTATCGGTGGAGGCCTGCTGGCGTGGCACCCATGGGATAAGGACCCTGTGCAAGAGCCACCCAGCCCGCAGAACATCACAATCCAGAAAGTCGGCGAGCAGCGTAACGCGGGCGACTTCGACTCGTCACGGCCGGTCTACTGCATGACCAACGAGACCGGCGGCCTGTACTGCATGGTGATGCCCGGTCGCTACACCGACATCCAGCAAGAACCGGGCTGAGCGGGTGCAGGGCTCATCCCGGTGCCGCCAGGCGTTGGCACCTCCCAGTTCCGTCCGAGGTCGTAAGACGCCGGAAGCCAACGGGAGACGTTGAGAGCTATATTGCCTGGTCAGAGCACTACTCGACGTGATCTGCGCAGGTGGCGGAGTGACAGGTGAGAGTTCGAGCTCTACTACGAGGCAAGGGCCCAGACTTGTACCGCCGTCGATGGCACCTCCGGCCAAGGCTCGGAACCAGCAGCAGAATCACAGAGACTGATCTTCGCCAAATGGTTCCGTGCCAACGTATGCGTAGATCCACCCTGCGGCGGATCCCGGAGCGGACGCGAGCCGGTACACGTGCCATACGTCACTGCTGGCCGTACGCCCTCGTGTGCTCCTTGGGGGCACTCCACGCGAGTCCAGTGACACGATGCGAGTCCGACCATTGAAGGGGCCACCATCGATCTTGATGCCCACTTCGCCATTGACGACCTCACCGCGTATCAGACGAAGAACGAGCTTCAGATCGGGGCGATCTTCGATCGTCATGGCTACAGGCTAGATCAGGGCACAACCGGGGCACATGACAACCGTGATCAGCTACGTAATGGTGAGAACCACCGAGACGGCCATTGCAGGCCATCGCGGTGGCTCAGGGTCTCGCCGCAGGTAGCGGCACGGTGTGATTAGTCCAGGCAGAACTCGTTGCCCTCGGGGTCGGTCATCACGATGAAGCCACCACTCATCGGGGGCTCGGGTTCGTATCGACGCACCCGCTTCGCTCCGAGCGCGACGAGCCGGTCGCACTCGTCCTCCAGCGCCGCCATCCGCTCCTCTCCCTGCAGTCCGGGAGCCGCACGGACGTCGAGGTGGACGCGGTTCTTGGCGATCTTGTCCTCCGGCACCTGCTGGAAGAACAATCGTGGGCCGTGCCCGTCCGGGTCCTCGATGGCCGACCTCGTGTTGCGCTGCTCCTCCGGTACGCCGACCCGCGCCAGGAAGTCGTCCCACGCGGCCAGCGGGTCGGCGCCCTCAGGCAGCTCGACTCCGGGCGGGCCGGGGTGGACGTAGCCCAGCACGTCGCGCCAGAAGGACGACAGCGCCCGCGGGTCGTGAGCGTCGAAGGTGATCTGGACATGGCGGCTCATCGGGTTACTCCGTTCGCGGCGGGCTTGGTGTGCAGGTAGAGGTCGCGCAGCAGGCAGACCTCGGACAGGTGGTGGATCAGCTCGCGGTGGATGTGCAGCACCAGCGCGGCCATGGGCAACTCGGGGTAGGGCTCCTTCTCACCGACCGGGACCCGGAGCCCGGGCTCCCCGAGGCCGCGCACCCCCGCCAGCCAGACGGCGAGCTGGGCCTCGAGCTGGTCGAGGGCCGTGGCCGCGCTGCCGGCGTACTCCCAGGTCTCGTACGACGCCGCCGGCGCCCCGAAGTGCGCCGCGTTGCGTGCGGCGAGCACGCCGACGATGACGTGACCGAGTCGCCAGGCGATCGTGGTGAAGGCCGTGGGGACCGGCTCGGGGAAGGCGTAGTCGATCGTGAAGTCCCCGGCCCCGATCGGCACGGGCGCCGTCGAGCCGGCGCGCGGCCGTACGCTCCAGGCGTCCGGCACCGGCGACCAGAAGTACTCATCGTCGGTGAGGCCGTGAAGCCTGGCTCGGAGCTGATGGTTCCAGTGGAACTCCCACTGCTCGCGCAGCGTTCGATTCCAGTCGAGTTCGTCTGCGTCCATGGAGGCACCCTGACACCCATAGCGGACAGCATCGGTCCGCTATCTCTGGCAGTGTGGGAAATATGGCCGGGGCGAGCGCTGACGAGCGGGGCACGACGGAGCGGGTGCTCGCCCTGCTCGGGCTTCTGCAGCAGCGCCAGGTCTGGACCGGCCCCGAGCTCGCCGACCGGCTCGGGGTCACACCGCGCACGGTCCGGCGTGATGTCGAGCGGCTGCGCACGCTCGGCTATCGGGTGCATGCCAACCAGGGTGTCGGCGGCGGCTACCGGCTCGGCCCGGGACAGGACCTGCCGCCGCTGCTTTTCGACGACGAGGAGGCGATCGCCACCGCGGTTTCGCTGCTCGTCGGCGCGGGTGGCGCGGTCGCCGGGGCCGGCGAGGCGGCACTCCGGGCGCTGACCAAGCTCGACGGGGTGCTGCCCACCCGGCTGCGGCACGAGGTGCGTGCGCTCTCCGACTCGGTGGAGTCCTTCGGCGGAGGCCGCGCGCCGGTCGACCCCAAGATGCTCGTGACGCTGGCCCGAGCCTGCCGCGACAAGGTCGAGGCCGGCTTCGACTACCCGTCCGGGAGCGAGGTGCGACGGCGGCGGGTCGAGCCCTACCGCCTGGTCGCCTCCGACCGGCGCTGGTACCTCCTCGCCTACGACCTCGATCGCGACGACTGGCGCAGCTTCCGCGTCGACCGGATGACCGATGTGTCCGCACGGACCAGGCGCTTCCGCCCGCGTCGGGCGCCCGACGCGGCGACGTACGTGCAGGAGAGTGTGGCGAGCCGCGTCTACCCACACCAGGCGCGCTTCCTCGTGCACGCGTCGGCCGACACGGTGCGCGCGCAGATTCCGGCGTCGGCGGCCGTCGTACGACGGCGGGGAAACGAGCTCTGCGAGGTGCTCAGTGGCGGCGCCAACCTCGACTCCGTGCTCATGCATGTGCTTCTGCTGGGGCATGACTTCGAGGTGCTCGACCCTCCGGAGCTCGGGAGGCGCTGTCGCGCGCTGGCGGAGAGACTGCTGTCGGCCGGTGCGGCGATCTCACCGGTGCCGGACACGGAGGAGTGATGAGCGCCGGGCATGCGCTGCCTATCCCCACTGCGGCGACCGCGCGCTGCCCATCCGTACGGCGGCGGCCGCTGCGGCAGTGAGTCACCCCGGATCCGGCAGGTTCATCGACGCGAGCCTGGCCGGGTCGATCACGGTTGCGATGGCAACGATCCGGCCGTCGACGACGGTGAACGCGATGACCGAGAGCGGAGTTCCATCCTCGCGCCAGGAGACGAACCCGGGAAGGCCGTTGACGAGCACCGCTCGCCCCCGCGCGGCTGCGCCGGTGGCGACTCGCGTGGCTGCGCCGGCGGCGACCTTGGTGGCGCCGAGGATGACGACCACACCATCGGGGGTGTCGACGGTCAGCCTCACCTCGGGGTCGAGTACGCGCAGCAACCCCTCGAAGTCGCCGCGGTGAGCCGCCGCGAGGAAGGCCTGGACCACCTCTCGCTGCTCCCGTCCGACGACCGTCGGCCGCTCGGTCGCCTGCACCTTCCTGCGGGCGCGGCTGGCGAGCATCTTGGTGGCGTCGGCGGACTTGCCGAGGATCCGGCCGATCTCGTCGAACGGCACCGCGAACAGGTCGTGCAGCACGAACGCCAGCCGCTCGCTCGGCCTGAGCGACTCGAGGACGACGAGGAGCGCGAGCCCGACCGAGTCTGCGAGCGCGACGTCGTCCTCCGGTGCGGCGCCGTCGTCGACCGTCACCACGAGTTCGGGCAACCGGTCGTCGTAGGACGCCTCAGGGTGGGCCCGGCGTGATCGCAGGACGTCGAGGCTGATCCGGCCGACCACCGTGGTCAGCCAGCCGGCCAGGTTGTGGATCGTCGCCGCGCCCTGGCGGGAGAGCCGCAACCAGGCCTCCTGGACCACGTCCTCGGCGTCGGCGTGCGATCCGAGCATGCGGTAGGCGACCGCGCGCAGCCGGTCGCGCTCTGACTCGAACGCCTCGGCCACCGGGTCCGCCGGGCTGGTGTCGGACATCTTGTTACCTTCCTCGGAACTGCTCCGTCACAGGTGATGACGGGCCCGGATGGGCACAGGTAACCGCTGAAGGAGCAGGACCGATGGAAGCACGAATGAAGAGTGCGGCGAACCCCGACGTGATCACAGCGATCCAGCATCTCCACAAGGCGATTCACGCCGGTGGCGTCGACCCGCGCCTGCTGGAGCTGGTCCACCTGCGGGCCAGCCAGATCAACGGCTGCAGCCCGTGCGTGTTCGCCGGGGTCGAGTCGGCGAAGAAGCACGGAGAGACCGAGGTGCGGCTGCACAACGTGGTCACGTGGCGCGAGACGCCCTTCTTCACCGAGGAGGAGCGGGCGGCGCTCGCGCTGACCGAGGCCGCCACCCGGATTCAGGACGGCGCGCCGGGCGTGACCGACGAGATCTGGGACGCCGCCGCCGCGCACTTCGACGAGAGGCAGCTGTCCGCGATCATCCTGGAGATCGCGATGACCAACTTCTTCAACCGCATCAACCGCACGATCCGTGAGCAGGCCGGCAAGACCTGGTGAGCAGGGCGGCGCGTCATCCGCCCCGGAGTCGCCCATCGGGTCACGGGGGCTTTGCCTCGTGCCCTGGGTGTACGGCGCCGAGCCCCTGACGGCCTCGTGGGCGGCCTCGCCGCCCGCGAGCGTTGATCACGTGGTGGGAACGCTTTGTGCTCGCTTGGGTGACGCGCCCGCTTTCGCCGTACGGCAGTTGCGTCCTAAGGGGGTGAACCGGAATGGAGGCACTCCATGAAACCACGTGTTCTCTCCGCCGTCGTCGCGCTTGTCCTATTGGGCTCGGCGTGCGGCGGCCCGTCCAACTCGCCGAATGCCGCCGGGACATCGGTTGACGCGCCCACGATGGCGGCGCCCGCGAATCCCGGCGAACGGGACGCGATAGACCAGCAGATGTCCACATTCGCCCTCGACGTCGACACCGCGTCGTACGGCTACACGCGCCGGGCCATCCAGGAGGGCCGGTGGCCCGAGCCAGGTCAGGTACGGATCGAGGAATTTGTCAACGCCTTCCGCCAGGACTACGCGGAGCCCGACGACAACGGCTTCGCCGTACACGTCGACGGAGCCCGCTCGAGCGGCGCCGCCATCGTCCGCGTCGGCCTGCAGACCCGCGGGACGGAGTCCGCGGCACGCAAGCCGGCCAACCTGACCTTCGTGGTGGACGTGTCGGGCTCGATGGCGGAGACCGGCCGCCTGGACCTGGTCCGTGGGGCCCTGCACACGCTCGTCGACCAGCTCATGCCGGGCGACCAGGTGTCGATCGTGTCCTTCAGTAGCTCGGCGCGGCTGCTCACGCCGATGACCCCGGTGTCGGAGCGCTCGCACCTCCACTCCGCGATCGAGGAACTCGTCCCCGAAGGCTCGACCAACCTTGAAGACGGACTGGTCACCGGCTACACGGAGGCGTCGCGAACGTTCCGGCCGTCGGCGACCAACCGGGTGATCCTGCTGTCGGACGGGCTGGCCAACACGGGCGAGACCGAATGGCAGGCCATCTTGGACAGGGTCGGCGACTACGCGGGCAAACAGGTCACGCTGCTGTGCGTGGGGGTCGGGCGCGAGTACGGCGACCACCTGATGGAGCAGCTCGCCGACAACGGCGACGGGGCGGCGGTCTACGTCAGCTCGCTGGACGAGGCGCGCAAGGTGTTCGTCGACCGGTTGCCCGCCACGCTCGACGTCCGGGCGCGCGACGCCAAGGCGCAGGTCGTGTTCAACCCCGGCCTCGTCGACTCGTACACGCTGATGGGGTACGAGAACCGGGAGCTCTCGCCTGAGGAGTTCCGTGACGACTCCCGCGACGGCGGAGAGGTCGGCCCTGGCCACGCCGTCACGGCGCTCTACTGGGTGCGGCTGCGGCCCGGGGCCGAAGGGCAACTCGCCACCGCGACCGTCCGATGGCTCGACCCCGACACCCGCCGTCCCTCCGAGGTGAGCGGATCGGTGGACACGGCGGGTCTGTCGCCGGACCTGTGGAGCTCCACCGGGCCGCGGTTCCAGGTGGACGTGGTCGCCGCGGCTTTCGCCGAGCGGCTTCGCACGCACTGGGACACGGGCGGCGAACGTTTGGGACTCGGGCTGGAGGACCTGTCGGCCCGTGCCGCGCAACTCGCGGAGGTCACCGAGGACCCGGACGTGACCGAACTCGCGGATCTCATCGCCCGCGCCCGATCTCTCGACTGACCACCTGCTCCCCCGCGTCCTGCACACCGGTGTGCCGCTCTGCTCCGCGACGGTCGAGCCGAGCGGCACACCTTCCCCTTCATGCGCGGGCGAGCAGTCCGGCGAGGGTGGTCTGGAGGATCTCGCCGTACATGGCGGCGAAGTCCACTCGGGAGCCTGTGAGCCGGGGATCGGCCGTGGCCTCGACGACGGTCGGGGTCGGGTTGCTGAACGGCCACAGGCCGACCAGTGAGACGACGGCGTATCGCGTCAAAGTGAGCGCGTCGTCCGCGCTGAGGGCCGGTACCCGGTCTCTGATCAGCTTCGCCAGCCTGGTGCGGCGTTCCAGGTCGAGGAGTTTGTAGGCGCGCACGGTGTCGGCGGAGACGTTCCGCTCCAGCACGCTCGGCAGCAGGCTCCACAGTTGGCACAGGACCGGCCGGGCGGCGAGGGAGTCTGCCCAGGCCCGCATCACCCGGTCAGGCTCGCAGGGCAGGGCCGGCCACTCGTCCGGCAGAGCCTCGAGCCAGGACAGCAGCACCCTGTTGAGCAGCCCGAGGAAGACGCCCTCGCGGCTCTCGAAATAGCGCACCACATGCGTCTTGGACACCCCCAGCCGGCGTCCGAGTTCCCGGAGACTGATCTCCTCCGCCGGCATCTCGGCCAGCAGCGCCTCCGCGGCGTCCAGGATCTCCTGCCGGCGCAGTTCCCGGTGCTCGGGCCGTCTGGCCCGCTGGAAGGCCGGCCCCTCGACGTCGTCCATCGAACCTCCTCGCGCCCCGCGGATCATGGCCGCCCTCAGAATAGCGGTCCATCGGACACTTGATACGTGTCCAATGGACCGCTACAGTCGTAAAGGTCCATTGGACACCTAATTTGGGGGAAACGTCGTGATCACTTACGACAACCTGTACGTCGGAGGACAGTGGGTCGCTCCGGCCACCGGCGGCGTCCTGGAGGTGCGTTCGCCGCACGACCTTTCGCTGGTCGGGACCGCACCGCACGCCGCTCCCGCCGACGTCGACGCGGCGGTCGCAGCCGCGCGGCGGGCGTTCGACGAGGGACCCTGGCCTCGGATGAGCCCACAGGAGCGGCACGCCGCGGTGGAGCGGTTCTCCAAGCTGCACGCGGCACGTGCCGAGGAGTTCGCCGCTCTGGTCACCTCCGAGAACGGCACGCCGCTGTGGTTCACCCGCTGGACGCACCAGTCGGGCGTTCCCGAGCAGACGAACGCGTATCTGCGCGCCGCCGCCGCCCTCGACTGGGACGAGCAGGTGGGCGCCGTGAACGGGTCCTCGACGCTGCTGCGCCGCGAACCCGTGGGCGTGGTGGCCGCGATCATCCCGTGGAACGCGCCTCACCAGTCGGCCCTGGCCAAGCTGGTGCCCGCGCTGCTCGCCGGCTGCACGGTGATTCTGAAGGCCTCTCCCGAGACGGCTCTGGACGCCCTGGCCCTCGCCGAGGTCTTCGACGAGGCCGGTCTTCCTGAGGGTGTGGTGAGCATCCTGCCCGCGGGTCGTGAGACGAGCGAGTACCTGGTCGCCCACCCCGGCGTGGACAAGATCGCCTTCACCGGTTCCACCGCGGTGGGCCGGCGCATCGCCTCCATCGCGGGAGGGCAGCTCAAGAGGGTCAGCCTGGAGCTGGGCGGGAAGTCCGCCTCGATCATCCTCGAGGACGCCGACCTGACGGCGGCCGTGGAGGGGCTGAAGCTCCTGTCGCTGGGCAACAACGCCGAGAGCTGCGTGGCGCACACCCGGATCCTCGCCCCGCGCAGCCGCTACGAGGAGGTCGTCGGCGCGCTGAAGACGATGATGGAGGGGCTCCGCGTCGGCGATCCCGCTGACCCGCAGACCTTCATCGGGCCCATGGTGCGCGCCGACCAGCAGCAGCGGGTGCGCTCCTACATCGAACTCGGCATCGCCGAAGGCGCCCGGATGGTCACCGGCGGACCGGAGACGCCCGATGGGCCGGCACGCGGGCACTACGTCCGTCCGACGCTGTTCGCCGACGTCGACAGCAGCATGCGGATCGCCCGTGAGGAGATCTTCGGCCCGGTCCTGGTCGTCATCCCCTTCGACGACGAGGACGACGCCGTCCGCATCGCCAACGACTCCGAGTACGGCCTCGGCGGCGGCGTGTGGACCGCCGACCGGGACCACGGCATCGAGGTCGCCCGCAGGATCCGAACCGGATGGATGACTGTGAACGGAGCAACCCCGACCTTCGACGGCGCCTTCGGCGGCTACAAGAGCAGCGGCATCGGCCGCGAGTTCGGCGCCACGGGCCTCGCCCAGTACGTCGAGTACAAGACCATCGCGGTCTGAGAGCCCGGAGGACCATCGTGCAGAAAGCCCGCATCACCCTCGGACACACCGACATCTCCATCCGGCCGATCGGCCTGGGCTGCATGGGAATGTCCCAGTTCTACGGCGACGCCGACGAGGACGAGTCCGTCGCCACGATTCATGCCGCCATCGACGCCGGCATCGACTTCTTCGACACCTCCGACATCTACGGCGCGGCCAGCGCGGCCACCGGCCAGCCCCAGAAGGGCTTCGGGCACAACGAGGCGCTGCTGGGCCGCGCCGTGCGCGGAGTGCGCGACGAGTTGGTCCTGGCCACCAAGTTCGGCGCGCGGCTCGCCCCGGAGGGCGGGGTGGCCTTCGACGGACGCCCCGAGTACGTGGCCGCCGCCTGCGACGCCAGCCTGCGCCGCCTGGGCATCGACCACATCGACCTCTACTACTGCCATCGCGTCGACCCCACCGTGCCGATCGAGGACACCGTCGGCGCGATGGCCGACCTGGTGACCGCGGGCAAGGTGCGCGCGATCGGGCTCAGCGCGGTCGGGCCGGACCTGCTTCACCGGGCGGCCGCGGTGGCGCCGATATCGGCTCTCCAGAGTGAGTACTCGCTCTGGGCCCGCGAGGTGGAGCAGGAGGTGCTCGCCACCTGCCGCGAGCTGGGCATCACCTTCGTCCCGTACAGCCCCCTGGGGAGAGCCGCGCTCGCCGGCCGCTTCACCAGCGGGACCGCGTTGTCCGGCGACGACTTCCGCGCCACCTTGCCCAAGTTCCAGGAAGAGAACTTCGAGCACAACCTCCGCCTCATCGAGGGACTCCAGGCGTTCGCCGCCGAACGGGGACACGCACCGGGGCAGATCGCCCTGGCCTGGCTGCTCGCCCAGCCGTACGACATCGCGCCCATCCCCGGTACGAAGCGGGCGGCGTACGCACGCCAGAACGCCGCCGCCACTGCCGTGCCGCTCAGCGCGGACGACATCGCCTACCTCGCGGACCTGTTCGATCCCGCACGGGTGCGTGGCGGGCAGTACGGCACGCTCGACGTCCGCCCGCAGGGTCGATCCTCCTGAGCTGACGGCGTCCGCTCATCCCACCGAGACGACAAGTGATTGAGGACCACCATGACCGACGACGAGATTGAACCGGGCTACGCGACCGCACTCGACACGGCCGCACGACTGCTCGGCAGGCGGTTGGAACCGTTCCTGGAACCCGGCCCGGGTGAGCCCGCCAACGCTGGAGACTTCACGCGCCTGGCCACACTCCACACCTTCGGTGACGCATGGCCACGCACCGACGTCCTCGACACCCGCACCCGCGCCCTCGTCTCCGTGACGATCGCCGCCACACTGGGCACGCTCGAACCACTGCGCGGGCAGCTTCGCATCGCACTCAACAACGGCGTCACTCCGGAAGAGATCGTCGAGGCGTTCATCCACATCGAGGCCTACGCCGGCGCCGCCCGGGCCTTCGACGGTTATCAGATCGCCCGGCAGGTCTTCCAGGAGACCCACGCAGCCGAAGAGTCCCGGTAACGGCAGTGTCGCGCCCGTCAGCAGCACTGCGCTCAACACGAAGTCCGCGGCTGGGGCCGGATGGGGGCGCCCCCAGGTCGTCCCTGACACCCACCAACACCGTGATCATTCCCTGGATTCCGGCCCGAGTCGACGGTTCATCCGTCGACTCATCCGGCGGCAAAGACTTCAATAAGCCGTTCCAGCTCTTGACGTAACGGTCGTTTCCCGTCCTCGGTGCGGCATACCATGCGGCTCGCCGGAGCAGTGCATGGAACGCATACACGAGAGATTTTTGAAATGCCCAAGCGAATCGCGGCCATTTTCTGCGCCGTCATAATGGCGTTTTCCATGACGCCGTCCGATTCCGCCATGGCCTCGACCTCACGTCAGGAACGTTCGTTCAACTACGGACCGGCGGAGCTCACGGCGATTTGGCATCCGCTTTCCTCCGGCAGGCGACCTGTGGTCATCATGGTCCACGGCGGCGGTTGGCGCAGGGGCACACGAGAGTCGTTGAACTACCACGCGAGATTCATGGCCGATCGCGGATATCAAGTGTTCAACCTGGATTATCGGCTGAAAGTGCCGTGGCCTGCCCCCCGAGACGACATCGCGGCCGCGTATGACTGGATCGCGGCCAGGGCCGGATACTTCGCCGCCGACATGTCCGATGTCGTGCTGTTCGGCGAGTCGGCTGGGGGCCAGTTGGTCACCAATCTCGGGACACTGGGACAGGCGGGATACGTGTTCCGGGGAGTCGTCGGGATGTCACCGGTCGCTGACCCCGAGATGGCCTACGAGGACGGCATGAAGACCGACTCATCCGATCACGACAAGGTGCTTCGCGACGCGGCATTCATTCTCGCCGGCGAATGTGAACCGGTGGCATGCCCGGATACGTGGCGTTCGATGGCGTCGAAAACGAACGCCGGCGCAGGCGATCCGCCGATGTTGCTCATCCACTCGGCCGATGAATGGGTTCCGCCGAAACATTCGGAGGAATTGTGCGCGGCGCTGGCGCGCTACGGTGTGCCGTGCACGGTGAAGGTGTATCCCGGCAGTGATCACGCCATGGGTGTCTGTAATCAATCGGCGGGTGACGTGATGTCGTTCATCGATTCGGTGACCGCCAATTCGCCCGAAGGTCCCGCGTTGATTGCGGGTGTTCACCTCGGGGCTGTCATAAACATCTCTGCGGGGATCTCACATACCATGCAGTAATGACCCTAGACGGAAAATTTCCCATACCTATGGTCGAGGCCGCCTATTCGGCGGGTATGCCCGGATCGGTCGAAATATACGGATGTAACGCCACCTCGAACTGAAGCCGTGGCACGCCAGGCGTCGATGTGAGCGGTATGCCCTGACCGCGACGACACCGGGAGACTTTGAAGGAGCCAGATTCCCGGCGTCGCCACCTGGCGGCCGGCTTTTCCTGCCGAAGTCGCCTGCACCTAGCCGGATCCGGCCGGGAGGGTTCGCCGCACTGTCGGACGCGCAGTCGCCGGCGAGCGATCCCGCCGATCGCGACTCGAGTTGGAAGAGGCGGTTCGCCGTGGCTTCGAACAAGGAATTCATGCTCACCGACGAGGAGATGGAACTCCTTCCCACGGAGGAGGACGTTCATTTCTACCGGGAGCACAGCTGGTATCTGTCCAATCGGTTGTTCACCGACGAAGAGATCGACGAAGTCAGGGAGAGCACCGAGCGGTTCTACGCGGGTCATCGAGATCGACGCCTCCCCAGAAAACCGCCGGCAGTGGCGTACTGGGAGCCCCAGTACGGCGACGTGCAGCGGCACAACGACTACATCGCGTATGAAAACGGCACGGTATGCCGGAACCTGTGCAAGCCCCTCGTCGGCGCCGTTGCGGCTCTGCTGATGGAGACACCCGAGGCGAGGCTCTGGAGCAGCACGCTCATCTACAAACCGGGCCGGCGCGACGAGCCGAGCAATATCGTCCCCTGGCACATCGACCTCCATCACTGGAGCGTCTGCACATCGGAGAATCTCGTCACCGCGTTCGTTCCCCTGCACGATTGCCGCGAGGAGCACGGAACGCTCCGCGTGATCGATGGAAGCCACAACTGGAAGGCACTCCCCCTCGAAGCCGGCGACGACGAGACCCAGCATTTCGCGAACCGAGATCCAGAAACGCTGGAGCGAACTCTCGAGCGAAACGCGGAATACAACAACGCCGAACTCAGGAAGATCTCCCTGGTGGTCGAGAAAGACAGGGTCAGCTTCCACCACTGCAAGACCTACCACGGCAGCGGGCCGAATCTCAGCGGCGAACCGCGGCGTGTCGTGACGGTTCGTTTCCAAGACAGGGACAACGAATATCGAGAGTTCCGCAGGCCCGGCGGAGAAAAAGCTCGCTACAGCCATGACGAACTGGTCCGCCGAACCGGCGACGGCCGTCCCGACTACTCCGACCCGGATTACTGCCCGGTGGTCTGGCGTCAGCCGTAACCCTGTCCCGCCGAAGACGGCCGACGGTGAGGCTTCGACTCGAAGAAAGGCAGGAATCATGAGCGGAAACGCGCCGCGAATGCGGAGCTCGCTGGACGCGGTGCCGGTATTCGAACCGGGCGTCAGCCGGCTGGGGGCGGTCAGCCACCACATGAACTTCAATGAGAATCATTTCGCGCCCTTGCCGAGCGTGCTCGACGTCGTGCGGGAGACCGCAGCGAGTTTCAATCGCTACCCGGACATGTTGAACAGCGAACTGGTCGAAGGCATCGCCGGGCACTTCGACGTGGCACCCGAGAACGTCGCGGTCGGCGGCGGAGGAGCCGCGGTACTCCAGCAGCTCCTCCTGGCCGTGGTGGATCAAGGGAACGAGGTCGTGTTCGCGTGGCGTTCGTTCGAGGCCTATCCGATCCTGAGCTCGGTCGCCGGAGCCCGGCAGATCCGCGTGCCGCTCTCGGGCGCCGATCAGGACCTGGAGGCGATGCTCGATGTGATCACCGATCGGACGCGTCTGGTGTTCGTGTGCAACCCGAACAACCCGACAGGCACCGCGGTCGATCACAAGACCCTGGACGCCTTCATCGACCGTGCTCCGGAGCACGTGTTGATCGTTCTCGACGAGGCGTACCGGGAATTCGTCCGGGCTCCCGAGATCCCGGACGGCATCAGGCGATATCGCGACCGGCCGAACGTCGCCGTGCTGCGCACCTTTTCCAAGGCGTACGGCCTCGCCGGCCTGCGGGTGGCATTCACGGTGGCGCATCCGGCGGTCGCGCGGGCCGTGCGCAAGACGGCATTGCCGTTCGGCGTCACCCGGCTGGCCGAGCGCGCCGCCCTGGCCTCCTTGCGGGCGACGGACGAGCTCTCCGAGCGGGTGGAGGCGATCGTGAAGGAGCGGGAGCGCATGCTGAGCACTCTCCGCGCACAGGCGTGGCCGGTGGCCCAGACCGAGGCGAACTTCGTCTGGCTTCGCCTGGGAGAGCGGTCGGCCGACTTCGACGAGGCGTGTCAGCGCGCGGGCGTGCTCGTCCGGGCGTTTCCCGGCGAGGGGGTCCGGATCACGGTCGGTCCCGAACCCGCGAATGACATCGTTCTGTCCGTCGCCGCCGAATTCGCCCGCTGATGAAGCCGCCGACGCCTCCGCGGACCAAGCCGTCGCCGATGATGCTGGCGATCCTCATCTCGCTGAGCATCGGCGGCCTGATGTCGTCGGACATCAACCTGCCGGGGATGAATCTGACGGCGATGTCCTTGGGCGTGCCGGTGTCCGCCGTACAGGCGTCGTTCGGGCCATATCTGATCGGGTTGCTGGTCGCCCAGCTGCCCTATGGACCGCTGTCCGACGCGCACGGCCGCCGGCTGCCGATACTCGTCGGATTCTCGGTCTACGCTCTGGCGTCGTTGGCCTGCGCCTTCCCCGGGGACATCACCGTCTTCACGGCCGCCAGGCTGCTTCAGGCGCTCGGCGCCGGCGCGGGCCTGGTCGTCGCCAGAGCGATGATCGGCGACCTGTACGACCGGGAGACCGCGGCGCGGGTTCTGGGCCTGATCATGCCGTGGATGGGCGCTTCGCCGGCGTTCGCGCCGTTCATCGGCGGCTATCTGACGCAATGGTTCTCGTGGCGAGCCCCGTTCCTGTTCACCGCCGCCCTGGCTGCGGTGACCGTGGTCGCGGCGCTGTTCGGGCTGCCCGAGTCCCGGCCGCACGCGGCGCGAACCCGTCGTCTGCGGGAGACCGCCGGGAACTACCGGAAGCTGATCGGCAGCCCCGGTTTCTGGCGTTACGGCGTGAACCTGGCCATGGGATACGCCGTGTACACGGGCTACCTCGTCGGCTCGCCGGCGATCTTCCACAGAATGGGTGTCAGCACCGCGGCCAACGGCTATTGCTACATCCTGATGTCGGTCGCCTTCATATCCGGCAACCTGGTGTCTCGCCGGTTGGTGAAAAGCACTCCCATCGACGAACTGCTGACACGCGCGCACCTCATCTTCGCGGGAGGGGCGCTGGCCTTTCTGGTGTTCTCCCTGTACAGCCCGCTCAACCTGTGGCCGATGCTGATTCTCATGGCTGTGGTCAACGTCGGCAACGGCTTCATCTTCCCGTTGTCGGTGGCAGGCGGAGTGACCGGTTTTCCCCTTCCCTGGTGCGGCATCCGGTCTGCTCGGGGCGTGTCAGATGGGTGGCGGAACCGTGGCGTCCTTCATCGTCAGCGTCAGCCCGAAGGACAGCCGAAGCATGAGCCTGTTCGTGACGGCGTGTGCGATAGCCGGTGTCGCGGCCTTCCTCGCCCTTCGAAGGCCGATTCAGCCCCGGGTCGTCGCTGGCCGAACCTCCCCGCGCTACCCGGCCCCGGAGTCCTAGCTCGGACACCGGCTCATAGCGGTCTCCTGCTCGACCCGTGAGAGCTTCTCGGGGTTGCGCACCGCGTAGAGCCCGGTGATGAGGCCGTCGTCGATGCGGACCGCGATGACGGTGTTGATCTCGCCGTTCAGCCGGTGGATCAGGGCCGGATGGCCGTTGACCTGTGCCGGCTGCAGCGACGCCGCCGCGCCGAACCTGCTCAGCCTGGCGGCCAGGAAGGCAACGCTGTCGGCCCCCACGATGGGCGCAGGCGCGGCCTGCGCGACTCCCCCGCCGTCGCCCAGGAAGACGACATCCGGCGCGAGCAGGTCGAGCAGGCGTTGCAGGTCGCCGGTTTCGATCGCCCGCTGGAAAGCCTGGAGCGCGTCGCGGGTCTCGTCCGGGGAAACGGGCCCGCGGGGCCGGCGCGCGGCGACGTGTGCCCGTGCCCGGTGGGCGATCTGGCGTACCGCGGCCGGGCTCTTGTCGACGGCTTGCGCGATCTCGTCGTACTCCAGGTCGAACACCTCGCGTAGCACGAACACCGCCCGCTCGGTCGGCGCGAGCGTCTCCAGCACCAGCAGCATCGCCATCGAGAGGCTGTCGGCCAGCTCGATGTCCTCGGCGACGTCCGGCGCGGTCAGCAGCGGCTCGGGCAGCCAGGGGCCGACGTAGGACTCCTTGCGCCGGCGAAGCGTACGCAGCCGGCTCAGCGCCTGCCGGGTGGTGATCCGGACCAGGTAGGCACGCTGATCCCGCACCGCATCGAGATCGACGCCCGTCCACCGCAGCCAGGTCTCCTGCAGGACGTCTTCGGCGTCGGCTGCGGAGCCGAGCATCTCGTAGGCGACGGTGAACAGCAGGTTCCGGTGGGCGACGAACGCCTCGGTGGCGGAGTCCGTGCGGCCGGCGCCGGCGAGCGGCTCAGCCGCGTCCGTTGCCCTCTCGCTCATGACCGGCTCCTGCGTGTTGGTTCTCGACTGTGCCACACACACATGACGCCGGTCCCCACCGTTTCGTGACAACCGTGATCTATGGCGTATGTCACATCGCCGCGCTGTCACAGAGGTCGGGTCGCCGGCATCTCCATGGTCGTCAGGACGCCGCGCGGACGATCCGCGCGGTACGCCACTCCATGAAGGAAAACCATGAGTTCAGCGCTTGAAACCCTTCGCCGCGACTTCGGCGGCGACATCGTCGAACCGGGCGAAGCGGAGTACGCATCGGTCAGTCGCTCGGTACTGGCTTCGGGCAGTCCGGCCTATGTCCTGCGGCCCAAGAGCGTCGGGGACGTGCGAGCGGGTGTCCGATTCGCTGCCGGCGCGGGCCTTCCGCTGTCCGTACGAGGCGGCGGCCACGCCTTCGCGGGCTTCGGCACCAACGACGGCGGTGTCGTGATCGACCTCAGCATGCTCGCAAAGGTGGAGATCATCGACCACGAACGTCACCGCGTGCGGATCGGCGGCGGCGCCACCTGGGGTGACGTCGCGGCCGCCCTAGCCCAGCACGGCCTGGCGATCTCCTCGGGCGACACCAAGAGCGTCGGTGTCGGCGGGCTGACGTTGACCGGCGGGATCGGCTGGAAGGTCAGGAAGTACGGTCTGGCCCTGGACAACGTGGTCACCGCAGAGGTGGTCACAGCGGGCGGAACGGTCGAGCAAGCGAGCGCGGAGGACAACCCGGAGCTGTTCTGGGCTGTCCGCGGAGGCGGCGGCAACTTCGGAATCGTGACCGCCTTCGAGTTCGTGGCACACCCGACGACAGACGTCTTCCACGGCAAGATCGCCTTCCCCGCATCGGAGGCGGCCACCGTGCTCCAAGGCTGGGCGGCCCACCTCCGCACCGCCCCCGAAGAGCTCACCTCCATCGCGGACTTCGCCAATCCGTTCGCCGGCGGCCCCGAAGCGCCGGTCGAGATCCACGTCGCCTTCGACGGCGATGACCCGGAACTCGCCGCGGAGGCGATCGACCCGATCCGACGGCTCGGCACGGTGATCCACGACGACGTCGCGCTCAAGCCCTATGCGGATACGCTCGTGGACGGCGCGACACCGCCGCCCGGAATCCGGTTCGTCGCCCGAAGCGCCTTCGTCGACAACGAATCGGTGTCCGAGGTCCTTCAGATCCTTGCCGAGGTCGGGGCATCGGCAGGCTCGCCGTTCATCTCCGTCCGCAGCGTCGGCGGTGCCGTGTCCCGAGTCCCCGACGACGCCACCGCCTATGCGCATCGCCAAGCGGAACTGATGTTCGTGACCACCATCGCGGGTCCGGAACCGGTCGTCGAGGCCGCTCGTCCGGCTCTGGAGGCGATCTGGGAGAGACTCGCACCTCACATCAACGGCGCCTACGCCAACTTCCTCGCTTCCGCCACCGAGGAGGACGTCGCCGCGATCTATCCGCCGGAGACCCACGAACGGCTCGCGGCGGTCAAGCGCCGGTTCGACCCCGCCAACCTGTTCGCCCGCAACCACAACATCCGGCCCCAGTAAGCCTTGGCGGGTCAGGGGGCGAGGGTGAACCAGTCGGTGAAGCCGCTCGGGTCATGGCGGCCGATGGCGCCGTGCTCGAAGAGGCCGTAGCCGATCGCGCCCTCACAGGTGACGCGGCCGACGTGGTCGACGATGCCGAACATCATCCGGCCCGCGACCTCCGGGGACTCAACGTCGTACGTGACGCGTTCGGTGAAACCCGGGCCCTTCCACACGCCGTGGGACCAGTCGGGATCGCCGCCGTAGCCTGCGCCGATGTGCAGCGCCACCGGCAGCAGCGACTCGACCTCCAGCACGACGGGCTTGCCCTCCGAACCGGTGCAGCGGATCACCGCGCCGGTGGGGATCCGGGTGCCGGACGCGTACGAGATGGTCACCTGGGGCCAGCCGAGCTGCTCGACCCGGCCGTCGCGCCACACGCGGGTGCAGTCGTTGAGAGTGCGGAAGCCGTCCGGGTCCTCCTGGAGGATCAGCACGACGGCGTAGTCGTCGAATCGCAACGGCATGTAGAGCCACCACATGCCCTCGAACGGCGGGTCCGACGGCCGGCCCGCCGGTTCGGGCTCGCCCACCGGGCGGATGCCCCATGAGCGGTCGCGGGTGCCGACCCAGCGGTCGGGCGTCACCGCGATCTCCTCGCCGTCGACGACGATGGAACCGGACCACGTGCCGACCTGGGCGAAACGTTGCGCGTCGAGCGTGACGCGGCTGCCGCGGCGCAGGATGTGCGGCTGCTCCTGGACGACGGGGAACGAGCCCTCCCACGTCATGTCGAGCGCGATGCCCTCGGTCTCGTCCATGACGACGCGCAGTTTCTGGAGCGGCTCGACGACCTCGATGCGGTAGCCGCCCACCCGCTGGTTCAGCCGGTCGTCGTCGATCGCGTCGCCGAGGTGGACGGCCGTCTGCGTGCCGCCCCGGCGGACCAGCACGAAGGCGTCCTTGGTGCCGAGGTTCGGATACCAGCCCATCCCGGAGATCACGAAGATGTCGCCCGTACGGTCGTGGGCGTTGAAGTAGCAGCGGTCATAGAAGTTGCGGTCACTGGTCGCAGCCCAGGTGACCGGCAGCGGCGCCTGATGGATGGGGTACTCGTCGAGCGGACCGACCACGTCTACGCACCTACCTCGTCGAGAAGCCTTTCGAGCAACAGCCGGGAATGCATCAGCGTCTCGATGTCGTCGGGACGCTCGATCTCGCCGAAATGGATCTGCCGCGCGCCGGTGCGCATGAACACGATGCACCATCGCACGCCGTTGTACACGTGGTACCACTGCAGATCGCCGAGGGCCACCCCGGTGAGTTTTTCGTACGTCGCCTTCGCGTCCTCTTCGCGGAAGAAGTGCGGCATGCCCGGCAGCGCCATCATGGTGGTGATCGACTCGAAGACCTGGTGGGCGAAGATCATCCATGAGAGGTCGAGCTCGCGGGGGCCGATCGCGGCCATCTCCCAGTCGAGCACGGCGACCGGCGTGAAGTCGCGGTAGAGGATGTTGCCGATCCGGGAGTCGCCCCAGCTGAGGACCGTCTCGCGGGTCTCCGGCAGGTTCGCGGTGAGCCAGGCCAGGCCGCGCTCGACGAGCGGGGAACGGCCCAGGTCGGTCGTCGCGAAGTCGTACCACGCCCGCGTGCGCGCCAGGTTCCGCGCGAGCAGACTGTCGCCCTCCGCCCCCTCGCGCGGGGTGAGGAACCCGAAGGTCGACGACGCGTCGGGGATGGCGTGCAGTTTGGCGATCGTCTCGACCGACATGTCCTGCAGGCCGCGTTGCTCCTCGGGCGAGGCGTCGAACAACCAGTTGCCGCCGAAGGTGTACGGCAGCACGTCGGGCGGGACGATGCCCTCGACCCGGTCCATCAGGAAGAACGGGCTGCCGAGCACCTCGCCCGTGGGCTCCATCCACCGCACCCGGGGCACAGGTACGTCGGTCAGCTCACCGACCAGCCGCATGGCGTCGTACTGGTCCTGAAGCGCGTATTCGGGAAACACGGGAACGTCTTCCGCCGCCGGAGTGACCCGCGCGACGAAACTGCCGGTCCGCTGTAGTCCGTTCTCGGTCCAGGTTGCGTCGACGAACAGCGTCTCCGACGACATGCCGTTGGCGTCGGCCCCTTCGTGCACCACGACGCTGGGGTTCGCGGCTCCTGAGGGGAGGACGGTCTCCAGCCATTCGGCGAGACGAGGGGGAAAAGCTTGGGGGTCGCGGCCAGAGCGCCGCATCATCTTCTCTGCCGGTCGGCGGTCCATCGAACTCCCTCCGGGTGGCGCACGTGAATTCTGCGAAAACCCCAGTAGAACAAGTTCTAGACTCGCGATTACAGTACACCTCGGATGTCGAGGGAAATAGCGCTGAATTTCAGCACAAGTCGTGCTGCGAATCGTCCTGGTTATGAGCCCGGCGGCGTCAGCGCCGAAAGCCGCCGGCGACGCGTCACCCCGCCGCGGAGTGTCAGACGCAGGTCCTGCCGCCGCAGGCTCTCCGTCCTGAGCGACCGGTCACGTCAGGCCCCTGCTTTGAGCTCCTGCCGGATGGCCTGCCCCGCCGCGCGGTGTTCGGCGGCGGCGACCGGATCCGTCTCGTCGAGCACGGCCGCGATCCCCTCGTGGGCCAGTGCCTCCTTGTACCGGTACCCCACCTTCGGGGCCAGCTCGAGTGCCTGACGGTGCAGGCGCAAGGCCTCGTCGGGCAGGCCGGCCAGTCGGCAGGTCTCGCCGTAACCGTCGAGGAAGTGAATCTTCCAGTGTTCCTCGAACAGCTCATCCAGGAGTTCGAACGCCTGCCGGTGGCTGTCCAGCGCCTCCTCGTAGCGGCCCATCTGGCGCAGGGCGACGCCCAGACAGTTGAGGCACCACGCCTCGTTGTGCTTGTGACCGTCCTCGCGGGCGAGTTCCAGGGCTTGGAGCAGATGCTCTGCGGACTCGTCGGACCGATCGTCGACGATGGCCATGCCAAGGGTGATCCGGGCCGTCAGCGCGGCCGGCCAGCCGGGGTCGGCGTTCGTGAGGTTCAGCACCTCGCGGGCCAGCCGCTCCGCCTCCTCGCGATGGCCGAGCTGCAGCATCGCCCAGGCCTCGTCCGCGGTCGCGTGGGCCGCGCCCATCGGGCTGCCGGCGTCCGCGTACAGCCTTCCCGCCAGCCGGAACAGATCGAGTGGCTCCTCGACGTACCCCTCGTCCCACTTCAGGTAGCCGCGGCGCATGACCAGATCCGCCTCGGACCGGGTGTCCCCGGCCTCGGAAACCAGCGGGGCCGCCGCCTCGTAGGCGGCGGCGGCCTCCGCCATCCGGCCCGCGTTGTACCGCGCGAAGCCCAGGTCGCTGTGCGCCTCGGCCAGCTGCAGCGGATCGCCCAGGCGCTGCGCGGCCGCGAGCGATCGCTCGAAGAGGACGTTGAGGTGCGTCGTGCCGCAGCGTCGCGCGAAGTACGCCCGCATGAAACGCGGCAGCTCGCATACGTGCGCGTCGGCGGCCGTGGCCGCCGCCGCCTCGAAGGCGGCCATCAGGTTCGGGTACTCCGTGGTGAACCATGCGAGGGCCGCATACTTGTCGGTGAACTGCGGCAACTCGGTCGGGGGGCGACCCGCGGAGGCCGCCCGGTTGGGAGTCGGGAACGGCATCGCGGCGTCGGCGGCGGCCGCCGCGTGCACGTAGTAGTCGAGCACCCGGCCCAGCGCCTGTTCCCGTTCCGCGGGTGAGTCCTGTTCCGCGGATGCCCGGCGCGCGTGCTGGTGCACCAGGTCGTGCAGCCGGTAGCGGCTGCCGGTCGGCTGCTGGACGAGGTGCGCGTCGAGCAGGTCCTCCAGCATCGCCCGGGCGCTGCGCGGCGGCACGTCCGCCAGTGCCGCCGCCACGTACTCGTCGAAGGACGACCCGGGCAGCAGGCCCAGCAACCGGAACAGGCGCCGCCGCCCCCGGTCCAGCTGCCGTACGGACATGGCGAACGCGGTGTCGAACTCGCTCTCGCCCTCCGCCATCCGCTCGACGAGGATGCTCACGGTCCAGCCCGGCCGGTGCCGCAGCCGGGCCGCAGCCAGCCGCAGGGCGAGCGGCAGATGGCCGCACAACCGCAGCACCTCGGCCGCGGCCTGTGGTTCCCGGGCCAGCCTCCCGTCGGGGCCACTCGGATCGCCGCTGGCGCGGGCCAGCAACTCCGCGCTCTCCTGCGGGGTCAGCACGTCCAGCGACACCGGGGGCACCTCGTCCAGCCCCAGCAGCCGGTTACGGCTGGTGATCAGGGCGACGGAGGGGCCGGCGCCGGGCAGCAGCAGGCGGACCTGGTCGGCGTCGGCGGCGTTGTCGAGGACCACGACGGCCCGCCGCCGGGCCAGTTCCGACCGCCAGCAGGCGGCCAGCTGCTCGACCCCGTCCTGCGGAACCCTCTCGGAGGGGACGTCGAGCGCGGCGAGCAACGACCGCAACGCCGGGTCGGGATCGAGCGGTTCCCGTCCCTCGGTGAACCCGTGCAGGTCCAGATAGAGCTGGGCGTCCGGGTAGTCGGTGGCGAGCCGGTGCGCGGCGTGCACCGCCAGACAGGTCTTGCCGACGCCCGCCATGCCGTCGATGGCGACCACCCGGCTGCTGTCCACCGCGGCGAGTACGGCGGCGAGCGGGGCCTCGCGTCCGGTGAAGTCGGGCACGTCGCGCGGCAGATCGTTACGGGGTGAGGGCTGGACCTGGCGGCTGGCCTTCGGGGGCGCGGGCAGGGGGTTGGAGGCCCGTTCCCACAGGGGGCGCAGCGGGCGGGGGTCGCGTTTGACGAGTCGGCACAGTGCGATCACCGCCGGCCAGGGCGGCACCGACTGGCCGCCGAGGTAGCGCGACAGCGACGACGAGCTGAGGCCTGTGTCCCGCGCCAGGGCCCGAACGCCGCGCCCGGACAACTCCTGGAGCAGGCGCAGCCGGGCGGCCAGTTCGTCCTGAGGGTCCGCCTTCGCCGTCCGCTGTTGCGCAACCACCGAGTCCTGCCTCTCTGTCCCGTCGCGGAAGAAACTTACCGGGACGGATCGCCGCAGGCGAAGGCCGTTTCACCTGTCCCACGGTGTCCCACCACCGTCGTCACCGCGTGGCCGTCCGGCTGTCATGGAGTCACGCCCCGAGGGACGGGGCGTCGATCCGAAGAGGAGAACTGAAATGCAGTCTCGTATGCAGAACCCGGCCTTCGTCCTGCCCGGCGCGATGCAGCCCATCCAGGAGCTCTTCAAGGCCGTGCACGCCGGCGGGGTGGACACTCAGACGCTGGAGCTGGTGCACCTGCGGGTCAGCCAGATCAACGGCTGCAGTGCCTGCGTCGACGCGGGCACGAAGACCGCTCGCAAGGCCGGGGTGAGCGACGAGCGGCTGGCCACGGTCGTCGCCTGGCGGGAGACCCCGTACTTCACCGAGGAGGAGCGGGCGGCGCTTGAGCTGGCCGAGGCCGCGACACGGCTGGCCGACCGCGCCGACGCGGTGAGCGACGAGGTCTGGGACAGGGCCGCCACCTATTTCGACGAGAAGCAACTGGCCGCGATCGTCCTGATGGTCGGCGTCACCAACCTGTTCAACCGGCTCAACGCCACCACCCGGCAGATCGCCGGCGCGTGGGGATGAGTGGTGAGCGGTCCCGGGTCAGCGTGCTCGAGCAGCCCTGGCCCGGGACCGCCCGCTCGCCGCGATCCCCTCGTGCCGAAGCCCGAGAAGCCGCCACGACGGCCGCTCTCGCAAGACGCACGCCTCTGCCGAGATCCCCAGAGAAGGAGAGACTCACCATGAAGGAAACGACCACCGCAGCCGCCAAGAACTTCGACGGGTTCACCGACGAAGAACGAGCCGCGATGAAGGAGCACGCCCAGGAGCTCAAGACGGCCGCACGCCGCGGCTCGCGCGCGACCAAAGCCGACGGGGAGCGCGACGTGCTCGCGAAGATCGCCGAGTTGGAGGAAGAGGACCGCGTCCTGGCCGAGCGGATCCATGCCATCGTCAGGGCCAGCGCGCCGGCCCTGTCGCCGAAACTCTGGTACGGGATGCCCGCCTACGCCAAGGACGGCAAGGTCGTCTGCTTCTTCCAGAGCGCGGCGAAGTTCAAGGCGAGGTACGCGACCCTGGGCTTCAACGACCCGGCGAACCTCGACGACGGCGCCATGTGGCCGACCGCCTTCGCGCTTATGGAGCTGACCGCCGAGGACGAGGCGAGGATCGGCGCGCTCGTGAAGCGGGCGGCGAGCTGAGGACGGCATTCGCCGGGGGTCCCATTCAGCGAGATGTGACGGGGGTGTGTAAGAAACCGAGGGGGTCAGGCGGCGGCGTGTGGCGCGGCCTTCAGGCCGACCTGCCGGCCGACGTCATCGGTCTCCGCCGCGGCCAGCACCGCGTCGAGGAGCCCGGGGAAACGTGTGCGCAGGTCCTCGCGGCGCAACACCACGAAGCAGCGGGTGCCCTCCTGGCGCGTGCGCGTCAGCCCCGCATCGCGCAGGACCCGCAGGTGGTGACTGAGGGTCGATTTGGCCACCGGAGCCAGCAACTCCCCCCAGCCGCGTTCGCGTCCGTCGGCCAGTACGCGTACCAGCCCGACCCGGATCGGATCACCGAGGGCGGCCATCACGTCGGTCAGGGTGATTTCGCCCAGCTCAGGGTGGTGAGCCTGTCTCATCCCCCCATGCTAGCGTTGTTCGATGTTTCACGAACATCGAAGAAAGAGATCTCTGTGAAAGACCAGCTCACCAGCCTGCAGGGAAAGACCGTGATCGTGACCGGAGCCGGGAGCGGGATCGGTAGCGCCAGTGCGCTCGCCTTCGCCCACGCCGGTGCGCACGTGCTCGGCGTGGGCCGTCGCGCCGAGGCCCTGCGGGACACCGCAGCCCGGCATCCCGGCATCGCCGTCCTGGCCATCGACATCACCGCGGCCGGCGCGGCCCTGACGATCGTCGATGCGGTGATCAAACGGTGGGGCCGCCTGGACGTCCTGGTCAACAACGCCGGCGCCACCGCGGTGATGCCGCTGGCCGAGGCCGACGCCCTGCGCATCGGCGAGTTGCTGGCCCTCAACGTCACCGCGCCCACCATGCTCGCTCAGGCCGCGCTGCCGCACCTCGCCGCGAGCCGCGGCGCGATCGTCAACGTCTCCAGCACGTACGGCCACCGGCCGCTGCCCGGCGCCGCCCACTACGCCGCCTCCAAGGCAGCCATTGAGCAGTTGACGCGCAGCTGGGCACTGGAACTGGCCGCTGACGGCATCCGGGTGAACGCCCTGGCTCCCGGTCCCACCGAAAGCCAGGCTCTGGCCGCGGCGGGCCTGCCCGACGCCGTGGTCGAGCAGATCAAACAAGACGAGATCGCGCGCATCCCGCTCGGCCGCCGCGGCACCCCGGAGGAGGTGGCCGCCTGGATCGTGCGTCTGGCCGACCCGGCCGCCATGTGGGTCACGGGTCAGGTCCTCACCGTCGACGGCGGCCTGGAACTCACCTGAGCGGTCAGGCAGAGGCCGGACCACCCCTCGCCCTGGGGCATGATCTTGGAACATGGTCTGGCCCCGCGTTCACCCGACGGGACCCGAACCCCAGGAGCCGGGCCCGCCTCACCGCCAAGCGCGCAGCTTGGCGGGGTTGAGCACCATCCAGATGTCGGTCAGCCGGCCGCCGTCCACGTCGGTGGCGATCACTGCGACCACCCGGCCGTCGAGCCGGGCGACCAGGCCGGGCCGGCCGTTGACCTCGGCCTCGGCGACCTCCTGGCCGAATTCCCGGCGGAGCAGGCCGAGGAAGAACCGGGCCACCTTCTCGGCGCCGTGGATCGGCCGCCGCGCCGCGCGCACCTTGCCTCCGCCGTCCGAGATCACGGTGACCCGCGGGTCCAGCAGTTCGATCAGGGTGTCGAAGTCCCCCGTCTCACAGGCGTTCTTGAACGCGGCGACCACGTTCTTGTGCTGATCGGGTGCGATGGCCTGGTGGCGGTTGGACTGGATGTGCCTGCGCGCGGAGGCGGCGAGTTGCCGGCAGGTGACCGGGGTGCGTCCGACCACGGCGGCGATCTCCGCGAACGGCATCTTGAACACGTCGTGCAGGATGAACGCGACCCGCTCCGCCGGGGTCACCGCTTCCAGCAGGACCAGCATGCTCATGCTGATCGACTCGTCCAGCGTCACCCGGTCGGCCGGATCGGCGCCCGGAGGCGTGGCGCTGGTCCACGCGTCGTCGTCGCCCAGCGGCTCGGGCAGCCACTCCCCCGCGTACCGCTCCCGCCGCACCCGCGCCGAGGCCAGGTGGTCCAGGCAGATCCGGCTGGTCACCCGGACAAGCCACGCGGTCGGCGACTCGATCTCCAGCCGCTCCTGCTCGGTCAGGGCGTACCAGCGGGTGTAGGCCTCCTGCACGGTGTCCTCGGCGTCGTGGGTGGAGCCGAGCATGCGGAACGCCACGTTCATCAGCGTGGCCCGCTCGGTGAAGATCGAGCGCAGCGAGCCCTCCTCATGCGACATGGCGGGTCACCTCCCGTAGCGTGCCGGCGCCGGGGCCGCTCCAGCTGCGGCGGGCGGGCAGCTTGTGCGGCCGGATACGTTCCACGAAGTCCTCGAAGTCCTCTATCGGGTCGTGCAGGGTGATCGCCACCTGGTCGCCGGCCGTACCGGCGAGTTGGTCGGCGCGCGTCACCCCGGCATACCCCCCGCCGAGGACGATTACCTTCTGATGTGTTTCGGGTGATGTCACACCCCTTCGACGACGCAGCCCCGCTGAACGTGAAGTTCTCCGGCCGTTCACATCGCACGGTGCCACCTCGTCATATCGAACATGACACAACTCGACGAAGCACATGTGGTGGTGCTGGGCGCCGGTTACGGCGGCCTGCGCGCGGCCTTCGGGCTGGCGCGGAAGGTCCGGGTCACGCTGATCGACCCGGACGACTCCTTCACCGAGCGGGTACGGCTGCACGAGCGGGCCGCGGGCAGGGAGGACGTGCGTCACGCGCTGTGGCCGCTGCTGCGAGCGTCCGGCGTCACGCACCTGTCGGCGCGGGTGTCGCGGATCGACACCGCCTCGGCCGAGGTGCATACCGACGGCGGCCGCCTCACCGTGGTGGGCGGCGGGCTTACCGGCATCGAGACCGCCGCCGAACTGGCCGAGTCGCACCCGGAGTGGGAGATCCGGCTGGTCACCGGCGGCAAGATCGCCCCGAGCGTCTCCCGGCGCGGCCGGGCGCACATCCGGTCGGTGCTGACTGATCTGGGCGTGGCGATCGAGGAGGACCGCCAGATCGCCGGGGCCGCCGACGTCGACTCCGACCTCGTGGTCTGGTCGGCGTCGATGGTGCCCAACACCGAGATCGCGAAGGCGGCGGGACTCGCCGTGGACGGGCTTGACCGGATCACCGTGGATGCGGCGCTGCGCTCGGTGTCCCATCCGAAGGTCTATGTCGCCGGGGACGCCGCGGCCGCGTACACCACGGTCTCCGGGCCGCTGCGGATGGCCTGTGCCACGGCGCTGCCGGTCGGGCTGCACGCGGCCCGCTCGGTGGTCCGGGACCTCCGCGGCCTGGAGCCCCTGCCGCTGAAGTTCTCCTATTCAGCCCAGTGCATGAGCCTGGGCCGCCGCGACGGGCTGCTGCAGTTCGTCGCCAAGGACGACACCCCGCGCGACCGCATCGTGACCGGCCGGGCCGCCGCGCTGGTCAAGGAGCAGATCATCCGCACCACGGTGCGCACCATCTCGATGACCGCCCGCCACCCGCGCACCGCCCGGCTGATCCCCGGCGTGAACTGACCGGCGCCCTTCCCCCCGCCCGCCTCGTCAGACGCCTCCCCTGAGGCCGCGGTCACCACGTGACGGGAAGTTCGGCTGGTCCGCTGGTCAGCACGTCAGTGATGAACGGCAGTTCTTCAACGGCCACGGTAAGGCGCATCTCCGGAAATCGGCGGATGAGCTGGGAGAACACCGTCTGCAGTTCGATGCGTGCCAGTGGTGCGCCTATGCAGTAGCGCGCACCGTGCCCGAAGGTGAGGTGCGCGGGGGCCGGGCGGGTGACGTCAAAGTTGTCCGGATCGGCGAACACCGTCCCGTCGTGGTTGGCCGCTCCGGTGTCCAGCAGGACCAACTCTCCCGCGCGCACGCGCACACCGGCGATGTCGAGATCGGTGCGGGCGTACCGGGGGATGCCGCCTCCGCCGCCCAGACCCGGCGCGCGCAAGATCTCCTCCACCGCCTGATCGATCAGCGCGGGGTCGGCCACCAACGCCTGCCATCGGGCCGGGTCGGCCAGCAGCCACACGACGCCCATGCCGATCGCGGTCACCGTGGTCTCGTGTCCGGCGAACAGCAGGAACATGCCCATCATCGCGGCCTCGTCGTCGCCGACCCCCTCGGTGCGCGCCATGCGGGTGATCACATCGGCGTCCTCGCCGTGCCCATCGTCGTTCAGCAGCCCCTCCTCGCGTCTGCGGGCCACCAGTTGCCGGCCGTAGAGGAACAGCTCGGCCAGGCCGTGCTCGGAGCGAGCACGGTCGGTGATGTCGCCCGCAGCCTGGGTCCAGGCGCGGAACCGCGCGCGATCGGCGTACGGCACGCCCAGCAGCTCGCAGATCACCGCGATCGGCAGCGGCAACGCCAGCCCCGCGTGCAGGTCGCCCGGTGCGCCCTGCGCGGTCAGATCGTCCAGCAACGCTCTGGTCAGCTCCTCGACTCGAGGGCGTAGCGTCCGCATCCGCCGGGGCGAGAAGTGCGGCTGCAGCAGCGACCGCATCCGGGTGTGGTCGGCCTGCTCGGTGTCGAAGTCGCCCAGCGGCCCGCCGAACAGCGCCGATTCGCCGGTGCGGGAGGCGCGTTCGGGTTCGGGATGGGCCCTGCCCAGCCGGTCGTCGTCCAGCAGACGGCGGACGTGCTCGTAGCCGATGATCATCCACGCCGGGTCCCCGACCGCGGTGCGGACCTGGTGAATCGGTCCTCGGCCTTGTAAGACGCGCAGCTCGGGTGAGGGTTGTAGCGGGCTGGGCTGCTCCATCGGGAGCTGCACGGGAACGGACACGGTTCCTCCACCTCGATCGACTTAGGTAGACACCATTTTGTATATCCTTACGTATACTAAGCTACTTGTAGACTTTCGCGTATACAAGAGGGAAGGACGGCGATGGCGAACACCGACCCGGCGGAGGCCCCGCAGACGGCGAACACCTCCGCGCCGGTGCGCCGGCTACGCCGTACGGAACGACGCGAGCAGATCCTGGACGCCGCGACCCGCGCTTTCGCCCGCGCCGGGTACACAAGCACCGGCCTGGACGACGTCGCCGCCGAGGCCGGTCTGACCCGCGCCATGCTCTATCGGCATTTCGACTCCAAAGCCGATCTGTACCGGGCCGTTCTGGACCGCGCCTGCACGCGCCTGGCCGAGGCCACCGGCGCAGACGACTTCGACGACGACTCCATCCCGGCACTGGTCCGCGCCGCCGCGGCCGATCCCGACGGATTCCGGCTGCTGTTCCGCTACGCGGCCCGTGAGCCGGAGTTCCGTGAGCTGATCGACTCCATCACCGCCGCCTCCCGCGACGTGGCCCGCCGGAACCTGGCCCGACTGCTGCCGGAAGGCCCCTGGCTCGAATGGGCCTCGCGGTTGATCCCGGCGCTCACCCTTGAGGCCGTCATCGCCTGGCTGGATGCCGGCCGGCCTGATCCCGGCCAGGTCGCCGAACGCATCGGCCAAGCCGTCCAAGGGGTCATCACGGCAGCCGGCCGGGATGCCGCGCTCAGCGACTGAGACATGTACGGACCGGGAGGCCCACGTCGTGTCCCGTGGATCTTCGATGGCGGCCTGACGCGCACCCCGCCCCCGCGGGGTCTACTTCAGCCGCGCTACGGCCTCGGCGATCCCGTCGCCGGTCAGCCCGTCTGGCCCTATCCGCCGTCCCGTGGCGAGGAGGAGCAGGTCGCCCGCTGGTCCACGCACCTCCCGCGGACCGTCGCCGGCCGTCCAATCGGCGTCGCCGGCGACGAACCGCAGCCCGGCGAAGCGTTTCCGCGTGCCGTAAAAGAAGCTCGTCCACACGTGCTGCAGCACTGGAAGCACCCGTTCGGCGGGCATCGGGCGCTGTCGACCGAGCGGCCGGGCGATGTCCTGCCCGTGCACCAGGATGTCGGTCAGCGGGTCCAGGGGGCTGCTCATCGGGAAGCGCCGGGGTTGCCCCGCCGTTTCCCGCAACTGCGCGACGAGTTCGGCGGGGCTGTACCGGAGGGCTCGTTCGCGGGCCATGTCCGCGGTCGCCTGGTCGAAGTCGCCGCGAACCCGGATCACCCGCAGCATCGTGGCGGTGAACTCGCGGTCGGCGAGCGTGAGATGAGCGACCACGTCGCGAACGGTCCACCCCGCGCACAGCGACTGCACCTGCCATTCGCTGTCGTCGAGTGTGTCGAGAAGGTCGGCGAGATCGAGTCGTTCGGCCTCCACGTCAGGCACCATGGCGACGCGGGTGCGGCGGGGAGATGTGGTCATGACGGATCTCCTCGGTTGGTTCGAATCGGTCGGTTCGAAGCCTGCGTCGTCAGAGGAGGCGCCGACGATGTGTCAGAACCGTCCACGCCTCGCTCGGACCTGTGTCGCCTGGGGGCGAGCCCGGCGCTCGGTACGCTATCGCGCGCCTCCGACGTTTCCGGGCCGACGATCCCGGCCAGGCTGCAGGTCGGGCTACTCGGGAGGTCTACTTCGCCGCCTGGGCGTCTGCTGCCGCCGCGCGGCCGAGCGTGCGGTCGAAGACGGTCAGCAGGAGGTAGACCACGCCGGAGCCGAGCATGACCCAGGCGAGCTGGTGCATGCCGCCGGTGTCGGCACGTTGCCCGAAGGACGCGCCGGTCGCCGAGGAGGCGATCATCGAGCCGATGTACGCGAAGGTGCGCAGCAGCCCGGCCGAGGAGGCGGTGCGCTCGGGATCGGCCTGGAAGTAGACGGAGTTCTGCAGGGCCAGGTTGTTCAGCCCCTGCGGGACGCCGAAGATCAGGGCGACGAGGACCAGCGTCCACAGGGGGCTCTTCCCGGTGAGCGTCAGCATCACCAGGCAGGCGACGATCTGTCCGGCCGCCCCGACCAGCAGCTTCCCGCGCACGCTCTTGCGCCGCCCGGTGATGATCGAGACGCCGATCGCCATCAGGAACATGGGGACCTGCACCAACCCGGCGTGGAAGGGCGTCAGTCCATAGCCTTCTTCGGTCCACTGGCTGAAGCCGTAGAGGAAGGCGTAGGCGACGACGTAGGCGACGAGCGCGCGCCCGTAGGTGGCAAGGAGCGGGGTGTTGCCGCCGAGTACGCGCAGGTCGATGAAGGGGGTGGCGGCCCGCAGTTCCCGCGCCGCGAACGCGGTTCCCGCGGCGGCGGCGATCACCAGCAGGTACCAGTCGCGCAGGTGCAGGTTCATCAAGAAGAGCAGCAGCGAGGTCAGCGTCGCGGCGAACAGGCCCATCCCGGGCAGGTCGAGCCGGGCGGCCAGGGGCCCACGCTGCGGGGACTCGCCCGTTCCGGCCGGCCTGGGCAACCGCAGCAGCCCCAGCAGCACGGCGGCGACGGCCAGCGGCACATTCAGCGCGAAGGTGGCACGCCAGCCGCCCGCCGCGATCAGCAGGCCGCCCAGCAGCGGGCCGACCACGGCGATGGTCTGGTTGGCGACCGCAAGGGCGGTCAGCACCCCGCCGGGACTGTCCCGTCCGGTGCGCTTGGCCTCGCTGCGCAGCAGTGCCATCGCGGCGGGATAGCCGGCGCAGGTGCCGAACCCGAGCAGGACGCGCGCGACGATCAGCACCCCCAGGTTCGGCGCCAGGGCGCCCACGACGCCGGCGACGCCGACGAGGCCGGTGCTGAGGAGGAAGAGCCTGCGCGGCCCGAAGACGTCGATGAGCCGGCCCACGACCGGCTGCCCGAGCGAGGTGGCCAGGTAGAGGGCGGAGACCAGCCACGCGGTCTGCGAGGACGGCGCGCCCAGGGCCTCGCCGATGGGTACGAGCGCGACGGAGATGATCGTCGAGTTGATCGGGTTCAGGACCGAGCCCAGCATCATCGGCGGCAGCAGCCGCCGGTCGAAACCCGGCTCGTCCGTCTCTTCTCCTACGGCGTCGGTCTTCGAATCAGTCATGGGTCAGCCGCGACAGCACGGCCATGGCGGCGATCACCGCCTGGCGTTCTTCTTCCGTGCACTTGTCCTGCAACTGGCCGGCGAGCCATTCGTTCCGGGCCTGCCGTCCCTCCTCCACCCGGCGGTGGCCCTCCGCGGTCAGCGCGATCAGCAGGCGCCGCCCGTCGTCCGGGTCGGGACTCCGCTCCACCAGCCCCATCGTGGCCAGGGACGCGACCGTCGCCGTCATCGACTGGTGCCGCACCCCTTCGGCTGAGGCGAGCTCACTCGCCGTGACGCCCCCCTTGCCGGACAGGCGGGCCAGGACGGACGCCTGGCCCAAGGTGATGTCCTCGACCTCGGAGGCGTTCAGGATTCGGCGTCGCAGGCGGCTGATGACCGCACGGACCTCGTGCGACGCCTGAACCGCCGAGGGCGACAGGCTCGGGTTCTCGCTCACGCCCTCCACGCTAACGTGTACAGGCTTGACTGTACAGTTTCACCTGTACAGTATGAGCTGCATCACTTGCTGTCGCCCTGCACGGAACGCGGGAGCAGCCGTCAGCGGCGGCCCGGTTCCCCCGCGGTCATTCCGCTTCGAGGCAGACCACCGGGATCCGCTGAACGGCGTTGTTCGCGAATCCGCCGCGGTTCCACGCCTGCGACTCGGGCTGTCCTTCCCCGTCGGCGGTCGTGGCCCTGGCCGACAGTTCGTAACGGCCAGGGCCGGGAGACCACTCGAAGGTGAAGCGCCGCCACGCCCACGGGTGCCCGTCGGGCTCGGCCAGCACCGCCGGCGCCCAGGTGGCGCCGCCGTCCACGCTCACGTCCACCCGCTCGACCGGCACACGGCCGGACCACGCCCGGCCCTCCAGGGTCACCGTGCCCGGCCGCACCACGCGCGTCCTGGACATGAAGTCGGGGAAGCCCGGCGGCACCAGGAGTGCCCGCGGGACGATCCGGGTGACCGGCTCGCCCGGCTCGTGTGGTTCCTGGCGCAGGCGGTAGGCGACGGACTGCTGGAAGCCGGTGAACGGTTCGGTCACCACCTCGATGTTCCTCAGCCACTTCACGTGAGCCATGCCGTACCAGCCGGGGACCACGAGGCGGAGCGGGAAACCGTGCTGCGGGGCCAGGGGAAGGCCGTTCATCTCGTAGGCGAGCAGCACCTCCTCGCGCATCGCCTCCTCCAGCGGCAGGCTGCGCTGGTAGTCCTGCTCGACGCCGCGCTCCACGCCGTGGTCGGCTCCGGTGAAGACCACCTCGGCCGCGTCCTGGTCGGCGCCCGCCGCGGCGAGCACCTCGCGTAGCGGCACGCCGGTCCACTCGGCCGTCCCCACCGCCTCCACCAGCCACGGCTGGCTGACCGGCCTGGGATCCAGCCTCGCCCGCCCGTTGCCCGCGCACTCCATCGTCACCCGCACGGTACGGCGGGGCAGTTCCTTCAGCTCCGCCAGGCCGAGCGTGAGATCCGTGCCGACCCGCCCGCCCACGTGCAACCTCCAGGTCAGCGGGTCCAGCAACGGGATGTCGTAATGGATGAGCAGGTAGTGCAGGCCGGGCGGCGTCACGTCGTACCGCAGCGCCTCCAGGGGGATGCCGTGGTTGCGCGCAGCCAGGGCGAGCTCTTCGGTGCTGATGCCTTCGCCGGTGTCCACCCGTCCGGGGCGGCTGATCTCGGCCAGTGTCACGTCCATCCGACCAGCATGCCCCGGCCTCCCCGACCGGGCCATACGCCGGGGGTGGGTTGGGGCCCGCAGCGGCTCTGGTTCCGGCGCAGAGCGCCGCCTCGGCCTCCGCCGTCGTGGCAGGCGGAAGCAGGCGCCCTGACCGGGGAACATGGTGTGCCGCGTGGGGAGGATCGGTAGTGCGAGTCCCGCTCCGCCGCCTCGGCGGCGCGCTTGATGTTCGCCAGCCGCCGATCCCACCTGGTGGCGAGCGCGGACATCCACCGGGCCGTCGCGTCCAGCGCCGCGGGCCGCACCGTGTACCGCTCAGTGCTCCCGGTAGAAGTCGGCGAGGGCGGCGAACGCGGCCTTGGGCTCCCATGGCATGTCGGGATAGGCGACTCCGAGGCGGTCCTCGTAGACCTTGACGACGCCGTAGCTCGCCAGGTCCAGGTCATCGCGAGGGTCCCCGTCGGGCCGGTGCGGGTGGTCGTAGAGCGCGAACGTGAACACGAACGTGCTGTCGACGCCGCCGGCGTCGAAGGCCTCCAGCAGTTCGCGCAGATACGCGGCCTGACCGGCCTCGTCGCGGACGTGCTCGCCGTTCAGCCGAACAGGCCTGCGGGTGACCTTGTCGTACTCGACGACCTCCAGGCCGCGAGCGCCCCTGTCGCCCGCGCCGCGGTAACCGGCCGCCCCGAACTCGGTGATCGCGACCGGCCTGCCCTGCGCGACGAGGCCGCGGACGCCTTCGGCGAACTGACCGGCGACCTCGGCCGACCGGTAGAGATCCACGGACATGAAGTCGAAGAGCGCCCAGTCGACGCGCTCCAGCGGTACGGAGGCGTAGGTCACCCTGCCGCCGAAACGCTCCCGGACGACCGCCACGGCCTTGGCGAGGAAGTCGTTGATCCGTCCGCTGAGCTCGCCGAGCACCTCGGGCGCGCGGTCCGGCCTGGTCAGGAACCCCACCCGCTCGCCGGTGTCGTCGCCGGGCAGGAATCCCTTGTTCATCAGGCTGTGCTCGGCGCCGGCGACGAACACGACCTCGGCTCCCCTCTGCCGGATCCGCTCCGCACGCTCCGCGCAGTCGGCGAACAGCGCCAGCATCTCGTCCGTGGTCAGTTCCAGAGGATAGGGAGACATCCAGACCTCCAGGCCGAGGTCGGCGGCATGGCCCGCCGCGAGCTCCAGCCGGTCCGGATCGCCACCCATGACGCGAACCGCGTTGCAATGCAGGTCGTCACGGATGATGCGCAGCTCCCGCCTGACCACCTCCGGATCGAAACCCTCATGACCGATCGCCCCGTCGTAGACGAAGCCGGTGTCGTAACTGATGCCCCTGGCTCGCATTGTCGCGCCCTCTTCCAGCGAGGAATTTACGGTACGGCGAGTACCTTAGTTGCCGACATGCCACCGTGACAACAAGAATGTGAGGGTACGGCTGGTACCGATCGCGGAGCAGGGGGCCATGACGGGAGATCCGAGCAGGCAGCCGGGCGCCGGGCACACGCGGCGACGCGGCGCCGCCCTGGAGGAGGCGATCCTGCGTGCCGCGGTGGACGAGCTGACCGAGTCCGGATACGCCGGGCTGACCATGGACAAGGTCGCCGCCCGCGCCGGCACCAACAAGAACACCCTCTACCGCCGCTGGCCGAACCGCCTCGCACTCGGCATCGCCGCCTATCGGCAACTCGCCTCGACTGTCGCGCCACCCGACACCGGCGACCTGCGCAGCGACGCCCTCGAACTGCTACGCCAGGCGAACCGCCACTGGAGCTCCCCGCTCGGCTCGATCCTGCGCGAACTGATCTCCGCCTCCGGCGGTGCGTCGGAACTCCTCGCGCAGGTGCAGGAACAGTCCGGCGACGCCGTGGCCGCCCCCTGGCTGATCGTCCTCGGGCGCGCCGTCGCACGCGGCGAAGCCTCCCCCGAAGCGCTCCATCCACGGGTCGCCACCGTGGCCATCGTCCTGCTGCGCAACGAATTCGTCCTGCGCGGGATCCCCAGCGCGCCCGACGACGTCCTCGTCGAGATCGTCGACGAGGTGTACCTCCCGCTGGTCCGCCGGCGCGGTCCGGCCTCGAGCTGAGCTCAGCGCGTCACGCGGGGGTGAGCACGAGGTCGAACTCGATGAGCTTGAACGGCGCCGCCACGCCGTACTCGGCGGCGCGCGCGGCGTCGTCGACGTCCACGACGGGCCGGACCAGGCTGGGCTTGACGCCGAACACGGCATCGGTGTCCAGATACGGGCTGCCCTCGACGAACAGGTGAGTGGTCACCGGCCGGTAGCCGGGGCTCCCGCCGATGAAGTGGATGTGCGCGGGACGGTTGGGGTCGCGGCGGGTGGCGCGGAGCAGGTCGCCGACGGGCCCGTCCGTGGGGATGGGATACGGAGCGGGGACGACGCTGCGGAACCAGAAACGGCCCTCGTCGTCGGCGGTGAACAGGCCCCGCAGGTTGAGCTCGGGCTGCACGCCGGGCTGTTGCACGTCGTAGAAACCCTCGCCGTTGGCCTGCCAGACGTCCACCAGAGCCCCGGCGAGCGCCTCGCCGCCGATCCCGAGGACGCGGCCGGCGACCACACACGGGACGCCCTTGTGGTCGAGGGAGATGTCCGCGCCGAGTTCCCGCACCGGCGAGTCGACCATGTGGAACGGCCCGAGCACGGTGGACTCGGTGGCGCCCCGCGGTTTGCGGTTGTTGATCGCGTCGACGAGCATCGAGACGCCGAGGACGTCCGAGAGCAGGATGAACTCCTGACGCACGTCGTCGCTCTTCTGCCCGGTGGCGGTGAGGAAGTCGACCGCCCGCTGCCATTCCTCGTGGGTCGGCTCGACGTCGCGGATGAAGTCGTGCAGGTGCGTGACCATGCTCTCCAGGACGGTGCGCAGCCGTTCGTCGGGCGTTCGCGCCCAGCGCGCGTTGACCAGGGCGGTCGCCGAACTCTCGGAGAACTCGGCGGGCGCTCCGGGGGGCGCGGTCGGATTCGTTGACACTGGACACTCCTTGGGCATGGCCACCTTCCAGCAATGTACCGAGGCCGCCCGTGCCGCTCACCGGCGGCGTCCGCTCCCCGCACAGCCCGTACGGCGGCGCGCGCCCACCGGGCCGGCCGAGACCCACGACGACAGCGCCGTCGCTCACGCCTGAGCCCGATGGAGGCGGTCGAGGACGGCGAACTCGTCCCCGGAGAGGCGCAACGCGCCGGCGGCGACGTTGTCGGTCAGGTGATCGGGGTTGCCGGTTCCGGGGATCGCCAGCACATGCGGCCCCCGCCGCAGCGTCCAGGCGATGCGCACCTGCGCCGCGCTCGCGCCGTGCGCCCGCGCGACGGCGAGCACCTCCTCGTTCTCCACGCCGCTCGCCCCCGCCTGGCGTCCGGTGCCGGCGATCGCGTAGAACGGCACGAACGCGACGCCCTGCTCGCCGCAGGTGCGCACGAAATCGTCCTGCTCGGGTCGCACGCCGATGCCGTACATGTTCTGCACGCAGACCACGGGGGCAATGGCCTGTGCCTCGGCGAGGTGGCCGGGGGTGACGTTGGAAAGGCCGAGATGGCGGATGAGCCCGGCGTCGCGAAGCCGGGCCAGCGCACCGAAACGCTCGGCGATCGACTGGGTTCCGAGCACGCGCAGGTTCACCACGTCGAGATGGTCCCGGCCGAGTTGGCGCAGGTTCTCCTCGACCTGGCCGCGCAGTTCCGCGGGACCGGCATGGGGCAGCCAGTGACCCGACGGATCGCGGCCCGGTCCGACCTTGGTGGTGATGACGAGATCGTCCGGATACGGGGCCAGCGCGTGGTTGATCAGCTCGTTGGCGGAACGCAGCGGCGAGAAGTAGAACGCGGCGGTGTCGATGTGGTTCACGCCGAGTTCGACCGCGCGGCGCAGCACGCTGACGGCCTGGCCGCGGCCGCTCGAAGCGGCGCCGGGCCGGAGCGCATCGCCGTGCTGCGTCAGGCGCATCGCGCCGAAACCGATCCGGTTGATCTCCAGGTCGCCCAGCCTCCAGGTGCCGGAGGCCGCGGCGGTGATCGTCTCTGAGGTCATGTCCCGGATGATCCCGAGCCCTGTAGCGTGACCGCCAATGATTAAGACATATCCGAATCCGGAGGTTCGCCGGTGCCGGCGGAGCTGACGTTCTCGGCGAGCGACCTGGCGCAGATGCGGTTCGCCGTCTCGCCGATGTGGGAGGTCGGGCCCAGTTTCCGGCTGCTGAGCTCCGGCTCCGCCCATCCCGTGCACCGCAGGTGGGCCGAGCAGGTTCGGCCGCGGACGGCGGCCGCCGGCCTGGACCGGGGCTGGCTCGCCGAACTGATCCCGCCCTCCGGGTACGTGCCCGACTTCCTCAACCCGGCGCCCGCCGGACCGGCCCCCACGCTGTCGGAGGAACTGGCCGTGGTGGCCGCCACCCCCGACGACCGGGTACGCCGGGACCTCGACCGGCTGGCCCACGAGCAGGGCCGTCTCGGACCCCGGTCGCGGAACCTGTACGTCGACCCCCGGGCCTGCCTGGCCCGGGTCACGGAGGAGATCGAGGTCTACTGGGAGCTGGGGCTGGCCCCCTACTGGGCGCGAATCCGCGCCGTGCTCGACGCCGACGTCTTCCACCGGGCCCGGCAGGTCGCCGAACACGGTGCGGGGCACCTCTTCAACGACCTGCATCCCTCGGTGAGCTGGGACGACAGCGCGTTGCGGCTGGCGCGGCGGCGGAGCCTGTCCCGCGAGACGGCGGGCGCGGGGTTGCTGCTGATCCCCTCGGCCTTCACCGGGCCGGGCCTGTTCACCCGGTTGACGCCACCCGATCCGCCGCAACTGGCCTACCCCCCACGCGGCCTCGGCTCACTGTGGGAACCTCGGCCCGTCACCGGCACCCATGCCCTCGCCGCCGTGCTGGGCCGCTCCCGCACCCTGTTGCTGACCGAACTGGACACCCCGGCCTCCACCACCGAGCTGGCCCGCCGTACCGGCCTGTCCCCCGCCGGCGTGTCCCAGTGCCTGACCGCGCTGCGCGACGCGGGACTGGTCAGCGCCCACCGGGCCGGTCGCTCCGTGCTCTACGCCCGCACCGCCGCCGCGGAAACGCTCCTCGCCGCAGCGGGTTCTTAGAGAGTGCCGGGCGGGAGCCCGTGCCGCCGGGCGAGCCAGGCGGCGTAGTGCGGGCGCTCGGCGATCGCCTCACGATGAGCCTCCGCCGCGAACGCGGTCAGCTCCTCGGCGCGCCCCGCGAGCGGGCCGTCCCGGCGCCAGGCCACGAGATGCCGCAGCCACAGCGGGTTCCCCGCGAGCGGGCGGACCACGATGCCTGGGCCGTCCTGCACCGTGGCCTGGCAGGGTGAGACCGCGTGCCCGCCGGCGACCAACTGCCGGATCATCGTCTGCTCGGTCATGCTGTGCGGGACCCGTGGTGTGAACCCCGCCTCCTGGCAGGCGGAGTAGACGCACTCCGGCCAGCCGACGCCGTCGGGCGGCGATATCACCCAGTCGTCGTCGGCGAGGTCGGCCAGGCGCACCTCCTGTTCGCCGGCCAGCGGATGGCCGCTGCTCATCAGCACGAAGACCGGCTCGGTCGCCACGAGGCGCATGCCGACCGAGGGGACGGAGGGCAGCTCGTTACCGGGATAGTCGACCAGGGTCGCCGCGTCGAGGCGGCGGGAGGCCAGCAGATCGAGCAGGAGCCGCGGGGAGTATTCGGTGTGCACGGTGATCGACACCCCCGGTACGGCGAACAGCCGGCTGAGCAGCCCGGACAACATCGGCGTCACATATCCGCCGATGCGCGCGACGTCCGTCCGGTCGTCGTACGCGCTGACGCCGCTGAGCAGCTCGTCCACCGTGAGCAGGATCGACCTGGCCCGTGTGAGCACGAACTGGCCGAAGGGAGTCGGGGTGACACCGAGGCGGCCGCGCCGGAAGAGCTGCCCGCCGAACGCCCCTTCGACCCGCTGAAGCTGGGCCGTGAGCGCGGGTTGCGACACGCCGACGGCGGTGGCGGCCTTGCTGAGGCTTCCCGCGTCGGCGATGGTGCAGATCACCCGCAGGTGGCGAAGCTCCAGCTGCACAGCAACCTCTCCCTTCACCCCTATAACGCCAGGAATATACCCCTTCAGGATTTGCCGGATATTTCGTAGTTCATGCAGGGTGGAGGCCGAGCCCGACAAGAGGAACCCTTCATGCCCGTGACCCACCGCCACTCCGGATACGTCTTCACCGATCACACGATCACGGTCCCGCTCGACCACGCCGTCCCGAGCGGCCGGACGATCGAGGTGTTCGCCCGTGAGGTGGTCGCCGTGGACAAGGAGCCCTCGAGCCTGCCGTGGCTGCTCTACCTCGAAGGCGGCCCCGGCAACCGGGCCCCGCGCGAACTGCCCGCCTGGTTGGGGCGCGCGACCCGCGACTACCGGGTGGTCCTGCTCGATCAACGGGGAACGGGACGAAGCACTCCCATCACGCGGCAGACCCTGACCGACCTGGCCGCTCCCGCAGACGACCTGCGCCTCTTCCGGGCCGACAACATCGTGCGGGACGCCGAACTGCTCCGGGCCCACCTCGCGGGCGACCGCCCGTGGAGCGTCCTCGGCCAGAGCTACGGCGGATTCTGCGCGGTCACATACCTGTCGCTGGCCCCCGAGGGCCTGCACGAGGTGATGATCACCGGTGGGCTGCCGTCGCTGACCGCCTCGCCGTACGACGTGTACCGGGCCGCCTACCCGCGGGTCCTGACGCACAACGACCGATTCTTCGCCCGGTATCCGGGTGACCAGAAGATCGCCGCCCGCGTCGTGGACCACCTACGGGAACACGAGGTGTCCCTGCCGGGCGGCGACGCGCTCACACCGCGCCGCTTCCAGACACTGGGCATCACCTTCGGCCAGGACCGGCGCTTCGACCTCCTCCATCACCTGCTGGACGAGGCGTTCACCGGGAACGGACGGCTTTCCGACGTCTTCCTGCGCCGGGTCGACTCCGTGGTCTCCTTCGCCGAACACCCGCTCTACGCCCTGCTGCACGAAATGATCTACTGCCAGGGCGAGGCCGCCGCCTGGGCCGCGCACCGGGCGTTGGACGAGTTCCCCGAGTTCGATCTCGAGCGGGGCGGACCTGTCCGGTTCACCGGCGAAATGGTCTTCCCGTGGCACTTCGAGGAGGACCCCGTGCTGGCGCCGCTGCGCTCCTGCGCCGAGCACCTCGCCGCGTACACCTCCTGGCCGCACCTGTACGACCCCGACCAGCTGGCCGGCAACACGGTGCCGGTGGCCGCGGCGATCTATCACGACGACATGTACGTCGACCGCGAGCACTCACTCGCCACGGCCGGAGCGGTGCGCGGCCTGGTCCACTGGATCACCAACGAATACGCCCACGACGGCCTCAGCCGCGGCCCGGCCGTACTGGACCGGCTGATCCAGATGGTCCGCCGCTGACCGCGGCCGATCGTCCTCGCCCTCCTGGCGGCACGGTGGCAGTGATCCTTTCTACGGCCACCCCGCGCCGGGCACCGTCACCTCGATCGAGAGGACCCGGCCGGAACCGGGTGCGACCATCTCGGGCATGCCACGCCACTCGGCTGCGACGACGAAGAGCGTCGACCGGTGCTCGCCGCCGAGCGCGCAGGCGAAGCCGCCGCGGTCCAGCTCGACGGTCTGCACCGTCTCCCCGCCCTCGCGGACGCGCACGCAACGCCGGTTGGGCACGTCCGCGTACCAGACGGCGTCCTCGGCGTCGACGCAGATCCCGTCAGGGACGCCGTCGCCGAGATCGGCCCACACCCGCCCCGCCGACAGACCGCCGTCGGCCTCGATGTCGTAGGCCATGAGCCTGCTCCCGTAGGAGTCGGCGACGATCAGCGTCGAGCCGTCCTGCGTCACGGCCATCCCGTTGGGAAACGCGATGCCGTCGGCCACGTCACGCGCCGAGCCGTCGGGACCGACGCGCGTGACATACCCGGGAGCGAACGGCGCACCGGCGAGCATGTCGAAGCCGAGCCGGTTGACGTAGACATTGCCGCGGCCGTCGATGACGACGTCGTTCCACGCGCCTGCCAGGCCGGTCAGGTCGGCATCGGGGACCAGCGACCCATCGGGTTCGAGGCGCAGCAGCAGTCCCCGCCCCGAGTCGACGATCACCATCCGCCCGTCGGGTCGCCATGCCGTGCAGAGGGGAAGCGAGTTCACCCGTGCGACGACTTCGTGCCGGCCGTCCGGGTCGAGCGCGATCACCTCGTGCACGCTCCAGTCGGAGAAGTACAGCCGGCCGTCGTGCCAACGTGGCGACTCGACCAGCCCCAGACCGGTGAGCCGGATGTGCGGTTCGGACATCGGGGACTCCCTTCGCAGCGTCATTGAGGACGGGGTGACGCCTGCCACCGGCGACGCGGCCGCCCCGGCAGGAATTCACTCACCTCTTCGGATTTGCCTCTCCGTCCTATACGAACCGGGAACGCCGAGATCGACACCCTGCTGACGGGCGGTTCCTCGCGCCGCTGACAGTGGGCGCACGCTCGAAGTGTGATTTATGAATAGAAATGCGGTTTATTAGCTGACAATCTATAAATAGCGGCATGCATGGCTGGAAAGTCGCCAGTGAGTCCGGAATGCGCATAGATTGATTACGTCCTGATTTAAGCTATAAATCCGGAGTTATCCCCACTTGGGATGGGCGGATCGGGCGCCGCGAGGCGGATAGTGCAGGCACACTCCGTCTTGCCGCTGGAGGTTCCCCCCGTGCGCATTCCCAGGCCGTTCGCGGCCTTGGCGGCCCTCTCGATGACCGCCGTCTTGCTCACCGTCCCCGCTACCCAGGCCGGCGCCGACACCGCCGCCACCGCCGCGGTCGGCAGCGCCACCGTGGTGCCGCTCCAGGTCACCGGCGACCCCGCCAAGCGCTTCAACCTGATCATCATGGGTGACGGCTACACCGCGGACGAACAGTCCACGTTCGCCGCGGACACCGATCACCACCTCAACGTGTTGTGGTCGATCGAGCCGTACAAGTCCTACCGCAACTACTTCAACGTCTACCGAGTGGACATCGTCTCGGGCGAGTCCGGCGTCGGCTGCGACCCCGACCTGTCCGCGGGCCGGAAGAGCACGCCGTTGAGCATGGGCTTCTGGGGCGGCTGCAACGCGTCCAGCGTCCAGCGGCTCCTCACCCTGAACAACTCGGCCGCCAACACCTACGCCAACATGGTCCCGGGAACCCGCAGCGCCAACCGGCAGATCCTGGCACTGGCCAACAGCGGCACGTACGGCGGCGCGGGCGGCGCCTACGCCACCGCCTCGGGCCACAACTCGATGTCGGCCCTGATCGCCCCGCACGAGATCGGCCACTCACTCGGCGGCCTGGACGACGAGTACTCCTACTACTCGCGCGGCGTGGACGGCGGTCCGTACACCGGCGGGGAGCCCTCCTCGGCGCACCACACGTTGCTCACCGAGCAGCAGATGCTCGACCAGCACAAGAAGTGGTGGCGCTGGCTCGGCGAACCCAGCGAGGCCGGCGGCGTCATCGGCAGATACGAGGGCGGCCTGTACAAGAGCAGCGCTGTCTGGCGGCCCAGCCAGCACTCCATCATGCGGACCCTGGGCTACTACTACGACCAGGTCAGCCGAGAGATCATGACCCAGAAGATCGCGGCCAAGGTCAGCCTCATCCAGAGCGAAACGCCCACGACCGCGCCCGTCGCCGCGGACCGGGTGCTGTGGGTCGAGCCGATGCACCCCAACACCCATTCGCTCACCACGTCGTGGAGCGTGGACGGCACTGAGGTCTCCGCCCACGGCACCTCGCTCGATCTGCGCGCGCTGAACCTGACGCCCGGCACGCACAAGGTGACGGCGACCGTCACGGATCCGACCGGCTTCGTCCGGGACCCGGCCATCCGCGCCGCGCTCACCGCGACCCGCTCATGGACGGTGGACACGAGCCTGACCACCACCCCCGTGGCGACCGCCCCCGGCTTCCTGTCCTCCACCCCGACGGGCCTGCCCGTGGCCCGCGAAGAGGTCGTGTACGCCGAGACCACCCACCCCGACGACAGCGTCCCCGCCGTCACCTGGGCCCTCGACGGCACGCGCCTCGACGACACCGACGGCGACCTCGACCTGGGAGCCGTACAGCTCACGCCCGGAGACCACACCCTCACCGCCACGTCGGGCGGTCAGACGCTCACCTGGACCGTGGACGACTCACTGCCCACGGCCGAGTACGAGCTCTCCGAACCGCTGGCCGGCTCGGGCGACGCCTACGTCTACAACGGTCCCTTCACCATGAAACTCACCGGCCAGGACGACCAGCCCGGATACGTGGTGCGGGAGTCGCGCGTGGACGGCGACGGCTGGTTCAACTACTTCGGCTGGCCGACCTCTGCCGACCTGCCGTGGCTGTTCAGCGAGAGCGGCACCACCATCGACAGCCTCACGTACGGCAAGCTGCCGCGCGGCGCGCACACCGTCGAGTACCGCTCCATCGACGCCGCGGGCAACTACGGGGAGTCGAAGAGCTTCACGGTGACGACCCTGGCGCCGCCGCCCGCGTGCACCACGACGATCACCGGCTCGCGCAAGGGGTCAGTCACGGTCACCTCGGGAGTCACCTGCCTGAACGACGCCGAGATCAGCGGCTCGGTGACGGTGCGCCGCGGCGCGTCGCTGGTGGTGGACGGCGGCACGATCAAGGGCGGGCTCACCGCGGCGTCCGCCGCCGAGGTGCACCTGCTCAAGGCCGACGTCAGCGGTTCGATCGCGATCTCCGGGACGACCCGGGCACTGGTGATCGGCGGCTCCGACATCACGGGGGCGGTGAGCCTGACCGGCAACACCGCGACAGAGGCGGCCGTCGTCACGGGCACCACCGTCCACGGCGCACTGTCCTGCGCCGCGAACACGCCCGCGCTCTCCGACGCCGGCGTGGCCAACCACCTCACCGGTGCCGGCGCCCAGTGCGGCGGCCTCGTCACGACGTCCCAGCACAAGGCCCGGAACTCGTTGTACGACGCGGTCCAGCCGGTGCGCGGCTGACGCCGGAATCCGAAGAAACATGCGGGGCGTCCTCAGCCGAGGGCGCCCCGCACGCGTACACGAACGGCCGCGTCGGCGCCCCCCCTTGAGGGTGATCATGCACGTCTTCGGGCCCGTGCCGCACGGCCTGCGACCCCCGTTCCGCGATCATGCGCAGATTCGGTCGCACTCATGGTGACCTGGCGTGCACTGCACGAGCCCGCCGGTCGGCCATCTGCTCGCCCGGCCGTGGAAACTCGCGGGGCCGAGGCCCAGTCGAGGTTTGAGGTTTGGGTGGATGGCGATTTTGCCCAAAGCGAGCGCCTTTACAATGTAGATTAATAAGTGTCTGTGTCGCCGCGCGTGACCACTGCTTGAGGTCTCAGGAGGTGATCGCGCCCGGTTAGATGGCGTAATGACTGCCGCAGACCTTGCGAAGCGCCTCCCCGGCATCGCGACCGTCCGAGCCCTGAGCCAGTCCTATGCCGTTCTGGACGCTCTCCTGAGTCCGGACGGCTACGCCACCTACTCCTTCGACGCCCACTGGGCCTCGGGCGAGGAACTCGCCTCGATGAACGACGGCGCCGGCGACGAGTACTCGATCGTCTTCACCCGGGCCGGAGCGTTCATCCGCGGGTTCGACCACGAATCTCCGATGAGCCCCTACCGTGACGACGGCACCTATGCGACCTGGCCCGGCCTGGTCGAGTCGCTCCCCCGCGAGTTCGCGTCCCAGATCGACGAGCCGGCCTTCTGCCACGACGTCCCGACCGGCAAGGTGCTGGCGGCCACCGTCTGCCTGTGGCGCCTCCACGACGACTCGGCCTGGCGGTGCGGCGACATCGCCTACCCGAGACGGAGCGGCTTGGACGACCCTGACGGTTCAGGCTGGATGTTCGCGATGCTCGCCGACGCCACCCCGGAGGCCTACCGTGCTTATGCCGAGGACTATTTCGAGGTCTCGCTCGACCCGGCCGCCATCCGGGAGGTCTTCCAGCACCGCCCCCTGACCGCGGACCTCGTCAGGCGTATCAACCCCGAGGCGGAACTCGCCTCCCTCGAGGAGACCCTCGAGACCGTCGGCTACTCCCCCGGTTCCATCCGTTAGCGCCAGGTCCGCTCCCCCAGGTCGATCCGTTATTTGAGGTTGAACTGGCGCTTGAGCACACAAGGCTCACGTGTCGGGGCGTCGTTGAGGATCCGCGTCAGGACAGGGCGAGGACGCAGAACTCGTGGCCCTCCGGGTCGGCCAGGCACGTCCACGGGACGTCGCCCTGGCCGACGTCGAGGTCGGAGGCGCCGAGGGCCCGCAGCCGGGCCACCTCCGCTGCTTTGTCGTCACCGGGGTACGGCAGCAGGTCAAGATGGACGCGGTCCGGCACGGTCTTCGCGTCGGGCGTGCGGAGGAACTCGAGATACGGGCCGACACCCTTGGCGGAGCGCAACGCCGCATGTTCGTCGGTCACCTCGTGCAGGGTCCAGTCCATCGCCTCGTCCCAGAACCGGGCCATGGCCCGCGGGTCCGCGCAGTCGACCACCACCGCGGCGATCGGCCCGGTGTCCCGGTAGATCTCCCGAGGCTCCAGCACGCAGAACTCGTTGCCCTCGGGGTCGGCGAGGACCGTCCACGGCACTTTGCCCTGGCCCACATCGGCAGGCGTCGCACCGAGATCCTGGAGGCGCGCGACCAACTCCGCCTGATGGGCAGCAGAGGTGGTGGCGAGATCGAGGTGCACACGGTTCTTTGTTGCTGTCTTGGGTTCGGAGACGGGAACGACGTCGATGCCGACGGCGACCGGGTCCGGCCAAACGAAGCCGCCGACGGGTCCAACGTAGGTGGTCACGCCGGGCCTGAAAACACTCCAGCCGAGCGCCTCCGCCCAGAACCGGCCGACCGCCAAGCCATCAAGAGCCTTTATGTTCACCTGAACAGGTCGCAGTGCCATGCCCGCGATCCTATGTACCCGCTCTGCAACGACATCCGCAGGTACTGCTCCATGTCCGGCCGAGGACCTGTCCCTGCCTACAAGCCGTGCGAACCGCCGTACAGGATCGCGGCCTGGACCCGGCTGCGCAGGCCGAGCTTGCTCAGCACGCGGCTGACGTGCGTCTTCGCGGTCGCCTCGCTCATGTCGAGCGCACGGGCGATCTCCGCGTTCGACAGCCCCCGCCCCACGCAGGCCAGCACCTCGCGCTCCCGCGGCGTCAGGACGCCGAGATCGGGGGATTCGGGCTCCCTCGTGCGTGCGAAGGCGCTGATCAGGCGTCGTGTCACCGATGGGGAGATCAGGCCGTCCCCGCACGCCACCAGTCGTACGGCCTGGACCAGTGCGTCCGCGTCGGTGTTCTTGAGAAGGAATCCCGCCGCGCCGGCGCGCATGGCGCCGAACACGTACTCATCCAGGTCGAACGTGGTGAGGATGAGGACGTCGGCGATGCCGGCCAGTTCGCGCGTGGCCGAGATGCCGTCGAGCCGGGGCATGCGGATGTCCATGAGCACGACGTCCGGCCGCGTCTCCACGGCCGTCCGCACCGCCGCCTCTCCGTCGGCCACCTCGGCGATCACCTCGATGTCGGCCTGGCCCTCCAGGATCAGCACGACGCCGGCGCGCACCGCGGCATGGTCGTCCGCGACCAGGACTCTGATCACCTTCCGTCCTCCGCGGAGATCAGCGTGGCCTCGAACGGCTGCGACTCCACGACGAGCGTCGCCACGACCCGCCAGAGCAGTTCCCCGTCGCCCGCTGCCGGAGGCTCGGTCCGCGGACCGGCGGGCCGTCCGGATGGACCCACCGTGAACGTGCCGCCGACGAGCATCGCGCGCTCCGCCATGCCCACCAGGCCGGTCCCTGAGCCGGGCAGGCCGGTCGAATCGGGTGCGCACGGATTCTCAACCGTCAGAACGATCTCGCCGTGCTTGTACTCGACGGTCACGTCCGCCCGTCCGGTGCCGTGCTTCAGCGCGTTCGTCAGGGATTCCTGGAGGATGCGGTAACCGGCCAGCTCGATGGACGGCGGCAGCTCGCGAGAAGTCCCCGTCACCGACAGACGGACGTCCATTCCCGCCTGGCGCGACCGCTCCACCAGGTCGGGCGCGTCCGTCATGCGATGCCGGGTCGTCTCGGGTTCGTCGGCCTCGGCCCGCAGCAGGCCGATCATGGTGCGCATCTCGGCCATGCCGCGCACGCTGTTCTCCCTGATCGACTCCAGCACCTGTCGCACCGCCCCTGCGTCGAGGTCCTGCCGCGCGATGACCGCCGCCGACTGGATCGCGACGGCGCTGAAGTGGTTGGCGATGATGTCGTGCAGTTCCCGGGCCATGCGGCTGCGCTCGGCGGTGACGGCGGCCTGCCGGTCCAGCTCGGCCAGCCTCGCGAGCTGCACCGCGCGGGCGCGCTCGGCGATCGCCTGGTCCCGATGCTGCCGGACGATCAAAGCCGTCAGCGCCGGGGTGGTGAGCACGAGCCCGGCCTGCACACCCCCGACCGCCAGCGCTCCCCAGTCTCTGGCGACGACTCCGGCGACGGCGCCCACGACGACGGCGAGGACGGAGGTGATCCCGAGGAGCCACCTCGCCAGGCGGTACGGGCCGTACAGCGTGGCCGCGTAGAGGTTGTCGGTGAACACCAGGACGGTGCCGAGCGACGGCCCCAGGGCGATGTCACCCGCGATCGCCGCCACGCCCAGCGCCAGCGCCGCCACCGGCCGGCGCCGTCGCAGGCCCACTCCCAGGCACGCCGCCGCCAGTGGGACGGCGATCAGCGGCGCCGCCTGTCCCCGGTGGACGTACGCGTCGCCGGCCAGCAGAGCCAGGCCGCCGGCGAACACGGCGACCGCCATCAGGGCGTCCCGCTGGAACGGATTCACATGAGTCATCGCATCACGCCCTGGTGCCCCGCGATACCGCCCCCGTCATGACCTGCCCGTACATAGAAGGATGTAGCCGGGTTCATCATCGCCGACGACGACGGGCGGCCCCTCGCCGAGCACGCTGAAAGAGTGATCGTAGCCACCATCATCGGATGTGAGATCGGGTTCTGGGTGCTGCTCGGCCTCGGCCTGCTCGCTCGCTACAAGCTGCGCCGACGGCGTCTGAGCAGCGCGCTTCTGTTGTGCGTCCCCCTGACCGACCTGGTCCTGCTGGTCATGACGGTGATCGACCTGCGTGGCGGTGGCACGGCCGCGTGGACGCACGGGCTCGCCGCGGCGTATCTCGCGTATTCGATCGTGTTCGGCCGCCGGACGATCCGCTGGGCCGACCAGGTCGCCGCACACCGGCTCTCCGGCGGCCCGCCGCCGTGGAAACCACCCGCGGGCGGAATGGCCAGGGCTCGGCACGAATGGGGCATGTGGCTGCGGATCGTGCTGGCGTACGGCATCGCGTGCGCCCTCCTGGGGCTTGCGATCTGGGCGATCGGCGACCCGGCTCGCACGGCCGCGCTCGTGACCTTCATGCTCGGGCTGGCCCGGGTACCGGTCATCGCGCTTCTCTGGCCGTTGGCGTACACGCTGTTCCCCAAGAAGACGACGAGCCCCCGCCCTTCTGGAACGTGAAGGTGGAGCGTCCCCGCGCTGCCGACGCTCCCTGACGCCGAGCCGTCACAGGTGTCCGGTTTGACGGCTCCTCGGACATTCGGTGGGATCGTGGGGTGAGGCCGCCGGCGAGGCGCCGGTGGAGCCCGATGATCCCGTTCACGGCTTCGGTGCCGCCGTTGGATGACCGGCTGGTGGTGAAGTAGGCCAGGAACGCGTCTGGTCGCCCGCGCTCTGATAGACGGAAGCCACTCAGCGCAGTACGGCCGCCAGCAGGTCGGCGCCCAACGCCGTCAGATTGGGCAGATTGAGGGTGTACCGGACGTAACGACCGTGCCGTCGAGCCGTGAGCAGGCCCGCGCGGCGCAGGACGGCAAGGTGGCGGGACACCTCCGGGGGTGAGAGCTCCCAGAAGTGGGCCAGCTCGCCGGTGGTGTGCGGGCCGCGGGCCAGGGTGCGCAGTAGCCGCAGCCGTACCGGATGCGCGAGCGCCTCCAGCCGGAGGGTGACCGTCTCCAGAGAGACCGGCTCCGCCGGACTCGGCTCGGCGACGGGGTACTGCACCACCGGATGCCACCCGGGTGCGTGGACCGCCACCAGGTGCGGGCGGCCGAAGACGCTGGGGATGAAGGTGACCCCTTCGCCACGGGCGGCGGTCGCCTTGTCCTGCACCTTGTCCACGATGATGCGGTCGCCGTCCGGTGCCAGGGTGACCGCGCCGGAGACCGAGGCGAGTGCCGCCCCGATGCCGTGGCGCCTGAGCAGTTCGTTCTTCAGGCGCAGATCGGTGGCGAGCTGCACCGCGACCCCCGCCCAGGCGCCGTCGAAGAAGGCTCCGGCGCATTCTTCGAGGGTGTGGCGCACCCGTGCCCGCACCGCAGCCGGGTCCGCGAGCAGCCGTTCCGCGAAGGCCTCCTGCAGCGCGCCGCGGGCCTGGGCCACGTCCAGGGCCCGCTCGCGCGCTGTCGTGTCGGTGAGCGGCGACGCCCCGGGGAAATGGACCCGGTTGCTGCCACACGTGGTGACGAGCGCGGCGGTCACATACGTCTCGTCGTCGATCCGGTCCACATCGTCCAGCTCCTCGGCGAGGGTCGGCCGGGGCCGCGCGGGGATCAGGAAGTCGGCCTGTGAGGAACGCCAGAGGAACTCCGCCTCCCTGAGCCGCTCGGCCAGCTCCGGCCGCAGCCCGGCCCAGACGTCCGCGGCCCAGCCGGCGAACTGCGGATGATGACCGGGTTCGGCCAGCACGTGCAGCATCGCGGTCAGTTCGGCCAGCGGGGAGGCGGCGAACCGCACTCGCTCGGACGGCAGACCGCTGATGTCGATCCTCAGCGTCACCCCTCCATCATCACCGCCCGGACAACCTGGCGACGGTGTCGATTGACGATGTGCGTCAACCGACGTGCCCTGCCCCAGCGGCCGAACGCACCATCTGACGCCATGGCAACCATCACCGGAATCCAGCCCCGCGCCCTCGTTCGCGCCTCAGGAGGCCCCCGCTATGCCGTCGCCCTGGCCGTGGACGCGCTGGGCACCGGCCTGCTGCGGCCCTTTCTGCTGCTCTACGGCGTGACGGTACTGAGGCTGTCCGCGCCGGTCACGGGCACCGCCATGACGGTCGGCATCGTCGCGGGTCTGGTGTGCATGCCCGGCGTGGGCCGATGGCTGGACCGCGGCGCACGCAGCACGGTCGTGGCGGCGTCGATGCTGGTGCGGGTGCTGGGAGTGGCGCTGCTGCTGGCCGCCCCAGCGGGGCACGTCTGGCTTTTCGCGACGGCGGCACTCTTCCTCGGCAGCTGTCACTGCGCTCGCCTACCTTGCCGCAGCCGCCTTGGCGTGGTCGGTCCACGTGCACGCACATCCAGCGGAGGCCGCCCCGGCCAAGGACCGGGACGACGAGCCCGCACCCCGGATGCTCGCGCTACTTGCCGCCAACGTGGTCTACGTCTTCTGCCTCAACGTCCCCGAGATCGCGCTCCCTCTGGTTCTGGTGACGCAGCTCCACGCGTCCCCGGTGTGGCCGGCAGCCGTCTTCGTGGCCAACACGGTGCTGGTCGTCACCCTGCAGGTGCCGGTCACCGTCCTCATGTCCCGCTTCTCCCGGCGGACCGTGCTGGCCCTCTCCGGCGTGGTGCTGGCCGCGTCCTATCTCGGCTTCCTCGCGGCCACCTCATTGGGACACGGCTGGGGTACCCCGGCCGTCGCCACGGTGTCCGTGGTCTGCACGATCGGCGAGATCATCTACGCCGGCAGCGCCACCGCGCTCGTCACCGCACTCACCCCGGCCCATGTCCTGGGACGCTCCCTCGCCCGCTTCCAGCTCTCCACGGGCTTCGGCCTCGCCGTCTCCCCGGCGGTCATCACCACGCTCGCACCCCACGGCCCGGCGGCCCTCTGGGGCAGCCTCGCCGCCGCGACACTCCTCTCCGCCTCCGCCGTTGGCACCGAGAAGGATCGCGGAACGCGGCTCAGCGGTTGCCGCCCCCGGGGGCGAGCAGGCTTGTGAGCCCACCAAATGTCCAAAGAGCCGGTTTGACCGGTGGCCCCTTACGGCTCCCGGCGCGGGGATCAACGCAACCGTGGCCGGCGCTGAGCTGACATGCCTTCCGGGGCTGACCTGGATCGCGGGCTTGTGCGTGGGTAAGCTGCACGTCCGGATCATCCTGACTTGCCGAGGTGATTGCCCTTGCCTCCCACCTTGACGTCCTCTGCCGGCTGACCAGGACGTTCGCCCAGCGATCAGCGCAAACTGCAACGAATCGTCATACGGGAGACGGCAACACATGAATACGCCACCAGCGCCACCTGGAGCGGAGCGGATCGACGGATCATCCGTCCAGATCGGCGCTCTCGTTCCGCTGACTCGGCCCGGCTGGATCGAGGCGGGCCGACACCTGCTCGCTGGACTCAAGCTGGCCGTTCGCGAGGTCAATGACGCCGGCGGGATCGGCGGAAGACCCCTCGAGCTGGTGGTCCGAGACACCGCGGCTGATCCGCAAAGGGCCGCGGCGGCCGTAGATGAACTGGCCCGCCTGGGCGCGGCCGCCTTGGCGGGGGAATATCACAGCGTCGTCGCTCGCGCCGCTGCCGCCAGGGCCGACGCCCTCGGCCTGCCGTTCCTGTGCTCGTCGGCGGTTCTCGACGCGCTCACCGAACAGCCGACAGAATGGGTCGCGCGCCTCGCCCCGGCACAGTCCCACGGCTGGCAGATCTACGCAGACTTCCTCCTCAGCGCGGGCCACAGTCGAATCGCCGTGGCAGCCGAGCCGAGTGTCTACTGGGCGGCTGGGGCCCGCATTCTTCGGGACCACCTCGCTCCACGCGGCGGCACCGTCATCGAACTCGACATGCGCGCGCTCGCCCCCACGGCCGTGTGCGACGAACTCGTCGACAATCGCGCGACAGCCCTCCTTCTTCTGGTCGGCAACCCGGAGCCGGCCGTGTCGATCGTCAAGTCTGTCCGCCGCGACCGGCGCCTCGCCGAGATCATGATCGGTGCTCCGGCCGGGCAACCGGAGTTCGCCGAATGGGCGACGTCGCTGGGCGACGACAGCGCCGGGATCCCGTTCTTGCGCTACCTGCCCGAGCGCCTCAGCCCACTCGGCGCACGAGTCAAGACGGCCCTCCGCGAGCGGCTGGCCGAAGCGCCCTCCTTCGTCGCCTTCGAGGGCTACGACACAGTAACCGTCCTCGCCGATGTGCTGCGTTCTCACGGCGCGGACCGGGCGCGCACCGCCGAATCCTGGCCACGCGTCGCGGTCGAAGGCACCCGCGGGCAGATCCAGTTCTCCCGCACGCCAGGCATCAGCGTTTGGCAATGGGCTTGGCCGCCGATCCAAGTCGTTGATCGAGATCCGGCGGAACCCGATCGCTTCCGGATCCTTCACGCCGGCTGAGAGGGTTCCGACTACCCAGATCTGACCGAACTTCAGGCTGTCTACCTGTATCAGGGCAGCGCTCAGCCCGCGGCCTCACCCCCTCCCGGCACTCGGCTGCGCGAGGCGGCGGGCACGGCCGGTGGCGGCCCAGGCGTCTGCCGCCGCGTCATCGCGACGCCGACGAGCACGACGGCCATGCCTGCGATGACGCGGAGCCCCAGCCGCTCGTCGAGCACGATCGCCCCCAGCGCCACTGAGACGACGGGAAGCAGGTATCCGACGGTGGCGGCGCTGGTCGCGCCCTCGTCGGCGATGAGCCGGTAGTTGAGATAGAAGGTGAATCCGGTGCCGAAGACCCCGAGAACGGCGACGGCGATCACGGCCATCGGGCCGACGGCCACCGGAGCCGCGCCGCCAATGGGAAGGGCCGGCGCGCTCAGTCCCGCGGCGGCGGCGAGTTGGGCCGCGGACAGGGCGATGGGAGTGGTGCCCTTCCCGGTGAGATTGCGTCCCATGTAGGCGAAGGCGACGGCGTAGCTCGCCGCCGCTCCGAGGATGGCCGCGGCCCCCCAGCTGACGAGTCCGGCCTCCTGCCACGGGGCGAAGATCAACATTGTGCCCGCGAACCCGAGCACCAGCCCGCCCAGGCGGACTCCGGTGAGTCCTCGCTCGGTGCCGATGGCGATGCCGATCAGCACCGACCACAGAGGAGTCGTCGCGTTCAGCACTCCGGCGACCCCGGAGTCCACCGTCTGCTCACCGATGCCGAAGAGGAAGAACGGCAGCGCGTTGCAGAAGAACGCGGCCACCACGAGGTGGCCCCAGGTCGCGCGGCCCCGCGGGAAACGCTGGCGTGCGGAGAGCGCCAGACCGGCGAGGACGGCCGCGCCGAGCGCGGAGCGGATGAAGGTGATCTGGAGTGGGGTCAGCCCGTCGTCCAGGGCCAGCCTGATCCACAGGAACGCCGATCCCCACAACAACGCAAGTACGGCCATGCGCACCAGCGAGGCGTGTCCACCCCTCATCACTCGCACCCCTCTGTCCGGTCGGTCCGATATGACGGTGCCGGAGCACGATACGACAGGACAAGTGCAAGGTTGTGAGGTCACCTTTAAGCTCAGCTACATGCTTGATGTGCGCCGCCTCATGGTCCTCCACGCGGTGGTCACCAGCGGGTCGGTGACCGCCGCGGCGGCGAATCTGGGCTACACGCCGTCCGCCGTCAGTCAGCAGGTGGCGGCACTGGAGAAGCAGGCCGGGATCCCCCTGCTCGAGCGCGTCGGCCGGGGCGTGCGGCCCACCGAGGCCGGACGGGCGCTCACCGAACACGCGGCCGTCATCGACAGGCAGCTGGCCGAGGCGGAGACGGAGCTCGCCGACCTGCGGGCCGGCCGTACGGGGCGGCTGGCGATCGGCTACTTCGCCACGGCGGGCGCCACCCTGATGGCGCCGGCGCTCGCCCGGTTTCGCGAAGAGCACCCGGGCGTGCGGGTCGATCTCACGATGACCGACCCCGACGACCCGCTTCCGGAGGTGATGAGGGGCCGGGCCGACCTGGCCATCGTGGTGCGGCCCCGCGACCGGCTCCACGAGGGCGTCCACCTCGTCCACCTGCTGGACGACCCCTACCGCGCCGTCCTGCCCAAGGGGCACCGGCTGGCGGCGAAACGGGTCCTCGACCTGGCCGACCTCGCCGGCGAGCCGTGGGTGGGCAGCGAACGGCCCGGCCCCTGCCTCGACGCCGTGCTCGAAGGTTGCGCCGCGGCGGGATTCACCCCCACGTTCGTCGTGGAGAGCGACGACTACGCCACCGCGCAGGGGTTCGTCGCCGCGGGCCTCGGAGTCAGTCTGATCCCGGACCTGGGGCTGGCCAATCGCCATCCCGGCGTCGTCGTGCGCAGGGTGCGCGGACCGGAACCCGTCAGGTCCATCCATGCGGCGGTCCGGGAGACCTCGCTGGGCCGGCCCGCGCTCGACGGACTGCTCACCGCCCTCCGCGATGCCTCAGCGCGGTGAGCGCCGGCTTCGGCGCCGGTCTCGTGGTCGCCCGGGCCGTAAGCAGCCGTAACCCTCGGCCCGGGCAACGCTCACGGGTCAGCGGGTGCGCGGCAGCACCTGGATCGTGTCCCCCACGGGACGCTCGCCCGTCGCGTCCGACGGGCGGTTGACGAGAGCGCCGTTCACCACCATGGCGGAGGAGCCGCCCCCGTCCAGGTTGAGCGCGTCGACCGCGCCGAGGGACCGCATGAAGGCCGCGCCCTCCGAGAGCGTGAAGCCCTCGCTGCCGCCGCTGAGGCGTCCGTCCACCGTCACGAGCAGCAGCCTGCCGTGCCGGTCGATGCCGGCCATCGTGCGGGGCTGGCGGTTGTTCGCCCACGCGAAGCCGAAGGACAGGTCCAGTGGGTCCAGGACGCCCTCCGTGGCGGCGTCGACGCGGGTCCGGCCGTCCTCCACCAGCGTCGGGGCGGCGCTGACGATGCTGTCGTCCGCGCCCAGCCTGACCTTGCGGCCGTCGGCGTCGCGGATGTCCTCCGTCACGGAGATCTTCGCGCCCACCTTCGCGTGCTCGGTGAGCCAGTCGGCCGCGGGCCCGATGCCCTGGAGCACCGTCTGGCCGGGCGCGACGGTGCCCGCCCGTCCGCCGACTGACACGACCCGGTTCTTGGAGTTCAGCGCCACCTGGACACCGGCGCCGGTCGGCAGGGCGTGGACGTAGTCATCGGTGAACTTCACCAGGTCGTCGGCCTTCGTGCAGGTGGTGTCGTGGCACGGCTCGGCGGTGGGGAGCGCCCCCGGGCGGCCGCAGTTCCGCAGCAGTCCAGGAGTGCGGTTGATGCCTTCGACCGCGTGTACGGCGCGGCCGGCGCGTGCGGTCACGGTGGTGGTGAGATCGGTGATCCGGACGTTCCTGCCGCCGTCCTGGAGGATCAGCGCCGCGCGCGAGCCCACCGCCATCGAGGTCAGCTCACCGTCGTAGGCGCCGATGCCCGCCATGGTGCCTTGCACACCGTCGGCGTCGGAGGTGAGGAAGAAGCCCCCGTTGACGCCGACCAGGGACCCGACCTTGGCCGCCACCGAGGAGGTCGTCTCGCGCTGGGCCACGTTGCCGTCGTGGGTGGCCTCGACCGTGCCGCGGAACCCGCGCGGGTCGATGACCGCGACGTTGATGTTCTCGACGTCGGCCGGCTGGTCGGCGTCATAGCCGCTCCACTCCACGACGTTGCGGAGTCCCGCCGCGGTGACCTTCGACGCCACGCTCCGCGCCGCGTCCTGGGTCGGGTAGGAGCCGACCCTCACCCGCACACCCATGAGCCCGTGCGGCGTGTCGGAGTAGTCCGGCCACGGAATCGTCGTCACCACCGGCTCCAGGCCGGCGGCACGCAACCGGTCGGCCGTCTGGGAGGCCCACGACTCCGTTCCCACCGGGGCCCACGCCTGGGCGCCGGTGAACCGCGCCTTCACCTCGGCCTGCACAGTGACGGTCCAGCCGGGCGCGGCAGCGGGGTTCCTGAGCGTCCCGGTGCGCACCTCCACGCCGGGCGCGACGGTCCGTGTGGTCCACTGCGTCGTGGCGCCCTCGGCCGCCTGCCCGGCGACGACGGCGGGTGCGGCCGGCGTGTCCGCCGCGGCCACTCCGGAGACTGAGAGCGGCGCGATGACCGCCAGCGCGGCCACGCCGAGCGCGAACCGGGCGCGCGTGCGACCTCTGCTCGGGCTGTTGTCCATGACGCATCCTTAGGACTCGATGTACGGCCGGATCAGGTGACCTGTTCCGGGCTGAAACGATCGAGTCGAAAGTCCAACGCGCCCAGACGAACACGCGAACGAAAGCGAGGGTGCGGAGGTGGACGGGAAGATGAACCCTCAGTGGCGGCGTACGAGAGTTGCCGGACGCCTGGCCATACCCTGCGCCCCCAGGAACATCGGGATACCGCCTCGGCACCGGCGAAACCATCGCCGGAACGGCCTCTCGACAGGGCCGTCCCGGCGGGCCGTACTGCAGGCGTAACGGCGGGGCGGATCAGGCCTGGGACCCGATGTTGACCATCCACGTGATGCCGAACCTGTCCACACACATCCCGAACTCGTCGCCCCACATCTGCTTCTCGAGGGGGACCGCCACGGTGCCGCCGTCGGACAGCTTCTCCCAGTAGCCGCGCAGTTCGTCGGCGTCGTCTCCGCTCAGGCTCACCGAGATGTTGTCGCCGGGGGTGCTCTCCATTCCGGACGGAGAGTCGGCGCCCATGAGAGTGAATCCGCCGTCGGTCTCGAGCATGCCGTGCATGATCTTGTCGGCGTCCGGAGAGTCCGGCGCGCCGAAGTTCGCGTAGGTGTTCAGCACGAGGCCGCCGCCGAAGACGTCCTTGTAGAACTCCAGAGCCTGCCGTGCGTTGCCGGCGAAGCTGATGTACGGATTGAGACGTGAGGCCATCAGATGCTCCTTTGGTCTATGGCGAACGCATCCTCGCATATCAGCTAGTCGCAGGCAGGGGGTTCGAGAGACGTCCAAGCCGGCCATCAATGGAGAATTCACGGAATCACGAGCCGTGAAATCCGATCATCCGCATGAGCATGCGATTCACGATCTCCCACTCCCCCGCGCCGGAGTTTTTAACGGCCCGGTTCGAAGATCAGATCGTTCTCTTTTCGATCAGAAACGGGAGCTGATCGTTTTAATGGAATCAAGAAATCCGGAAACCCCGGACAATCCGCCGGCGCGTGCGACCACGCGGGGATCGCCTAACCTCGATCCTTCACGACCACGTTGCGAAGTGAGGAACGATGACGGCCGGTGACATCGCGGTGGTGACGGGCGCTGGTTCAGGGATCGGCCGGGTGGTCAGCAGGGCGCTCCTGGACTCCGGGTACAGGGTCGCGCTCGCCGGCCGGCGGGAGGGGGCGCTGCGGGAGACGGCTGAAGATCGTGCTGACGCGCTCGTCGTGCCCACCGATGTCAGCGACCCCGATTCCGTGGCGGGCCTGTTCACCCGGGTGCGGGAGCGCTGGGGCAGGGTGGACCTGCTGTTCAACAACGCGGGCACCTTCGGCTTTCCCGGATCCGTCGATGAGATCTCGGTGGCCGACTGGCGCCGTGCGGTCGACACGAACCTGACGGGCGCGTTCCTGTGCGCGCACCACGCCGTGGCGCTGATGAAGGAGCAGCGGCCGCAGGGCGGGCGGATCATCAACAACGGCTCGGTTTCCGCGCACACCCCCCGCCCGGCCAGCGTGGCGTACACCGCCACCAAGCACGCCTTGACCGGCCTGACGAAATCGATCTCCCTCGACGGCCGCCCCTACCGGATCGCCTGTGGCCAGATCGACATCGGCAACGCGGCCACCGAGATGACCGAGACCATCGCGAGGGGGGCCGTCCAGGCGAACGGCACGCTTGCCGGGGAGCCGACGTTCGACCCCGTGCACGTCGCGGACGCGGTGCTGTTCATGGCGAATCTTCCCCTGGACGCTAACGTGCTGTTCCTCACCGTCACGGCGACGGCGATGCCGTTCGTCGGCCGTGGTTGAGACGGGGGTCAGCCCCGGCCGTCAGCGGTGTCCTGCCTCGGCCGCACGGGGAGAAGCAGCGGGCGTTTCGCCGTACGGCCGTCGCCGGATGAGCGGCCGAGCAGGCGTCTGCCCAGCCACGGGCCGAGGAAGGTACCGGCCCAGCGCAGCTCACCGCTGACGCTGCGCCACCTGGACGCCGGGCTTTCGTGGGGCAGCGGACGCGTCCAGGAGTCGTCGCTGCCGGGCAGGGCGAGAGCGTGGGCGACCGCGTCCGCGATCCGCTGGTGACCGAGCGGGCCGGCATGCAGCCGGTCCACGCTCCACAGCCGGGGATCGGTGACCACCGGATGGCCGGTGGTCTCGGCGACGGCGACTCCGTGGCGGCGGGCCGCGTCGCGGATCCGGGCGTTGAGCGCGATGACGCGTGAGCCCAGTGGCCGCGCGAGAGGGATGAGCCGCGTCAGGTCGGGGAAGGTGAGCGTGGCGACGAGGGCGCCCTGGGCGGTGAGCGCGGCGAACATCGCCTCCAGGTGCCCGGCGACCTCGTCGGCGTCGAACCGCGGGCGCATCAGGTCGTTGACGCCGGCGACCACGGTGGCCAGGTCGGGCTGCAGGGCGAGAGCAGGGGACAGTTGCTCGGTGCGGACCTCCCGGGCCAGCCGCCCTCGTACGGCCAGATTGGCGTAGTGCAACCCGGGGCTGTGCCGCACGAGGTGTTCGGCGAGCCGGTCGGCCCAGCCACGCAGGCCGGCGACCTCGTCGCCGTCGCCGAGGCCCTCGGTCTGGCTGTCGCCCAGGGCCACATACCGCAGATAACGCGGGTCAGTCCGGGACACGGGCGCCCTGCCTGTCTCGCAGCACGGCGGCCGCGTGCTCGCACCAGTCACGGTTGCCACGCTCGAAGGCGAGGCCGCGCAGGCAGGTCAGGTAGGGGCCGATGCGCTCGCCGTGACGCAGGAAATCCTCCTCGGCGCGGTCGCCCCGCATGGTGCGCAGCAGCCTGCCGAACAGGTCGACCTTGGCCTGCGCGAAGGCGGCGCGCTCGGCCAGCTGCGCGATCAGCGTCCCGGCGTCGACGTGGTCGGCGGCCTGGACCTTCACGAGCAGGTCGTCGCGGATGAACGAGGGCTTGGCGGCCAGTGCCGTGAAGCGCTCCAGCTCGGCCAGGCCCGCGTCGGTGACCCGGAACAGCCGCTTGTTGGGCCGCGTGTCCTGGACCACCTCCCGGCCCGTGACCAGCCCGTCCCGCTCCAAGCGGGTCAGCTCGGCGTACAGCTGCTGCGGCTGGGCATGCCAGAAGTTCGCCACGCCCAGGTCGAACGCCTTGGTCAGCTGGTATCCGCTCAGCTCCTCGTCGAGCAGCGCCGCCAGCACGGCGTGCCGCAACGCCATCGGATCGCCTCCTCCGTGCGACTGTCCACGAACCCTGTTCAGATGATACTCATAAATAGGAATATTCATGATTGTTGAGGAGACGTCATGACCGCCGCCGATCGCTTCCGCTCCGCCGTCGACGACCGGGACCTCGCCGCGTTGCACGACCTGTTCACCGAGGACATCCGCCTCTACAGCCCCGTCAAGTACCGCCCCTTCGAGGGCAGGCCCTCGGTGCTGGACCTGTTCAAGGTCCTGTTCCGCACCTTCGAGGACTTCCGCTACATCGGCCGCCACCCCGGCGCCTCCGAGACGAGCACCGACGGCGTGGAGTCCCCCTCGGAGGTCCTGCTCTTCAGGGCCGTCGCCGGCGGCAAACAGATCCACGGTGTCGACCTGCTCCACATGAGCGACGACGGCCGCATCAAGGAGATCACGGTCATGGTCCGCCCGCTGTCCGCCGTCCAGGCCCTGGGTGAGGCGGTCCTCGCGGGGTTGATAGCCGACGGGACAGCCGTCACGCCGTCCGACCGCTGAGCGGGCGTTCCGCGGGGCGGCTCCCGTCGATCGCCCAGGCCGCCGGCCCGGTGCTCAGATGACGGCCGGCCGATCGGCCATGAGCTCGAAGGGATCGATGGGCAGTCCTGCGAAGGGCGTCATCGGTCCGGGGTGAGGAGGGGTTTGACGTCCAGGATCGGGGTCGCGTCGAGGGCTTCGAGGTTGCTGACGTGGACGCGCGTGCCGTCGATGGCGAGGATGTGGACCTCGTGCAGGCCGATCGGGTTCGGCCGGTCGGGCGCGCGGGTGGCGAAGACGCCGGCGCGCGGCCGGGTGAGGTCGCCGCGAGGGTGGACGGTGAGCGTGTCGCGGTCGGCGCGGTCGAGCCAGGTGAGCAGAAGAACGTCGGTGCCCGGGGACAGGCCGTCCAGAGCAGGGGCGTACCGGTCGTCGAAGACGAGCCAGGCGTCGGGGGCTCCCTCGTCGGGCTGCCGGGGTGCCGCCGCCCGATCGGTCAGCGTCGACTCGACGCGCCCGATCGCGCGCAGCGTGTATTCGGTCAAGAGCTTGGGTCCTTTCCTGAGCGGGCGTTCCGAGAAGGTTAGTCAGCCGGCCGGCGTCTCCACGTCGAGCCGCGGCCGTTCAGCGTGGGTCGATCGGCGTCAGCGTCGCGGTCGCCGCCTCTATCACCGCCGCGGCGTCGAGGCACAGGTCCTCGCGGAACCTCGGGCCGATGATCTGCACGGCCTGTGGCAGGGTGCCGGCGGACCCGACGGGCACGGCCACGGACGGCAGTCCGAGGAGGTTGACCGCGACGGCCGTCCGCATGGTCTCCGGCCAGTCGGCCAGCCACCGGGCATCGAGATCCGAGCCGACCACGAAGGCCGGATAGGTCCTGATCGGCGCGAGCACCAGCGGAGTGCGGCTCATCCATGCGCTCCATAAGCGGGCGATGGACGCCCGCTCCATCATCGGGTCGAACGCCCCCTCACCGGCGGCTCGCGTCCAGACGGGCTCGAACTCCTGCCAGAACCGTACGAACCCGGGGGACGCGATCGCCTCGACGGGGGGTTGCTCGCGGTGCACCCTGCCGTACGCCGACATGATCTGCGTGAAGATCTCACTCGCGCGGGTGAGCGCCGGGGCGCGGCCCTCCTCGACGAGATAGCCGTTCTCGGCCAGGATCTCCGCGGCGCGCGTCAGAGCGGCGGCAACCTCCGGGGCCGTCTCCGCCCCGTCGAGATCGGTCACCACGCAGACCCGCAGGGGCGCGGGCAGAGGCGGGCCGTCCAGGGGCGCCGGCGCGTACCACGGGTCGCCGCCGGGCCGGCCGCACATGTGGCCGAACGCCAGGCGCAGATCCCGGACGTGCCGGGCGATCGGGCCATGGACGCCGAGCAGTTGGAAGGCGAACGGCGTCGGGCCCGCCCGCTCCCCCACCTGCGCCACTCTGCCCAGCGACGGCTTCAGCGCGCTGACGCCGCAACACTGGGCGGGCCAGCGCAGCGAGCCCGCACCGTCGTTCCCGATCCCGAGCGGTGACATGCCCGTCGCCACCGCGACCGCCTCCCCGCCGCTCGAGCCGCCCGGCGTGTGCTCGGCCGACCAGGGGTTGACCGTCGCGCCGTGCAGCGCGTTGTCGGTGTGCCATCGCATGCCGAACTCGGGCATGTTCGTCCGGCCGATCGGGATCGCCCCCGCCGCCCGCAGCTCGGCGACGGGGGGCGCGTCCGCGGACGCCCGCGCGTCCTTCAGTGCGACGATTCCCATCGTCGTCGCCGAGCCGGCGACCTCGATGTTCTCCTTGACCGTCAGCGGCACGCCGAACAGGGGCCCGACGGAGTCACCCCGCGCGCGTGCCGCATCGGCCGCGTCCGCCGCGGCGAGCGCCTCCTCCCCCAGCGTGACCGTGATCGCGTTCACGCGAGGGTTCACCTGGTCGATCCGCCGTAGATGCGCCTCGACCGCCTCTCTGCAGGACGCCTGTCCCCCGTGGATCAGCTTCGCCAGATCCCATGCGCCCAGTTCCCACAGCTCCGTCAACGCGTCCTCCTCGGTGGCCGTGCCGGGAAATCTAGGAGGGGTCGCGGGAAAAGAGCAGTCTTGTCTTTCCCGGAGGCGTCAGCCGTCCTCTGTGCGGACCGGACGTGGCTGGCGTGGGTGCGGTCAGTGGCGTTGTGGCGCGAGGCCGGACATTGTCTCGACGTGCCGCAACGCGGCACGCACGCTGGCGGAGCCGGCCGGCAGGAGCGGCAGCCGCACCGCGGCGCTCGGGATGCGGCCCTGCGCGTGAAGGACCGCCTTGATGACCGTGGGGTTGGGCTCGGCGAACAGCGCGCCCGACAAGAGAGCGAGGCGGTGACCGAGCGTTCGGGCCCGGGCGGCGGCATCGGCGTGCCAGGCGTCGGCCAGCTCGACGTAACGTGCTGTGGCGACATGCGCCGAGGCGAGGATGCCGCCCTGCGCGCCAAGTGCCAGCAGAGGCGAGATGAAGACGTCGTCACCGCCCAGCACCGCGAAATCGGCCGGCGGGTCCGCCAGCAGTTCGACGGTGTCGGCGCCGATCCCGCCGACGGAGTACTTGATACCGGCCACACCGGGGATGCCGGCCAGCCGCCGGATGGCGTCGGCGGGCAGGTCCTGGCCGGTCCGGTACGGGACGTGGTAGATCACGAGCGGGACGGGACTGGCAGCGGCGAGAGCGGTGAAGTGCGCGATGACCCCCGCCTCGCCGGGGCGCAGGAACGGCGGCACCAAACTGAGCGCCGCGGTCACGTCCGACCGGCCGCGTAACTCCCTGACCGCCTCGACGGTGCTCGCACCGACCAGAAGCCGGGCCGAGTGCTCACGGCACACCCGCGCGATCACGTCGACGACGCCGCGCCTCTCGGCGGCGCTCAACGACGTCGGTTCCGCGGTGGTGCCCAAGGCCACGATGCCGGCCGCGCCGGCGTCCAGCACCTCGTGCGCCAAGGCTTCCAGCGTGGGGAAGGCGACGGCGCCGTCGCCGTCGAACGGGGTGATCAGCGGCACGTACACACCGGAAAGCGTCATGGTCACAGCGTCCGGCACGTGAACAGGTAAGGTCCAGTTCGCATTTCTGATCAGAAACGTAAGCTCTTCTTATGCTCGACGTGCGCCGCCTGCGACTGCTGTGCGACCTTTCCCGTCTCGGCACGATCGCCGCCGTCGCGCAGGCGCACACCTGCTCGGCGTCGGCGGTCTCCCAGCAGATGGCCGTATTGGAACGAGAAGCCGGTGTGCCACTCCTGGAACGCACGGGCCGGCGCGTCGCCTTCACGGCGGCCGGCCGCCTTCTCGTACGGCACGCGGAGACGGTCCTCGCCGCCCTGGAACAGACAACGGCCGCGCTCGCCGCGGTGGGCACGGGCCTGTCCGGCCCGCTGCGCATCGGCGCGTTCCCGACAGCGGTTCGCACCCTCCTCCCGGCGGCGCTGGTCGCACTGGGCCGCCGGCACCCGGGGCTCGAGCTGATGGTGAGCGAGCTGGACCCGGTCGCGGTTCCGGGCGCCCTGCGCGAGCGGCGGCTCGACGTCGGGCTGCTTCACGACTACGACGTCGTGCCGGTGAAGCCGGACCCCGCCTTGGACGCGGTGTCGCTGCTGGACGAAACCGTGTTCCTCGCCGTGCCCGGCACCACCCCCGCGACCGAGGGCGCCGACCCGCTTCGTGACGTCCGAGACGCGCCCTGGATCATGGCCAGTCCCGGCACCCTCTGCCACACCGTCACGCTGCATGTCTGCCGCGCCGCCGGCTTCAGGCCCCAGGCGCGCCACCATGCCGACGACTTCGCCACCGTGCTCGCCCTGGTCGCGGCCGACCAGGGCGTGTCGCTGGTGCCCCAGCTCGCCGCCGCGCAGCCACCTGCCGGCGTGCGTCTCATCCCGCTGCCCACCCGCCGGCGAACCCGCATCGCATACCGGCAGGGCGCGGCCACCCACCCGGCCGTGGCCGCGTTCGTGTCCGCGCTTCGCCAGTCCACCGGCGCATTCCTCGGCCGGTGAACCTGCCGATCGGCGCCCTTCAGGATCTGACCTCGTTCCAGGCGGAGCTGTTGAGGAAGTAGGTGTCGTAGAGCTCCTGGACCTCGAGCAGGCTCTCCGGCGGCACCTTCCCGTAGGCGATGCGCTCCAGGTGCCGGAAGTACTCGAACCGTTCGACTCCGGGCGTGATGACGATGAGGATGTCGGCGTCTTCTCCCGGAGCGGCGGCGAAGGCGTGCGCGAGGCCGGGCGGCACGATGACCAGGTCGCCGCGCTCGGCGGTCACCACCTGCTCGCCGGACAACAGTTGCGCGGTGCCGTCGAGCATGTAGAACAGCTCGGCGGAACCGTCATGCCGGTGCGGCCTTGCCCCGTCGGCGCCGCCGGCCAGGCTGACCCTCTGGGTCGACAGCGCGCCTCCGGTCGAGCTGCTGTCGGCCAGCAATCGGATGGTGGTCGGGGCACGGCCGATCACTTCGGCCTCCGCGGATCGGACGACGACGGACTCGTTGAAGCTCGGCACGATCAGCGACATCGGTGTGACTCCTTGCCTGTGGGGGTTGGTGTGCGGGGGCGGGCGCCGGCCTCAGACGGCGAACAGCAGGGCGGCGCTGATCAGGACGACAACGGCGGTGGCGAAGTGGATGCCGAACGCGACCGCCTTGGTGCCGCCGTGGCGCAGGACGACGAGGGTGTCGCCGAGCGGGACCAGGGCGACGACGAGCATGAACCAGGCCTCGGCGCGGGCGCTCGCGAAGACGAGAAGGGCGAGGCCGAGCAGGCCGTAGCTGAGGTCGCGCAGGCCCTTGATGGTGAGGTACGCGGCGTCTCCGTCCTTCTTCGCGGGGACGCCGTAGCCGGCGGCCGCGGCGCGGGGCGACAGGAGGAAGCGGGCGCCGATGACGAGGACGAGGACGTCGAGCACGATGGCCAATCCGTACGCGGTGGGGGTGATCACTGGCGTCTCTCCTTGCTAGCGCTGCTAGATACGGGAGCGACACTAACATAGCTATGACAGGAGCACTAGCGGCGCTAGAATTGCGCCATGTCCATCCAGGCGCGCCGGGCGCGCGAGCGAGCAGAGCGGGAACGACTGATCGTCACGGCCGCGCGGGAACTGGCCGAATCGGAGGGCTGGGACGCGGTCACCACGCGGCGCCTCGCCGAGGAGATCGAGTACAGCCAGCCGGTCCTCTACAGCCACTTCAAGGGCAAGGACGCCATCATGGCCGCGGTCGCGGTGGAGGGCTTCGCCGACCTCGCCGATGAGTTGCGCGCGGCGCGCGGCGCGGTGGCCGACCCCCGCAAGGCCCTCGCGGCCGTCGGCGCCGCCTACGCGCTGTTCGCCGAGCGGCGGCCCGCGCTGTACGACGCGATGTTCACCCACGCCGTCGACCTGCCCTTCGCGACCGCGGAGGCGCCTCCCGCCCTGCGGGAGGCCTTCGGCGAACTGCTCGAGACCGTACGGCCGCTGGTGAGGGACGACGACCTGGAGACGCTCACCGAGACCTTCTGGAGCGGGCTGCACGGGCTTGTCACGCTCATGCGCAACGGCAGGCTCCGGCATGCCGACCACGAGCGGCGACTGGCGCTGCTCATCAGCCGCTTCTCCGGCTGACCGGCCATCCGGGCCGCAGCGCGTCCGTGCCCGGTCCGCGCCGCGGCGACAGCAGACCGGCCGTCGTGCGGCGCCTGCATGATCGAACGGGCGCGGCGTCGCGCGGCTCACCGCCTCTCCCGGCCACGTCGGTCGACATCGCGATTTGAGGGTTTGACACGCATACCTCCACCGCAGATGCGTGATCACGGTCGAAACTCTCAAAGGGCGCTTCAATGAGACGCTTGAAGGCATGGATGCAGGTGACAACGACCACAGACCAGGAGAGTCCGTTCCCCCACTCCCCCCGGATCCGCGTGCCGAGCGCTCGTCGCACACCGAGCCGGTCATCGAGACCTCCGGCCTCCGAATGCGCTACGGGGGGTCGGCCGACGTGCTCCACGGGGTGGACCTCCGTGTCCACCAGGGCGAGGTGGTGGCCCTCCTGGGCCCGAACGGCGCGGGCAAGACGACGACCATCGAGATCCTCGAGGGGTTCCGCCGGCGTTCGGCCGGTGAGGTACGGGTGCTGGGCGTCGATCCGGACGACGGCGACGAGGCGTGGCGGGCGCGGCTGGGCATCGTGCTTCAGTCCTGGCGCGACCACGGCAAATGGCGGGTCGGCGAGCTGCTCGACCACCTCGGCCGCTTCTACCTCCCGTACGGCACGCCGCGCCGGGCCCGGCCGTACGGCACCGGCGAGCTGCTCGACCTGGTGGGCCTGACCGACCGGGCGAGCGCGGTGGTGGGCACGCTCTCCGGCGGGCAGCGACGCAGGCTCGACGTGGCCATCGGACTGGTGGGACGCCCGGACCTGCTGTTCCTCGACGAGCCGACCGTCGGCTTCGACCCGCAGGCGCGGCGCGAGTTCCACGAGCTGGTGCTACGCCTGTCGGATCTCGAGGACACCGCCATCCTGCTCACCACGCACGACCTCGACGAGGCCGACAGGCTGGCCGACCGGATCGTGATCCTGGCCGGCGGCCGGATCGTCGCCGACGGCAGCGCGCCGGAACTGGCCGCGCGGGTCTCCGGCAAGGCCGAGGTCAGGTACAGCAGGGACGGTGAACACCACGTGGAGTCGGTCGAGGACGCCACCGGCCACGTGCGGAAGCTGTTCGCCGAGTACGGCGAGGCGATCGGCGACCTGGAGGTGCGCAGGGTCAGCCTGGAGGACGTCTACATGACGCTGGTGCGCGAATTCGAGTCCGGGCGGCGCACGGAGGCGCCCAGCGAGTTGACGGAGGTGGCCCGATGAGCCCTCGAGCGGTCGCCGTCCGCGCGGGCCTGCAGCGCGGCTGGATCGAGTTCCGGCAGAGCGTGACCAACGGGCAGGACCTCTGGTCGGTGCTGTTCTTCCCGATCATCGCGCTGATCGTCATGTTCCTGCTGCGGAACAACACGGTGCCGGGCACCGGCTTCTCCCTCGGCTCGCAGTCCATCCCCGGCATCTTGGGGATGAACGTCGTGCTCAACGGGATGCTGGCGCTGGGTCTGTCGCTGACCATGGACCGTGAGGACGGCACGCTGCTGCGCGCCAAGGCGACGCCGAACGGCATGGTCGGCTACCTCACCGGCAAGGTGCTCAGCCGGACCGGGACGGCGGTGGTGGGGCTGCTCGTCCCTCTGGTCCCGGCGGTGTTCCTGTTCGACGGGCTGGAACTGGGCCGCGTGTCGTCGTGGCTGACGCTGGCCTGGGTGCTGGTGCTCGGCCTGGTGGCGCTGCTGCCGATCGGCGCCGTCCTCGGCTCGCTGTTCAACACCGCGCAGAGCATGGGATTCGTCTCGCTGCCGACGATGCTGCTCATCGGCCTCTCCGGCGTGTTCTACCCGATCAGCGCGTTCCCCGACTGGCTGCAGTGGGTCGCCCAGGCCTTCCCGCTCTACTGGCTGGCTCTGGGACTGCGCTCGGCGATGTTGCCGGACGCCCTGGCCGCCGCCGAGCTCAGCGAGTCCTGGCGGCACCTGGAGACGGTCGGCGTCCTCGGTCTGTGGGCCGTCGCGGGCCTCCTGCTCGCGCCGGTGGTGTTGCGCCGGATGGCGCGCCGCGAGTCGGGCTCCGCCGTGGAGGGCCGCCGCCAGAAGGCGATGCAGCGGACGATGTAGGAGCGGGCGGGGAGCCGGCGGGCAGATCACCCGCCGGCCCTCACCCCGCCACCCGGCACGGGCGCGCACGCTCCTGCCGTGCGGCATCCCGGCCCCGAGGAGACTTGAATCCCCGGTGGCATCAGAGCGGCAGGTAATCGAGGACGCACTGCACGGAGACGCTCGAGCCGTCCCTCGACAGGTCGACGACGACCGTCCGTCCGGGCCGGGACGCCTGTATCAGGGACGTCACCTCCGTGGCCGACGTGATCCTCGCGCCGTCCACGGCGACGATGACGTCGCCGGCCCGGATCCCCGCGATGTCGGCGGCGTACCCCGGACGGACCTCCCTCACCACGACTCGTCCGTCAGACGAGGCGGCGGTGCTCAGCCCGGCGTAGGCGACGCTGCCCGGCGGCGGCCCGGCCTCCCGTCCGGCGGCGGCCCTCGCATAGGCGATGAAGAAATCGGTCGGGACGATCCGCGTCCAGTCGGCGCGCGTGACGTTGTAGCTGAGCCCCAGCATCGGCAGGAGTCTGTCCCGGCCGCCGAGCACCACAGGCGTCAGCACCTTGTTCGTCTCGTCGGCCTCCGGATTCGCGACGACGAGGAGCGGTCCGGTTGCGCCTTCCGGGCTTTCGACGCCCGCCGCTCGCGCCTGGTCCACCCGTGGTGAGGAGCCGTCGTGCAGCACGTAGACGCTGTCGAGCAGCGGCCCGGGAGCCTCCGGGGTGAGGACGACGCTCTCCCACAATCCCCCATCCGGGCCGAGGCCCCCAGGCAGCCGGGCGACCGCGATGCAGGCGAAGGGCGAAAGCAGGCCCGCGCAGTCGACGGTCGCCCCGACCTCGCGTCCGCGGTACCGGAGCGTCGCCGACGTGCCCGTACGGCCGGGCAGACCGTCGGACGGCAACGCGAACGCGTACTGATCCGCGAGCCGCGCGGGACCCCTGTTGCCGTCCACGACCACCTGCCGGAGCGAATTCCAGAACCCGGTCACCTTGGGCGGTGTGTAGAAGTCACGGAGGCTGCCAAGCAGGACGGCGTTCACCGGCGCGGGACTGCCGGGAACCGACACCTGAGCGATCAGGTACGGCTGACTCGTCGCCAGCAGGTCCTGCGTGTGAGGAGCGTTGTAGTCCGTCCGCAGTGCGATCGTGATCGCGAGCAGTGCGAGGACCAGCACGCTCGCGCCGAACCTGGCCAGTTTCCTGACCAGCCGGCCGAGTAGGACGCTGGACAGGAGCAGGCCGTCCAGGACGGCGGGCGTGAGCCCGGACGGACGCGGCGGCGGCGCCATGGCGCCGGTCGCGGGAGGCGGCCCGTCATCCGGATGCTCGTGCGAGCCGAGCAGGCTCTGCATCGTGATCTGCTCCGACCACCGGGTGAGGCCGTCTTGGGGATCGCGATCGCCGATCCGGTCGGGCCAGGCCGCCGCCTCTTCGAGGGCGACGGCGCGGCTCGGCACCGGAGGAGACGTGCTCCAGACGGTGAGGCTCGCCCAGACCGCGGCCGGTGGCCACTGGTCCCGGGCGCCGGCTCGCTGGTCGTCGACCGCCGCCCGCAGTGCGGTGGCCGGATGCTCACCGAAGGCGGCGGCCAGGGCCACCCGTGCCAGCGTGCTGGAGGCCGCCCGGTTCGCGATCGGCGCCTGACCGCCGACCACGGACGTGGCGCCGCCGAGCAGACAGGCGGTGACCAATCCCATCGGCTCGTCGCCGGTCTCCATGGTGAGCCGGGTCGACCAGCAGGAGCCGAGGACGACGGTCTTCGGCCAGCGCAGCCTGATGGCGCCGGCGGCCGACAGGGTGGTCCGGTCGCGGAGGTGGACGAAGTGGTCGATGGGCCGGCCGCGGACCTCGCCGTGATCGGAGATGGCCACGAGATCGGCCTGCGGTGTGGCGCCGATCGCCACGATGAGCTCCGCCCGCGTCGCCGTATCGATGATGCGCGGGGCAGCGGGGCGGCCGTTCGGCACAAGCGGGCGTTCGCCGGCGGCGAGCCCCGCCAGTTCGGCGCCGAACCGGGTCGGTCCGACGTGCGTGACGATGGCGGGTGACCGCCCGGGCGATGCGGCGCCGAGCGTGGCGGGCGGGTCCACCAGGGCCAGGTTCGGCACGAAGACGATGGTCGCCCGTTCGGTGAGTGCCGTGCCGTCGGGCAGCCGCAGCCCCGCGAAGGGCACTGCGGCGGTCGGCCCGTCCGGGACGATGAGCAGCACGCACTCCCCGGCGGTCGCCGTGGTCTCGGACATGACCTCGTCCAGATCCGGAGGCAGGAGCGCTTCAGCGAGATCGCGCCACCCCGGATCGTTCATGGGGAACAGCCGATGTGCACGAGTGCTGTCGGCCGAGTCGGTGCCGGCCAGTGCCCGGAGCAGTCCGGCCGGATGCCGCAGTGGGTTGTCCGCTTCTTCGTGGTCGCGCAGGACGACGTCGCTCAGCCGGGTACGGCCCTTCGCGGTCAGCGCCGTGGTGATGTGCCATCCACCGTCGACCTCGTGGCACGAGTAGGTCAGCGCCACCCTGGCCCCGAGACGATCGTGAAGGTCGCCGACATCGATCGGCGTGCGGTCCAGGGCCGCGACCGCCGTGGCGGACAACCGATCTCCGATCTCGCCGCGAAGCCGGGCCAGCCGCTCTGACAGGATCCAGGTCGGCGGGGCTGCGGGGCTGCGGGAAGGCCCGTCCGCGGCGTACGCCTGCGCCTCCTCCACGTCGTGCTCGGTGAGCAGGTCGGCCAGATCCCGGTCTTCGTCGTGGCGAAAGCCCCGGCGGATGGCGGCGGCGAGCGCGTTGCGCCGGATCGACTCCATCAGCCACAGGGCGGTGGCCGCGGCTTCGTCGCGATAGAACACGACGTCGCGGGCGAGTGCGGACAAGACCGCCGAGTAGAGGTCGCGGCTGTCGCGCAGAAGCCCGATCCGGTTGGCCCGCTGCTCCAGCAGGCCCCGGTCGAACTCGAGGTCCCGCAGGCCGCGGGTGAGGTGGAACAGGGCGTTCGCCTCACCTCGGCGCGACCCGTTGTTCAGCCGCAGCGCGGCCGAGGTGGCGGCGAGGAGCGCCGCCGCCCGGCCCGAACGGTGGAACTGACGGTTGTAGCGATTCGCCGCGTCGACGAACGCCGTCACGGCGTCGCCCGACCGGCCGTCGGCCTGGTGAATCTCGCCCACGATCTCCAGTGCCATCGCGCCGACGAGCTGGAGGGCACGAGCCTCCTCGACGCTCATGTCGGCGTACATCGACCGCTCTCCCAGGGCGATCGTCAGCTCGTGGACCGCGAACGCGAGGTCCAGCGCCGTGCCGGGGTCGGTGCCGCGGAACGGTTGCACTCGAGTGAGCAGATCCAGCCCGACGGCCGCGTACTGGCGGCGCCACACCAGCCCGGCGCGGGTGGCGAAGCCCCATGAGGCGGTCGCCGTGGCCCGCTGCTCCGGGCTCGCGGTCTCCAGCAGCAGGGTGCGCAGCCGGGCGGGCCCTCCGCCTGACTCGCGCGCGGCCTCGGCGAACGCCTCATGCGCGGCGGCGTCCAGCCCGATCGCCTGGCGGAACAGTCCGGTCGCGGCCAGGACGGCGGGCATCTCCCCGGACGGATCGCCCCGTGACGCCATAAGGATCCGTTCCGCGTCGGACAACGCGTTGATGCGGAGCGCGTAGTCGACCTCGCGTGCGACGCACCACGCCCGCAGCCGAGGATCCTGCACGGCGGCGATGGCGTCGCCAAAGCCGGCCCAGGCCCTGGCGACGGCGTCGGCGTCGTTTCTCTCCGCGCTGTTGCAACTCCGGATGACGCGTCGGTCTCTCCGCCGCAGCAGCGCACGGCGGGGCGGCAGGAATCCGGCACCGGTGGGCACCCGCAGGCGCACCCGGCCGTACACCAGGCGTCGCACGACCACCGCCCATCCGCAGGCGACGATCGCGGGCGCGAACCGCACGACGGCCCCGCCAGGCAGGAAGATCAGAACCAGCCCGCCGCCCACCACCACCACCACCACCAGGAGCGACCACCCCAGCGTGGTCGCGACCGCGGCTCTGTGCAGCAGCACCCCCGGAGCGCTCCCACTGCGGAAGGCGCGAAGCAGGGCGGCGAACGACAGCACCGCGATCACGGTCGGGAAATATTGCGCCATGTGATGGCTCAGCAGGAATGGCTCGTCGCTGATCTGCGCGGCGACGGTCGGCTCCGGCAGGTCCTCCGGCCGGCGCGCCCACCAGATGGCCGCCGCCGCGACGGGCGCCAGGGCGAGGCCGTCGAACGCCCAGCTTCTCAGGTAGTTCAGAATCCGATAGGGCACCGGCGTGATGAAGACCGTGTCGATCGTTCGCGCCAGCTGCGCCAGCCGCCAAGGCGGGAACGGCGTCATCACGAATGCCTTGGCGTGCCGAGTGACCCGTGGAAAGGTGTCCGCATGAGTCGTGAGGAGCAGCCGGACACCACCGGATCATGGGTCGTCGAACTCATCCCCGGCGAGGAGGCACTGGTGTTCCTGGACGCCGACGACCTTCCCGATGAGGACACCGTCAGCGAACTGCGCATGCAGGCGTACGCGCGGCAGGACGACCCGACCCTCGGACCGGGTGAGACGGCGGACGTGCTCCGGACGCTCGCCGAGTACGCCGCCTCCGGCGTCGTCGGCGCGGCAGCGGTCACCCCGTTCACCGCGACCCTGCGATATCTGCAGCGGTGGCGCGGCAAGCGGCGGGACAACCGCATCGACATCGACCGCGCGATCGAACTGGCGCGGGGCCTCTGCCATACCGCTCTCGGCGTCGATTCCACCGCATGCACCGTCACGGCCGCGACATCGGACGACGGGGGGTGGAGAGTGCGCCTCGCCGCCGCCGGAGTCCCGGTGGAGGTCTTCGTGGATGCCAGCGGCACTCTCGCAAGCTACCGGGTGGTCGAGAGTCTTACCTAGACATTCCGGCTTTCACCGGGTGGCGACGGCACATTCGGAACCCGTCTACAACAGGAGGTGACGCAGCTTGCCGACGGAGTCCGCGGAGTGGCTGTCGAGCATTGACTGGCAGACCAGGAGGACCTGACCGGGTGCGCTGTTGACGGGCAGGGTCTCGTAGGCGAGCTTCACCTCTCCCACGTCGGGGTGACGCAGTTGCAGGATGCCCCGGCCGTTGGTCCGCACATCGTGAGTGCCCCACATGCGGCGGAAGTCCCCGACCTGGGAGAGCTCTTCGATCAGGTCGAGGAGGAAGGGGTCCTCGCAGTGCGCCCCCGCGGTCGCGCGCAGGTGGGCCACCCACACGTTGGCCGCCGAGTGCCAGTCCTGATACCACTCCGGGTGGTAGAAGGCATGCCTCAGGAGGTTGGGGCTGAATTCGCGTTCGTTGCACAGGAGCGCCGCCAGCCGGTTCTCGAAGAGCACGTCCAGCCGGCGGTTCATCACCAGGGCCGGGTGGTCCCAGCTCTGCATGAGCGTGATCAGGGTCGGGTTGACCTGGTCGGCCCGGTCCGCGGGCGTGTGCCTGGGCGTCCGCGGGCGCGCGAGATCGTGAAGGTGCCGGGCGGCCTCCGGGTCCAGGTGGAAGACCCGCGCGAGCGAGTCGAGCACCTGCTCCGACGGATGGCGCTCTCTGCCCTGCTCGAGCCGCATGTAGTAGTCGACGCTGACACCGGCCAGGTCCGCCACTTCGCTTCGCCGAAGCCCCGGCGTCCGGCGGCCGTCGACGTGAGGCAACCCGACCTGATCGGGGGTCGTCGCTTGACGTCGAGCGCGCAGAAATTCCCCCAGAGCGCCCACTAGGTCAGATTAAGGATAGGTAGGTAACATCCGCGCCAAAGGCATGACAAATCACCATCTGGACCAACTCGCGAGGCGGCACGACCGGGTCCGCATCGGCGCGCCCTACTCGGGTGGCCCCATGATGCGGTAGCCCACCCCGGGGGTGGTGGTGATGATCGGAGGTTCGCCGAGTTTGCGGCGCAGGCGGCCCATGGTGACCGTGACGGTGTTGGTGAACGGGTCGGCGTGCTCGTCCCAGACCTGTTCGAGCAGGTCCTCGGTGCTGAGGAAGGCGGGGGCGGCGCGCAGCAGGGCCTCGAGGAGGGCGAACTCCTTGACCGACAACTCCACGCGACGGCCCTCACGGGCGACGGTGCGGCTCACCGGGTCGAGCTCGATGCCGCCCGCGCGCAGGGTGCGGGCGCGGGCGAAGGGCCGGCGGCGGGCCAGGGCGCGGATGCGCAGGACCAGTTCGGGGAAGTGGAAGGGCTTGGCGAGATAGTCGTCGGCGCCCAGGGTCAGGCCGCTGACCCTGTCTCCGGGTGAGCCGGCCGCGGTCAACATCAAGATCATGGTCCGGTCGTCGGCCTCAGTGATCATCTGGCAGAGCGCGTCGCCGTGGATCCCCGGCAGGTCCCGGTCGAGGACGACCACGTCGTAGGCGTTGAGGTCGAGCTTGGCCGCGGCCTCCAGCCCGTCGTACGCGACGTCGACGGCCATGCCCTGATCGCGCAGGCCCTCCACCAGGACGGCCGCGAGTGAGCGGGCGTCCTCGACCACCAGCACCCTCACGCCGGCGCGCCCGTCAGCGCGGCCGCCAGGGGCAGCGAGACGGTGACCCGGAGGCCGCCTTCGGGCCGGGCGCGCAGGTCCAGGACCCCTCCGTGCGCCGTGGCGACGGCCGACACGATCGACAGGCCGAGTCCCGACCCGTTGTCTGAGCCGGTCCGATCCGTCCCGAGCCGCTGGAACGGCCGGATCAGCAGCGCGACCTGTTCCTGGTCGAGCAGCTCCCCGCCCGTCTCCACGACGAGCCGCGCCGTCTCTCCGTCGGCCGTGGCGGCCACCCGGATCCAGCCGCCCCGGCGGTTGTGCACGATCGCGTTGTCGATCACGTTGTCGACCATGCGGGACAGCAGCGTCCGGCTCCCCCGGGTCCAGGCGCGGTCGTCGACCTCACCGTCGTGGACGGTCAGGTCCTTGTCCGCGATGTCGGCCGCCCGGTCGTCCAGGGCCGCGGACACCATGCGGCCGAGCGAGACCGTCGCGCGGTCGGACAGGGCTCCGTGCTGCGTGCGGGCGAGCGTGAGGAAGCCTTCCAGAAGCCGGTCGACCTGGTCGAGCTCGACCCGGAGCCGGTCGGCGAGCGCGATCGTCTGGGCCGGCACGGGCTCCGGCTTGGCCACGGCGACATCCAGCGACGCCCGCATGGTCGCCAGTGGGGTGCGCAGCTCGTGGGAGGCGTCGGCGACGAATCGGCGCTGCGCGGCGAAGGACCCCTCAAGGCGTTCGAGCAGGCCGTCGATCGTGTCGGCGAGGTCCTTCACCTCGTCGGCGGGGCCCTGCACGGCCAGTCGCTCGTGCAGGTTGTCCGCGGAGATCCGCCGCGTGGACGCGGTGATCGTCCGCAACGGCCGGAGCACCCGTCCCGCGACGAGCCGGCCGAGCACGAGCGACACCACGGCCATGACGGCGAGCGCGATCACCGAGCCGATCAGCAGTTGGCGTGACTGGAGCGCCTCCGTCTCCGACAGCCGGCTCTGGAGCAGCGCGATGTGCTCCTGGGCGGTCTCGAGCGTGAGTTGCGCGCCGGATGGCGGTCCGCCGCCGTGTGCGCTGATCCGCGATCCGAGGCTCACGAGGTTGGTGATGGCCAGCAGCCCGACGGCGGACAGGAGGAACAGGACGCCGTACAGGGCGGTGAAGCGCTGCCGTACGGTACGGCCGGCCTGAGCCGGGCGTCGCGGTTTCGTCATCAGTCCACTCCCGTTCCCGTGCCCCTCAAGGATGCCGCCCCTGACCTAACAACGGCATGACGGGCCGCGTTCGGCCCACGTTATGGCCACCTCCGTAGAACCGATCGCATGCGAGCAACCATCGAAGTCACCGGCCTGCGTAAGCGGTACGGCCGGACCACGGCGCTGGACGGGATGTCGTTCACCGTGGAGCCGGGCCAGGTCACCGGATTCGTCGGGCCCAACGGCGCGGGCAAGTCCACCACGATGCGGGTGATCCTCGGCCTGGACGCGGCCGACGAGGGCAGCGCGCTGGTGGGCGGGCGACCGTACGCCGGCCTGCGGCGGCCGCTGTTCCATGTCGGAGCACTGCTGGACGCCGCCGCGCCGCAGCCGAGCCGGACCGCCCGCAATCACCTGCTGTGGCTGGCCCACTCCCAGGGGCTGGGCGCCGGGCGGGTGGACGAGGTGATCGAGCTGGTCGGGCTGCGTTCCGCGACCAGACGCAGGGTGGGCGGTTTCTCCCTCGGCATGCGGCAGCGGCTCGGGATCGCCGCGGCGCTGCTCGGGGACCCGCCGGTGCTGATGTTCGACGAGCCGTCCAACGGCCTGGATCCCGAGGGCATCGTGTGGATGCGCGGCTTCCTGAGGTCGCTGGCGGCCGAGGGCCGGGCCGTCCTGGTCTCCAGCCATCTGATGAGCGAGCTGCAGGACACCGCCGACCATCTCGTGGTCGTGGGACGCGGCCGGGTCGTCGCCGACACCAGCGTGGCCGGGCTGATCGCGGCAGCCTCACTCGACCGGGTCACGCTGCGCACATCGGCATGCTCGGCGGCCGTGACCGCGCTGACCCGCGCCGGCGCCGCCGTGGCCGACACGGGCCACGGCACTCTCGGGGTCACCGGCCTGGCGGCGGAGCGCGTCGTGGCCCTCCTCAACGACGACGCGGTGCCGTTCTCCGAGGTGTCGGCGCATCGCGCGACGCTCGAGGAGGCCTACATGCACCTCACCCGGGACTCGGTCGAGTTCCGCGCCGCCCCGGAAACCACTCCGGGAGCCTCCCCAGGAGCCGGCGTGGAACCCACCGCAAAACCCTCCA
>NZ_BOOP01000006.1 GCF_016863295.1 Planotetraspora phitsanulokensis
CGGAACCCGCCGCGCAGACCGGGGCGGGAACCGGCACGGGAAAGAGGGCGGCACGATGAGCGCCGGCATCGCCGCCCCGGAGCGCTCCGATCAGCGGGCCGGGCGCCGCGACTTCGCGCACCTGCTGCGCGCCGAGTGGACCAAGTTCCGCACCGTACGCGGCTGGGTGATCGGCATGGTGGCCGCGGCGCTGGTCATCGTGCTGCTCGGGCTGCTGTCCGCATCGGGCAACCACGCTTCGTGCAGCGGCCCGGGCGAGACGGCCTGTCCCGCCATCCCGGTCGGGCCGGACGGCGAGGCGGTGGCGGACGCGTTCACCTTCATGCACCGGCCGCTGGCCGGCGACGGCGGCATCACCGTCCGCGTGACCTCACTGACCGGCATCATCACCTATCCCCCGCCCGACCACGACGAGATCGTCCCCGGCGTCGTGCCGTGGGCGAAGGCCGGAATCATCATCAAGGAGTCCACCCGGCAGGGATCGGCCTACGCGGCGGTGATGGTCACCGGCGCCCACGGGGTGCGGATGCAGCACAACTTCACCCAGGACACGGCCGGCCATCCGGGCGGCGTCTCGGCGCGGTCCCCGCGCTGGCTGCGCCTGATCCGCTCCGGCGACACGCTCACCGGCTACGAGTCGGCCGACGGCACGCGGTGGACCGAGATCGGCACGGCTCAGCTGACCGGCCTGCCGTCCACGGTCCAGGTGGGGCTCTTCGTCACCTCCCCCGGTGACCTGACGGTGAAGCAGGCCGATCTCGGCGGAAGCATCGAGCAGGTTCGCTTCACCCAGGCCAGCGCCGTCTTCGACCACGTCGACCTGCGGGGCGACGCGCCCCCCGGCGCATGGAGCCGCGACGTCGTGGGAGCCGGCGGCATGACCGACTGGGAACGCTTCCACCGCCCGAACGGCGTGCAGGAGTCCGGCGGCACGTTCACGGTGTCCGGAAGCGGCGACATCGCGCCGCGGATGGACGGTCAGACCATCGAGCGCACGCTCACCGGCGCGCTCACCGGGATCATCCTGGTGATCGTCGTTGCGGTGATGTTCGTCACCGCCGAGTATCGCCGCGGCCTGATCCGCACCACCCTGCTCGCCGAACCACGGCGCGGCCGCGTTCTGGCGGCCAAGGCACTGGTGATCGGCGCGGTCACCTTCTGCGCCGCGCTGCCCGCGGTCGTGCTGACGGTCATGCTCGGCGCGCCGATCCTGCGGTCCAACGGGAACTACATCCTCCCGGTCACCCCGCTCACCGAAGCGCGCGTCCTCGTCGGCGTCGCGGCGCTCCTCGCCGTCGCCGCCGTGCTCGCCCTCGCCCTCGGCGTCGTGTTCCGGCGCGGCGTCGCGGCGGTCGTCACCACTGCCGCGGTGATCGTCGTGCCCCACGTCCTCGCGACCACCTCCGTCCTGCCCGACAGCGCGGCGCAGTGGCTGCTGCGGCTGACGCCGGCGGCGGGTTTCGCCATCCAGCAGAGCGTTCCCGAGTACGCCCACGTCCTCGGCCACTACGCGCCGCAGGCGGGCTACTACCCGCTCGCCCCGTGGGCCGGTCTCGCCGTGCTGTGCGGATACACCGCGGTGGCCCTCGGCCTGGCGCTCCTCCGGTTGCGAAGGGCGGACGCATGAGACGGGAGACGCACGCGGAATGGACCAAGCTGTGGACCATGGCCGGCACCGGCCCCCTGCTGCTCGGGATCGTCGCGCTGACCGTCGCCATGAGCGCCGCGGCGGCCGCCATGGTGTCCTGCCCGGCGGCGGGCTGCGGCTACGACACCGCCAAGATCAGCCTCTTCGGAGTCCAAGCCGGCCAGGGGGCCGTCGCCGTCCTGGGCGTGCTGGCGATCACCGGCGAGTACGGCACCGGCATGATCCGCACGACTCTGTCCGCGATGCCGCGCCGGGCCGCCGTCCTCACCGCCAAGGCGGCCGTCCTCACCGCGCTCACGCTCGCCGCGGGAACCCTCGCCGTGCTCGCGTCCGTGCTGGCCGGACGGCTCATCCTGCCCGGCAACGGCTTCACCTCCGCCCACGGCCACCCGCTCCCGTCCCTGGCCGACGGGCCGATGCTCCGCGCGGCCGCCGGCTCGGTCCTCTATCTCGTGCTGGTCGCCCTGCTCAGCCTCGGCGTGGCCACCGCCGTACGGGACTCCGCGGCGGCCGTCGGGGTCGTGCTCGGCCTGCTCTATCTCTTCCCGATCGTCATCCTCGTGGTCTCCGACCAGGACTGGCAGCGGCTCCTGTGGCAGATCTCGCCGATGAACGCCGGGCTCACCATCCAGGCCACCACCCGTCTGTCCGGCCTGCCTCTCAGCCCGTGGGCGGGCCTCGGCGTACTGGCCGCGTGGGCCGCCGCGGCGCTCCTGGGAGGCGGGCTGCTCCTGCGGCGGCGCGACGCGTGAACATCAGGAGCAGAAGTCCGAGACGGTGCGGGTGAGAACGTCGGTGACCTGGTGCAGCGAGACGACGTCGACCCATTCGGTCGCGGAGTGCGCTCCCCCGCCGTCGACGCCGAAGAGCAGGCAGGGGATTCCGGCGCGGTCCAGCAGGGCGCAGTCGGTCCAGAAGGGTTCGGCACGGATCACGGGCGGCCGCCCGAGGACCGCTTCGGCATGTCGTGTCAGCGTGCGCACGATGGTCGCCTCGGGGTCGGCTTCGAACGGCTCGCGGTGCAGATCACGGTGCAGCCGGTAGCGGAAGTCGGGGACGCCGGAGGCCAGGCCGTCGAGGATGGCGGTGAGTTCGGCGTGCACGCTGTCGGCGCTCTCCCCCGGCAACGTGCGGCGCTCGACGGTGATCCGGCATGACGCCGGATACGTGGAGGCCTCCTCGCCTCCGCGGATCAGGGAGGCGTGCACGGTGCCCGGTCCGAGGCGAGGATGCGGCGCCCGTTCGAGGAGGCGGCCCCACTCCTCGAGGGCGATGAGGAAGTGGCCCGCCTTGGCGATGGCGTCGACGCCGAGGTCGGGCCGGGAGCCGTGGGCGGCGCGGCCCTGGATCTCGACCTCGAACCAGGCGAAGCCCTTGTGCGCGAGGGTCACCTCGAGGTGGCTCGGCTCGGTGACGACGGCCGCGTCGGCGGTGAAGGCCTCCAGCACCTCCTCGGTGCCGGAGCTGCCGTGTTCCTCGTCGGCGACGCACGCGAGGATGACGTCTCCGCGCAGCGGGCCCCGCTCGACGGCGCGGGCGGCGGCCGTCATCATGGCCGCGATCCCGCCCTTCATGTCGAAGGCGCCCCGCCCGAACATGCCGCCGTCGCGGGTCTCCGGCTCGAGCGGATCGCCGTCGTAGCCGCCGAGGCCGACGGTGTCGAGATGGCCGTTCAGCATGAGTGAACGACCTCCGCCGGTGCCCCGGGCGACCGCGACCAGCGAGGGTCGTCCCGGCCGCCTTTCCAGCCGGTGCACCTCGAAGCCGCGTGGCGCGAGCCAGCCGGCGCAGAAGTCGGCGATTCGGCCTTCGCCCGCGCCTCCGGGCACCAGATCGGGGTTGACGGAATCGATGCCGATGAGCCGCGCGAGGAGCGGCACCGGGTCCGGGCTGATCGGCGGCATCGCCTGGGCTCCTTCGGATCAGATGACGTGCGGATTGGCGGTGGCGCCCTCGGTGCTGAGCAGCACCACGACCGTGTCCGGTCCCGCGGCCAGGGCGGCACGGCGCTCCGCGTCCCCGGTGCCGGTGAGCGCGGCGCGCACACCGGCCAGGGACGCGGCGCCGCACGGACCGCAGGGCACGCCGAGCGACCTCAGGGTGCGGGCCGCGGCCGCGCAGGCGGCGTCGGTGACCGCGACCGCGGCGTCCAGACCGTCACGGAGGTACGGCCAGGCGAGGCTGGAGACCGTCCCGCAGTTCAGGCCCGCCATGGTCGTCGTCCCCGTCTCCACTTCCACGGGCTCGCCCGCGGTCAGGCTCGCGAGGACGCAGGCGGCGGTGTCGGGTTCCACCGTCAGCACGGCGGGAGCGGGGCGGGACACCGGGCGGCTGCGGTAGTGGGTGACGGCGGCCTGGGCCAGCGACCCCACTCCGGCCGGGACGACCACCAGGTCCGGCGACCCCACACCGCCCATCTGCGCGTCGATCTCGGCGAAGAGGGTGGAGTAGCCCTCGACGATCCACCCGGGGATCTTCTCGTAGCCGGGCCATGCCATGTCCTGGACCAGCACGGCGTCCGGCTCGTCGGCGGATCGGGCCGCCTGCCGTACGGCCTCGTCGTAGCTCCCCCGGACCCGCTCGATCAGTGCGCCCTCCGCGTGGATGGCGGACATGGCCGACTCGTGCACGCCGTCGGGGACGAAGACATGCGCGGAGTGCCCCCACACCCGGGCCATCCGGGCCACCGCCCGGCCGTGGTTGCCGTCGGTGGCGGTGACCAGCCTGATCCGGGCGCCAGGCGGCCGATCCGACGACACCCGGTGGATCGCCCAGGACGCCCCCAGCGCCTTGAACGCGGGCAGACCCAGCCGCAGCGACTCGTCCTTGACGAACACCCTTCCAACACCGAGCTCGCCGGCGAGGGACGGAAGCTCAGTCAGCGGGGTGGGCGCGTATTCCGGGAGCGACGTGTGGAAGTCCCGCACCTCGGCCGGGGCCGCGGCGCAGGTCCACAGACGGGCCTCCGGCCGCGCGAACCACGGGAGGCCGCGCCGCACACCGGTGGAAGGGATCACCTGTACACGGTGCCCCTGCGCCCTGCCGTGCGTCCAGCGGACGAGCACAACTGTGATCTTCGATGCCGGCTCATCGATGGCCCTGGTCACGCCAGAAGGGTCAGGGCGGTCTCCCACAGCCGCTCGGCGTTGGCGGGATCCAGGGCGAACGGAGCAACGCCGCCGCCGAACAGCGGCGGACGCTCGTGCACCACCGGCGACTCGGCGCAGTCCTCGAAGTAGCGGCCACCCACACCGGCGAGGAGCGGCGAGGCCGCCACCAGCACCGACGTCGCCGCGCCCTGCCCCACGCTCTTGCGGCGCTCAGGCGGGGTCTGGAGTCCGCCGGTGTGCTTCTGGAGGTTGGTGGCGATGGCGCCGGGGTGCACGGCGTTGGCCAGGACGCCGTTGCCGGACCACCGCCGGGTCGCTTCGACCGCCAGCAGCACGGCGGCCGTCTTCGACTCTCCGTACGCCCCGATCGGGTGGTAGAGCCGGAAGCGGTAGTCGAGATCGTCGAAGACCACCGGCGCGTACAGGTGGGCGTTCGAGCTGACCGAGACGACGCGGGCGCCCTCGGCCCGGGCGAGCGCGTCGTGCAACCCCAGGGTGAGGGCGAAGTGCCCGAGGAAGTTGACGGCGAACTGCATCTCCCGGCCCTGCGGAGTGCGGGTCAGCTCCGGCAGCGCCATGATCCCCGCGTTGTTGACGAGGATGTGCAGCGGCCCGTCCCAGGCGGCGGCGAACGCGCGGACGGAACCGAGGTCGGCGAGGTCGAGGCGGCCGACGCCGACGGCCGGGTTGCCCGTCGACTCGGAGATCCGGGTGGCGGTCCGCCTGCCCGCGTCGACGTCCCGCACGCCGAGGACGACGGAGGCTCCGGCGCCGGCCAGGGCGCGAGCGGTCTCCACGCCGACGCCCGATGAGGCGCCGGTGACCAGGGCGCGGGTGCCGGAAAGGTCCACGCCGGCCAGGACGTCGTCCGTGGTCGAGGTGAATCCGAATGGGGTCTGCGGGATTTCAGTCATGGGGGCGACGATGCCGTGTTTCGTCACCGTCATTAAGCCCCTGCCGGCACTGGTACCGGCAGGGACAGGATGCGCCGCCGCGGGCCCTCCCCCAGGGCGGGCCCGCGGCGGCGGTGCGGCTCCTCATCAGGGGTTCGGCGGCCGCCACATCGGGAACATCGGCGGCCCGTCGGGCAGGATCATCGGTGAGCCGAGGTCGTGATATCCGTGCCGGAGGTAGAGCTCCCGGCTGCGGGCGTTGCTGGCCTCCAGGTAGGCCGCGATTCCGGCCTCGTCGAGCCTGGCATGGTGGTCGGCGAGCAGCCGGCTGCCCAGCCCCTCGTTCTGCCGGTCGGGGAGCACCGCCAGGAACGACAGATAGTGATGCGGGTCGTGCGGGTGGTGCTTGGCCATCTCCTCGTCCAACTGACCCAGCCGCTCGGCGTGCCCGCCCGCGAAGGTCGCGATGCGCTCGGGGATGCCGGGCGGGGTCGGCACCTCGCTGCGGAACCAGACCGCGACGGCCGACATGTCGTCCATCGCGTACACGTCTCCGCCGGCCAGAGCGTGCTCGGTGAGCAGGGAGAAGAAGGCGGGCAGCACCTGCCGGCGGTCGTCCTCCGGCGGGACGATCCAGGCGGACACCTCCAGGTCGTGGAAGGACTCGCCGATGACCGCGCCGACCTCCTCGGCGGCTCCGGCGGTGTTGTCGATGCGGACGATGCCTGTCGTCATCGCGTCTCCTCGGTGGTCACCTCGGCGCCCAGGCCGATGTTGGCGTAAACGTCGGGACGGCTACCCCGCAGCGCCAGCCCCCACACGACGCCCACCACGATGGCGACGAGATATACGCCGGGAAGGACCCATCGGAGCAGGGAGTCCGGAGCCACACCCAGCACGGTGTCGAAGTTGACCAGGGCGAGCGCGAGGACGACGAGCAGCAGGACGGCGGAGATCGCCGGGGCGATCCGGGTCCGCCAGGCGCTCTCGGTGCCGGGGTTCTTGGCGAAGTAGGCGAACACGGCGACGGAGGTGGCCGCGAGCAGCAGCAGGATCCCCAGGCCGCCGAAGGACCCGACGGTGAAGAAGAGCTGGACGAGCGGGTCCGCGCCGGTGGCGGCGTAGACCGCGATGACGGCAACGCCGACCACGCTCTGCGTGATCGAGCCGATGGCCGGGGCGCCGGTCGGCTGGGAGGTGCGGCCGAAGGCGGGCGGCAGCACCCTCTCCCGGCCGAGGGCGAAGATGTAGCGGGCGATCGTGTTGTGGAAGGCGATCAGCGCCGCGATGACGCTCGTGACGAACAGGACGGAGCCGATCGTCGCGACGGTCGACCCCAGGTGTTCGCCCGCCAGGCCGAACAGCAGCCCCGGTCCCTGCTCACGTGAGGCGTCGGCGACCTTGTCCGAGCCGACGGGAACGGTCATCGCCCATGAGGACAGCGCGTACAGCCCGGCGATGATGGCCAGCGCGACGTAGGTCGCGATCGGCACCGTTCGCCTGGGGTCCTTGGTCTCCTCCGAGAACACGACGGAGGACTCGAAGCCCGAGAAGGCGGCCACGCAGATCGCGACCACCCCGCCGATGCCGGGCACGAACAGGCTCGAGGGGCTGAAGACGTCGAGGCTGTAGCCGGAGGCGGCCGGGTGCAGCAGGTCGGCGATGTCGAAGACGACGATGACGGCGATCTCGGTCACCAGCAGGACCGACAGCACCTTGCCGTTCACGTCGACCCGCAGGAGGCCGAGGAATCCGGTCAGCGCCCAGAGGACCAGTGCGATCAGCCACCAGTCGGGAGTGATGCCGAACCAGTCGGTCAGCAGCGGCTGGGTCGCCGAGCCGATCACGCCGTAGAGGCCCACCTGCAGGGCGTTGTAGGCCAGGAGCGCGACCCAGGCGGTGGCCACGCCCACCGGGCGGCCGAGCCCCTTGGCGGTGTAGGCGTAGAACGCCCCGGCGTTGACGACGTGGCGGGCCATCGTCACGTAGCCGATGGCGAAGACCGCCAGGATGGCCCCGAGCAGGACGAAGGCCAGGGGCACGCCCTTCACGCCCGTGGCGGCGTACGCGGTGGTCACCACACCGGCGACGACGGTCAGCGGCGCGGCCGCGGAGATGACGAAGAAGACGACGGAGGGAATGCCGAGGCGGTCTTCGGCCAGCGCCGACGATGCGGCGACCGGCCTTTGCTCTGTTTGGGACATCAGGGAACTCCCGGAGGGGTGGGGGGTGGGTTCATGCTGTCTGAGCGATCAGCTCCTGAAGCGGCGCCGGGATGACGACGATGGAGATGGGCGAGCCGGCCCGCGGCCGATCGGCCACGGGTTCCGTCTCGCCCGCCCCGTCATGTCGCCATGCCTGAGGAGAAGCGGGATCGCCGGCCGACCGGCGACCCGCAAGATCAGCCTCCGTCACGGTTGGTGATCGTAAAGCGAATTCGTGCGCCTGTCATCAGTGAACGGAACCCTGCCGTAAACCCCCTGCCCCCTGTGGCGCGGCCGACTTGATCATCATCGGACGCACGGCGTCTCACCGATGAACGGCCTCCGGCAGCGGGGTCGCGGAGAAGACGCCGGACGGGTCGTAGCGGCGCTTCAGTTCCATGAGACGCGAGGCGTTGGCGCCGTACGCCTCGTCGATCTGGGCGCCGGCGTCGGGACCCAGCAGATTGACGTAACCCCCCGGCGACGCGACCGGAGCGAGGGCCGCCGAGACGGAGTCGGTCCACGCCACGTGCCGCTCGGGGTCGGCGTCGTCGGGCCGCCAGCCTGCGACGATCTCCACGACGAAGTGCGCGTCCCGGTTGGCGAAGGCGGTCGCGTCCGGCGCGACCCGGGTGGCGGCGCCGTGGAAGTGGTGGATCGGGGTGCCCGAGAACGGCGAGGTCCTGGTGTCCCCGGCCTCGACGAGCGCCGCCACGACCTCGGGGGTGAAATCGGCGACCGTCCGCGTCCGGATCGTGTAGTGGCTCCCGTCCACCATCTGCGCCTCGACCAGCGTGAGCGCCGTCGCGTATGGCATCACGTCCACCTGGGACATGAGCACGTCCCCGAGGCCTTCGAGGCGGGCCGTCCACTGCCGTCCGGTCTCCGGCTCACCGGCCCAGGCCGGCGAGAGCAGCATCACCGGTGAACCGTCGGGTCCGGAGAAGACCCCGCTCTGCACGGTGAGCTCGTCCGGCGCCTCGGCCAGCAGTTCGCGGAGCCCCGCCCACACCGATCCGGCCTGCCGCCACGAGAAGAGCACGAATCCGGTCAGGATCGACTCCAGCGGGTGCAGCCGGACGTGGAGCGAGGTGACGACGCCGAAGTTCCCGCCGCCTCCGCGGAGCGCCCAGAGCAGGTCGGCGTCGTGCTCGGGGTCCGCCCGCACCTGGGTGCCGTCGGCGAGAACCACGTCGGCGGCGAGGAGGTTGTCCAGCGCGAGGCCGTGGACACCCGAGAGCGGACCGTATCCGCCCCCGAGCGTCAGCCCGGCCATGCCGACGCCTCCCGCCGTCCCGGTCGCGGCCACCAGGCCGTACGGGCTCGTCGCGGCGATTACGTCGGCCGACGTGGCTCCGCCGCCGACGACGGCGACCCGCCGTTCCGGGTCGACGTGTACGGAGCGCATGTCCGACAGGGAGACGACCAGGCCCCCGTCACGGATCGAGCGACCGGCCCAGTCGTGCCCGCCTCCGCGGACGGATAACGGCAGTCCGTGGGCTCCGGCCACGGTGACGGCCGCGCTGACGTCGTCGGGCGTCGCGCAGCGCGCGACGCCCGCGGGCCGGTGACCGACCCCGTGGTTCCAGATGCGGATCGCGTCGTCGAACGGAGCACCCTCGACGAGGACACGATGGTGACCGAGACGCCGCGCGAGTTCGGTTGTCACAGGCAGGAGCCGGGTGTCCATGGGTTGTTCCCCCTACGCTGGTGATGACCACTCTGTTGAGCAGACCCGGGTTAACTTAAATAGAGTCCGACTCTGATCACAAGGTGACATTTCTTCCCTCACCTTCAGCGTGATCATGCACAAGTTCGGGCCCACACCTGTCTACCTGCGGACTCTTCCGGCGTGATCATGCAGGGATTCGGAGGAATGCCCGCTGACCTGCGACGCAGGCAATGGTGACCATGCAGAAGTCCGCGGACGTACTCGCTTGCGACCACGGAGCCCTCCGTGGCGATCGAGGCTTTCGAGGCTTTCGGGGCTTTCGGGGCTTTCGGGGCGATCATCCCCGGTCGGGGGCGGTCAGCCGGTGACGATGCCGTCCAGGATGCGCTCGACTCCCTGCGCGAACGTCCGTTCGGCGCGGTCGCCGGCATGCGGCCCCCTGGCCTCGCGCATCACGTGGGCGACCCGCGGATAGCGGTCGCCCGCCACGATGGCGTCCCCGTAGGACCCCTGCTCGGCCATCCAGCGGTTCATGTCGAAGCCCGAGGCCCGCACGGCCAGCTCGCCCAGCACGGCCCCCGTGATGAAGAGCTGCAGGGTGCCGACGGCGGTGAGCATCTCGTCGGCGTCGAGCCCCAGACCGTCGACGGCGGTCAGCCAGGTCTCCATCCAGTGCAGACTGCCGGGCCCGATGTTGGGCCTCGATGCCTGAACGGCCGCGAGCCAGGGGTGGCGGAGCATGACCGCACGCGTGGCGTCGGCGAGGGTTCTCAGGTCGGACCGCCGGTCGCCGGTGGGCTCGGGGGGCGGCTGCTCCCGCAGGACGGCGTCGACCATGAGGTCGAGCAGGTCGTCCTTGCTGGACAGGTAGCGGTAGAGGGACGTGGTGCCGGCGCCCAGCTCGGCGGCGACCCTGCGCATGGACACGGCGTCGATGCCCTCGGCGTCGGCGAGGCGTACGGCGGCGGCCGCGACGGCGGCGCGGCTGTGCGCGGGACGGGGACCGCGTGCGGCCTGTTCCGGCCGGGCCCAGATCGATTCCATTGCGAGCAGTGTACGCAGTGGTCTATGGTCATCCCAATAACTGCGAACACTGTTCCTGGTTTTGGGGGTCGGGATGGATGTCGATGTCGTGGTGGCGGGTGCGGGACCGGTGGGCCTGATGCTCGCGTGCGAGCTGCGGCTGGCCGGGGTGTCGGTGCTGGTGCTCGAGCGCAAGGCGGAACCGGACCACGCGCTCAGAGCCGGCGCGATGGGAGCCAGGTCGATCAACGCGCCCTCGGCGGACGCGTTCCACAGGCGCGGCCTGCTGGAGGCGGTGCGCGAGGCCGCGTTGTGGTGGTACGAGCCGGACCCCGAGGCCCTCCGAGCCGCCCGGTCCGCCGCCGAGTCGCGGACCGGTGCTCCGCGTGACCGGCGAGCGGACGCCGAACAGGACCGGGCCGCGCTCCTCACGACGCCGGACACCCCGACGTTCGCGGGACACTTCGCCGGCATCCCGATCCGCGCCGACCGGCTCGACCCCGCCGACCGGGTCCTCGCGGGCCACACTCTGGGCGGCGGGGCGATCAGCCAGCTCGCCCTGGAGGAGATCCTGTCCCGCCGGGCGGCCTCGCTGGGCGTCGAGATCCGGCGGGGCACGCCGCTGACCGGCCTGGAAGCGGACGCGGACGGAGTGAACGTGTTGGCCGGGGGCGAGGTCGTCCGCGCCGGCTGGCTGGCCGGATGCGACGGGGGCCGCAGCACGGTGCGCGCGCTGGCGGGGTTCGCCTTCCCGGGCACCGACGGAGAGTTCGTCGGCCGCCAGGCCATGGTGGAGCTCGCCGGCCCGGCCCGGCTGCCTGTCGGCGACTGGGTCCGTACGGCGGCGGGCGCGTACGTCCACGGGCCCGTCCCCGGGCGGGTCCACACCGTGGAGTACGGGCAGGTCCACGACAGGGACACCCCGGTGACCGCCGAGGAGATGCGGGCGAGCCTGCTGCGCGTGTCGGGCGTCGACGTCGAGATCGCCGAGGTGCTCGTGGGCACCCGTTACACCGACGCCACCCGGCAGGCCGCGACGTACCGCCGGGGCAGGGTGCTGCTGGCCGGCGACGCCGCGCACATCCACTCCCCGGCCGGCGGGCAGGGGCTCAACCTCGGCATCGGCGACGCGATGAACCTCGGGTGGAAGCTGGCGGCCACGGTGCGGGGATGGGCGCCCGACGACCTGCTCGACACCTACACGGCCGAGCGGCACCCCGTCGGGGCCTGGGTGCAGGGGTGGAGCGACGCCCAGAGCGCCCTGGGCCGGGTCGACGCCCGCACCGCGGCGCTGCGGAAGGTGATGGGGGAACTGCTGGACACCACCTGCGGGGCGACCTACGTGCTCAAGCAGATCTCGGGCATCGGACGGGGCTACGACCTCCCCGGCGATCACCCCCTGATCGGGCTTCCGGCGCCGGACCTGTCCCTCCCGGACGGTACACGCCTGGCCGAGCACTGCCGCACCGGCCGGGCGCTGCTGGTGACGGGAGAGGACGACCGCGACCTGCCGGCGCTGGCGGGCTCATGGGCGAATCGCATGACCGTGATCACGGCGAAGCCGGGCCCTTCGATGCTGGTACGTCCCGATGGTCACATCGCCTGGGCCGCCGACGGCGTCCCTGACCCCGCGTCCGCCGAGGGGGCGCTCCGCACCTGGCTCGGCGCACCGGAACCCCGCATCTGATCACACGGAGGGTGCGCACGCGGGTGCGCCACGTAGCCGAGCCCCGGCCATGCCGTAGCCTCGCGGTAGAAGGGCTCCCCCATTTCGGACGGCCGTCCGCCCAGGTCGGCATGTGGAAGCGAGGAGCGGATGGACGCGGTGGTGAGGACCTCCGCCGGGAGGGTGCGTGGCGCCTCCCGGGACGGCGTCGTCGTCTTCCGGGGAGTCCCCTTCGCGGCCGCGCCGGAAGGGCCGCTGCGTTTCCGCGCGCCGGTCCGCGCGAAATCCTGGGACGACGTCAGGGACGCCCTCGAGTTCGGGTCCGCGCCGCCCCAGTCTCCGCCCCTGGCGGGGATGCCCGAGATCTGGCGGCCCCGCGACGGGCTCGACTGCCTGACGGTGAACGTCTGGACACCCGGTCCGGGCGCCGCGGATCTGCCCGTAATGGTCTGGATCTACGGCGGCGCGTGGCAGTCGGGCTCCGCCTCCCAGCCCGGATACGACGGCGCCAGGCTCGCCCGCGCCGGGGTCGTGGTGGTCACGTTCAACTACCGCGTCGGGTTCGAGGGCTTCGGCCGCCTGCCGGGGACCCCGGCCAACCGCGGCCTGCTCGACCAGATCGCCGCTCTGGAATGGGTGCAGGCCGAGATCGCGGCGTTCGGCGGCGACCCCGGCAACGTCACCGTCTTCGGCGAGTCCGCGGGTGCGGGCTCGGTGGCCGTGCTCGCCGCCGCGCCCGCCGCTCGCGGCCTGTTCCGGAGGGCGATCGCGCAGAGTGTGCCGGCCGGCTCGCTCGCGGAGGAGGAGGCCGAGCAGGTCACCGCGCTCATCGCGGCGGAGGCCGGGGCCGAGCCCACGTGGGAGGGCTTCGCGGGGCTAGCCCCCGAGGCGATCCTGCGGGTCCAGGATGTGCGCCTGCCGGGACACGACGCGGGCATCACGCCCTTCGGCCCGGTCATCGACGGCGAGTTGGTCGCGGGCCAGCCCTGGGAGGCGATCGGCGACGGCCGCGACGTGGATCTCATCTGCGGGTTCACCCACGAGGAGTTCCAGCTGTTCGCTTCGGCCGCCGACACGACCGCCATCGATCTCGCGGCCGTCGCCGCGTCGTTCGATCTCGGGCCCGGCGCGGTCGACGCCTATCGCGCCGCTCATCCCGGCCATGACGATGCCGCCCTGTTCTCGGTGATGATGTCCGACGCGCTGTTCCGCATGCCGTCGACCTGGGTGGCCGAGGCGCACGCACGGGCGGGCGGGCGCACCTGGCTCTACGACTTCGCCTGGCGCAGCCCCGCCTTCGGCGCCTGCCACGCCCTCGACGTGCCGTTCGCCTTCGGGGACGGCGACAGCCCCATGGCCGCCTGGCTTCTCGGCTCGCCGCCGCCCGCCGACTTCGCCGTGCTGTCGGAGCACATCAGGAGGGCCTGGACGGCCTTCGCCGCCACCGGCGACCCGGGCTGGCCGCGCTTCGACCTCCAAGACCGCCGCACCCGGATCTGGGATGTCCCGCCGTCCGACGTCCCCTATCCCCTGGCCGCCTCGGCCGAGATCTGGTCGGGTTCCTGACGCCCGCGCCGGCCGGTGACTCCCGCGGCCGGCTCCCGCCTGGCGGGGGCGGCGCGACGCCGCCCATTCCGGCGGCTCAGCCGCCGGACCCGTCGTGGAGCGCGGGCCTGGTGCCGATGACGGCGGTGGCGTCCAGGTCGCCCGACGCCGCCACCCGCGGCACCAGGCCGCCGCGTGCGACGGCCTCGGCGGTCGTCCGCGCCTGCTGCTCGCTCGTCTCGACGAGCAGATGTCCGCCCGGCGCCAGCCACGACGCGGCCCCGGCGACCACCCTCCGGACGACGTCGAGCCCGTCCGCGCCGCCGTCGAGCGCCCTGTGCGGCTCGTGGACGCGCGCCTCGGGAGGCAGCAGCCCGATCGCGCCGGTGGGCACGTAGGGCGGGCTGGCGACCAGCACGTCGACGCGACCTCGCAGGGCGGCCGGCAGCGGCTCGTAGAGGTCGCCTTCGTGCACCCGGCCGCCGTAGGGCGCGAGATTGCGCCGGGCGCACCGCACCGCGACCGGGTCGATGTCCGCGGCGTGCACCTCGGGCCGGTCCAGGGTCGCCGCCAGCGCGGCGGCCATCGCCCCTGATCCACAACACAGGTCGACGATGACGGCCTCAGGAGGGGCCAGGGCGGCGGCCTGGCGGATGAGGAACTCGGTGCGGGGACGAGGCACGAACACCCCGGGCTGCACGGCCACGCGCAGCCCGTAGAACTCCGCCCAGCCGAGGACGTGCTCGAGGGGAAGTCCAGCGACCCTCCGGTCGACCATGGCGGCGACGTCGCCGGGTGCCCGGGCCGTGGAGACGATCAGCTCCGCCTCGTCCTCGGCGAAGACGCAACCGGCGGCGCGAAGCCTGGTGACGATGGCGGAAAGAGAAAGCGAAGAGGGAGAAGCCGACATTGGGGAGCCTTTCGGGATGCCGATGGGGCTCCCTCGGTCACCTGCCCTCGGGTGACCGTGCGTCCGCGTGAGAGAGCACCCGACCTGCTACAGCGGTAATGGGTCTCACCTCCTCGGACGGTCCTGCGATCGCCGCAACGCTACCAGAGCCCGTCGAAGGCGCCGGATCCCGCGGCCCCATTCCCGGCATGACGCCTGCTCACGAGGGATTGCCGGTCCGAATCCCGCCGCGATTACCGGTCCGATGCCCGCCGGGCCCGGAGCGTACGTCCGTCCTAGGTTTCCCTCATGAAGATCCCCTTCCGGGTCCGGAGGGGGCCGATGAGGAAAGGGACCTCAATGGATCTGCAGCTTTCCGGCCGTGTCGCGGTCGTCACCGGCGCCTCCAAGGGCATCGGCCTGGCCGTCACCCGCACGTTGCTCGCCGAGGGTGTGCGCGTCGTGGCCGCCTCGCGCAAGATCACTCCGGAACTGGAGGCGCTCGGCGGCGACTCGCTGGTTCACGTGCCGGTCGACCTGATGGACGCCGAGGCGCCCGGCCAGGTCGTGGCACGGGCGGTGGAGGAGTGGGGCGGGCTCGACATCCTGGTGAACAACGCCGGCGGTCCGCCTCCCGGCGTGGCCCTGCCGCGCATGTCGTTCCTCGCCCCCACGGACGAGGACTGGCGGGTGATGTTCGAGTTCAACCTGTTCTCGGCCGTCCGCGCCGTCCGTGCCGCGATCCCGGCGATGCTCAGCCGTGGCGGGGGTTCGATCGTCAACGTCTCGTCGGGGAGCGCCCGGCAGCCCGCCCCGATGAACGTCGACTACAACGCGGCCAAGGCGGCACTGAACAACCTGACCAAGGTGCTGTCGGAGGAGTTCGCCCCGCAGGGCGTCCGGGTGAACACCGTCTCTCCGGGTCCCGTGCGGACGGCGTGGTGGACCGAGGAGGGCGGCGCGGCCGACATCATCGCCGCCCAGGCGGGCACCGACCGCGACACCGTGATGGACGTCGTCGCGCCGGAGATGATGAAGCTGTCGACCGGGCGGCTCGTCGAACCCCAGGAGGTGGCCGACGTGATCGCCCTGCTCGTCTCGCCGCGTTCGGGGAGCACGACCGGCGCGGACTTCGCCGTCGACGGCGGATTCCTCAAGGAGATCTGACCGGCCGGCTCCACGACGGGGCTACCAGTGGGCGGGGCGGACCAGGCCACCCGGCAGCCTGGTCGCCGCGTCGCCTCTCGCGGCGTTGAGCTGCGACTGGGTGAGGAAGATGCCGCCCGTCAGGTCGGCCCCGCTCAGGTCGGCGTCGCGGAGGTCGGCGCCGATCAGGTCGGCCGATCTCAGGTCCGCGTTCCTGAGGTCGGCCGCGATGAGGTAGGCGCCGCGGAGGTTGGCGCCGCGCAGGTCGGCGCCCTTCAGGTTCGCCCCGATGAGATCCGCTCCTCTGCGGTTCTTCTTCCGCCCGGGGACCCCGGCCCGGACGAGCTCGCTCGTGCGCAGTAGCAGGGCGTTGACACGGTCCCGATGCGCGGCGACGTCCAGTCCCGTGAGCTCCTCCGGACCGCCGAGGGTGAGGCGCTCGGTCTCTTCGAACGCCTCACGCAGGTCGTCGTGGACGGCCCGGGCCGGGGGCAGGGTCAGCGCCTCGGCGAGGTACCAGAGGAGCTCATGGAGCTGCCGCATGACGGGGAAGACGGCGAACATCTGGCGGGCCGTACCGGGTGTCCCCCGCCAGTCCCGTCCCTCGAAGGTGACCTGGGAGACCTTCTGCCCGGCGCCGAAGCAGTCGAAGACGGTGCAGCCGGAGAACCCCCGCTGCCGCAGTTCGGAGTGGACGCCGCAGCGGAAGTCGGCCTTCAGGTTGGGGCAGGGGTCTCCCGCCTTCTTGGTGATCGCGAAGTCCGACGACGCCGCGAACGGCAGCGCGACGCAGCAGAGGGCGAAGCAGTTTCCGCAGTCCGCCTGCAGCTCACGGCGGACCTGTGTCCCGGACTTGTCTGACACCGTGTGATGCTCCCCGTTCCGAACGCGGCGCTGAAGATGGAACACCATTGTCCCAGTCCCACGAACGGGGACGGGCAGGGGCGCCGTGTCCACAACGGCGTCCCCTGCCCGGCTGGGGCGCCGTCGCCGGCTTGGCCGGCGCCCCTGGAGGTGGCGGATACCCGCCGGTCAGAAGCCTCGGGCGAGGCGGTAGTAGGCCTGGTTCCAGCGCAGTTCCTTGGCCAGCGCGCGGGAGGTCGTGTCGGCGTCGATCATGACCAGCTCCACGCCGAGCATCTCGGACAGGTCGGTGAGCTCCTCAGCGCCGATCGCTGCGGACAGCACCGTGTGATGCGGGCCGCCGGCGGTCAGCCAGGACTCCGTCGAGGTGCGCAGGTCGGGACGGGGACGCCAGACCGCACGGGCGACGGGAAGCCGCGGCAGCGGCTCCAGCGGCGCCACGACGTCGATCTCGTTGGCCACCAGCCGGAACCGCTCACCCATGTCGGCCAGGCCGACGACCACCGCCGGGCCGGGCGCGGCGTCGAAGACGAGCCGGACCGGGTCCTCCCTGCCGCCGATGCCCAGCGGGTGGATCTCGCAGGACGGGGTGCCGGTGGCGATGGACGGACAGACCTCCAGCATGTGGGCCCCGAGGATGAGCTCCTCGCCCGGCGTCAGGTGGTAGGTGTAGTCCTCCATGAAGGACGTGCCGCCGGGCACCCCCTCGGCCGTCTTCTTGAGCGTGCGCAGCAGCACCGAGGTCTTCCAGTCGCCCTCGCCGCCGAAGCCGTAGCCGTCGGCCATCAGGCGCTGTACGGCCAGGCCCGGCAGCTGCCGCAGGCCGCCCAGGTCCTCGAAGTTGGTGGTGAAGGCCTTGAATCCGCCGGCGTCGAGGAACCCGCGAAGGCCCAGCTCGATGCGGGCGGCGTAGCGCAGGGAGTCGTGCCGCTCTCCCCCGGCGCGCAGCTCTGGCGCGACCTGGTAGAGCTCCTCGTACTCCTTCACCAGCGCCGTCACGTCCGCGTCCGCCGCGGCGTCGACGGCCTCGACCAGCTCGTTGACGCCGTAGGTGTTGACCGAGACGCCGAACGTGATCTGGGCCTCGACCTTGTCGCCTTCGGTGACGGCCACGTCGCGCATGTTGTCGCCGAACCTGGCGAGCTTCAGGGAGGCCACCTCGGCCCGGCCCGCCGCCGCTCGCGCCCAGGCGCCGATCCGCGCCGCCACCGTCGGGTCGCTGACGTGCCCGGCGACGGTCTTGCGTGCCACGCCCAGCCTGGTCTGCATGTAACCGAACTCCCGGTCGCCGTGGGCGGCCTGGTTCAGGTTCATGAAGTCCATGTCGATGGAGCTCCACGGGAGCTCACGGTTGGCCTGGGTGTGGAGGTGCACCAGGGGCTTGGTGAGGGCGTCGAGCCCGGCGATCCACATCTTGGCGGGCGAGAACGTGTGCATCCAGGCGATCAGCCCGACGCACTCGTCGTCGGCGTTGGCCTCGAGGCAGAGCCTGCGGATCGCGCCCGCGCCGGTGAGGACGGGCATCCACACCACTTCGACGGGCAGCGCGTCGTTCAGCTCCTCGGCGATCCGCCGGGACTGCTCGGCGACCTGGCGGAGGGTGTCCTCACCGTACAGGCCCTGGCTGCCGGTCAGAAACCAGATCTTCAACGCGAGCTCCTCTGCCCATAGACGTTCTGGTAGCGGTCGTACAGACGATCGACGTCGTCCTGTTTGATCGGCAGGGGCTCGCCGAGCTGCCGGGACACGTGCACGGTCCTGGCCACGTCCTCGCACATCACGGCGGCCTTGACCGCCGCCTTCGCCGAGGCGCCGATGGTGAAGACCCCGTGGTTCTGCATGAGGACGGCGGGCGAGCGGTGGCCGGAGAGGACTGCGACGATCCCGCGGCCGATGTCGTCTCCGCCGATGAGCGCGAACGGCCCGATGGGGATCTCGCCGCCGAACTCGTCGGCCATCGCGGTGAGCACGCACGGGATCGGCTCTCCCCGTGCGGCCCAGGCCGAGGCGTACGTCGAATGGGTGTGCACCACTCCGCCGACCTCCGGCATGTGGCGGTACACGTACGCGTGCGCGGCGGTGTCGCTGGACGGGGCGTGCTCGCCCTCGACGACGTTGCCGTCGAGGTCGCAGACGACCATCGACGCCGGGGTGAGGTCGTCGTAGGAGACGCCGCTCGGCTTGATGACGAACAGGTCCTCGCCCGGCACGCGGCCGGAGACGTTACCTGCCGTCCAGGCGACCAGGTTGTAGCGCACCAGCTCGGCGTGCAGGCCGCAGACGGCCTCCCGGAGCTGCTCGATCATGCCGTGGCCTCGTTTCTGATCGCGCGGAGACGGTGCAGCAGCCCGCCGTCCGCGAAGTGGTCGTGCAGCCGGCGGTACTCGGCGTACAGCCGGTCGTATGCGTCCGCCCGTCCGGCGTCGGGGACGTAGGCGTTCGGGGTGCGCTTGCCCATCGCCGCCGCGGCCTCGGTGATGTCGGCGTACGCCCCGGCCGCCACCGCGGCGTGGATGGCCGAGCCCAGAGCGGGCCCCTGCTCGGATCCGATCGCCGACAGGGGACGGCGCAGGACGTCGCTGTAGACCTGCATGAGGAAGGAGTTCTTCAGCAGCCCGCCCGCGACGACGAACTCGCCGACCGGCACTCCCGCCGCCTCGAAGGTCTCCACGATGACGCGGGCGCCGAAGGCGGTCGCCTCGATCAGCGCGCGGTAGACGTCCTCCGGCCTGGTGGCGAGGGTCTGGCCGACGATCACGCCGGACAGGTTGTGGTCGACCAGCACCGAACGGTTCCCGCCCTGCCAGTCGAGCGCGACGAGCCCGTGCGCGCCCACCGCCTGCCGCTCGGCGAGCGAGGTCAGGTATTCGTGGACGCTGATGCCCGCCTCGGCGGCGCTCTCGGCGTAGGAGGCGGGCACCGACGTCTCGACGAACCAGGCGAAGATGTCGCCCACGGCCGACTGCCCGGCCTCGTACCCCCACAGGCCCGGCACGATGCCGTCGCGCACCACGCCGCACATGCCGGGAACCTCGGCGAGTTCGTCGGACGGCATGATGTGGCAGGTCGAGGTCCCCATGATGGCGACCATCTGGCCCGGCCGTACGGCATCGGCCGCGGCGGCGGTGACGTGCGCGTCGACGTTGCCGACGGAGACGGCGATGCCCTCGGGCAGCTTGGTCCAGCGGGCCGCCTCCTCGCTCAGGCGGCCCGCGAGGCCTCCGAGCGGGGCGAGCTCCTGACCGAGCGTGGCGGGGAAGCCGCCGAAGTCGGGGTGCAGCGCGGTCAGGAAGCCTTCGGCGGGGTAGCGGCCGTCCTGGTGGATGCCCTTGTATCCCGCGGTGCAGACGTTGCGGGACTCCACACCGGTGAGCTGCCAGACGATCCAGTCGGCCGCCTCGATCCAGCGGGCCGCGGCGTGGTAGGTCTCCGGGTCCTCCTCGAGGACCTGCAGCGCCTTCGCGAACTCCCATTCCGAGGAGATCTTGCCGCCATAGCGCGGCAGCCACGTCTCGCCCCGTTCGGCGGCGACGGCGTTGATCCGGTCGGCCTGGGGCTGGGCGGCGTGGTGCTTCCAGAGCTTCGGCCACGCGTGGGGACGGTCGGGGTGCAGCTCGCTGAGGGGAACGCCGTCGGCGGTGGTCGGCAACATCGTGCACGCGGTGAAGTCGGTGCCGATGCCGATCACGTCGGAGGCGGAGACGCCCGCGACGGCCAGCGCCTTCGGCACCGCGACGCGCAGGACGTCGCGCCAGTCCTCGGGCGACTGGAGGGCCCAGTCGGGCCCGAGCCGGATCGCGGTGCCCGGCAGCCTCTCCTCGATCACGGCGTGCGTGTATTCGTGGACGGCACTGCCCAGTTCGGCGCCGTCGCTCACCCGAACGACGACGGCGCGTCCGGACAAGGTGCCGAAGTCGACACCGATCACGTAGCGGTCGTTGTTATCGCTCACTTCAACTCCAACGGGGGGACGGGGGTACGGCCGGCGCCGCGTTCCGGGTGCTCCGGGTGGCGGCGCGGGGAAGCCGGACGGGGGTCTATGCGCCCGGCGGAGCGCTGCTCCCCCGGACGACGAGGTCGGGCGGCACGACGAAACGCTCCAGCACCTTCGCCGCGCCCTCCTCGAGCTGCCCGAGAAGCACGTCGATGCTGTGCCGGCCCACTGCTCCGAAGTCCTGCCTGACGGTGGTGAGCGGCGGGGAGAAGAACTCCGACTCCGGGATGTCGTCGAATCCCACGATGCTGATCTGTTCCGGCACCCGCACGCCTTCTTCTGTGAAGGCCCGCAGCACGCCGAGGGACATCTGGTCGTTGGCCACGAAGACGGCGGTGACCTCTCCGGCCATGCCGGCCAGGAGCTTGCCGGCCTCGTAGCCCGAGCGCGGGCTCCAGTCGCCGGACAGGACCTCGGGTATGTCCCGCCCCGCGGCGGACAGGGCGCCGCGCCAGCCCTCGACCCGTCCCTCGGCCTCCAGCCAGTCCTGCGGTCCCCTTATGTGCCACACCGTCTCGTGGCCGAGCTTCAGCAGGTGGTCCGTGGCCAGCCTGGCGCCTTCGGCCTGGTCGACGCAGACGACCGGGACCTGGACGGAGTGCCCGCCCTCCACCGCCACGATCGGGATCCCGGGCGACAGGTCTTCGAGCGCGCCGGCCGCCGACCTCTGCGGGGCGACCACGACGATGCCGTCGACGCCCTGCTCGATCAGGTAGTTGATGGCGTCGCGCACACCGGCCCGGTCGATCGTGCGGAGGCTCACGATGCTGACGAAATATCCCGCGTCCCTGGCAGCCTGCTCGATGCCGTAGACGGTGCTCGCCGGGCCGTACAGGGTGGTGTCGAAACTCACGACGCCCAGCGTGCGCGAGTGCCGGGTCACCAGGGCGCGCGCGACCATGTTGCGGCGGTAGCCGAGCAGGTCGATCGCCTCCAGGACGCGGGAACGCGTCTCGGCCCGCACGTTCGGGTGGTCGTTGAGCACCCGGGAGACGGTCTGGTGCGACACGCCCGCGGCCTTGGCCACATCGGCCATCACCGGTGGGCGTCCCCCCGTGCTTGATCCCACGCGCACTCCTCTCCTTCTTCTCAGAGAACGACTGTGAGCGTTAACAACCGCCAGCGTCAAGAAGGGTTTTTGTTACGTTCCGGTAACGGCCACCTTACACTGGCGAATGCCCCTTGTTACGGCGACGTTATCGGCTTCTATTGACAGTGAGAATGTTAGCGATAACACTACCGAACTCAGGGTCAGACGACTGCCCGGGCTGAGCTCTGCCTTTGCGAACTCCCTCCGGGTCCGCGTCTCCTCGTGCCGCATCCGGCCACCCCCATGCGCAAGGAGAGAAAATGAGATTTCGACGATTGGCGGCGGTGGTCCCCGCCGTGGCCCTCGCTGTGCTCGCGTCGGCGTGCGGTTCCAGCGAGAAGACGGTCGACACACAGGCCACGTCCGGCGACAACACCGGCGCCCTCGTGGGCGTCACGATGCCGACCAAGTCTTCGGAGCGCTGGATCCACGACGGCGACAACGTCAAGGCGGGTCTGGAGAAGCTCGGTTACAAGGTCGACCTGCAGTACGCGGAGAACGACATCCCGACTCAGGTCAACCAGATCGAGAACCAGATCACCAAGGGCGCCAAGCTTCTGATCATCGCCTCGATCGACGGCACCGCGATCACCACGCAGCTGCAGGAGGCCGCGGACAAGAAGATCCCGGTCATCGCCTACGACCGGCTGATCCGCAACAGCCCGAACGTCGACTACTACGCGACCTTCGACAACTTCAAGGTCGGCGTCCAGCAGGCCACCTCGCTGCTGGTCGGACTGAAGCTGAAGAACGAGGACGGCTCGGACGGCTCCGCGAAGGGCCCCTTCAACATCGAGCTGTTCGGCGGCTCCCCCGACGACAACAACGCGACGTTCTTCTTCAACGGCGCCATGTCGGTGCTCCAGCCGCTCATCGACAACAAGACGCTCGTCGTGAAGAGCGGCCAGACGGACTTCAAGACCGTCGCCATCCTCCGGTGGGACCCCGCCACGGCGCAGAAGCGCATGGAGGACCTGCTCACCAAGACCTACAGCGGCGGCACGAAGGTCGACGGCGTCCTGTCGCCCTACGACGGCCTGTCGATCGGCATCCTGTCCGCGCTGAAGAGCAACGGCTACGGCACGGCCGACCAGCCGTACCCGATCGTGACCGGCCAGGACGCCGAGCTCGCCTCGGTCAAGTCGATCATCGCGGGCGAGCAGTACTCCACCATTTACAAGGACACCCGCCAGCTGGCGGACGTCACGGTCAAAATGGCGGATAGCGTACTCAAGGGCGCCACGCCTGAAGTCAACAACACCAAGGACTACGACAACGGCAACAAGGTCGTCCCGTCGTACCTGCTGGAGCCGGTGATCGTGAACAAGACGAACTACCAGAAGGAAGTCGTCGACACCGGTTACTACACCCAGGCCCAGCTCGGCGGCTGACCCGTAACGAGGTGCGGCCCTTGACGGGGGCCGCACCTCCTTCACAGCTCACCGAGAGGCCATGAGCGACAAATGACCGATGACATCCTGCGGATGCGCGGGATCACCAAGACGTTCCCCGGAGTCAAGGCGCTCCAGGACGTGAACCTCTCCGTGCGGCGGGGCGAGATCCACGCGATCTGCGGAGAGAACGGCGCCGGCAAGTCGACCCTCATGAAGGTCCTGTCCGGGGTCTACCCCCACGGGTCGTACGAGGGCGAGATCTCCTTCGACGGGGAGCCCTGCCACTTCTCCGACATCCGCGACAGTGAGCACCGCGGGATCGTCATCATCCACCAGGAACTGGCGCTTGCCCCGCAGCTGTCGATCGCGGAGAACATCTTCCTCGGCAACGAGCAGGCCTCGCGCGGTCTGATCGACTGGAACCGCACCAACGCGGAGGCCGCGGCTCTCCTCGACCGTGTCGGCCTGCGGGAGAACCCGGTCACCACGATCTCCGACATCGGCGTAGGCAAGCAGCAGCTCGTGGAGATCGCCAAGGCGCTGTCCAAGAAGGTGCGGCTGCTCATCCTGGACGAGCCCACCGCCGCGCTGAACGACGAGGACTCCGAGCACCTGCTCGACCTGCTGCGCGGCCTGCGGGACGAGGGCATCACCTGCGTGATCATCTCGCACAAGCTCAACGAGGTCATGGCGATCGCCGACTCGATCACCATCCTTCGTGACGGCCACACGATCCAGACGCTCGACATGGCGACCGGCGAGGTCACCGAGGACCGCATCATCGCCGGCATGGTCGGCCGGGCCCTGGAGAACCGCTTCCCGCCGCACGAGCCGCAGATCGGCGAGGAGGCCCTGCGGATCGAGGACTGGACGGTCTACAGCCCGACGCAGCGCGGCCGGGCGGTCGTCTCCGGCGTCAACATGACGCTGCGGAAGGGCGAGATCGTCGGCCTCGCCGGCCTCATGGGCGCCGGCCGCACCGAGCTCGCGATGAGCGTCTTCGGCCGCACCTACGGCACCAACATCTCGGGCCGCCTGTTCAAAGAAGGACAGCCGATCGAGGCGCGGACGGTGCGCGAGGCGATCCGGAACGGCATCGCGTACGCCACCGAGGACCGCAAGCGGTACGGCCTCAACCTGATCGAGGACATCAAGCGCAACGTCTCGGCGGCCGCGCTGTCGAAGCTCGCCCGCCGGGGATGGGTCAACGACAACGAGGAATACCGCGTCGCGGACGAGTACCGCGGCAGCATGAACATCAAGGCGCCCAGCGTCTCGAGCGTCACCGGCAAGCTCAGCGGCGGCAATCAGCAGAAGGTCGTCCTGGCCAAGTGGATCTTCACGGACGCGGACGTCCTCATCCTGGACGAGCCGACCCGCGGCATCGACGTCGGTGCCAAGTACGAGATCTACACGATCATCAACCGCCTCGCCGACTCCGGCAAGGCCATCCTCGTCATCTCGTCGGAACTGCCGGAGCTGCTGGGTCTGTGCGACCGGATCTACGCGCTGTCGGCCGGCCGGATCACCGGTGAAGTCCAGCGCGGCGACGCGACGCAGGAACGGATCATGCAGTACATGACGAAGGGACTGGACTAGATCCGATGAGCAGCAGCACCTCCCCCTCTGACGCGGCCCTCGCGTCGGGCGCGAAGGACGCGCCCGCACCGGGCACGCCCGGCAGGTCATCGGGCCTGTCGATCAACGTACGGCAGAGCGGCATCTACATCGCCTTCGCGCTGATCGTGTTGCTGTTCACGATTCTCACCGATGGGGCGCTGCTCCAGCCGCAGAACATCTCGAACATCATCGTTCAGAACTCCTACATCCTGATCCTGTCGATCGGGATGATCCTGATCATCATCGCCGGGCACATCGACCTGTCGGTCGGCTCGGTCGTCGCGGTCACCGGCGCCATCGCCGCCGTGTTGATGGTCAACTACGGAGTCCCCTGGCCGCTGGCGCTGCTCATCACGCTGATCGCCGGCGCCCTCATCGGCGCCTGGCAGGGGTACTGGATCGCCTACTTCGGCATCCCCGCCTTCATCGTCACGCTCGCCGGCATGTTGCTGTTCCGCGCGCTCACCCTCACCGTCCTGGGCAACCAGGGCATCGGCCCGTTCCCCGACGCGGTTCGCACCCTGTCGAACGGCTTCACCGACGGCTATCTGGGCAACATCGGCCTCGGCCCGCTGGGCGGCGCCGACCTGTTCAGCCTGCTGATCGGCATCGTGGCGGTCGCGGGCATGGCGATCGCCCAGTGGCGCTCCCGCGCCGCGCGGCTGGGCTACCGCCAGAGCGTCGACTCGATCCCGGTCTTCCTGCTCAAGGTGGTCGTGGCCGCCGCGGTCATCCTCTTCGTGGTCGTGCAGCTCGCCCGGTTCAAGAACCTGCCCTGGGTGCTCGTGCTGCTGGCGGCGCTGGTGCTGGGCTACTCGCTGGTGACCAACCGCGCCGTGTTCGGCCGGCGGATCTACGCCATCGGCGGCAACCTGCAGGCCGCGCTCCTGTCCGGCATCAAGGTCAAGTCGGTCATCTTCTGGATCTTCGTCAACATGGGCGTCCTGTCCGCGATCGCCGGCATCATCTTCGCCGGCCGGCTCAACCAGGCGGGCCCCACCGCGGGCAACTCCTTCGAGCTGGACGCGATCGCGGCGGCGTTCATCGGCGGCGCGGCCGTCCAGGGCGGCGTCGGCAAGGTGGTCGGCGCGGTCACCGGCGGTCTCATCATGGGCGTCATCAACAACGGCATGTCCCTCATCGGCTCGCCGAGTGAGCGGGTCATGCTCGTGAAGGGCATCGTCCTGCTGGCCGCGGTCGCCTTCGACGTGTGGACCAAGCGCCGGGCGGCGAGCGCCAGCCGCTGACCCCGGGCGTACGACGGAAAAGAGGCCGCGGGCCGGGACGTGATCACGTCCCGGCCCGCGGCCTCTTCCGTCTCCCCACCCGGCTTCGAAGTGCGGCTTCACCTGTGGCGTTCAACAGGCGCAAGCCGTCCGCTGCGGTGCACCGGACTTCCGCTCTGTTCAGTCCGCCGTGCTCGCCACGGCGGTGTGACCGGCGAGGTGGGCGGTGGCGTCCAGATCCGCGGCCACCGCGGTGAGTTTCGCCCGGATGGCGGAGATCGCATCCTCACCCAGCGCCAGCCGTAGCGGAGGCTCCGGCAGGTCGAGCGCGTTCAGGACCGCGCGCGCGGCCTTGTCGGGATCGCCGGGCTGGTTGCCGTGCGACGCCGTCAACGAGGCCCGTGTCGGGCCCACCGTGTCCTCGTAGCCGGGGATCGGCACGCTCTGGCGGAGCGCCGATCCGGCGAACCCGGTCCGGAAGGCTCCTGGTTCGACGATGACGACGTCGATCCCCAGCGGCCCGACCTCGGCCGCGAGCGCCTCGCTGGCCTGCTCGAGCGCCCCCTTGGCCGCGCAGTAGGCGCCGGCGCCGGCAAAGGACAGCAGGCCGCCCATGCTGCTGACCTGGATGATCGCCCCGCTCCCCCGCTCACGCATCTGCCGCAGCACCAGCCTGGTCAACCGCAGCGGGGCGTGGAACATCACCTCGAACGCGTCGCGGACCTCCTCTTCCGTGGTCTCCTCGATCGCGCCGACGATCCCGTAGCCGGCGTTGTTGACCAGGACGTCGATGCGGCCGGCGGTCTCGATCGCGCGCCGGCAGGCCGCGGCGTCGCGGACGTCCAACTCGACGACCGTCACCCGGCCCGGGTGCTCGGCGGCCGCCTCGGCCATGGCCCCGGGACGGCGGACCGCGGCGATCACCACGTCACCGGCCGCGAGGGCGGCCCGGGTGAAGGCGGCTCCGAGGCCGCTGTTGGCACCGGTGATCAACCATCGGCGTGGGCTCGGGACGGTGTTCACTGTGGATCCCTTCTCAGCTCGCCTCCGGCCGGGTGCCCAAGGCGATGTGATCACGATGCCCCGCCGCCTCATCTCGAGGTATGGCCCAAAGGTGGAAGATTGGCCTATGGCAGACGCTCTCGACGGACCGGTCCCCGTTCCCCGCCCGTTGCCGGCCGGCGAACCGATGGCGGTCGCCGACTACCGGCGTCTCGTCGGCGTGCTGGAGGCGGTCGACCGGGCCACCGACCTGCGGGAGTTCCAGGAACGGCTGGTACGGGCTCTGCAGCGCTGGTTCGGCTACGCCGGGATCGCGGTGCTGCACGGCGGCACCCTGTACGAGGCCGTCGGAAGCGGCTGCGGTGTCCAGGGCGGCTATTCTCCGCGGTTTCTGGCCGACTACGCCGCCCATTGGGCAGAGTCCGACCCGTTCCGCACCGAGCGGGCCTGTCGGCTGCTGACGGCCGCCGGTGTGGTCACATTGGACGAGGTGGCACAGGATCGGGAGTACGCCGAGCGGTTCCTCCGGCCATACGGGATCACGGGTAAGGCCGGCATGGTGATCGACGGCGGACCGGCCGGTGTGCTGTACGTCGGCATGGCGGTGCGCGACACACCACAGGTGTCCGTCCGCGACCTGGCGGTGCTGCGGACACTGCGGCGCCATCTCGCCCCGCTCGCCGTCGAGCAGCTCGCTCGTCACCGCGAGCAGACGGCCTCCCGCTCCGAGTGGCGGTTGACGCCCCGGGAGTGGGAGGTCGCCCGGCTCGCTGCTCAGGGCCTGACCAACCAGCGGATCGCCGACCGCCTGTTCATCGGGGTCGACACCGTCAAGAAGCACCTCAGCCGGGCCCTGGAGGCGACCGGCTGTGCCAGTCGCGTCGAACTCGCCGCCCGCTGGCGGCGGTGGGAACGTCCCGGTGGGGTGAGGAACGCCGCCGCTACGGCTGACATCCATTCCACGTGACGCCGAGGCTCGACCGACACCCGAACGGCGGAGGCGTCGGCGAGCCGTCGACGTCCATGGTCGGTACGCCTAGGCCGGAATGGCGCCGAGTTGCCGGAGCTGCGACAGGCCGTCGACGACTCCCCAGATCTCGGCGATGCGGCCGCCGGCGAAGCGGATGATGAAGATCTCGTTGTAGGTGACGGATCTGCCGGTGGGCGCGAGGCCCCTGTACTCGCCCTGGTGGGTTCCGGTGACCGTGTTGCGGTAGACGACCTTGTCCCCCTCCGCCACCACGTCCTCGACCGCGACGTGGATGTCGGGGAACGCGCGGAGGAGCACCTCCCACACGTGCTTGAGCGCCTGCGCCCCCGTCGCGCCCATCGGCACCGGCGCGTGGAACACCAGGTCCGGATGGACGACCTCGTCGATCGTCTTCGCGATGAGATCCGCGTCGCGGCTGTTGACGGCGTCGTGGAAGCGGCCGAACGTCGCCTTGTTGCCGGTCGCCTGGTCCGTGGACATGTGGTTTCTCCTCTGGTCGGTACGAAGGTCCGGGTGGGCGGCGCTGCTCCCCGCCCGTCGGGGTCCGGTCACTTCTCGAGGACGGCCTGGATCTCCAGGCTGATCAAGATCACGTCGCCGACCACGACGCCGCCGCCGTCCATCGGGATGATGTGGTCGACGCCGAAGTCGCGCCGGTTGATCTGCGCGGTCGCGGAGAAGCCGGCCCGCTGCCCGCCGAACGGGTCAGGGCCGAACCCGCCCACCTCGACGGCCAGCGGCACCTGCCGGGTGACGCCGTGCAACGTCAGCTCGCCGTCGACGAGCCACTCGTCGACGGCCCGGCGGACGCCGGTCGAGCGGTAGCTCATCGTCGGGTGCTTGTCGACCTCGAAGTAGTCGATGGAGCGGAGGTAGGCGTCCCTCCGTTCGTAGCCGGTGTCGATGGACGCGAGGTCGATCGTCGCGGTGACCGACGAGCTCAGCGGGTCCTCGCCCGTGACGATCGTGACGTCGTAGCCGGTGAACCGGCCGCGCACCTTGCCGACCATGAGGTGCCGGACGGAGAAGCCGACCTCGGAGTGCACCGGGTCGGCCTTCCAGGTGCCGGCCAGGTATCCCGGGATCGCGACGGCAAGCCACTGCGGACCGGCCTGGATGCCGGCGCCGGTGCGGCCGTGCGGCTCAGGCGAATGGGACGAAAGATTGTCGCTCATACCCAGGCGACGAACGAGCGCCCGCCCGGGGGACGGCCCGGATCAGAGATCTTCGAGCCTCCGGGTCAGGAACCGCCGCTCGGGGGTCGAGGCGGCCAGCTCCAGCGCCCGGAGGTACGCCGCCCGGGCCTCGGCGTCCCGGCTGAGACGGCGCAACAACTCTCCGCGGGTCGAGTGGAAGTAGAGGTAGCCGTCCAGGTCGAGGCGGTCGACGGCGCGCAACGCCGTGGCGGGGTCGCCGGCCTGGGCGACCGCCACGGCGCGGTTGAGCTCGACCACCGGGGAGCCGGTGAGCTCGACCAGCCGCCGGTACATCTCGGCGACCTGCGGCCAGTCGATCCGCTCCCGCGTCTGCAGCGACGCGATCGCGGCCTGAACGACATAGGCGCCGCGCCCGCCCAGCGCGAGCGCCCGATCGAGCACCGCCCGCCCCTCCGCGATCTGGTCCTCGTCCCACAACGATCGGTCCTGATCCTCGAGCAGCACGAGGTCCTCGCCCGAGAACCGGGCCCGCCGCCGGGCGTGGTGGATCGTCATCAGCGCCAGCAGCCCGTGCGCCTCCGGTTGGTCCGGCATGAGCGCGGCGAGCACCCGCCCCAGGTGGATGGCTTCCACGCCGAGGTCGACCCGGCCGCGATAGCCCTCGTTGTAGATCAGGTAGATGACGGCGAGCACCGCGTCGAGGCGTTCGGGCAGCCGGTGGGCGCCGGGAACCGCGAACGGGATCCCGGTCGCCTTGATCTTGGCCTTGGCGCGGGAGAGGCGCCGCTTCATGGTCTCCTCGGAGACCAGGAAGGCACGGGCGATCTCGGCGGTCTCCAGGCCCCCGAGGGCGCGCAGCGTGAGCGCCACCTGCCCCTCCAGCGCCAGCGCCGGGTGACAGCACGTGAAGATCAGCTCAAGCCGTTCGTCCTTGATCACGGTGTCGTCGAACTCCTCCATGACGGCGTCGGGCGCGGGCAGCAGGTGGATCTTCTCGGCCAGGGTGCGCTCCCGGCGGATCCGGTCGATCGCCCGGTTCCGGGCCGTAGTCACCAGCCACGCACCCGGGTTGGCCGGCACCCCCGATTCCGGCCAACGCTGCGCCGCGATCGCGAACGCCTCCTGCGCGGCCTCCTCGGCCTTGTCGAAGTCGCCGAGGAACCCGACCAGCGAGGCCAGCACCCGCCCCCACTCGTCCCGGAAGACGGCCTCCAGCGCGCTCAGCGTCGCACCACCGGCCTGACCTCCACCACTCCGCCGAGCCGGACAGCCGGGACGCCTGCCGCCAGTTCGAGCGCCTCATCCAGGTCGGCCGCCTCGATCAGGCAGATTCCGCCGAGCACCTCCTTGGTGTCCGCGAACGGACCGTCGGTGATCAGCGTCCGCCCTCCGACGACGCGTACGCTGGTCGCCGTCTCGGCGGGATGCAACTGCGTGGCGCCGACGCACCGCGGGTCGTCGGCCAAGGCGTCGTACTCGGCGTACGCCGTCTCAATGTCCGCATCCGACAGCGCCTCGTAGAAGCCGGGCGCGTTGTAGATCAGCAAGGCGTACTGCATCTCGACCTCCGGAGGCAAGTGGGCTCTCACATGTACGACGAACGAGCGGCGGCGCGGGGGACACGATCGGGCCCGCGTTTCAGGGACAGCCGAGACACTAGTCGCCACTGCGGCCGCCGAGACGGTGAGCCCTCACCGCCGCCATGGAAGCGCTGCCCCTCCCTGGCACCCGCAGTGGGCGACTTGGCGAAACATTGCACCGGCATGACTTTGGGCGGATGGCCACGAGGTGACATGCGTCGCATGATCGGTTTGCGACTGTTTTTGCTTCTTGTGTCGTTTGGTGTGGGCGGCAACGCGGTGTGAGACCAGGATCGGACCTGCGTGATGGATACGGATGTGTACGACCACATAGTGGTGGGCGCCGGGAGCGCAGGCTGTGTACTGGCAGCCCGGCTGTCGCAGGACATCGGTAGGCGGGTGCTGCTGGTGGAGGCGGGCGGCCCGCACTCCGCCGAGACCGCGGAGAAGATCGCGTCACCGCTCGCGTGGCCCGAGTTGCTGGACAGTGCTGCCTGCTGGGGCGACACCACGGTCACCCAACGGGCGACCGGTACCTCCACGCTCATCGCTCGTGGCCGCGGACTGGGTGGCTCGTCCGCCATCAACGCCATGATGTTCGCGCGAGGCCACCGTTCGGGTTACGACGCCTGGGAAACGGCCGGCTGGGCCTACGCCGACCTGCTCCCCTACTTCAGGCGCTCGGAGACGGCGCCTCATCGTGATCCCGCGGTGCGCGGTACGGACGGACCGCTCACGCCGAGACCCGCGGACCCGCTCAGCCCGCTGATCCTCGCCGGCCTGGAGGCTGCGGCGCAGTGCGGCCATCCCACTGCGCGGGACCTGAGCTCGGGGTTGGAAGAGGGCTTCGGACGCCCCGACTGGAACATCGTCGCCGGCAGGCGGCAGAGCGCCACGGACGCCTACCTCACCTCCGCCGTGCGCGCACGGGCGAACCTGCACATCATCGATGGAGCCCTGGTGCACCGGCTGCTCATCGAGCAGGGCCGATGCACCGGCGTCGTCTACGCGCCGCCCGACGCCCCGGGCACCCTGGTGACCGTGCGCTCACGCCGTGACGTGGTCCTGACAGCCGGCGCCTTCGGCTCCGCGCAACTCCTCCTCCTTTCGGGAGTGGGACCGCGAGAACATCTGCGCAGCCTCGGCATTCCCGTCGTGCACGACGCGCCGGAGGTCGGCGCGAACCTCCGGGACCACCCGATCAGCAATCTCGTGTACCGCGCGGCCAAGCCCCTGGCCCCGGGCGACCAGCGCGGCGAGGTATGGGGGTTCTGCCGCTCGCCCTACGCGACGGACGGTCCCGACCACCAGATCCTCCTGGTCGACGCGCCCGGCCACCGCTCGCACGGTCTGGGCCGGACATATTCCATATCCGTCATCCTCGCGCGGCCCGCCAGTCGCGGGACCGTACGGCTCGCGAGCGCCGATCCGCTCACCCGGCCCCTGATCGACCCGCGGTACCTGCAGGACGGCGACGACCTCAAGATCATGACCGCGGGCGTGCGGGCTGCACGCCGCATCGGCTCCGCGCCCGCCCTCGCCTCCTGGTGCCACTCGGAGGTCGCCCCCGGCCATGAGGTGGACACGGACGAGGAACTCGCCACGTTCGTCCGGGACAACCTGGGAAGCATCAACCATCCTGCCGGCACCTGCCGCTTGGGAACGGACGAGCAGTCCGTCGTCGACACCGCGCTGCGCGTACGCGGCGTCGACGGGCTACGCGTCGCCGACGCCTCCGTCATGCCGGGCGCCCTGGTCGGCTTTCCCCACGCCACCGTCTACGCGATCGCCGAACGCGCCGCGCAACTGGTGCGCGACGCGCCGGCTCCCTAGTGCGTGTGAGCCGGGGACGTCTCGTCCGATCGGGTGCGAGCCTTCGACGTCCGGAGCATCGACACCACGGCTGCGAGCGCGAGCACGAACAGCACACCACCGGCCAGGTACGCGACGCGGTAGCCGTACAGGTAGCCCTCCAGCAGCCTCGTTCGAGGCACGCCGCCGGACGCGGGGTCGTCCGGGGCGAAGTAGGCGGCCAGGGCCGAGACGTACAGGGTGTTGAGCAGCGCCGGGCCGAGTGCGCCGCCGATCTGCTGAGACGTGCTCAGCATCGCACTGGTCACCCCGATGTCATGCGGAGCGACTCCGGCCAGGGCGACGTTGGGCACGGCCAGGAAGAATAGGCCGAGGCCCAGACTTGTCACGATCTCGGCGGGCAGCGCACCGCTGACGTACGACGAGGACGCGTCGATGCCGGTCAGCCAGAACATCCCCACGGCGGCCACGGCGATCCCGCCGGACATCAACGCCCTGGCGCCCAGGCGCGTCACCAGGCCCGACCCCAGCGTCGAGGCGGCGATGACGCCGGCGCTGAACGGGAGGTACGCCAGCCCCGCCTGGATCGGCGTGTAGCCGAGATTGACCTGGAAGTAGAAGGTCAGGAAGAGCAGCATGCCGAACATGCCCGCGCCGATCAGCACGGAGGCCAGGAACGATCCGCCGCGGTTGCGGTCGAGCACCACCCTCAGCGGCAGCAGCGGATGCGTGGCGCGCTTCTCGACGACGACGAAGGCGACCAGCAGGGCGGCCGCGGCCGCGAGCAGTCCCAGTGTCGAGGGCGCGAGCCAGCCCGTTCCTTCGGCGGCCCGGGTGAAACCGTAGACGAGGGCGACCAGGCCGCCTGTGACCAGAAGGGCGCCGGGCACGTCGTAGTGGCGTTCGCCGTCGGCGCGGCTTTCCCGCACGACCGGCAGCGCGGACGACGCCGCCGCGATCGCGATGGGGACGTTGACGAACAGGCACCAGCGCCAGTCGGCGTACTCCGTCAGCACACCGCCCAGGATCAGCCCCACCGCTCCCCCGCCGCCCTGGATCGCGCCGTAGATCCCGAACGCCTTCGCGCGTTCCCGCGGCTCGGTGAAGGACACAGTGATCAGCGACAGCGAGGCCGGAGCGAGCAGCGCGGAGAACCCTCCCTGCAGGGCACGGGCGGCGAACAGAAGCCCCGCACTCGGCGCGAGGCCCCCGAGCATGGAGGCGGCGGCGAAACCGAGCAACCCGATCACGAACACGCGTTTGCGACCGGCGAAGTCGACGACGCGGCCGCCCAGCAACAGGAGCCCGCCGAAGGCGAGCGCGTAGGCCGTCACGACCCACTGCCGGTCCGCGTCGGAGATGCCCAGGTCGATCTGGGCGCGCGGAAGTGCGATGTTGACGATGGACACGTCGAGCACCACCATCAGCATCGACACACAGATGACCGCCAGTGCGAGCCATCGGCGGGGGTCGGGACCCGCGCCCGCCCGCTCCGTGTCGGCGGGACTGCTTTCGGTACTCATCGGTGATTCCTTACAGATGACAGCGGACGCGCATACGAGATGCGCGAGGGATGTGCGGGGGGGCGCGCGGCCGGGCCGGATGCTCCGGGCGAGGGCACAGCCGAAGGTGTCCCAAGACGCCGCAGTCCTGCAAATCCTCATGCTGTTTCAGCAAGGCAGGTCATCTCCGCAGGCCGCGCGACGGACGCGCGATCACCGCGGGCGCGCGTGTCCGACAAGCTCGGGGATCAACCCGAACGCCAGCAGGTCCTGGGGCGTGACCGCGGACAGGACGTCCCGCTCCCTCCGGGCCGCGGAGCGCCACGCCGAACCCCTCGCGGCAGCCGGACGACATCCCCTTCCACGGCGGCGTCGCACTGATCGTCAGCGGCCCGATCCTGCCGTCCCAGGCTCCACGAATTGCGAATATGCGTAATTCACTTCATCATGAGGTGAGATCAGTCGTGACCGAGATCGAGGACGTGACGTGAGCGGGCCATTCGCTGCTGCGATCAGAGAGCGGGCACGTTCAGCGCGTACGGCGCTGGAACGGGCGCGCCGTGAGCATGATGTCGACGAGATGCTCGTCGCTGAAGGAGAGTGGGACGACGTGGTACGGCTTGCTCGGGCGCATGGCGTCGAGCTCGGCGACGAGGACGCCGAATCGGGCGAGGAGACGGCACTGTGATGTCGGTTCCGCTGTACGAGGCCAAGGCTGAGCTGTTCCGGCTGCTCGGGCACCCGGTACGGATCCGTGTGCTGGAGTTGCTGCAGGACGGGCCGATGCCCGTGCGAGAACTGCTGGCCGCCATCGAGGTCGAGCCGACCGGGCTGTCGCAACACCTGGCCGTGCTGCGCCGTTCAGGGATGGTCACCGCTCACCGCGAGGGCTCCACCGTGTTCTATGCCCTCGCCGGCGGCGACGTCGCCGACCTGCTGAAGGCGGCCCGCAAGCTCCTGACGCAGAAGCTCACCGGGCAGAACGAGCTATTGAGCGAGCTGCTCGGCACGGAGACCCGCGTCCGATGACCACTGCGTTCGGCTCGGGCTTGGCCCGAGTTCGCTCGGTGCTGCCTGAGCGCGCCGAGTTCGCCGCGATGGGCCGCCGTCCCCGCCGCGACCTGCTGGCCGGGCTCACCGTGGCGATCGTCGCATTGCCGCTGGCGCTCGGATTCGGCATCTCCTCTGGCATGGGCGCCGCAGCCGGCCTGGCCACCGCGGTGGTCGCCGGGGCGCTCGCGGCCGTGTTCGGCGGTTCCCGCCTGCAGGTCTCAGGCCCCACCGGCGCGATGACGGTGGTACTGGTTCCGATCATGCACCAGCACGGCGCCTCCGGCGTGCTGACAGTCGGCGTGCTCGCCGGACTGCTGCTCATCGCGCTCGCGCTGGGTCACGCGGGCAAGTACATGGCTCTGGTCCCGGCTCCCGTCGTTGAGGGCTTCACGATCGGCATCGCCTGCGTGATCGGTCTGCAGCAGATCCCCGCTGCCCTCGGCGTACCGACACCGGAAGGCGACAAGGTCACCGTCGTGGCCTGGCACGCCGTCCGAGACTTCCTCGCGCAGCCACACTGGTGGGCTCTGGCCATCACCGCCGCAGTCGCCTCGCTGATGCTGGCGGGCGGCCGCTGGCGGCCCACCTTTCCCTTCTCGCTGGTCGCCGTCGCCCTCACCACCGTCATCGCCGCGCTGGCTGATCTGCCGGTGACACGGATCGGCGAGCTGCCCGCCGGGTTGCCCGTCCCCTCCTTGGCATTCCTGGACATGGGCGCGCTGCCTTCACTGGTGGCTCCCGCGGTGGCGGTCGCCGCACTGGCCGCGCTGGAATCGTTGTTGTCCGCCGCCGTCGCCGACGGCATGAGCGTCAATCACAAGCACGACCCTGACCGGGAGCTGTTCGGTCAGGGCCTGGCCAACCTGGCCGCCCCGTTGTTCGGGGGCGTCCCGGCCACCGGAGCCATCGCGCGCACCGCGGTCAACGTCCGCTCGGGTGCCCATTCCCGCCTGGCGGCTCTGGCCCATGCCGGCATCCTGGCCGTGATCGTTTTCACCGCCTCCGGCCTGGTCGCCCACATCCCGCTCGCAGCGCTGGCCGGTGTCCTGCTGGCCACCTCCGTCCGGATGGTGGAGGTCGGCTCGGTCAAGGCCATGGTCCGCTCCACTCGCGGCGATGCGATGGTCCTGGTGCTGACCGCGGTCGCCACCTTGGCGCTCGACCTGGTCCAGGCCGTCATCCTCGGCCTGATCGTGGCCGGCGCACTCGCCCTGCGCAGCATCGCACGTGATGTCCGCCTCGACACGACGCCGATCCACCCCGACCTGCCCGGCGACCACACCGAGCAGGAACACGCCCTGCTCGCCGAGCACATCGTGGCCTACCGCCTGGACGGCCCGCTGTTCTTCGCCGCGGCCCACCGGTTCCTGCTGGAACTGTCAGAGGTGGCCACCGTCTCCGTCGTGATCCTGCGCATGTCCCGCGTGACCACGATCGACGCCAGCGGTGCCCTGGTCCTGGGCGACGCCATCCAACGGCTGGAACGGCGCAACATCACGGTCTACGTCTCCGGCATCCGCGACGGCCACCACCAGCCGCTGCACGCCCTTGGCGTCATCGCCCGCCTCGACCAGGCCGGCCAGGTCTTCGCCACCACTCCAGAGGCGATCTCCGCCGCCCGGGACCGGCTCCACCACGCCGGAGTCCTCACCCCCGTCGCGCGCGACGCCGTCCCGAGCTGAAATGGTCCGCGGCTGGTCCGGTCGTGAACGACTGCTTCACCCGGTGCCGACGAGTGGGCGTCAGGCGGACTTCTGCCCGCGCCCCCGCCGGCCGTCCGGCCGTCGCCGCGGCACCAGGGTCGGATTGACGTTGTCGAGCACGGTGTCGCGGTCGATGACGACCCGGGCCACGTCGTCCCTGCTCGGCACCTCGTACATCACGTTCAGCAGGATCTCCTCGAGGATCGCGCGGGCCGCCCGCGCGCCCGTACGGCGGAGCAGCGCCTGGTCGGCGATCGCGGCGACGGCGTCTTCGGTGAACTCGAGTTCGACGCCGTCGAGTTCGAAGAGCCTCTGATACTGCTTGATCAGCGCGTTGCGCGGCTCGGTGAGGATCCGCGCCAGCGCCGTCCGGTCCAGCGGACGGAACGTGGAGACCACGGGAAGGCGCCCGACGAGCTCGGGGATCAGCCCGAACGCCAGCAGGTCCTGGGGCATGACCTCGGCGAGGACGTCCCGCTCCTCGGGGCCGCGAAGCACCGCGCCGAACCCCGCGCCGTCACGGGCCGTCCGCCGCTCGACGATCGGCTCAAGGCCCGCGAACGCGCCGCCGACGATGAACAGCACGTTGGCCGTGTCGATCTGGAGGAACTCCTGGTGCGGGTGCTTGCGACCGCCCTGCGGGGCGACGTTCGCCGTCGTGCCCTCCAGGATCTTCAGCAGCGCCTGCTGCACCCCCTCGCCGGAGACGTCACGGGTGATCGACGGGTTCTCACCCTTCCTGGCGATCTTGTCGATCTCGTCGATGTAGACGATGCCGGCCTCGGCCCTGGCGATGTCGTGGTCGGCGGCCTGAACGAGCCTGAGCAGGATGTTCTCGACGTCCTCCCCCACGTAGCCGGCCTCGGTCAGGGCCGTGGCGTCGGCGACGGCGAACGGGACGTCGAGCATCCGGGCGAGGGTCTGGGCCAGCAGGGTCTTGCCGCATCCGGTCGGGCCGATCAGCAGGATGTTGGACTTGCCCAGCTCGACCTGCTCACTCCCCCCGGCCCCGGGACGGATCCGTTTGTAGTGGTTGTAGACCGCCACGGAAAGGGCCTTCTTGGCGTCGTCCTGGCCGATGACGTACTGGTCGAGGAACGCGTGGATCTCCCGCGGCTTCGGCAGGTCCCGTGGCTCGTCGGCGGCGCGTTCCCCGAGTTCCTCCTCGATGAGCTCGGTGCACAGGCCGACGCATTCGTCGCAGATGCAGATCCGGCCGGGGCCCGCGATGAGCTTCCTGACCTGTGAATGGCCTTTTCCGCAGAAGGCGCACTTCAGCGGGTCGTGATCGGTGCGTGCCACGGGAGGAGGTCTCCTCAGGGATCGTGCGGACGGGTTCAGAGGGTGACGGGAAGCGACGTCAGCCGCCACGTCCCCGGGTCGAGGGCGCGGACGTCGCCGAAGGCGCTCCCCGGCGCCAGGCCGGGGAACCGGCTCAGCAGTGAGGTCAGCGCGACCTCCGTCTGCACCCGGGCGATGGACGCCCCGAGACAGAAGTGCGGGCCGTGGGAGAAGCCCAGGTGGCCGGCTGTCCCCGCCGGCCGCCTGACGTCGAGTCGGTCCGGGTGGGCGTACGCGCGCGGATCGCGGTTGGCGGAGGCGACCGCGGCGGTCACGGCGTCGCCCTTGTGTATCAGCGTGCCGTGCAGTTCGACGTCCTGCGTCGCGAAGCGCGGGATGGCCAGCAACGTCGGGCCGCACCAGCGCATGAGCTCCTCGACGGCGCGCGGCATGAGCGCGGGGTCCTCGCGCAGCGCGGCGAGCTGCCCGGGGTGCCCGAGCAGGGCGTGCACGGCGTTGGCGATGAGGTTGGCCGGGGTCTGACCGGCCAGGACCAGGTTCCAGACGAGCGTCACCATCTCGGTCTCGCTGAGCCGGTCGCCGTCCTCGGCGTGCGCGCGGATGAGGTCCGACAACAGGTCGTCGGCGGGCTCTTCGCAGCGGCGTGCGATCGCCGCCTTGGCGTCCTCCACGATGCCGGGGACGGCCGACGCGAACCCCTGGCCGGAGCCCGCCATGATCGTGGCGCCGTACTCGCGCCAGCGGGGCCGGTCGGGCTCGGGTATGCCGACCAGTTCGCAGATGACCTCCATCGGCAACGGCCGCGCGAAATGCCGCAGCAGGTCCACCTCGCCGTCATCGGCGTCGCCGGGCAGGCCGTCGAGCAGGGCGCCGACGACCGGCTCGATCCGGGGCCGGAAGTCCGCGGCCCGGCGCGCGGTGAACGCCGGCGCGACCAGCCTGCGCAGACGCAGATGTTCGTGCCCGTTCATCTCGGCCATCGACCGCATGTACGGCAGGCAGTCCTCGGGCACGTCGGGGCGGATGAAACTGCTCGCGTTCAGCTCGAACCGCGGGTCGGCCAGCAGCGTCCGGGCGTCCTCGTGCCGCGTGACGGCCCACATCCCGCCGAATCCCGGGGCGGTCAGCCGCGCGACGGGCGAGTGCTCCCTGGCCTCGTCGTACACGGCGAAGGGGTCGCGCATCACCTCGGCGTCCGACAGATCGATCTCCGGGACCCCGCTCACTTCCCGGCTGACACCGGCCATGGACGCTCCAGTTTCCGAATGGTGTGATCAGATGATCTCATCATGTGAATGGCAACGGTATCTTGCTCCGGGACGTACGGCAATGCCGGGAGAACGGACGGCAACGCCGGAAGAGGGGGACCATGAGCCGGCTCACCAGAGCGGAGACCCAGGAGCGCAACCGCGCCAAGGTGCTGGCCGCCGCGAGAGCCGAGTTCACCGAACGGGGCTTCCGGGACGCCAAGATCGACGGCATCGCCGAACGGGCCGAGCTCACCCGCGGCGCGGTGTACTCCAACTTCCCCGGCAAGCGGGCCCTCTACTTCGCCGTGCTGGCCGACCTGGCCGAACGGACGCCCGAGCCGTCGCATCCCGAGCCCGGCCGCACGCCCCGGGACGCGCTCGGGGCGTTCGCCCGCGCCTGGGTGACCCGGTTCCCCCTCGCCACGGACGACCGGCACGGCATGGCCGCGCTGGGCAGGGACCTGATGCCCGAGGTCCTCGCCGACGAACGTGTCCGGCGTCCGTTCGCGCAGCTCATGAAGCTCGACGCGATCCTGCTCGGCCTCGCCCTCGAACAGCTCGGCCCGCGAAGGACGCCCGATGCCCGCCTGGTGCGCACCGCGGAGGTCGCGCTCACGACCCTGCACGGCGCAGGCCAGATGGCCGCCGCCGCACCCGGTTTCGTCGAGCCCTTCAACATCGTCAGCGCGTGTGAGCGACTCGCGGACCTCGACCTGGGCGACCGGTGGCCGCCCCCGCCGATGATCCCTCCGACCCGGGCCGCGGACGAGCCCTGGGCGCCGCCGCCCGCGGTCGACCTGGTACGCGGTGAAGCCGCACGGCTCACGAGAGACGGCGTGGTGACGATCCTGGGGCTGCACCGCGCCGCCGCCGCCGAGGACGCGGTCCGCGCCGCGGCGGCGGGCGCCGACGTCACCGCCGTCCTCGTCACGAGTTCGCCGGGCGAGTTGGCGCCCCTGGCACGGCTGGTCGTCGCCGACCTGTGCGTGTGCCTCCACCAGGCGTTCCCGATGGCGGCGTGGCCGCGCCTGCAGGTGGTGTGCGACGAGACGGGCGCCCTCGCCGAGGCGGCGGGCGTACCGGCGGTCAGCGACGCGACCGAGACCGCCGTCCGCGTCGAGTCGGGCCGCGTCGTCGCCCGCGCCGAAGGGTTCGGCGCGGGCCACGCGGCGGCGACGGTCTCGCCTGGCTAGCCCGCGAGCTTCTTCATCGACGAGACCGACCAGGTCAGCGTCAGAGCGCCGAGCGCCAGGGTGAGACCGAAGGCGAGCGGGATCGAGCCGTCGGTGAAGTCGCCGTCGAACAGCGAACGGCCCGCCTCGACCGCGTGGTAGAGCGGGTTGAAGTGTGCGACCGTCTGCATCCACTGCGGCGCCAACGACATCGGCAACATGATGCCGGTGAGCAGGATCAGCGGCAGCGCGAAGAACTGCATGATCTGGCTCATCCCGTTCTCGTCCCGCAGCGCGAGCGCCAGGCCGTACGAGAGCCCGGACGCGAGCAGGCCGGTCGCCGCCATGAGCACGAGCATCACGAGCACGCCGGGAGCGCTGGCCCGCATGCCCATCAGCCAGGCCAGGCCGATCACGAGGAGCGCCTGCAGGACCAGCACGATCATGTCGCGCATGGTGCGGCCGAGCACGATCGCCGGCCGCCACGCCGGGCTGACCGCCAGCCGCTCGAGGTAGCCGTTGCGGATCTCGTTGATCATGCCGAAGCCCACGAACAACGATCCGAAGAGGGCGATCATCATCAGCACGCCGGGCGTGAACAGCCGGAGCGTGTCGCCCATCGTGCCGCCGACGGTGGTGTTGGCCACGAGCGGCGCGAACAACAACAGGTAGAGCACGGGCTGGAGGATGCCGAACAACGGCCACACCGGATTGCGCAGGGTGAGCCTGAGCTCGTAGCCGAGGAACAACATCGTGTGTCGGAACATCGGGGGTCCAATCGGTTCTCGTCGGGGTCCTGGAGTCTCAGTCGGCGTCGCGGAGCGATCGACCGGTGTGACGCAGGAAGACGTCGTCGAGCGTCGCCCGGTCGAGTGAGATGGACTGGATGCCGAGCCCGCCGGCCTCCAGGGCGCGCAGCAGGTGGGGAAGGTTGTGCTCGCCGTCGTCGACGTAGACGCGCAGCGTCTCGTCCTCGGTGCGCACGTCCTTAACGTACGGCTCCGCGGTGAGGAGCGCCTGTGCGGGCTCGTTCGCGGCCTCCCCCAGCCTCAGGGTGACGACGTCGCCCGCGATCTCCTTCTTCAGGTCGTCGGGCGTGCCCTCGGCGACCACCAGGCCGTGGTCGATGATGACCAGCCGGTCGCAGAGCGCGTCGGCCTCCTCCAGGTAGTGCGTCGTCAGCAACACGCTGGTCCCCTGCTTGCGCAGCGCGCGGACCTCGTCCCAGAGGTTGGCCCGGTTCTGCGGGTCGAGACCGGTGGTCGGCTCGTCGAGGAAGAACAGCGGCGGCCGGTTCACGAGCCCGATGGCGAGCGCGAACCGCCGCTTCTGGCCCCCGGAGAGCGTCTTGATCGGCCGATCGGCGAACTCGGTCAGGCTGAACGCGGTGAGCAGCTCCTCGCTGCGGGCCTCCGCCTGCTTGCGTGACATGCCGCCGAGCCGCGCGGCGAGGACGATGCCGTCGCGTCCCGGAGAGTTCTCGTCCACTCCGCCGGCCTGGCCGACGTAGCCGATGTTCTCCCGCACCTTGCCGGGCTCCCTGGTCACATCGTGGCCCGCGACGACGGCGGTCCCCGACGTGGGCGGGATGAGGGTGGCGAGCATCCTGATCGTGGTGGTCTTGCCCGCACCGTTCGGGCCGAGCACGGCGAAGATCTGGCCCTCCTCGACCTCCAGATCGACACCCCTGACCGCCTCGACCTGCTCGGTCTTGCCGCGTCCCCGTTTGGCGGTGAACGTCTTGCGCAACCCGTGCGCTTCGATGATCACGTCTTCCTCTCCGTTCTCAGAGCCCTCGCGCCGTCAGCCGTCACTGACGCGGAGGGGGTGGATGGGCGATGGCCGGCGCCTGGTGTGGGCGAGGGCCGGCCGGCCCTGCCAAGTCTGGATCCTCCGGCACGGGAAGAGTCAACCGATTTACGGCCAGATCCGTCCATGAAATCGGCCCGCACGGTGAGGTGATCCCCTTAACTTCCCTAACACTCCCATTCATGTCATCATCTTAGGGAAGTTAAGCGACAAGAGGGTGTTGCGGTGTCCGATCAGCTCTATTCGGTGGACCAGGTGGCCGACCTCCTGGGCCTCCACGTGAAGACCGTTCGCGGCTACGTGCGCGACGGCCGGTTGAAGGCGGTCCGCATCGGCGGCCGGCAGTACCGGATCGCCCGCGACGACCTCGAGGCGTTCACCGGACATCCGGTGGCCACGCCGGCGCGGGAGGACGCGCCGCGCCACCGGCGCACCGAGGTGACCGGAATCGTGCAGATCGACGCCGTCGATCCGACCACGATGAACCGCCTGAGCACCATGATCACGGCTGCCGTCGCCCATCCCCACGACGGCGAACGCCTGCACATCGAGATCGTCTACGACGAGGAGAGGGCCGGCATGAAGATCATCATCGTAGGCGGCCTGGACACCACCGCCGACCTGCTCAAAATCATCAATGTGATCGCGGACGAGCGGCCATGAGCTCCCTCTACACCTCGGCCGACGGCGCACGAGCCGTGGAGCGGCGATACCGCGAATACCTGGACGACTGGCCGGTGCCCGGCGAGCAGTCGCGCGTCCCGACCCGGGAGGGCGAGACGTTCGTCATGTCCTGCGGGCCGCGGGACGCCCCGCCTCTCGTGCTGCTGCACGGGTCGAGGGCGAACGCGGCGATGTGGGCGGCGGACGCCGCCGTCTGGTCCGCCCACTTCCGCGTCCACGCCGTCGACATGATCGGCGAACCGGGTCTCAGCGCGCCTTCACGGCCCGCGCTCAGGTCGGACGCCTACGCGTTGTGGCTCGACGACGTGCTGGAGGAGCTGCACGTCGAGCGCGCGTCACTGGTGGGAGTCTCGCTCGGCGGATGGCTGGCCGTCGACTACGCGACCCGGCGCCCGGAGCGGATCGACCGTATGGCGCTGCTGTGCCCCGGCGGCATCGGCCGGCAGAAGTACGGCGTGCTGCTCGCCGCCGTACCGCTGGCGCTGTTCGGGCGGCGTGGGCGGCGGACCCTCATGCGGCTCGTCCTCGGTGTCCGCCCGTCCGCGGAACAGAGCGCGGATCCGGAGCGGGACCGGTCGTTCGCGGACTTCGTGATGCTCATCGACAGGCATTTCAGGCCGAGGAGGGATCGGCTCCCCGTCTTCGCCGACGACACGCTCCGGCGGCTGACGATGCCCGTCCTGGTGATCGCCGGCGGCAGGGACGCCCTGCTCGACTCGTACGGCACCCGCCGGCGGATCGCGCGGAACGTGCCGCACGCGACGGTCGACCTCCTTGAGGACGCCGGGCACCTCCTGCAAGGGCAGACCTCGCGGATCCTCGGGTTCCTGCGGGCGACGGAGAGGAACCGCGACCATGGCTGACTCACTTCGGCACCTCGGCGGCGTCCCCGTCCTCGTGTGCGAGCCGGAGGGGCCGGTCCTGCGCGGCGAGCGTGAGGCGCTCGACCTCATCGGGGAGGCGTTCGGCGCGGGCGCCGAATGGGTCGCGGTCCCGGCGAGCCGGCTCGGCGAGGAGTTCTTCCAGCTGCGCACGCGCGTCGCCGGCGACATCATCCAGAAGTTCGTCAACTACCGGCTGGGCCTCGCCGTCCTCGGTGACGTGTCACGGCACACGGCCGGGAGCTCCGCCCTCCGCGACTTCGTGTACGAGAGCAACAGGGGCGCGCAGACGTGGTTCGTCCTCGACGCCGAGAGCCTCGCCGACCGGCTGGCGCGGACCGCTTCCGCCGACGGCGCAGGAGGCTGACGGACCCGCGGGCCTGGACGGAGACCGCGAAGCCGTCCCCCGTGGCCGGTCGACTGTGGCGGGTCGACCGCGGGGGACGGCTTCACCGGCGTCACCGCGACGCGGCGTGCCGGCTCCGGACATCTCTCAGGCGGCCGACGCGCGGAGCGGCGCGAGGGCACGGCTCCAGGCGACGAGCTGGTCGAACAGGGTCGTGAGGTTGTCCTCGTGGTAGGCCGCGGGGGTGAAGATGTGGTAGTTCTCAAAGTCCGTCGCCAGCGACAACGCCACCTGCGCACGCACGTCCGCGATCTGCAACTCGCCCATGATCAGGCGAAGGTGCTCCACCGCCCGGGCGCCGCCGACGGAGCCGTAGCTGACGAAGCCCGCCGCCTTGTTGTTCCACTCGCCGTACAGGAAGTCGATGGCGTTCTTCAGCGCACCGGACGTGGAGTGGTTGTACTCCGGCGTCACGAAGATGTAGCCGTCGAACTGGGCGATCTTCGCGGCCCATTCGTGGGTGTGCGGCTGGGAGTACTGGCCCAGCGACGGGGGGATGGCCTCGTCCAGGTGGGGCAGGTTGTAGTCCTTCAGATCGACAAGCTCGAACTGGGCGTCGGTGCGCTTGCTCGCCTGCTCGAGGACCCACTTGGCAACGGCCTCGCCGTTGCGGCCGGGCCGGGTGCTTCCGAGAATGATCGCGATTTTGGTCACGGGAAACATGCACTTTCTTTGAGATCGGGACTTGCGCTCGCCCGCCCGGGGAAACAAAAGGGCAGCTCAGGGCGGCACTCCCAAACTAGTTGCTGAGCTAAATAAACAGTAGCACGGTTGTTGCTTCGTCAAGTAAATAGCAAGGAAGTAGACTGCTCGGTGTGGCAGCCACAGACGTCCAACCCCTGTCAGCCGGCGAAGAGACCGCCTGGCGAGCTCTGGCTCACGCGCTCGTCCTTCTTCCGCGCGCCCTGGACGCCGACCTCATCGCCGGTCACGGCATGAGCCTCAGCGAGTACGGCGTACTGGTCCAGCTCTCCGAGGCGCCCGACCGGCAGCTCAGGATGAGCGAACTGGCGATGATGAGCAGTTTCACCCCCGCCGGCATGACGCGCATCGTCGACCGGCTCGTCGCCCAGGGATTCGTCGAGCGCCGCAAGTGCGCAGCGGACGGCAGAGGGTCGTTCGCGGTGCTCACCGATGCCGGTCTCCGTCGCCTCGAGAACGCCTACCCGACTCATCTCGCGAGCGCTCGCCGGCACGTCATGGACCACATCGACCCGGCCGACCTCGACGCGTTCGTCCGCATCATGTCCGCGGTGAGCAAGTCGGCGGCGGGCTGATCCGGGGCCCCGTCACATCTCGTCGTCGACGGCCTCGCCGGCCGGTTCGCTCGTGCCCGGATTCATCAGGGCGCACCGGTCGAACGCCAGGCAGCCGCAGCTCGCGCAACCTCCGAACACCTCGCGGGCGCGCTCCAGCCTGGAGATCCGGTCGTCGAGATGCGTGCTCCAGCACCGGGCGGCCCTGATCCAGAACTCCCTGGTCGGAGCGGCGTCCTCGGGAAGGATCCCGAGGACCTCCCCGATCATCGCGAGGGGCACACCCGCGTTCCGCGAGGCCCGGATGAACGCGATCTTTCCCACCGCCGCGCGGCCGTACCTGCGCTGGTTCCCGGGAGTGCGGCGGCTGCGGAGCAGTCCCTGCCGCTCGTAGAACCGCAGCGCCGTCGCCGGTACGCCGCTGTGCAGGGACAGCTCGCCGATCGTGAGCTCGTCGACCTCTCTCGGTGACACGCGATCACCCTAGCTTGACTTACACCATTGTTTAAGTCCGAGCCTCTTCTCTGAGGTTCCCGCCCGGGTTCCTCGCGCCGGCCACGCGGGGCCGGCGGTCCGCGACCTTGAGGGGATGCTCATGTCTGGTTTTCTGGTGATCGGTGCGACCGGCAACGTCGGGCGGCACGTCGTCGCCCGTCTGCGGGACGGCGGGGGCGACGTCCGGGCCCTGGCCCGGAGGCCGGCGGCCGGCGCTCTGCCCGATGGTGTCCACGCCGTCCAGGGCGACCTCGCCGACCCGCGCACGCTCGACGCCGCCCTGGACGGTGTGACGAAGGTCTTCCTGCTCTGGCCCTTCCTGTCCGCCGAGGCGGCACCCGCGGTCGTGGACGCGCTCGCCAGGAACGCCCGCCACGTCGTCTACCTGTCCGCGATGTCGGTCCGCGACGATCTGAAGCCGGAGGAGAACGGATTCTGGGGCGAGATCGAGCACCTCATCGAGCGGTCGGCGCTCGACTGGACCTTCCTTCGGGTCGGCGGCCTCGCGGCCAACACGCTCGGATGGGCCGACCAGATCCGTACTGAAGGCGTCGTGCGATGGCCGTACGGCGCGGCGGCCCGGTCGCTGATCCACGAACGGGACGTCGCGGCCGTGGCGGCGCGGGCCCTTCTCGACGACGGCCATGCCGGCGCGAAGTACGTCCTCACCGGACCTGAGGCGGTCACCCAGGCGGATCAGGTGCGCCTCATCGGCGAGGCGATCGGCCGGCCCGTGCGCTGGGAGGAGTTGCCTCCGGAGCGGGCGCGGGAGCAGTTGCTGGCCTCCTGGGGCGATGCCGCCTTCGTCGACGGCGCGCTGGGTTACTGGGCCACGCTCGCCGACCGGCCGGAACCGGTGACGCACACGGTGGAACAGGTCACGGGCGTCCCGGCCCGCACGTTCGGCGAATGGGCCCGCGAGCACGCCCGCGACTTCTCCCCCGCGTGAGGCGACGTCTCCCCCGTGTGACCGGGCCGGCGCCGCGGCCGGGCGCCGGCCTCCAGTGGGGTCAGCGCGAGTCGGGTCAGGCGTCGCCGTACGTCGGGGGTCAGGCGTCGGCGTCGGCCGGCCGCACCGACGCCGACCAGCGCTGCTCGATCCGGCCGAAGCGCCAGACGGCCAGCGCCACGACCCAGGTGAGCACGAACAGCGCGACGATTGCGTAGCCCACGTAGTTCAGGTCGAGACCGGCGATCGCCGCCAGCGGGCCGGTCTCGATCCCGAGCCTGTTCGCCAGCAGTCCCAGCAGTTCGACGGCTCCGACGATGACCGCCACGGCGACCGACAGCGCCGTGATCGTGATGTTGTAGTAGACCTTGCGGACCGGCTTGGAGAAGGCCCAGCCGTACGCGAAGTTCATGAAGCAGCCGTCGATGGAGTCGAGCAGGCTCATCCCGGCGGCGAACAGCACGGGCAGGGTGAGCACGGCGTACCAGGGCAGGTTGAACACGGCCGCACCGCCCGCCAGGACCAGCAGGGACACCTCGGTGGCCGTGTCGAATCCCAGGCCGAACAGCAGGCCGATCGGATACATGTGCCAGGGCCTGCGGACGGCCTTGGTGGCGCCCGACAGGATCCGGTTCATGAAGCCGCGGTTGTTGAGCTGTTCCTCCAGCGCGGCCTCGTCGAAGGAGCCCCGGCGCATCTCACGGAACACCTTGAGGATCCCCCACAGCACGACCATGTTGATCAACGCGATGATCACGAGGAAGATGCCCGACACGAGCGTTCCGATGAGCCCGGTCACGTTCTGCAGGGTGGACGACTCGCTCTCGACCTGTCCCGCCAGGGTCCGCACGCCCAGGCTGAGGAGCAGACACAGGCCGAAAACTATCGAAGAGTGGCCCAGGGAGAACCAGAACCCCACAGAGAGGGGGCGCTGTCCGTCGGCCATCAGCTTCCGCGTCGTGTTGTCGATCGCGGCGATGTGGTCGGCGTCGAAGGCGTGCCGCATGCCCAGTGTGTACGCGGTGACGCCCAGGCCCACGGTGAAGGCGCCGGACGTCCCGAGCTGATAATGCCGCGGAGCGACCAGGGCGAGCAGGGAGAACCAACCGGCGATGTGCAGGGCGATCACGAATGCCGCCATCCCCGCCACCCGGAGCCACTCCTCGCGCGACATCCCCGACATTCGGCGCCGTACCGCGGCCGCCGGACTTCCCATCCGAGCCCCCCTTAGGACATTCCGGATATTAGGGATACTGCGAGCGCTTTGCAATTGGGAAGAAGGGGCACACCGACCTCACGGTGAGCCGAGCCGGGGTTCCGCGGCCTCGAGAAGGATCTTCAGCAGGTCCTCCGGGGCTCCCGCATGAGGTTGTGCCCGCCGTCCAGCGCGTACGTCGCCCACGCGGGGTCCTCGCGCAGCCGCTCGTAGACATTCGTGAAGGGGGACTCACCGTCCCAGCCCGCCGCGTACGCGTAGACACGGCGCCGGACCCGCGCCGGATCGCGGGTGAGGCGCAGCGGCTCGAGCAGCGAGGCGATCGGGTGGGGTGTGGCCCGGGGGTCGAAGAACGGCAGAGGACGCACCGCGTACCCCGTCTCCACCACGTCCGTGTACCACTGCCGCTCCCGCTCGGAGACCAGGTTCCAGCACGAGTCGCCGTCGCCCGGCACCATGGCGTCCAGGTACACCAGAGCGGCCACACGGCCGGGCACGCGGTCGGCGACGCCCGTGATCACCATTCCGCCGTAGCTGTGGCCGACCAGCCGCAGATTAGCTACGTGGGCTGACACTTTCCTTCGGGTCAGTGCAGTCCGAGCATGGCGCCGCGCGCATCCTTATCGACCAGCACGTCCCCGCGCACGTCCCCACCCCCTGAGGGTAGGTAGGTCGCATGGGAACTCGGTGAGACACGCCATCGCCGAGCACGACGACCCGCCCCTTTGAGGAGCGCGTGGCCACCCCGCCGAGGAAGCCCCGCCAGGCCGCCGCGCCCGGAGCACGTCCATCGCCCGCCGTGCGGTGCCGCGTCGACGGCCGGACGCATACGCCGGGGACGCCTTCCCCGGCGTATGCGTCCGGTACACCAACCAGGTCCTTAAGCCGACCGCACGATTTCGTCGATGAGGGCGGCCAGCTGGGCCGGCTGGGACAAGAACGGAGAATGACTGCTGGTCAGCCGGCGGATCTCGGCGGCCTGGGCTGCCATCTTCTCCTGCAGCGCCGGAGGGATGGCCTTGTCCTGCTCGGCGACGATGTAGGTGGACGGGATCTCCAGCCAGGCGGCCGCGTCGACCTTCTCCGCGAACGATCGGACGGTCTGATTGACCAACGTGCTCACCGCCTGCTCGGCCTCGTCTTCGGGCAGATCGCCATACAGCGAGGTACGCGGTTCGTTGATGAGCGGGAACAGGCCGCTCATGTCTTCGGGATCGGGGAGGCCGTGGATGGCGTACATCGACTGTCCCTTCTCCGGCATGTATGCGGCAAGGTAGATCAGCCGCTCGACATTGCCCGCCCCGGCGGCGGCCTCGGTGATCGGGATGCCCCCGTAGGAGTGGCCGAGCAGCACGACCGGTCCTGCGATCGACGCCAGCTCGCCAGCCAGCACGGCGGCGTCGTCATGCATGCCTGCGGTGGGATGTTCGCCTGCGCTCGGTAGGGCCGGCGCATGCGTGCCATAGCCGAGTGCGTGCAACTCGGTCTCGAGCTTCGCCCAGGCGTTCGGCCGGTGCCAGGCGCCGTGGACGAGCATGACGGTAGTCATGAACAGTGCTCCAAGGTTTCATGTGATATTCGGAACGGCCCCGGCGCGCCCAGGAGTTCGAATCCTAGGTACCAGCGCACGCCGATAACCACTCACGACCGTCCGCGATACATGCGCGATCGTCCGGGTGTAAAGCCTGTTCCGCCGACTACGCCGCCCTGCGCCGCGTCCCGCGCGACGAGCTCGCGGCCGAGCTGGAAGCCGACGCGCCCCGCAGCCCTGGCAGGTCCACCCACACCCGCCGCTCGACCCGAGCGGCACCCCGGGCCTGCCAGCGTGACCCCTGCGGCTCGCGGACCGGTTCGGGACACTCGCGGCCGCAGGGACACTACCAAGCGGAGCCCGGCACGCCGGGCCCGCGAGCAGCCCTCTCTCCCCTCCCGGTGGCGTCGTACGGTATCCGGCACTCCTCACCGGTCAAGGGCCGCCAAGATCCTTGACCAGACTGCCCTGCGGGCATCCCTCCGGGCCGCATTCGCGGTCTGATCAGGCATCTTTCTCTTCTCCCTTGACCGCCTCGTCGCTGCTCGGCTTCCTACTTCCTTTTGCCACCGGGAGGGTCCGACAACGCGTGGTCGGTCGGGAAGAGGTGGTGTTCGAGGTGCTCCACGGGCTCCGCCTCGTATGCGGTGACGACCGGTTCGTGATGTCCCGTGCTCCTGATCGGCACCGGCCTCGACACCGTCACTCCGTACGAGGTGCAGTCCATGCTCTGGCAGCGCAGTGAGCGGGTCACGCGATGGCTGGCCGCGGCCGCGGACGCCGCCGGCGACGACCCCCGCGACCAGCTCGCCGCCGTGTTCGACGCGCTCCAGCAGTGGTACGACGATCCGGTCTTCCGCGGCTGCGCGATGCTGAACGCGGCCGCCCAGCATCACGTCGAGACCGTACGCGCCATCACCGCGCGTCATCTCGACCACTACCTCGAGTTGCTGACCGGCATCGCCGAGCGCGCCGGAGCCGCCGCTCCCCAGGTCCTGGGGCGGCAGCTGCTCATGCTGGTCGAGGGTGCGACCGCCGTCGCCGCGCATCACGACGGCGCCGGCGCGGGCGAGTATGCCCGCCAAGCCGCACTCACCTTGCTTTCCGCAGCCTCCTGAACCCAGGGCGCGTCTCCGGAGCGGTGCCGCCGATCCGTCTGACAGGCGTCGCGGGTCCTCGTCTGCGCGATGTCAGACCGCTGTCAGCGGATGCGGACATCGTCGTGTGCAGGCCGGACGCAAGGCACATCGAGTCCGAGAGTCCGGCGTAGCACGCGAAGTGAAGCGGAAGGGGAACTGACATGTCAGATAGCGCAATGTCCGAGTTCGTAGGCGACGGCCACCGAGTTCGGCGTTCCCGGCGTCGCGGTCGGTGTGTGGGCGGGCGGCCGGGAAATCTACGCGTGCCCCGGTCTCGTCAGAGGCCGTGCCGGCGGTCGCCGAGCACGGTCTCGCAGACCTCCCGTTCCATCGCCGCGGAGAAGGGGGACCTGCGAGCCTCGACGGCCCGGCGCGTGTCCTCGGCGACCAGGTCGGCGTTGATCGCCGCACCGGCGCGCACACCCGCGGCGGCGGCGCCGATGACCTGATCCATCAGGTTGGCCACGTTGCCCGCCACCCACACGCCCGGCACGTCGGTCGCCCCTGACGGATCGGCCGCGATGTAGCTGCCGATCACATGACCGCCCACCTCCTGGTCGGTCGGCTTGAGGCCCAGCCCGCTGAGGATCTCCGCCCTGGCGGTGAAGCACGGGGTCGTCGTCAAGGCGCTGCGGGCAACCACCCTGCCGTCCGCCAGTCGTACGCCGACGAGCCTGTCGTCAGCGACCTCGAGTCCGGTCACCTTTCCGTCCACCACGACGATGTCGCGGGCGGCAAGTTGCTCCCGCTGGTCGCCGGTGGGGGCGGGCGCCGTGTGCAGGAAGAGGGTCACGTCCCTGCTCCACTGCCGCCACAGCAGCGCCTGGTGGACCGCCATCGGACCGGTGCCGAGGACGCCGATCGGCTGGTCGCGCACCTCCCAGCCGTGGCAGTACGGACAGTGCAGCACCTCGCGCCCCCACCGCTCCGCGAGCCCGGGCACGTCGGGCAGTTCGTCGACCAGGCCGGTCGTCACCAGCAGCCGGTCCGCCGTCACCGTGGATCCGTCGCCGAGCGTGATCAGAAAGCCTCCGGCGTCCCGGCGTCCGGCCGTCACCACGCGGCCCGTCACGATCTCGCCGCCGTAGCCGATCACCTCGGCGCGGCCCGTGGCCAGCAACTGCGAGGGCGGCATCCCGTCGCTCGACAGGTAGCCGTGCACCTCGGCGGCGGGGGCGTTGCGCGGCCGTCCGTCGTCGATCACCAGCACCGAGCGACGTGCCCGCGCCAGGATCAGGGCCCCGCTGAGGCCGGCCGCTCCCCCGCCGACGACCACGACGTCATGACGGCGCCGCGTACCGGTTCGGACGGCACCCGCCGTCTGTCCTTCTTCTGCAGTCATGGGTTGTACCTCCGTTCGTTGGCCGAATACTCAGCCCAAGCGAAGGCAACTGACAAAAATTGTTGCCACCTCAGCAACTAGTTGGTGATCATGTACAGCTTGATCACGAGCCTGTGCGTGATCACCCCCTATCCCCACTCCCACCCACCCCACCCCCACTCCGGCGCCATGGTGGCGTCAGAATGATGCCAATAGGTCTAGCTATGGTGCCACCGGTGTGTCATTGTGATGTCATGGACCTCACGCCCTACGTCGACAATCTCCAGCATGAGCTCGCGGTCGCTGCGGCCGCGGGCGGCGACGAAGCCCGCGCCCTGGCCGAGCGGCTCACCGCACCCCTGGAGTCCGCCGCCCGGCTCACCTTGCTGGGCGCCCTGACCGCCGCCATGGACGAGGTGACCCGCGATCTGGCGCCGGGCTCGGTCGACGTACGGCTCCGTGGTCTCGACCCCGAGTTCGTGGTGACACAGCCGCCGTCGCAGGAGCCGTACAAGGAATCCCAGGAGTACGACAACCCGCCGAGCAGCGCGCGGACGGCCATGCCTCCCGCTCCTTCGGACGGCGATGACGGCACGGCCGCCCGGATCAACTTCCGCCTTCCCACTCATCTCAAGACCCGGGTCGAGGACGCCGCAGGGCGGGAAGGGCTCTCGGTCAACGCCTGGCTGGTGCGGGCCGTCGCCACCGCGCTGGAGCCCGGTGAGGGCGGGCGCGTGTCCGGGCGGAGCCGCAGAGGACAACAGGGCTACACGGGCTGGGTCCGCTAGCCCGGGACCAGTGCTCGGCACCACTAGTCATCCACCCGCTCCACCAGCGGGAACGCACACCATCGTCATGAGGACGGCACAGCCATGCCTATTTTCGACACCCCCGAACCGATCTCCGTCATCCTCGAGTTCGACATCGGGTCCGCCCGGATCGTGGCCGGCGACCGCACCGACACGGTCGTCGAGGTGCTGCCGACCGACGGCGCCGACGACGCCGACGTGCGGGCCGCGCAGCAGACCAAGGTCACCTGCTCGGGCGGCACCCTGCTGGTCAAGGGGCCGAGGAAGCGCTCACTGTTCGGCATGAGCGGGTCGCTCGACATCAGCGTCGAGGTGCCCGCGGGCTCGGACGTGCAGGGCACCTCCCCGCTGGCGGACTTCGTCTGCGACGGCCGTCTCGGGGACTGCAGGATCAAGAGCTCGGTCGGCGACATCCAGGTCGGCCAGGCGGAGACCGTACACCTGAAGACCGACCACGGCGAGATCCGCGTGGACCGCGTGGCGGGCGACGCCGAGATCGCCGGGGTGGGCCGGATCGACGTCGGCGGCGTCGGCGGCAGAGCGACGATCAAGAACTCCAACGGCGAGACCACGGTCGGAGAAGTCGCCGGCGACCTGAAGGCGACCTCGTCCAACGGCCGGATCAATGTCGGCGTCGCACGCGCCGGAGTCGAGGCCAGAGCCGCGAACGGCGGTATCCGGGTCGGCGAGGTGGCGCGCGGCCAGGTCATGTTGCAGACCGCCCTCGGCGACGTCGAGGTCGGCATCCGCGAGTCCACCGCCGCCTGGCTCGACGTGAACACCCGCCTCGGCCGGGTGCGCAACTCCCTCGGCCCCGCGGAAGGGCCCGAGGTCTCCGACGAGACCGTCGAGATCCGCGCCCGCACCGAGCTCGGCGACATCGTGATCCGCCGCGCCTGACCCGCTCGCACGCAGAAAGGGACACGATCCCCATGACCGCATCCACGGCGACCGTCGTCGCAGAGGCGATCACCACCTCCGGGTTGTCGAAGTCCTTCGGCGACAAGGTGGTGCTCGACGGCATCGACCTGCGCATCCCCGAAGGCATGATCTTCGCTCTGCTCGGGCCTAACGGCGCGGGCAAGACGACCACCGTGCAGATCCTCTCCACCCTCATCTCCGCCAACGCCGGCACGGCGTACGTCGCGGGCCACGACGTGACCCGCGAGCCCGGCGCCGTGCGCGCCGCGATCGGCGTGACCGGACAGTTCTCGGCGGTGGACAACCTGCTCACCGCCGAGGAGAACCTGAGCCTCATGGCGGACCTCAACCATCTGCCCCGTGCCGAAGGCCGCCGGCGCGCCGCCGACCTGCTGCGCCGCTTCGAGCTGACCGATGCGGCCGCCAAGCCCGTCGTCACCCTCTCCGGCGGGATGCGGCGCAAGCTCGACCTCGCGATGACGCTGATGGGCGATCCGCGCATCATCTTCCTCGACGAGCCGACCACCGGGCTCGACCCGCGCAGCCGCCGTACCATGTGGCAGATCATCCGGGCGCTCGCCGCCGACGGCGTCACGATCTTCCTGACGACGCAGTACCTCGACGAGGCCGACCATCTGGCCGACCGCATCGCCGTCCTCGACCACGGGAAGCTGGTCGCCGAAGGCACGCCCGAGGAGCTGAAGCGCCGCATCCCCGGCGGCCACATCCGCCTCCAGTTCGCCGACGTCGGCTCCCTCGAGTCGGCCGCCGCCCTGTTCGGCTCCGTGACCCGTGACGACGAGGCTCTCGCTCTGAACATCCCCGGCGACGGTGACATCCCCGCCCTGCGCGCCGTCCTCGGCGCCCTCGACCGCGCGTCGATCGAGGCCGAGGCGCTCACGGTGCACACCCCCGACCTCGACGACGTGTTCCTCACCCTCACCGGCCGGCCCCGTTCCGGCGACGACGCCGGCTCCTCGAAGGAGAACGCCCGATGACCAGCATGTCCTACGCCGTCAGCGACTCGATGACGATGTTGCGGCGCAACCTGAAGCACGCCCGGCGCTACCCGGGGCTGACACTGTCGGTGGCCGGGACGCCCGTCGTGATCCTTCTTCTGTTCAACTACGTCTTCGGCGGAGCCCTGGCCACCGGGATCGGCGGCATGTCCTCCGGCGGCGGAGAGTACATCGACTACATCGCCCCCGGGATGATCCTCCTGACCGCCACCGCCGGCGCCCTGGTCACCGCGGTCAGCGTCTGCGTCGACGTGACGGAAGGCATCGTCAACCGGTTCCGCACGATGGCGATCTCCCGCGCGTCCTTCCTGACCGGGTATGTGGTGGGGAGTGTGATCCAGACGATGGCCAGCATCGTGCTCGTCATCGGCGTCGCCCTGCTCATGGGATTCAGGCCCACCGCCACACCCCTCGAGTGGGTCGCCGCCATCGGCGTCCTCACCCTGCTCACCCTGGCGCTCACCTGGCTGGCGGCGGGAATCGGGCTGGTGGCCAAGAGCCCCGAGTCCGCCAGCAACATCCCCCTTCCGCTGCAGTTCCTCCCCTTCGTCGGCAGCGCCATCGTCCCCACGGAGTCCATGCCCGCCGGGATGCGCTGGTTCGCGGAGTACCAGCCGTTCACGCCGATCATCGAGACGCTGCGGGGCCTGCTGCTCGGCACGCCGATCGGCAACAGCGCGATCATCGCTCTGGCCTGGTGCGTCGGGCTCAGCCTGGCCGGCTATGCGTGGGCGCGGTCCACCTTCAACCGCGACGCCAACCGCTAGACCCTTCACACCGCACGGTTCCGCCCGGGACCCGAAATCTTCGCAAGGTACGGCTTGCACGTTAGTCAATCTATCGGTATATATCGATCGCATGATTCAATCGATGCAGGAGCTCACGTGACCGCGTTGGAGCAGGGTTACCGGAAGCTGATGGCGTGGTACCCGAAGGAACACCGCGCCCGGCACGAGGCGGAGATGATCACGGTCCTCCTGGCGGGGGCGGCTCCCGGGCAGGACCGGCCGACCTTCCGCGAGACCTTCGACCTGCTGCGAGGAGGCCTGTCGATCCGGCTGCGCCGCGCCGTCGCGCCCGGTTCGCGCGGGCACTGGCATGACGCCGTCGGCATGGCGGCGCTCATCGCACCGGTCGCGCTCTTCCTCGCCGGCCTGATCCGGCCGGCGGGCTACGCCTGGCGGCTCAGTTTCGACGCCGCACTGCAAACGCTTCCGTTCGCTCTGCCGTACGGCCTGATCGTGTTGCTGGTCTGCCTCAGGCGGAGGCGCGCCGCCGTGGCCTGCGCGTGGGCCTGGACCGTGCTCACCACGTTGATCACGCTCCAGCAGCACGCGGGCGCGTTCCCCGAGTACGGCGCGTCCTGGGCGGTGGCCGACGTCGGAATGGGCGCGCTCCGGGCAGGCGTGTGCGCCGCCATGCTGACCGTCGCGCCCTCGCACGGGCCGGCGCCTCTGGACACGAGGCGGCTGCTGACCTGGGCGGTCGCCGTGTTCGCGACCACCGTCGCAGGCCTGCAGACCTCCTCCGCCTCAGGGAGTCCACTCCCCGTTCTCGTGCCGGTTCTCGTCGTCGCGACGGCCGCGGTGAAAACGCTGCGATCGCCCGTCGGGCGTCGCGCGATCGTCACCCTGCTGCCGCTCGTGGGCGTGTGCTTCCCGCCGCCAGGGCTCGGGGATCTCGCGCGGCTGGCGGCGCTGACCGTGCTTTCGGCCACGGTGCTGACCGCCGCGACGTGGCTGGCCAGAACCGGAGAGACGGGCGAGCGCACGCGGGACGCCCTCTGACGCCTCACGGCAGGTGAGTGGCGGCGATCGTGCGCGCGACGCGTTCGAGAAGCGGTCCCGCCTCGGCGATGCACCGTTTGACGTCGGGCTCGATGTCGGTCAGGGCGTAGGCGGCCTCGATGCCCGCCGACCGGAGCTCGGCGTCGCCGATGGACCTCCGCCCGCAGACGGCCACGACCGGCACGCCGTGCTTGGCGGCCGCCGACGCGACGCCCACGGGGGCCTTGCCGCGCAGCGACTGCTCGTCGATCGAACCCTCCCCCGTGATGACCAGCCGTGCCCCTTCGACCTGCCGGTCGAAGTCCAGCAACTCGAGGAGGTACCCGATCCCGGGCCGGATCTCCGCCCGCAGGAAGGCCAGCGCGGCGAAGCCCACTCCGCCGGCCGCCCCCGCTCCCGGACGGCCGGCGACCCCCATGCTCCGCACCACGCCGTCGTGCTCGATCGATCCCGTGAGACCGTGCGTGTGCACCGCAACCGCGGCCAGCCTGGCCAGCCCCTTCTCAAGGATGGCCACGTCCTGTGGTGAGGCGCCCTTCTGCGGACCGTAGACCGCGGCCGCGCCGTTCGGCCCGAGCAGCGGGTTGTCCACATCGCTCGCGACGACGAACTCCACTCCGCCGACGCCGGTTCCGCCCACTGCCGGGTCGCCCGGGGCCGGCTGGGCGAGCGCCGACGCGTCGATCCGGTCGAGCCGCCCCAGCGCCGCCCCGCCGAACGGCAACTCCTCGCCGTCCTCGCCCAGCAGTCGCGCTCCCAGCGCCTGGACCATGCCCGCTCCCCCGTCGGTGCAGGCGCTGCCGCCCAGCCCGAGGACGATCCGGGTCGCGCCGTGCCGTACGGCATGGGCGATGAGCTCGCCGGTCCCGTAGCTGGTCGCGGTGAGCGGGGCGGGCGCACCGGGCAGCCTCCGCAGCCCCGAGGCCTCCGCGAGCTCGATGACCGCCACCCTGCCCACGCTCCGCGGGGACGCGGCGACGTCCGTGACCGGTTCCGCCGCCGTCGTGCCGTGCGGCTCGTCGCGCACGGCGTACGACGCCACGACCGGATCGCCGGTCGGGCCGGTCACCTCGACCTCGACCCGGGTGAAGCCGGAGGCCACCACGGCGTCCACGGTCCCCTCGCCGCCGTCGGCCACCGGCAGTCCCACGACCGGCACGCGCCCTAGCCCCGCCGTCACGTGGGCGACCACCTCGGGCGAGGTCAGCGACCCCCTGAACTTGTCCGGCGCGATGACGACGTGACCCTTCATGATCCCCTTCTCGCGGCTCGGCGACGATGACGCCGTCCATCATCCCGCCGGGATCCTGATGTGTGCGCATCAGGATCCCGGCGGGGCAACGCCCCCACAGGAGCGAGGAGGAACGCTCCTCAGAGGGCACTCCCTAGTGGGGCAGGCCGGTGTAGCCGGGGAAGTTGCCCGGAAGGCGCTCGCCCTCCGGCCCGAGCGTCACCGCCCGGACCAGCAGTTCTCCTCCGACGAACGCACCGCGCCACGAGGCGCCCAGACCGCCGAACAGCTCCTCCCGGTCTCCCCGCGAGCGCGGCGCGTTGACCCCCACCTTGAAGGCCCGCACCTCGGAGGCGAGCCGGGTCGCGGTCTCCTCCTCGTCGCAGGAGAGGGTCGCCACCAGCGCGCCGTTGCTGGCGTTCATCGCGGCCAGCAACTCGGCTTCGGTGTCTACCACCACGATGGTGTCCACCGGCCCGAACGGCTCGGCGTGGCGCAGCGGCGAGGAGCCCGGCGGGGCCAGGATCGCCACCGGCGCCAGGTACGCGGAGGTGTCCTGGCCCGGAAGGAACCGGCCGTCGGCCAGCGAACCCCGGTAGAGCGGCACCCCGCCCTTCGTGATCGCCTCGTCGACCTGGTCGGCCAGGTCCTTCACCTTGGTGTTGTTGATGAGCGGGCCGAAGTCGAGCTCCGGCAGCGGGTCGTCCGCCGACTCCACCGCGAGCGGATGCCCGAACCGGACCGATCGGACGGCCGGGAGGTAGGCCGCGAGGAAGTCGTGGAACAACGCGCGCTGGACGATGAAGCGCGGGTAGGCCGTGCACCGCTGCTTGCCGTAGTCGAAGGTCTTGCGGATCTGGCCCGACAGCCGGTCCCAGTCGCTGTACTCCCAGACCCCCCAGCAGTTGAGACCCTCCTGCTCGAGGATGTGCCTCCTGCCGAGGTCGGCCAGAGACGTCGCGACCTTGGCGCCGGCGTCGCGCCCGCCGACGAAGGAGACGCATCCGAGCTCCTGGCTGCGGACCAGCGCCGGGGACAGCTCCGCGCCTCCGCCGCTCACCAGGGTGACCGGCAGCCCCTCGCCCACGGCCAGCGCGCAGGCGAGGGTGAGGCACGCGAGGCCGCCGTCCGTCGGCGTCTTCGCGATCGCGGCATTGCCGGCGAGGGTCTGCACCAGCATCGCGTGCATCAGCACGCTCATCGGATAGTTCCAGCTCGCGATGTTGCTGACCGGCCCGGGCAGCGGGGCGCGCCCCGCTGCCATGGAGTCGATCTCGTCGACGTACCAGCGCACCCCTTCGATGCACCGGTCGACGTCGGCCAGGGCGAGCTTCCACGGCTTGCCGATCTCCCACACGAGCAGCAGGGCCAGCAGCTCCCGATGCTCGGTCATGGCGTCCAGCGTGGCCGCCACCCGCGCCTTGCGGTCGGCCAGCGGCACGTGCCGCCACTGCTGGTGCTCGTCGAGGCTCGCCCGCACCGCCCGCGACGCGGTGGACCGGTCGAGGCGCGGCGGGCCGGCGATGGTGGTGCCGTCGACGGGAGACACCGCCGGCGCCGGGCGGCCGTCACGCTGCCACATCCCGGCCCAGTGGTTGAGCACCCTGTCGTCATGGAAGGCTTCCGGCGCCGCCGTACGGCATCGGCTGTAGGCGTCGGTCCAGGTGGTGCCGGGCTTGAGCAGGAGTGGCATGCGCGTTCTCCTCAGTCGGACCAGTCGATGGCGAGGGCGAGCTCCGGAAGCGGTTCGAACTCCTTGATCGCGTCAAGCGACTGCCCCATGGCGGCGTTGGCCTCGCGTTCGACCATCACCTCGACGAGCACGGGCAGCTGCGCGCGCTCCGCCTCGGCGGTGGCCCAGGCGAGCGCGTCGCGGAGGTCGCCTGGCTGCTCGACCCGGCGCGCGGGGCAGCCGAAGGCGTCCATGACCTTCACGTGGTCGATCCCGCCTTCGCCGTAGTGGAGGTCCACGGCGTAGTTCATGTCGTACGGCAGCTCGGCCTGCCGGATCAGCCCGAGGTACTCGTTGTTGATCATCACGATCACGAACGGGATGCGGTACTGGGCGGCGACCGCGACCTCCTCCATCAGGAACTGGAAGGAGTAGTCGCCGACGACGGCCACGACCTGCCGGTTCGGGTAGGCGCACTTGACGCCCATCGCGGCCGGCACCTCCCAGCCCAGCGGCCCGGCCTGCCCGCACACGAGGTAACGCCGCGGAAGGAAGGTCTTCTGGAACTGCCCCGACCAGATCTGGTACAGGCCGATGGCCGTGACGAAGGTCGTGTCCTGGCCGAAGAACTCGTTGATCTCCTTGAAGACGCGGGGCGGCTTGATCGGGACGTCGTCGAAGTCGTCCCGCCGCGGCAGCGTCGCGCGCAGCTTCTCGACCTTCTTCACCCAGCGGCCCGGCTTCTTCTGGGCGGTGTGGCGGCGGGCCTCCTCGGTGAGGGCGGCCAGCGTCGGCCGCGCGTGGCCGACCAGGCCCAGGTGGGGCTCGAAGACCTTGCCTATCTGGGTCGGCTCGATGTCGGCGTGGATGAAGGTGCGGCCCTTCCGGTAGACGTCCAGGTCACCGGTGTGCCGGTCGCCGAAGCGGGCGCCGACCGCCAGGACCAGGTCGCTCTCCAGGAACGCCGCGTTCCCCCAGCGGGTCTGGGTCTGGATGCCCGCCATGCCCGCGAACAGGGGGTGGTCCTCGGGGAAGGCGCCCTTGCCCATGAGCGTGACCTGGACCGGCACCTGCAGGTGCTCGGCCAGGGCGCGCAACTCGGCCGACGCGTCGCCGATGACGACGCCTCCGCCGGCGAGGATCAGCGGCCGTTGGGCCTCCGTCAGCAGGTCGATGGCCGCCCGAACGGCCTCCGGCCGCGGCTCCGGCACGTCGACGGGGAAGGGGCCGTCGAGCTCGGGGTCGTAGAGGCAGGTGCCGCGCTGCACGTCGATCGGCAGGTCGATGAGGACCGGCCCCGGACGGCCGGATCGCGCGATGCGGAAGGCTTCACGGAAGACCCAGGGCGCCTGCGCGGGCTCCTTGAGCTGCACGGCCCACTTGGTCACCGGCTTGGCGATCTCCACGATGTCGACCGCCTGGAACGACTCCTGGTGCAGCTTGCTCTTCATCGCCTGGCCGGTGATGCAGATCATCGGGATCGAGTCGGCCAGCGCGGTGTACAGCCCGGTGATCATGTTCGTGCCGGCCGGCCCCGACGTGCCGATGCAGACGCCGACGTTGCCGGTCACGCGGGACCAGCCGTCGGCGGCGTGCGTGCCGCCCTCCTCATGCCGGACCGTGATGTGCCGGATCGAGCTGTGCTGCAGCGCGGCGTAGAGCGGCAGGATCGCCGCCCCGGGGATGCCGAAGACGGTGTCGACGCCTTCGGACTCCATGACGGAGACAACCGCCTCCATGCAGGGGATCCGCTTCACCTGGCCTCCTCCGAAAGCATGCGCGAGGTCGTGCGGCGCGTGTCTGTCGTCACGCTGCGCTCGTTCACGAATTGATCCTTTCGATCACCTTGAGCAGTGCGGAATGGTCGAGCGACCCGTGACCCTGGGCCTTCGCCGCGGCGACGAGTTGGGCGACCAGGCCGGTGAGCGGCAGGGACACCCCCGCCTCGCGCGCGGCCGCGATCGCGATGCCCATGTCCTTGTGGTGGAGGTCGATGCGGAAGCCGGGGGTGAACTCCCGCCTGATCATGCTCTGGCGCTTGAGCTCGAGGATCCGGGATCCGGCCAGCCCTCCGGCGAGCACGTCCATGCCGGGGCCGGGGTCCACCCCTGAGGCCTCGAGCAGCAGGATCGCCTCGGCCACCAGGCCGTAGATCCCGCCGACCACGAGTTGGTTGGCCGCCTTGACCGTCTGCCCGGCACCGTGCGGCCCGACGTGCACAACGGTCGTGCCGAGGTGGCCGAGGATCTCCCGGGCCGCCTGGAAGTCCTCGGCCCGGCCGCCCACCATGATCGACAATGTGCCGTCGACGGCGCCGCGCTCGCCACCGCTCACGGGCGCGTCGAGCACGCTGACGCCCCTTTCCGCGGCCTCCCGCGCGACCCGGCGGGAGGTCTCCGGCTTGATCGTGCTCGCGTCGATGTACAACAGGCCGGGCTTGGCGTGCGCGAGCAGGCCGTCCTCGCCGAAGGCGACCTCCTCCACCTGGGGGGAGTCGGGCAACATCGTGATCGCGACGTCGGCGCCCGCCACCGCCTCGGCGACGTTCGCGGCCGTCTGCCCGCCGATCGCGGCCAGCGCGGCCAGCCGTTCGCCGCTGACGTCGTACCCGACGACCGTGTAACCGGCTCGCACCAGGTGGGCCGCCATCGGGCTGCCCATGATCCCGAGCCCGATGAATGCGATGTTCATCCGTTCCTCCATGCGAAGCTCTCGGCGCTCGCGCCGACGGGCCGGTACTCCAGACCGACGTGGCCGCGGTATCCCACGGCCTCCAGCCGCTCGAAGATCTGCGTGTACGGCATGGCCCCGGTGCCCGGCTGGCCGCGCCCGGGGTCGTCGGCGATCTGGACGTGGCCGAACCGTGCGGAGTGCGTGTCGATGAGGGCGATCACGTCCTCGCCCATCCGGTTCAGGTGGTAGAGGTCGGCAAGGAAGGCGACGTTGGGCGCGTCCACCCCGTCGATCACCTCGAAGGCGCCGCCGGACGACCAGATCGGATAGTCCGGGTTCTCGTGCGTGTTGATCGCCTCGACGACCACCGTGGCGCCGATCCCCGCCGCCGCCTGCGCCGCCAGGGAGAGGTTGGACAGGGCCAGCTCGCGGTGCGCCCCGGCGGGCTCGCCCGGCACACGGTTGCCGTAGAGCGCGTTGAGCACCCGGCAGCCCAGCGCGCCGGCCAGGCCGACCGCGACGTCGATGTTCGCGCGGAACCGCGCCGACCCGTCCGGCCGGGACAACAGGCCCCGGTCTCCCGAGGCCATGTCGCCGGCGTCGAAGTTCAGCCCGACCAGGCGCACCCCGGCGTCTTCGATCGCCCGTCGCAACCGGTCGAGTTCACGCTGCCCGGGATCCGGGCCGTCGAAGGGCCACCACATCTCCACCGCGTCGAACCCCGCCTTGGCCGCCGCGGCCGGACGTTCCAGGAGCGGCAGTTCGGTGAAGAGGATGGAGAGGTTGACGTCGAACTTCACGATGCCTCCAGGAACGTCACGATGCCGGTGGCCGCCGCCAGGGGGACCGCCCCCGGCGGCGCGGCCGGCTGATCCGGGGAAGGACGCGGCTCAGGGGGTCTGGATGGTGTCTCTCATGAGGCGGGCGGTCTCGCTGGGGGTCTTGCCGACGCGGACGCCGACCTTCTCCAGGGCTTCCTTCTTGGCCTGGGCCGTACCGGCCGAGCCGGACACGATCGCGCCCGCGTGGCCCATGGTCTTGCCCTCGGGCGCGGTGAACCCCGCCACATAGGCCACGACCGGCTTGGTCACGTGCTGCTCGATGTAGGCCGCCGCCCGCTCCTCGGCGTCGCCGCCGATCTCACCGATCATCACGATCGCGTCGGTGCCCGGGTCGTCCTGGAAGGCCTGCAGCGCGTCGATGTGCGTCGTCCCGATGACCGGGTCGCCGCCGATGCCCACCGCCGTCGAGAAGCCGATGTCCCGCAGCTCGTACATGAGCTGGTAGGTCAGCGTGCCCGACTTGGACACCAGGCCGATACGGCCGGCGGAGGTGATGTCGGCCGGGATGATGCCCGCGCTGGACTGTCCGGGGCTGATCAGGCCCGGGCAGTTCGGCCCGATGATCCTGGTACGCCCCGACGCCTGGGCGCGTGCCCAGAAGCGCAGCGTGTCGTGGACGGGAACGCCCTCGGTGATCACCACGCAGAGCGGGATCCCGGCGTCGATCGCCTCCTCGACCGCGCCCCTGGCGAACTTCGGGGGCACGAAGACGACCGACACGTCGGCTCCGGTCTCGGTCATCGCCTCGGCCACGGAGCCGAAGACGGGCACCCGGCGCTGTCCGAAGTCGACCGCCTGCCCACCCTTGCCGGGAGTCACCCCGGCCACGATGTCGGTCCCCGCGGCGAGCATGCGGGCGGTGTGGCGGGTGCCCTCCGCGCCGGTCATGCCCTGGATGAGCACCTTGCTGTCCTTGGTCAAGAAGATCGCCATCGCTGCTCCTCTCCGCGGCGCACCTGGGTCGTGCGGGCGCCGCTGCCGGCGTTTCCTTCGGCGCTCCTGGCGGAGCTCACGCGGCGGCCAGCTCCGCGACGAGCTCGGCGGCGCCGTCCATGGTGGTGACCACGCGGACCATCGGATGAGCCGCGTCGCTGAGGATCTCGCGCCCGGCTTCGGCGTTGTTGCCGTCCAGCCGGACCACGATCGGGCACCGCGCGTCTCCGAGGACCTCCAGCGCCTTGACGATGCCGTTGGCGACCGCGTCGCAGGCCGTGATCCCGCCGAAGACGTTGACCAGCACGGCCCGGACGTCGGGGTCGAACAGGATGATCTCCAGTCCGTCGGCCATCACCTGGGCCGAGGCCCCGCCGCCGATGTCGAGGAAGTTGGCCGGCCGTACGCCGTCGAACCGCTCCCCCGCGTAGGCGACGACGTCGAGCGTGCTCATGACCAGCCCGGCGCCGTTGCCGATGACGCCGACCTGGCCTGCGAGCTTCACGTAGTTGAGGTGCTTGGCACGGGCCCTGGCCTCGAGCCCGCCGTCGTCGGAGCCGTCCGCGAAGGCCGCGTGGTCGTGGCGGAACGCGGCGTTCCCGTCGAGCGTGATCTTCCCGTCGAGGGCCAGCACTCTGCCGTCCGAGGTGCAGGCGAGCGGGTTGACCTCGACCAGCAGGGCGTCCTCCTCGACCAGGACCTCCCACAGGCGGACCAGCGTCTCCGCCACCGCGTCCTGGACGTCCTCGGGCAGACCCGCGCGGGCGGCCAGCAGGCGGGCGGTCTCGAGGTCGACGCCGGACGTGGCGTCGATCGGGATGCGGGCCAGCGCCTCGGGCTTGGTCGCCGCGACCTCTTCGATGTCCATCCCGCCCTCGCTGGACACCATGGCCAGCAGCGTGCGGTTGGCCCGGTCGACGAGGTAGGCCGCGTAGTACTCCTCGAAGCCGCCGGTGGCCTGCTCGACGAGGACGCTGTGAGCGGTGTGTCCCTTGATGTCCATCCCGAGGATCCGCCGGGCCTCGTCCTCGGCGGCCGAGGGGCCGGGTGCGAGCCGCACTCCGCCGGCCTTCCCTCGCCCGCCCGTCTTCACCTGGGCCTTGATGACCACCGGGACCTTCAGCTCCGTGGCGATCGCGCGCGCCTCCTGCGGAGTGGCCGCGACCTGGCCCGGAGGAACCGTTATCCCGTGCCGGGCGAACAACTCCTTGGCCTGGTACTCGTACAGGTCCATGGGGGGTCTCCTTTAAGGGGCTCGTAGACTGTATACCGTATGGAATCGGCTCGGTCTAGGGTCTCGACAGGAGCCAGCTTCCGGGATATTCCATACAGTATGGAGAAGCCACACGTCGTCCGAGACTGGCAGGGACGCGCCTATCTCGTCGGCGCCTCGCCCCACGACCTGATCAATCGATCGAGGTCGTGGATGCTCTGGCTGCCCTGGGCGGCCATGATCGCGATCGCGCCCCTTCAGTACGGCTACGCGGCGGCCGTGCCGGGCCTGCTCGGCCCCGCCGGCCGTCCGGTCACCGGAGTCCTCGCGCCTCTGGCCGCCTGGATCGTCTGCCAGGCCGTCGTCGCCTTCCCCACGGCGTACCTCGTGCGCGACGGCCGGCTCGGTGCGCGCGCGGCTCTCGGCGCGGGCGCGGCACTGAGCGGCACGGCCCTGTTCACCCTCGCCCTCGCCGACGGGACGGCGACGATCGTGGCCGGGTACGCGCTGCTCGGCGGGGCGGGCGCCGGGCTGGTCTACGGCGTGTGCACCGAAGTCGTGGCCCGGTGGTACCCGGAGCGCCCGGGCACCCATGTGGCGTTCGCGACCGGGGCGTTCGCATATGGCGCCGCCCCCCTCGCCGTGGTCGCCGGCGCGGGTCCGGCTCATCTCGATGTCGCGTTCGCGGTCTCGGGCGTCGTCGCGGTCGCCGTCATCGGGTTCGCCGCCCGGTTCGTACGGCTCCCGCCGCCGCGCTGGTGGCCGTCTCACGTCGATCCGCGCGACCACGCGCTCGACAGCCTGGTGCTGCGCAGGACTCCCCCGGCGTTGCGGGAGTTCTCCACGGGCCAGGCGCTGCGGACAGGCGCGCTGTCGAGCCTGGTGGCGATCCTCGTCCTGGCCGGCGCGGTCTCCATCTTCGACGTCGTCGTCGTGGCCACCCTCGAGGCGCCGGGATCGTGGATCGCCCTCACCCTTCTCATCGCCCTGAACGGCGCCGGCCGGGCCTGCGCGATGCTCGCCTCCGAGAGGTTCGGCCGCAGGCGCGTGCTCAGCGCGGTGCTGGCACTGCTGGCCGCGGGACAGCCGCTGTTCGCCGTGGGGACGTCGCCGGGCTCCGCAGGCGTGATCTTCGTGGCGGCGGTCCTCGCCGGCCTAGGCGGCGGCGCGTTCTACCCGCTCATCGCGAGCCTCGTGCGGGAGTTCTTCGGGCACGAGCGCACGGCCGAGATCCACGGGGTGGTCTACAGCACCAAGGCCGTGGCGGGCGTGCTCGGCGTCGGACTCGCCTACGTGGCGCTCACGTCCGGAAGCCAGGCGACGGTCTTCGCGGGAATGGCGATGGCGGCCGTGCTGTCACTAGTGGTGAGCCATCGTCTGCGTCGCCCAGGATGTCCGGCGACGTTGCCCGCGGGCATGTGATTGGCTTCACAGACGGTAGGCGAGCGTTCAACTGTATGCTGTAGGCGGTCTACGAGAAACAGTGACGGGATATTCGCGGCATTCGGCCGCTCCCTGTCGCGTCATTCTGGAGTGGATGGACATGTTGCGGACGGAATTGGCGAGCCAGGGAGCCGCTCCCAAGATCGCGCGGCCCGTACCGCTGCGGGAGAGCGTATTCGAGGCGCTCCTCGAACTGATCCTCACCGGGCATCTCAAGCCCGGGCAGCATCTGGCGGAGAGCGAGCTCGCGGCCCTGCTCGGCGTCTCCCGGCAGCCGATCCGAGAGGCGCTGCAGCTGCTCAGCGGAGAGGGCTGGGTCGACCTGCACCCCGGCCACGGCGCCTTCGTCCACGCGCCGACGGTGGAGGAGGCGGACCAGCTCCTCGCCGTGCGCACGCTGCTGGAGACCGAGTCGGCCAAGCTGGCGGCCCGCCACTCGACCCCTGACGGCGTCCAGCACCTGCGTGCGCTGTGCGCCCGCGGCCTGGCCGCGGTGGAGGCCGACGACGTCGACACCTCGGTCGCGCTCAACTCCGAGCTGCACGCGGCGATCACCGAGATGTCCGGCAACAAGGTGCTGGCCGAGCTGGCCTCCCAGGTCTCGCGGCGGGTCCGGTGGTACCACACGCCGGTCGCGCGGAAGCGGGGCCGCGACTCCTGGCGCGAGCACACCGAACTGGTCGACGCCATCGCCGCGGCCGACGAGGACCGCGCCGCCGAGATCATGCGCAAGCACACCGAGCACACGCGCAAGTCCTACCTGGAGCAGCGCGAGGCCGAGCCGATCGAGGCGGCCCCGGAGCCCACACGGCGCCGCCGGCCGCGTTCCCCCAAGTGAAAGGCCGCAAAAAGGCCCGCTGAAAGGCATTTCCCGCCTGGCGCGTTTCCCCGAAACGCGCCAGGCGAATCATTTGGCACACGCGGTGGGCGGCTCGGCGGAATACGAGCCGATTTCACGTAGAGATCAATCAACTGGATGGCCGCCGCACGCCTGCCCGCGAAAATTGGCATACCAGATCCGGCGCGATCCTCTGTCGTCGCCGCTGAAGTTTCAGAATTGACATGGAATTCACGAGCGCTCCGTTTGGTTGAAACACCTCGGGTAGACAATTTCAATGGCACCGAAATAGTGCCTCGCCGAGGTCCGGGCGGAGCCGGTCGTTCAGAGTTTCCTGAGGTCAGAGCCTTGGGACCTGGAGACCGGACGACATCCGGGGCATCAGGCCGAATCCATGAGGGAAAGGGACGAAAATGAAGAAGACAATTCTGCGCCGGCTCCGCGCATTGCTCGAGGAGCCCGCGGGGCATCCCGCGGACGGCCGGATGATCGGCGCCGGGCTCGCGGCCGCCATGCGCAAGCAGGGCTCGGCCGACGACGTCGAGCGCTACCTCGAGGCCTGGGCCGGCGACCGCAGGATCGACGCCTCCCGATGACCATGGGCGGGAGTCCCCCCGGAGGGGACCTCCCGCCCATGGACGCGGCCCGGGCGTCAGGAGTCCACGGACACCTGATCCCGTTCCACTTCGACGTCCTTACGACGGTCGCTCCGCGACTTCAGCAGGCTGGCGACCGTGGTGATGGCCAGCGTGCCGATGATGACGCCGAGAGACGCGACGATGGGCACCTCGGGCGCCCAGGAGACGCCGTCGTGGTGGAGAGCCTCCATCACGAGCTTGACGCCGATGAACGCGAGGACCACCGCCAGGCCCTTGTTGAGATAGACCAGACGCTCCAGCAGGCCTCCCACGAGGAAGAAGAGCTGGCGCAGGCCCATCAGGGCGAAGACGTTGGCCGTGAACACGATGTAGGGCTCCTTCGTCAGGCCGAAGATGGCCGGGATGGAGTCCAGGGCGAACAGGAGATCGGACGTCCCGATCGCCACCATCACGATCAGCATCGGGGTGACGAGCCGGCGCCCGTCGATCCGCGTCGTCATCGCGGCGCCGTGGTAGGCGTCGGTGGACGGCACGAGCCGCTTGACCGTGCGGAGGGCGAGGTTCTCCGAGAAGTCGGCCTCCTCTTCTTTCTCGGTGACGAGCTTGTAGGCGGTGTACGCGAGGAAGGCTCCGAAGATGTAGAAGAGCCAGTCGAACCGCGTGATCGCCTCCGCCCCCACCGCGATGAAGGCGCCCCTCATGCCGAGTGCCAGCACGATTCCCGTCATGAGCACCTTCTGCCGGTACCTCTGGGGCACGGAGAAGCGGCTCATGATGATCAGGAAGACGAACAGGTTGTCGACGCTGAGGGAGTACTCGGTGATCCAGCCGGCGAAGAACTCCCCGCCGTGGGTCGGGCCGGCGAGGAACACCATGCCCAGGCCGAAGATCACCGCGATCAGGACGTAGAACGACACCCACCAGACACATTCACGGAACGACGGCTGATGCGGGTTGCGTGAGATGAGGTAGAAATCGACGGCGAAGACACACAGGAAGCCGCCGACCGTGACCAGCCATACCCACACAGGCAGGTTCATCGTGCTCCTTTCTCACGGCGCCTGAACGCCCGCCTCTGCTCCCGCGCCCGCCAGAGGGCCTCCGCGTGCGCCACGTACCGGCCGAGCAGTTCGTTCGCCACCGGATTGCCATCCGCGACGCGCATGAACCACTGCGGCGCCAGGCGCTCGTGCAGCCAGACGAAGCCGATCGCGAAGCCGAGGCTGACGACGGCCTGGAAGGCCAGGAAGGCCGGCAGGTCGTCGGACAGCGCGACCCGGCCGAAGACGACCTGGCTCGTGACCGTCTCCTGGATGAGCCGGCCCAGCGGGAAGCCGACCAGCCAGTAGACCCCGGCGGGCGCGAACACCCCCGGCTGGAACAGGTTCCGGCCGAGCAGCATGCCGTACCCCGCCCCGAGCAGGCCGAGCGGAACGGCCAGTGACAGCGCGGAGACCAGCGCCCAGGTCGCGGAATGTCCCGCGACCAGGGTCAGCCCGCCGGCCATGGCGCCCGCGAGGAGCCCGATGATCAGTCCGGGCAGGGCGACCTCTGCTTGCAATCGGGCGCGATCCATCAGTCGAGCACCACGCCGTACTTGAAGAGGCTGTAGAACAGCATCCCGAGGTAGAACACCGCGCCGAACCCGATGATGAGGTTCGTGTACAGCTTGGGCCGGATCGGCTTGGGCAACATCCGGTTGTTCACCAGCAGGAGGGTGACGCAGTAGGCGCCCATCGCGAACGTCGACAGGAACGCGAGCGTGTCGAGGATCGCTCCGGGACCGTCCGCGGGCCCCCACAACAGGATGACGATGCCGAAGATGATCACGCCCCACAGGAATGCGGCGTAGAGCTTCGAGATGCCGAACTTCTTGGCGCCGGGCACGAAGTGGTAGCTCATGTCCGCCTGCCCTCGGGAGAAGGAGTCGAACAGGCCCAGCGTCGCGTTGAGGCCGATCAACGCGATGAAGCCGAGGAAGACGGCGCCGAGCACCGAGCTGCCGGCGGAGGCGAAGGAGTCGGACATCGCGTTGAGCGACGCCTCCCTGTCACCGGCGAGGATCAGTTCCTTGACGTTCGAGTTCTGCCGCGACGCCGCCTGGGCGAGCACCGTGAACGAGACCGTCACCAGCATCGTGATGCCCCAGAAGAGCAGGAAGGCGTCGAAGGTGACCCAGCGCCGCCAGCCCTTCCACTTGCGCATCTCCTCGGGGTTGTCGGTGTCGAACATGAAGCCACGCGAGGGCATGGCCTCCTCTTCACCGGCGTGCCGCAACCCGCGGATCTTCGGGATGTGCGCGCCCATGCCGGCCCCGGAGTCGCGCAGGTGCAGGGTGTACCACATCTGCTGCATTCCCGAGGGGCCGGCGAAGGCGATCGAGCCGACGATGACGGGGAACCACGTCGGTGACAGCGCCTCATCCGGGATGTAGCCGAAGGCGAACATGCCGGTGATGGTGCTGGACAGGTCCGACCAGCTGCCCACCATGGCCGCGATGATCGCGGTGCCGATGACCAGGACGCCGATGAGGATCGACAACACGTTCTCGAGCAGGTTGTAGATCACCTTGGCCAGGCTGAACACGATGCCGACCAGGACGAGGCCCACGCAGGCCGTTACCACCCAGGGTATTCCGGTGATCTTCTCGAAGGCCGCGGCACCCGCTGACAGGTGCCCCGGCCAGATGTACACGAGGATCGCCACCGCGAAGAAGAACCACATGAGCGGCTTGAAGACGCGGGCGGCGCCGAAGAAGATGCTCTCCCCCGTCGCCATCGCGTATCGGGCCATCTCCAGCATGACGACGGCCTGGAGGGTGACGCCGATGAGGAAGAGCCAGCGGATCTCCGGCCCGAAGAGCAGAACCAGCCGGGGCCACATGTAGGACTCGCCCATGCCCACGCCCAGCGCGACCAGGAAGACGGTCGGGCCGAGGATGTGCACCGAGGGAGGCGCGTCGGGTAATGACCGGATGGGCATCGGCTCGAGCCGGCCCGCTTTCCATACTCGTTCGTCCTGCACCGGCGAGGTACCGGTTTGCCCGGTTCCCGAGGTAGCCGGTGTTTTGGATGTCTCCACCTAAATCCTCCTGGGGAGTTGATCACTTCTAAGGCAGCCTCGAACGCCCCCTCACTCGCCCCGAAAGCGGCCGGCTCAGCCGCTCAGCAGTCCCGCGGCCCTGGCCCAGCGATACTTCGCGCCGAGCACGGCCACCGGCTTCTCGGTCGTGTATGGATAAGCCACCACGCCGTGGTCGAACAGGTACTCGCATGCCTCCTCTACTTCCGTGTCGCCCGCGAGCGACGCGACCACCGGCTTCGTGTTGCCCTTCGCACGCTCGTCCGCCACCACGCGGGCGATGAGCTCGGCGAAGACCATTGGGGGGGTCACGATGGTGTGCCAGTAGCCGAGAACGAGTGCGTGGATGCGTGGATCCGACAGGCCGAGCCTGACGGTGTTCTCGTAGGTGCTCGGCGGCTCACCTCCGGTGATGTCGATCGGGTTGCCTGCCGCCCCGAAGGGGGGAATGTAGGCGCGGAAGGCCTCGTCGAGATCCGGGGGGATCTCCATGAGCGTGAGGCCGTTGTCCACGCAGGCGTCGGAGAGCAGCACGCCCGAGCCGCCGGCGCCGGTGATGATGACGACGTTCTCGCCCTGCGGCGTGGGCATCAGCGGCAGCGAGCGGGCGTACTCGAGCATGTCGTTCAGCCCGGCCGCCCGGACGACGCCGGCCTGGCGGAGGATGTCGTCGTAGACCTTGTCGTCGCCGGCCAGCGCGCCGGTGTGCGACCCGGCCGCTCTGGCGCCCATGGCGGTGCGGCCGGCCTTCAGCACGATCACCGGCTTGTTCTTCACCACCCGCCGGACGGCGTCGACGAAGCCGCGCCCGTCCTTCAGGTCCTCCAGGTGCATGGCGACGCAGCGCGTGTTGTCGTCCTGCTCGAAGAAGGTGAGCAGGTCGTCCTCGTCGACGTCCGCCTTGTTGCCGACGCCGACGATCGCGGACACGCCCATCTTGGTGGTGCGGCTGAAGCCGAGGATGGCCATGCCGATGCCGCCGCTCTGCGAGGTCAGGGCGACGCTGCCCTTCACGTCGTACGGCGTGCAGAACGTCGCGCAGAGGTTCTCCGGCGTGTAGTAGTAGCCGTAGATGTTGGGCCCGAGCATGCGGACGCCGTGCCTGCGGGCGATCTCGACGATCTCCTGCTGGCCCTCGACGTTGCCGGTCTCGGCGAAGCCCGACGGGATCATGACGGCCCCGGCGACGCCCTTGCGGCCGACCTCCTCCAGGGCTCCGGCGACGAACTTCGCCGGGATGGCGAACACGGCGACGTCGACCTCGCCCGGCACGTCGGAGATGCTGGGGTAGGCGGGCAGGCCGAGGATCTCCGGCGCCTTCGGGTTGATCGGGTAGATGTGGCCCTGGTAACCCCCGTTGATGAGGTTCCGCATGACCGAGTTGCCGATCTTCCCGGTCTCCCCCGACGCGCCGATCACCGCCACCGATCGGGGCTTGAAGATCCGGTTCATGGAGGCGAGGATCTGGTCGCGCGGCAGCCGTACGGGCTCGGTGACGGGCCCCTCCGCGAGGAGGATGCGCACGTCGGCGGCGATGGCGCCCTCGGCGGTCGCGAAGACCGGGTTGAGGTCCACCTCGGTGATCTCGGGGAAGTCGCTGACGAGGGCGCCGACCCGCTCGATCATCGCCGAGAGCGCGGCGCGGTCGGCGGGAGCGGCTCCGCGGGCGCCCTTCAGGACGTCGGCCGCCTTGATGTCGTCGAGCATCCCGGTGGCCTCGTCGCCGGACAGCGGGGCGAGCCGGAAGGTCACGTCCTTGATGACCTCGACGAGCACGCCGCCGAGGCCGAAGGCGACGACCTTGCCGAACGTCGGGTCGGTGACCGCGCCGATGATCACCTCGTGACCGCCGCCGACCATCTGCTGGACCTGGACGCCGTCGATCGCCGCGTCGGCGTTGTAGGCGTGGGCCGCGGCCATGATCTGGCCGTAGCCCTCGCGGACCGCCTCGGGCGTGGCGAGCCCGACGAGCACGCCGCCGGCCTCGGTCTTGTGCAGGATGTCCGGGGAGACGATCTTGAGGACGACGGGGAGGCCGATCTCGGCCGCGAGCGCCGCCGCCTCGTCGGCGGACGTCGCGAGGCCCTCGCCGGGGGTGGCGATGCCGTACGCGTCGCAGATCCGCTTGCCCTCGGGCGCGGTCAGGCCGGTACGGCCCTCGGCCCGCGCCTTGTCCAGAACCTCGCGCACCGCCTGGGGATCGGGGGTGACGTTGTTCGGCATCAGATGACTCCGTTCGACTTCAGCTCGGCGAGCTCCTCGGCGGTGACGCCGACGGTCGCGTAGATCTCCTGGTTGTGCTCGCCGAGAAGCGGCGGGGTGGTCACGTTGACCGGGGAGTCCGACAGGTTCAGGGGGCTGCCCACCGTCGCGAAGGTGCCGCGTTCGGGGTGGGCGACGTCGACGATGATGCCCTCGGCCCTCAGCGAGTCGTCCTCGATGAGCTCCTTGGTCGACAGGATCGGGCCGCAGGGGATGTTCGCGGCGTTCAGCGCGTCGAGCACCGCCCACTTGCCGTGCAGGCTCGTCCACTCCTCGATGAGCTGGAACATCTTGTCCAGCTTGGGCAGCCGGGCGGCGGGGGTGGCCCACTCGGGGTCGTCGGCCAGCTCGGGGCGGCCGATGATCCGGGCCAGGGGGGCCCAGCCGGGGGGCTGGACGATCACGTAGATGTAGTCGTTCGGCCCGCCGGGGGCGCACTTGACGGCCCAACCCGGCTGGCCGCCTCCGGAGGCGTTGCCCGAGCGGGGGACATCGTCGCCGAAGGTCTTGTTGGGGTATTCGGAGAGCGGCCCGTGGGTGAGGCGCTGCTGGTCGCGCAGCTTGACCCGGCACAGGTTCAGCACGGCGTGCTGCATCGCCACCTGGACCCGCTGGCCGCGGCCCGTGTGGGTCCGCTGGAAGAGGGCGGCGAGGATGCCGGCCACGGTGTGGATGCCGGTGCCGGAGTCGCCGATCTGCGCGCCGGTCGCGAGCGGCGGGCCGTCCTCGAAGCCGGTGGTGCTCATGGAGCCGCCCATGGCCTGGGCGACCACCTCGTAGGCCTTGAAGTCGGCGTACCGGCCGGGGCCGAAGCCCTTGATCGAGGCGTAGATCAGCCGCGGGTTGAGCTCCTGGAGCCGCTCCCAGGTGAAGCCCATGCGGTCGACGGCCCCGGGGCCGAAGTTCTCCACGAGGATGTCCGCGTCGCGGACGAGCTCCGTGAAGATCTCTTTCCCCCGATCGCTCTTCATGTTGAGCGTGATGCTCTTCTTGTTGCAGTTGAGCATGGTGAAGTAGAGGCTGTCCACGTCCGGGACGTCCCGCAGTTGTTGGCGGGTGATGTCACCGGTGGGGGACTCCAGCTTGACCACGTCCGCGCCGAGCCAGGCGAGGAGCTGGGTGCAGGAAGGGCCGGACTGGACGTGGGTCATGTCGAGGACGCGGACACCTTCGAGTGCTCTGCTCATCGAGGCTCCCCTACTTGTACATGGTCTGGTTCATGGTCCCGGGGGCGTAGACGTCCGGGTCGACCCATACGTTGATCAGCGCGGGCTTGCCCGACTCGCGGGCCCGCTCCAGCGCCGGGCGGATGTCCGCGGGGTCCCGGACCTCCTCGCCGTAGCCGCCGAGCATCCGGGCGAACTCGTCGTACCTGACGTCGCCGAGGGTGTTGCCGACGCGGCCCCGGTCCTGGCCGTACTTGGCGGCCTGGCCGTAGCGGATCTGGTTCATCGAGGAGTTGTTGCCGATGACCCCGATGAACGGCAGGTCGAAGCGGACCATCGTCTCGAAGTCCCACCCGGTGAGGCTGAAGGCGCCGTCACCGAACAGGCACAGCACCTCCTTGTCGCGCTGGGCGTACTTCGCGGCCATCGCGAAGGCGACGCCGACGCCGAGGGTGCCGAGGGGGCCCGGGTCCATCCAGTGGCCCGGCGACTTGGGCTGGACGACCTGGCCGGAGAAGGTGACGATGTCGCCGCCGTCGCCGATGTAGATCGTGTCCTCGGTGAGGAACTCGTTGATCTCGTGGACGAGGCGGTAGGGGTCGATCGGCTGCGAACCGGACAGCTGCCGGGGCAGCCGCTTCTCGAACGCCTTGGTCTCGACCTCGCGCAGCTCCTCGAGCCACTTCTTCCTGCGGGCGCTGCCGTTGTCCTCACGGCCGGTGGCCGCGGCCGCGGCGGCCGACAACACGAGCCCGGCGTCACCGACGATGCCGAGGTCGATGTCGCGGTTCTTGCCGACGGTCCGGTAGTCGAGGTCGATCTGCACCACCGTCGCGGTCGGCGACAGGCGCTTGCCGTACCCCATCCGGAAGTCGAACGGCGTGCCGACGATGATGATGAGGTCGGCCTCGGTGAAGGCGTAGCGCCGCGACAGCTGGAAGTGGTGCGGGTCGCCGGGCGCCAGCGTGCCGCGGCCGGAGCCGTTCATGTACGCCGGGACGTTGAGCGCGCGGACGAAGTCGACGGCGTCGTCGGTCGCGCGGCAGGTCCAGACCTGGCTGCCCAGGAGGATGGCCGGCTTCTCCGAGTGGACGATCAGGTCGGCGAGGCGCTCGATCGCCGCCGGGTCGCCCAGCTGGCGCGTGGAGGCGCGGTAGCGACCCGCCTCCGGGATGCGCGCCTTCTCCAGCGGGACCTTGGCGTCGAGCACGTCGCGCGGGATCTCCAGGAACGACGGCCCGGGGGCGCCGTTGTAGCACTCCCTGAAGGCCATCGACACGATGTCGGCCACCCGCTCCGTCGACGGCACCGTCGCGGCGAACTTGGTGATCGGCGTCATCATGTCCACGTGCGGGAGGTCCTGCAGCGAGCCCATCTTGTGCTGGCTGAGCGCCCCCTGGCCGCCGATGAGCAACATCGGGCTCTCGGCTCTGAAGGCGTTGGCCACGCCGGTCACGGCATCGGTGGTGCCGGGGCCCGCGGTCACGACGGCGCAGCCGGGTTTGCCGGTGATCCGCGCGTAGCCGTCGGCGGCATGCGCTGCGACCTGCTCGTGGCGGACGTCGACCACCTCGATGCCCTCGTCGATGCAACCGTCATAGATGTCGATGATGTGACCGCCGCACAGCGTGAAGATCACATCGATCCCCTCCGCCTTGAGCGCCTTGGCCACGAGGTGACCGCCGGAGATCGTTTCCTCGGCATCCGCTGTCATCTGTGTCGTCCTCTCGCTGTCGCGAATTCGTCTAACTCCATACTGCATACCGTATGTTGCAGGTGTACTCCGGCGGCCGGGCGATGTCCAGACCCTTTCGGCCCGGGACCGGAGGACGTTTCAGCCGGGGAGGGCGAGCAGTTCGACCTGATCGCCCTCCCACCTGGGCGGAACCACCGCCAGCGCGTCCGCGAGCGCCGCGCCCCACAACGAGCCGGGACGGTCGTGCCCCACGCGGACCGCCCCCCGGGCGGAGCGCCGGACCGCCACCAGGCGGGTGTCCGACGGGTGCGCCGGCGACGGCCCGGCCAGCGACGTGCGCTCGCCGCGCGCCTCCGGCAGCCCGAGCAGGCCGCGGACCGCCGGGACCAGCAGGGTGAGAGCGGCCGACAGGGCGGCGAAGGGGTTGCCGGGCAGTCCCACGACGAGCCCGCCTCCGGGTAGGCGGGCGAGCAGCTGCGGATGGCCCGGCCGCACGGCCACGCCGTCCACGAGGATGTCGGCGCCGAGCCGCTCGAGCACGGGACGCAGATGATCCGCCCGGCCCTTCGAGGAGGCCCCGCAGACCGCCGTCACGTGCGCGGACCCGCCGTGCGCGGACAGGGCCGCGGTCAACGCGGCCTCGCCGTCCGGCAGCCACAGCGGCTCACCCGCCGTCCCGCCCGCCCAGCCGATCAGGCCGGGCAGGAAGGGCCCCACGGCGTCGCGGACCATCCCCTCCGCCGGCAGACCGGAGCCCGTCACCTCGTCTCCCGTCACCAGCACGGCGACGTGGGGACGCGGGAGCACCCGCAGCGTGTCGTGGCCGAGGCCGGCGGCGAGCCCGAGGACGAGCGGCGTGACGGGCGTTCCCGCGGCCAGGACGGCGGTGCCCGCCACGCACTCCTCGCCCCTGCGGCGGATGTGCTTGCCAAGCGGCGAGGCACCCGACACCTCGAGCGCCGGGCCGTACCGCGCCTGCGCGGCCTCGTAGGGCAGCACCGACTCCGCGCCCACGGGCACGGGGGCGCCCGTCGCGATCTCGACGGCCGTGCCGGGCGAGAGAACCCCCTCATGGCGGGCCCGGCCCGCCAGCACCCGGCCGACGACGCGCCAGGGCGCGGGGCCGCAGACCGCGTAGCCGTCCATCGCGGACACGTCGTCGCGGGGCAGGTCGACCAGCGCCCGCATCGGCTCCGCGAGGCGGCACCCGGCGGCCTGCTGAAGGGGCAGGTCGGAGGGGGGAAGCCGGCGCACCGCCTGCGCCGCGATCCGCCGTGCGGTGTCCCACGGAACCGCGCCCCCATGCCGGTCCCGTCTCGGCGGGCCCGCCAGGACCGTGCTCGTTTTCCTGGACAGAACCCTGTCGGCGACGGTCATCAGCGGCTCCTTGACCTCAATTTTGCCATACTGTATACCGAATGCACAGTCGACGCGAGAACGGAGCAACTGTGAAAGTCGCTGTTCTTGGCGCCGGCGCCATCGGTGCGTATGTGGGGGCCGCCCTGCATACCGCCGGCGTCGAGGTGCATCTCATCGCCCGCGGGGCCCACCTTGCGGCCATGCGGAAGTCCGGCGTCCGCGTGTTGAGCCCCCGAGGGGACTTCACCGCCCACCCGCACACGACCGACGATCCGAGTGAGGTCGGCCCGGTCGACTTCGTCTTCCTCGGGCTGAAGGCCAACTCCTACGCCTCCGCCGACCACATGGTCCGTCCGCTGCTCCACGAGAACACGGGAATCGTCGCAGCGCAGAACGGCATCCCCTGGTGGTACTTCCACCGCCTTCCCGGCCCCTACGAGGGCTACCGCATCGAGAGCGTGGACCCGGGCGGCGGCGTCACGGCCGCGCTCCCCCTTGAGCGGGCCATCGGGTGCGTCGTCTACGCGGCCACCGAGATCGAGGAACCCGGCGTGATCCGCCACCTCGAGGGCACCCGCTTCTCCATCGGCGAGCCGAGCGGGGAGCTGTCCCCGCGGTGCCTGTCGCTCAGCGAGGCCATGATCGCCGGCGGGCTCAAATGCCCCGTCGAGGCCGACCTGCGCCGCGACATCTGGGTGAAGCTGATGGGCAACATCGCCTTCAACCCGATCAGCGCCCTGACCAGGGCCACCATGGCCGGAATCTGCAGACACCAGGGGACGCGCGAGCTCGTCGTCGCGATGATGCGCGAGACCGTCGACGTGGCCAGGCGGGTCGGCTGCGACCCGCACATCTCGATCGAGCGCCGCCTCGCCGGCGCGGAGAAGGCGGGCGAGCACAAGACCTCCACGCTCCAGGACCTGGAGAAGGGGAAACCGCTCGAGCTCGACGTGATCCTCGCCGCCGTCGTGGAACTGGCCGATCTCACCGGCGCGTCCGTCCCCACCCTGCGCGCCATCCACTCGGTGACCGACCTGCTGGACGAACAGGTACGGCAGAGCCTCCTCCCGGTCGCCGGGATCCGGTAGACCGCACACGCACTCGGGAAAGGACGGCACATGACGACCAGGCGTGCCGGACGCCGCGAGAGGCCGATCCCTCACTCGCCCCGCGAGGGCGTATTCGGGCTCCGGCACGCCGGGAAGGCGTCGGACGATGGGTAGGGTCACCGTCCGGCGCCGCGTCCTTCGGCTGAACGACTCGGCCGCCACGCGCAAGGTCGACGCGCTGGCGGCCGAGGAACCGCTGGAGATCCGGCTGAACGGGAGTCCGCTCACCGTCACAATGCGGACTCCCGGCGACGACTTCGACCTCGCCGTGGGATTCCTGGTGAGCGAGGGCGTCATCGGCTCGGCGCGGGACGTCGACACCATCCGCTACTGCGCCGGGGCGACGGTGGACGGCGAGAACACCTACAACGTCCTCGACGTACGGCTCGCGCCGGGCGTCACACCCCCGGCGGTCTCGCTGGAGCGCAACTTCTACACCACCTCCTCCTGCGGCGTGTGCGGCAAGGCCTCGCTGGAGGCGGTCCGCACCGTGGCCCGCTGGGAGGTCGCCGGCGATCCCGTGCGGCTGGAGCCCGAGCTGATCGCGGCCCTGCCCGACAGGCTCAGGTCCGCCCAGCGGGTGTTCGACCGGACCGGCGGCCTGCACGCCGCGGGGCTGTTCACGTCCTCGGGCGAGATGTTGTGCGTGCGCGAGGACGTCGGGCGGCACAACGCCGTCGACAAACTGCTCGGCTGGGCCCTGCGCGGCGACCGGCTCCCCCTCACGTCCACGGTGCTGATGGTCTCCGGCCGCGCCTCGTTCGAGCTGGTCCAGAAGGCCGTGATGGGCGGCATCCCGGTGCTCGCCGCCGTGTCCGCGCCGTCGTCGCTGGCCGTCGAGCTGGCCGCGGAGCGGGGGCTGACGCTGCTGGGCTTCGTACGCGGCGCCTCCATGAACGTCTACACGGGAGAGGAGAGGATCACGCGGAAGGCCGCATGAAAACGGAATATGCCTTGCCAGGCATATTCCGTTTGTGGCATGTTAAGGGAGTGTCCGACGCGATCTGGTCCACGCTGATCGACCCCAACCGCCGCGCGATGCTCGACCTGCTGCGCGAGCGCCCGCGCACCGTGGGCGAACTGGTCGACGAGCTCGACCTCACCCAGCCGACCACGTCCAAGCACCTTCGGGTGTTGCGTGACTCGGGCTTCGTGCGCGTCCACAAGGACGCGCAACGTCGTGTCTACGCCATCGACCCGGCGCCGCTCGCCGCGCTCGACGCGTGGCTCGCGCCGTACCGGCTGCTGTGGAACGACCGGCTCGACGCCCTCGGACACCACCTCGACACCACGAAGGAGCCCTGATGGACCGCGGAACGTTCATCCAGCACGAAGGCCGGCCCGCCGTACGCTTCGAGCGCACCTACGCGCATCCGGCCGAGCGGGTCTGGGAGGCCGTCTCGACCCCGGAGGGACTGGCCCACTGGTTCCCCTCCACCGTCGAACTGGAACCCCACGCGGGCGGGAAGATCACGTTCTCCGGCGATCCGAACCTGGAGGCGATGACCGGCACGGTCCTCGCGTTCGAACCGCCGCGCCGCCTCGCCTTCTCCTGGGGCGGCGACGAACTCCGGTTCAACGTCGAGTCGATCGACGCGGAGCACTGCCGGCTCACCCTGGTCAACGTGCTCGAAGCGCGGGACACCGCCGCCCGCAACGCCGCCGGCTGGACGGTGTGCCTCGCCGAACTGGGCAAGCACCTGTCCGGAGCCTCGGCGGATGGGCCGCACAGCACGTCGGCCGAGCCGTGGCAGCCCCTCTACGACGAGTACGTGGCGTCGGGCATGCCGTACGGCGCGGCCGTCCCCAGCGCCTGAACCGGCCCGCCGCCCGGCGTACCGCCTCTGTCGGCCCGCGTGATCCCCGGTCACGCGGGCCGATCGCGTTTTCACGCAAAGTCATCGGAATTTGGGCCCGTAATCCTTCTTACACAGACGGTGGAGCCGATGTAAAACCGCGGCCGCCGCCCTCGTGGCCGTGCCGCTGGCGACCGCACAGCCCGCACAGGCCGCCGCCAGCATCTGCTCCGCCCGCTACGGAGCCGACTGGAACGTCGGCAACCAGGGATTCTGGTGGGGAGCCGCCGCGGCCAGCAGGGCGCAGAGCAAGCGGATGGTCATCGACATCGCCGGCCCGTCCAAGTCCAACGGCGCGCTGTCGCACATCTGGACCTGGTACAACGGCGAGAGCCAGTACTGGTGCCTGCACCGCATCAACTTCGCCGACGGCTCATACGCGTACCAGATGCGGAATTACTACACCGGGAAGTGTCTGGACCTGGTCACCAATCCCGCGAACGGATCCCGCGTCAAGCAGCAAGACTGCAGTTCGGCTTATGCGAACCAGCGGTGGGTCCAGGAATACGTCGGCTCGGTGACGACGCCCGAGGGAACGAAGTCGGGTTATTCGTTCCGTCGCGACGACACCTCCTTCTGCCTGGACGTGCTGGGCCAGGGAACGGTCGACGGAACCGCCCTTCAGGTGTGGGGTTGCAAATACTCCGGCAACCAGGTGTTCTACTGATCGGATCAGACCCGCGACGAAGTTCACCATCGCCGGCCATTCCGCCGCCGGACGGTCCGCCGGGCAGGAATTGACATCCCCGTAATGGCCTTCATTCGCCGGCGTGAGTGATCCCCATTCCGCGACGACCTGTGAACGGGCGACGGCATGCAGGAACTCACGCCGGCTTCGGGTATGCATCCCTTCGGGGGTGAGGCGATGACGCGGTGTCTGGTCACGGGGGCGACGGGCTACATCGGCGGCAGGCTCGTGCCGCAACTGCTGGACGCCGGCTACGACGTCCGGTGCATGGCCAGGGCCGCCGGCAGGCTGCGGGACCAGACCTGGCGCGACCGGGTGGAGGTCCGCGAGGCGGACGCGATGATCCCCCAGCAGACCCGGGCGGCCCTCGACGGGGTCGAGGTCGCCTACTACCTCATCCACACGATGGGGTCGGGACGCGACTTCGCTCGGAAGGACCGGCGGGCGGCGGAGGTGTTCGCCGCCGCGGCCGGGGACGCGGGCGTGCGCCGGATCATCTACCTCGGCGGACTCACCACCGCCAGCAGGCCGTCACCGCACATGCGCTCGCGCGGGGAGGTCGAGCGGATCCTGCTGGCGTCGGACGTCCCGACCGTCGCGCTCCGCGCCGCGATGATCATCGGCTCGGGGTCGGTGTCGTTCGAGATGCTGCGCTATCTCACCGAGCGGCTGCCGGTCATGACCACACCCCGCTGGGTGCGCACACTGACGCAGCCGATCGCGATCAGGGACGTGCTGCGCTATCTGGTGGGCGTAGCGGAGCTGCCCGCCCAGGTGAGCCGGGCCTTCGACATCGGCGGCCCCGACGTCCTCTCGTACGCCGACATGATGCGGGGATACGCCGAGGTCGCAGGCCTGCCACCTCGCATGATCATCCCGGTTCCCGTGCTCACCCCGCGGCTGTCGAGCTACTGGGTCGGACTGGTCACGCCGGTGCCCGCCGGAGTCGCCCGGCCGCTCGTGGAATCCCTGCGCAACGAGGCGATCTGCCATGAGCACGACATCACCCGGTACGTCCCCGACCTCCCCGAAGGGCTCATCGACTTCCGCCAGGCCGTGCATCTGGCGCTGCGCCGGATCAAGGAGGCCGACGTCGCCACCCGCTGGTCGTCGGCCTCGACTCCGGGCGCGCCGAGCGACCCGCTGCCGACCGACCCCGACTGGGCGGGCGGCAGCCTCTACGTCGATGAGCGCAGCAAGGTCGTGAACGCCTCCCCTGCCGCGCTGTGGCAGGTCATCGAGGGGGTCGGCGGCGACAACGGGTGGTACTCCCTGCCCGTCGCCTGGCGGATCCGGGGGCTGCTCGACCGCCTCATGGGCGGGGTCGGCCTGCGCCGGGGAAGGCGCGACGCCAACAGGCTGCGGGTCGGGGACGCCGTCGACTTCTGGCGGGTCGAGGAGATCGTCCCCGGCGCGCTGCTGCGGCTGCGCGCCGAGATGCGGCTGCCCGGCCTGGCGTGGCTGGAGCTCGCCTGCCACGAGGAGGACGGCCGGACGGTCTACTGCCAGCGGGCCATCTTCCATCCGCACGGCCTGCTCGGCCACCTCTACTGGCGGGGCATCTCGCCCCTGCACGGGCTGATCTTCGGCCGCATGCCGGGCAACGTCGCCAGGGCCGCGGCCCGGCAGAGCCACGCCGCCTGACGGTCAGACCTTCCCCGCCGGGACGAGCGATCCCACGGCGTCGGCGTAGTAGGTCGATCCGCCCAGGTGGAAGGCGAGCTGGCGGAAGGTCCAGCCGTCGCCGGGCGAGTGGTCGAGTTGTTCGGGCGTGAGCGCGTCCAGGCGGTCCGTCCACATCTGCGCCAGCCGGGTGATGCGACTGCGGGCCTCGTCCAGGTCCTCGTGGGTGAACGGGGCGAGGTCGGCGAGGGTGGTGGTCGCGGAGGCGTGCCAGTGATCGGGCAGGGGCTCGCGCCCGGCCAGGCGGGCCTCCATCTCGGCGAGGTGGTCGACCAGGTGATCGCTGACACGGCGGATCGCCTTGTGGGGCGTGTAGATCCGGTCGTCGATGTGGAACGGGGTGCCGTCCCACGCGGTCCAGGTGGCCGCCAGTCTGAGGACGTGGTCGGTCATCCCGGTCACGACCAGTGCGGGCCTGCGATCATCGGTCCTCGGGGATTCGTCGGTCATCGGTCGTCTCCGTTTCAGTCGGCAAGCAGCGTTTCCGGTTCTCACGCCATCCCAGGCGATTTCCGTGAGAACCGCGGGCGAGCGCAGTCACCGAGCATGGCGACGCGGGTGCTCCATCGGGTCGCCATCCAGGCATGGAGCCCGGACGCGGCCGGAAGGAGCCGGCTCCGACACCGTAGGTTCCGGACGTTTCGGCGGCGGGCGAACCACCGCCGCAGATCGTGTCCGCAAAAGTCGTGCATTGCATCGTTCCATGTGGTCCAATCGCGGCACGATCGATCAGCGGGCGAACGGGAGGCCGTCATGGCCGTGTCCGAAACGGAGCCGACGGCTGGACCAGTGGCAGGACCGGCGCAGGGCCTCGGCGCGGGACTCGTACCTCCGGAGCCCCCCTCTGACGGCGTGACCGAGATCCGGCTCCACGGCGTGGGCGGCACCTCACCCCAGGGCATGCTGGGCGACGTCCCCCTCCAGCAGGTCGGCGGCGACGCGATCGCCGGGTTCTACCGAAGGCCCGACGCGGAGGGCCGCCACATCGAGGCGTACTCCTGGGGCGGGCTGACCTCCCGGAGCGGCACCCGGGTGTTGTGGCTGCTGCTTCTGCCCTTCCTGCTGGCGAACCTCGCCGGCTGGATGTTCCCCCCTCAGATGTTGCGGCGTCCGCGCGTCTTCGCCGCCTACCGGGCGGCGATCCGCTGGGCTGCGCTCGCCGTGACCCTGAACGCCGTGTTGTTCCTCACCTGGATCCCGGTCGACTACCTCGGATACCAGTGCGGCGGTCGCGCCGAATGCGTCAAACCGTGGCCGCTGTACGGGTTCGGGCTCCAGTTCGGCTTCGTCGCGGACCATCCCGGGCGGCGCGTCCTGATCGCGGCGGCCGTCCCGTTGCTGGCCATCGCGATCATGCTCGTGCTCTCCCGCAGGACGCTGGGCCGGTACGAGACGGTGCGCCCCCCGGCCCGCGGCCCGCTTCCCTCCCCCGATCCCGCCCGCAGCGCGGCGGCGCTGACCGCCGGGCTCGCGCACCCCGATTTCTGGAACGGCAGGCGTGCCACCTCCCGCCTCGGCACGGCGCATCTGGCGGCGGCGGTCGCCATGCTGGCCGCGCTCATCGCCCACACCGTGCGCTCGACGGTGAACGTGGAGCAGCGGCCCCTCGCGCTGACCACCCTGGCGCTGAGCGGCCTCGTCCTCGCCGGCGTGGCCGTGGCGCTCGTCGCCGAGACGGAGAAACGGTGGCCGGAGAAGCTGGCCGGCGCGATGCTCGCGGTCGCCGTCGCGGCCCTGGTCCTGTCGGCGGTCTTCGCGTGGACGCAGCCGGCCGTGGCCTTCACCGAGGGCGAGTTGCCCGGCATGGGGCAGGCCGTGAACCTCACCAACCTCGCGGTCGCGGGAACTCTCGCACTGGTGCTGGTCACGGTGCTCGCCGTCACGGCCGTGACGGCGAGCGGGTGGCTGCTGACGGCCGCCACAGTCGGGGCGACCCTGCTGGCGCTCTGGCTGACCGACATGACGGAGTTGCCCGGCATGCGGATGGCGGCCGTACTGGTGCTCATCGTCGGGCTGGCCCTCGCGGGGCAGGCGGCCCGCCGCGGCTACGACAGGTTCCGCTGGGCGGCGCCGTTCGTCGTGATGGCGCTCGCGGCGGGGGTGCTCAACGTCTTCATGCTCGGCTCGCTGATCCGGGTCGCGGACTCCGTGGGCGCCATCCACTATTCGGAGACCGACTACCTCATCCCGCCCCAGGAGCCGGTCATCGCCGTATTCCAGGTCATCCGGCCGTTCGCACCGTACCTGGCCCTCCTGCCGGGAGCGATCGCCCTGGTGTTCCTGCTCTGGCAGGGTGTCCTGCTCTGGCGCGCCGCGAGCGGGCCGGCCACGGAGCGGACGCGGCAGGCCTATCTCGCACAGGAGCAGGCCGGCGCCCCGCCCGCCGGCGGTCCCGTGGAATGGGTGGCCTCCACCGTCTCCGACCCCGCCGTGCGGGATCCGGCCGTCCACGACTGGTTGCGGGTGCGGTCCTGGGCGCAGACGGTGGCCGCCTGGCGGCGCCTCGCCCAGGCGCCCCTGGACATCGACCTGCTGCTCACCGGGATCGTCGTCGCGGGAGTGTTCCTGGTCGGCTCCATGCAGCTGGACGAGAGCGCGACCGGCGGCGCGCCCCCCTGGCTGATCGGCCTCGGCACGACGCTCGCCGCGGCGCTCCCCCTGTTCCTCATCGTGCTGCTGCGATCCGGCTGGAGCGATCTCACCAAGCGCAAGGTGATCGGCGTCCTGTGGGACGTCGGCACGTTCTGGCCCCGCTCCTACCATCCGTTCGCCCCGCCGTCGTACGCCGAGCGCGCGGTGCCCGAACTCCAGCGCCGCATCTGGTGGTTGCACGACAACGACGGCAGGGTGCTGCTCACCGCGCACAGCCAGGGCTCCGTGCTGGCCGTCGCCGCGCTCGCCCAGCCGGACCGCCGCAGCCCGGACGACCGGGTGTCGCTCGTGACGTTCGGGGCTCCGGTCCACAAGCTGTACAACTGGGGCTTCCCCGCCTACTTCAACCAGGACATGCTGAACCGCTTGCGGGTGGAACGCTGGGTGAACCTCTACTACCTGACCGACTACGTCGGCGGCTCCATCGGAGCCGCCTCCTGCCAGGACGTCGAGATACCCGACCCGCCCACCAGCACGTTCCGGTACGGCGAGCCGGTCCCCCGCGTCGGCAGCCACACCGGTTACTGGGAGGACCCCGCCCTGTGGAAGGCCGTGGGCCAGGCGGCGGCGCTGCTCGCGGCCGGGCCGCCTGAACAGCCGCAGGGGTGAACGCCGGACGGCCGCGGTCTCAGCCTGCGGCGCGGTTTCAGCCTGCGGACCAGTGTCAGCCGGCGGCGCGGTCGTACCGGGCGGCCAGTTCGCGCAGGTGCGCAACCAGTTCCGGCGGGTCGTCGACGGTGAAGTCGAGTCCGAGCAGCCCGAGGTAGACGGCGATGGTGCCGAGTGTGTCCGCCCCGGTCCGCAGGACACACGTGGTCTCGTCGACGATCTCCACGGTCCCGACGGCGGGCGTGATGCGCTCGGCGACGGCCTGCGCGGGCGCGTGGACGGTCACCCGGGCGTGGTGACGCCAGGCCGCCGCCGACACCCGGCGCGAGACGTAGGCGGCGACGTCGTCCTCGGGCAGTTCGCGGGGTGTGAACCTCGGGCCGTTCGGCGTGCGCGGTTCGATCCGGTCGACCCGGAACGTCCGCCAGTCGCCGCGGTCGGCGTCCCAGGCCACGAGGTACCACCGCCGGCCCCAGTTGACCAGCCGGTACGGCTCCGCCGTCCGGAGACCGGCCGACCCCGCGTGGTCGCGGTAGCCGAACCGCAGGAGCTCGTGGTCGCGGCAGGCCGCCGCCAGCGTCGTCAGCACCTCGGGGTCGACCACCGGTCCCGCGCCGTCGCGTGGCACCTGGACGGTGTAGGTGTGCAGGGCGTTGACCCGGCGGCGCAGCCGGGACGGCAGCACCTGCTCGAGCTTGGCCAGCGCCCGCAGGGACGTCTCCTCCAGGCCAGCGATCGCGCCGCCGGCGGCGGTGCGCAACCCCACCGCGACGGCCACCGCCTCCTCGTCGTCGAGCAGGAGCGGCGGGAGGGCCGACCCGGCGCCCAGCCGGTAGCCGCCCACCGCTCCCCGGGTGGCGTCCACGGGATAACCGAGGGCCCGCAGCCGCTCCACGTCGTTACGGACGGTCCGCGTGCTCACGCGGAGCCGCTCGGCGAGTTCGGTCCCCGTCCAGTCACGCGGTGTCTGCAGCAGTGACAGCAGGCGGAGCAGCCGTGCCGAGGTCTCCAACATGAGACCAGTCTGCCGGTTCATTAGGAATGAGGTGTTCCTAATTGGCGTCTACCGTTCGAGGCATGGAGAACGGCAACGACATCCGCCCCAATGCCCGCCCCTCCCAGGACGGCGCCCAGCGGGAACCCGCCCCTGCCCGCACGGTGACGAGGACCGGGCACCCGGCGGGAGCACCCGTGTTGAGCCGCCGCGCACTCAGCCGGGCCACGCTCGAGCGCCAGCTCCTGCTGCGCCGCCACGACATGACGGCACACGAGGCGATCGAGCACCTCGTGGGCCTGCAGGCGCAGACCCCGCACACCTGGTACGTCGGCCTGTGGGCCCGGCTGTCCGCCTTCGATCCGCGCGAGGCCGCCGACCTGCTGACGAACAGGGGGGCCGTCCGGATCGCGCTCATGCGCTCGACGATCCATCTGATGACGGCGCCGGACGCCCTCGCCCTGCGTGGACTGATCCAGCCGACGATCGAGCGCAGCACGAGATCCGTCTTCGGAAAGGGCGTCGCGGGGATCGACCCGGACGAGCTCGCCCGTGCGGGCAGGGCGGCGGTCGAGGACAGGCCGCTGACCTTCAGCGAGCTCGGCCGGGTCCTCGGCGAGCGGTGGCCGGGCCGCGACCAGGCGGCCCTCGCCCAGACCGTGCGGGCCGCCCTGCCGCTGGTCCAGGTGCCGCCGCGCGGAGTCTGGGGCGCGAGCGGCCTGGCCAGGCACACCACGGCCGAGGCCTGGCTCGGCCGGCCGCTGCGCGCGGACTACCCGGTCGGGGAGATGGTCCTGCGCTACCTCGCGGCGTTCGGCCCCGCCACCGTGCGGGACGTGCAGATGTGGTCGGGTCTCACCCGGCTGACCGAGGTCCTCGAGCGGCTGCGGCCCCGCCTGCTGTCCTTCCGCGACGAGAACGGCGCCGAACTGTTCGACCTGCCGGACGCGCCGCGGCCGGACCCGGAGACCCCCGCGCCGGCCCGGTTCCTGTACGACTTCGACAATCTCCTGCTCTCGCACGCCGACAGGTCGCGGGTGGTGACCGACGCCTACCGGCGGCAGGACTTCGACCCCCACGGGCCCGTGCCCCGCCTCATCCTGCTCGACGGATTCACCGCGGGGACGTGGACGTTCGCCGAGGAGCGCGGGAAGGCGACACTGGTGATCCGCCCGTTCGCGAAGATCTCGGGCGAGGACGCCGACGCGCTGGCCGCCGAGGGCGCGGCGCTCGCCGCGTTCCTCGCCCCCAAGGCGGATGTCCGGGACGTCCAGTTCGCCTCGTGAACCAGGTCACGGCCGGCGCGGCCCGGGCGGCGCCGGCCCGCGCGGGCTCAGCCGAGGGCGACCGTCACCGGGAGGAACAACCGGTCGCGGTCGCCGGGAAGGTCCGCGCCCTGGATCATGACCGTGGTCGTGAAGGCCCGGGTGAGGCCGTGGTCCACAGCCCAGTCGATCAGCGCGGGCCACCGGTGCTCCACGTCGACGCGCAGCGGGCCCTCGGCCTCCGCGGCCAGGTCGGACAGCAGCGCCGCGGCCGTCTCCCCCTCACCGGCGATCAGGGGACCGAGGACGGTGACGCTCTCGTTGCGCCATGCCCCGCCGTACGCCGTGATGCCGGAGGGTCCGTCCACGACGCGCATCGACGTGCAGAACGCGGGCAGCCGCGTGACCAGTTCGGTGCGCGGTACGCCGCATGCCTCGGCGTCCAGGGCGAGCACCGCGGGAAGGTCGGCCGCGGTCATCGGACGCGACACGGGCCGGGCCGGGTCCGAGGGCCGGGCACGGAACGGCCCGGTGTACGCGCTGGAGTGGCCGATGGCGCGAAAGCCCAGACGCTCGTAGAGCGGGCGCCCGTACTCGGTGGCCGTCAGCCAGACGCTGGCCGTGCCGCTCCGCTCGAGCGCGTGCGTCATCAGCCGCCTGCCGAGACCCTGGCGCTCGTGCCTGCGCGCGACGAGCATCATGCCGATTCCGGCGACCCCTGTGCCGTACCGGGTCGACACCACCGTCCCGGCCAGCCCGCCGGCGGGGTCGTCGATGCCGTAGACCTCGCCGACGTCGAACAGAAGACGCCATTTGTGCTCTTCACGGGACCAGTCGCGGTCCTGGGCCAGCAGCATGCAGTCGGGGAGGTCGTCGAGGCCCAGCCGCCGGACTGGCATGTCCGGGGAAGGCGGCCTGACCTCGTTCGGGTCGATCGGTGAGTCGGTTTCCGGCACAGGCGGGGACACTAGCGATTCGCCCTACGGCACGTCGACCGATTTAGCCCGCCGCGTCCTGCTCGTCGAGGAGGCCGGCGTCGTGGACGAGCAGCGCGATCTGCACCCGGTTGTTGAGGCCGAGTTTGGTGAGGATGCTCGACACGTGCGTCTTGACCGTGGGGACGCCGAGGTAGAGGACGGCGGCGATCTGCGCGTTCGACCTGCCTTCTCCGACCGCCACGGCCACCTCGCGTTCACGGTCGTTGAGAAGCGCGAGGCGCCGCCCGGCGTCGGCGCGGCGCCGGTCCTGGCCGGAGTGGGCGACCCGGGCGATGAGGCGCCGGGTGACCGCCGGGGAGAGCACGGGGTGCCCCTTGGCGACCTGGCGCACCGCGGCCACGATCTCGTCGGGCGGGGTGTCCTTGAGGAGGAAGCCGGCGGCGCCCGCGCGCAGGGCGCGCAGGACGTGCTCGTCGGCGTCGAAGGTGGTCAGGACGATGACCTCCGGCGCCCGCGGGCGGGCGCGCAGGGCCTCGGTGGCGGACAGCCCGTCCATCGCGGGCATCCGGATGTCCATCAGCACCACGTCGGGATCGTGCAGATCGATGAGGGACAGGGCTTCCGCGCCGTCACCGGCTTCGGCGACCACGCGGACGTCGGGCGCGCCGCCGAGCATCATCGTCAGGCCGGCACGCACCAGGGGGTCGTCGTCGACGATGAGCACGCCCACGGGGAGGGAGTCCGAGGTGGTCATGTCGGCCAGGGTAACCATGCCGTGAGCCGCCAGCCGCCTTCCTCGGTCGGGCCGTGCTCCAGCCTCCCGCCCGCGAGCGCGACGCGTTCGGCCAGGCCGAGGAGTCCCTGCCCTGGGACCTTCCGCGCGAGGCCCCCCGGTGCGGCGCCCAACGTTGGGGCCGGTGGGGAGCCCGGTGGGAAGCCTGGCGGGGAGCCCGGTGCGCTGACCGGTCCGGGGACCGGCTCGGCGTTCGGGGCGGCGTTCGGGGCGGCGTTCGGGGCGGTGTTGCCCACCTCGACCGTCAGTCCCTGTCCGGGCGCCCCCACCGCCAGCAGCCGCACGTCGGCCCCCGCGGCGTGCTTCCTGGCGTTGGTCAGGCCTTCCTGGACGACGCGGTACGCCGTGCGGCCCATGCCGTCGGGAACCGGGTCGCCGACCTCCTGGCACAGGTCGACCCGCATTCCCGCCTCGACCGACTCGGCGACGAGTTGGTGGACGTCCGCGAAGGTCGGCTGCGGCAACTCGCCGACCGGGGCGCGGAGCACGCCGATGACCTCGCGCAGGTCCTGCAGCGCCTGGTGGGCGCTCTCTCTGATGACCTTGGCGGCGCGCGCGACGTCCTCGGGCGGGGCGTCGGGGCGGTACTCCAGCGCGCCGGCGTGGACGCTGAGCAGCGACAGCCTGTGGCCGAGCACGTCGTGCATCTCCCTGGCGATGGCCTCGCGCGTGCGCAGCTGGGCCTGCTCGGCCCGCAGGTGCGCCTCGGTCTCCGCGCGGGCCGCCCGGTCGCGTAGCGACATCACCAGTTCCCGCCGGTGGTGGATGAACAGGCCCCAGCCGACTGTGGCGCCCGTGATGGCGAGCCCGAGCAGCCAGATCAGGAGTCCGGGCGTGTCCGGCTCGGGGCGCACCTCGACGTAGACGACCGCGGCGACGAGGCTCAGCGCGAATACGATCCCCGTCGTCCGAGGCGGGCGGTGGACCGCGACGGTGAACAGGGCGACCAGCATCGCACCCGAAACCAACTCCGAGAACGTCGACAGGGCACTCAGCACCAGGCAGAGCTCGACCGGCCGGCTGCGCCTCAGCCACAGGGCGGCGCAGCCCAGCGTGGCGACGATCTGGTCGAGGCTGAAGACCCATGCCGGCTCCGGCAGCGGCGCCTGAACGCGCTCCGATGCCGTGAGCAGCCCGAAGGCGACCGCGAACAGGAACAGGCAGGTGTCCACGATCCAGTCCCGGGTGCTGCGCCGGGTCGCCACGCCGTCCATCGTTTCGAGGCTACCGACCGGACGGCGTCCGGCCAGGTGGCCGCGACGCGACGGTACCGAAGTCCGGACGGCCGCTACTTTGGTCGGTCCCGGCCCGCCGGGACGATACCCCGGACGGGCCGCGGAGGGCCTCATGGCCGTTCCGCGGCCGGCGCCGGCTCCCTAGCGTTCCGATCATGCGCTCGACGATTCAGTTCATCGGGGTCTTCCTGGCCGTGCAGGGGGTCAGCGGAGCCATCGACCACCTGCTGGTTCAGCCGTTCTTCGGAATCGTGCTGAACTTCTTCAACCGCGTCGTCATCCCTCGTGTCGACGTCCTCGCCGAACACGCGCTGTTCGCGAACCTGACGCTGGCGCTCCTGGGCGTGATCGTGGTCATCGCCGCGGAGCCGCACAAGGGGTCATGACAACGCTTCGGCTCCGGTCCCGGTCAGGTTCTCCAGCATGCGCTGGAGCATGCCCGTGAGCTCCCGGACCTCCGTCTCGGAGAATCCCGCCAGCAGCCGCCCTGTGACACGCCCGAACACAGGGGCCAGACGGGGGACGATCGCGCGTCCCTCCTCGGTCACCTCGATGACGATGGAGCGCCGGTCGCCGGGATGCCTGCGCCGCCGTACCAGCCCCTTGTCCTCGAGGCGGTCCAGCAGTCTGGTCATGCCCGCCGTGTCGGTCCCGAGCTGAGGCGCGAGCTGGTTGGGGCTCGCCTCCTGCCGCGCGGCGTGCAGGAGCAGCGCGGCCTGCTGGGACGTGACGTCGAACGGGGCCAGCTGGCTCTCCACGGCGGTGCGCAGCTCGCGGCCGACCTGGTTGAGAAGCGAGCCGCCTCCCAGGACGAGCGCGATCGGGACGGCGCGGTTCTGATCCTGGTACGGCCGGCTTCCGGCTGATGGGGATTCCATCGCGTCATGGTAGCTGGCACGACTGTTGCTGTCGCGACAGCTATCAGGCTACGGTGGGGCCGTTTCCCCGAAAGGACCCCGTATGAACGAAGACCATTCGAACGGCCCGCACGTGCTCGTGATCGGCGGCGGCGTCGGCGGGCTCTGCCTCGCTCAGGGCCTGCGCAAGTCCGGCATCCGCGTCGACGTCTACGAGCGCGACCGGTCCGCCCGCTTCCGCGGCCAGGGCTGGCGCATCTCACTCAAGGAGGAGGGCACGTCCGCCCTCAGGAGTTGCCTGCCCGAGGACCTGTTCGAGCTCTGCGTCGCGACGGCCATCCTGCCGGCCACACGCATGGCGTTCCTCGACCACCTGCTGAACCCCAAGTTCGAAAAGCCCGTCCCGCTGCTCCCCCACGACGTCTTCTTCGGAGTCAACCGGCTGACGCTGCGCGAGATCCTGCTGTCCGGCCTCGACGACGTACGGCACTTCGGCAAGACGTTCGTCCGGTACGACCATGCCGGCGACGGCCGGGTGCGTGCGCACTTCGCCGACGGGACCGTCGCGACCGGCGACCTGCTCGTCGGCGCCGACGGGACCAACTCGGCGGTCCGCCGCCAGCTGCTGCCCGCCGCCGAGGTCGACGACATCGGGAACTTCGTCTACGGCCGGACGCCGATCACGCCCGGCATGCTCGACTGGCTCCCCGATGTCCTCGTCGACAGCTTCAACCGTCTCATCGCGCCCGGCGACGCGGCCATGTCCGTGGTCACCTGCAGGACCAGGGAGCCCGTGCCTGAGGCCGTCGCGAGGCTCGCCCCCGGCGCGCGGCTGACGGACATGCCCGGCTACCTCGCCTGGATGGTCTCCAGTGACGAGCGGACCGGATGGGCGGCCGGGCCGTCGCTCACCGCCGAGCGCTTCCGGCAGTCCGACGGGGAGACCCTGCATCGACTGGCGCGTGAGACTGTCGCGGACTTCCACCCGCTGGCCCGGCGGATCCTCGACGAGGCCGACGTCCCCGCCACCTTCCCGGTCGGCCTGCGCAGCGCCCGGCCCGTCTCCCCGTGGCCGACGACGGACGTCACCCTCCTCGGCGACGCCGTGCACACCATGTCGCCCGGGCGCGGGGAGGGGGCCAACACGACCCTTCGCCACGCCGAACTCCTGCGGCAGGCCCTGGTCGGCGTCGCGGCGAGGGGCGTGCCCCTGCTCGACGCCGTGGGACATTACGAGGCGGAGATGCTCCACCACGGCTTCCAGATGGTCTCCGCCTCGCTGGGCAACCCCCTCATGCCGCGCCCCTCCGTCACGAGTTCCCCGCGGCCAGGCCCGCGCGGCGCCGGATGACCTCGGCGACGGCCGCCCAGTCGAGGTCGGCGTCGCCGTGCGCGATCGCGTCCACGAAGGAGTCGCGCAGCACGCTCCCGAATGGAAGCGGCACATTGCTTCCCGCCCCGGCGCTGAGCGCGAGGGAGACGTCCTTGAGCCCGAGCGAGAGGCGGAACCCCGCGGGCTCGTAGCGCCGCTCGGCGACCATGGACCCGTAGCCGGAGTAGATCACGCCGGGGAAGATCGTGTTCGTCAGCAGGTCGACGAGCCCGGTCGACCTGATCCCCCTCGACTCCGCGAGGGCGCAGGCCTCGGCCACGGACTCGATCGCGCAGGCGATGAGGAAGTTGCCCGCGATCTTGACCAGGTTGGCCTGGTGAGGCGTGTCGCCCATGCGCCACGTGCGCTGGCCCATGGCCGCGAACAGCGGCTCCACATGGTCGATCAGCGCGCCGTCGCCCGCCGCGACGATGTTGAGCTTCCCGGCGGCCGCCACCTCGGACCGGCCCATCACCGGAGCCGACAGGTAGCCGACGCCGTGCTCGGCGTGGAGGGCGGCGGCGCGGTCGGCCAGTTCGACCGAGACCGTCGCCATGTTGACGTGGACGGTCGCCGCCGCCCCTTCCAGGAGGCGCGGATCCAGCAGGACCGACTCGACGGCCGCGTCGTCGGACAGGATGGAGATCACGACGTCGTTGGCGAACACGGTCTCGAGACCGTCCGCCTCGGACGCCCCCAGCGCGACGAGTTCGGCGACCGGCCCCGGCGAACGGTTCCACACCTGTACGGCATGGCCCGCGCGGACCAGATTGGCCGCCATCCCCCGTCCCATGGCACCGAGCCCCACGAAGCCGACGTTCATCGCTGTCATCGCTGGATCCCCCTCGATCTTCGAACTCGCGCGACGGTCGAGGCGCGCACGCCTCGGCTCGACAGGCTCTGGCGCTCGTCGTACCCGCACCCGCCCGGCCTGCACGCTAGCACCGCGAGGGCATCATGATGGAACCGGCTATAGTGGTTCCGTGGAGAGCGGCGACGGACCCCGGGACGACGGTTTCAGGTTCGGCAACGGGCGGTTGTGCTTCACATTCACCGCGACGCTGGGCGACCGGGGCGCACCCGCTCCCCGTGAACGGCTCGCCGTCCCCGGCGACCTCTCGCGATGGTGCGTGGAGGCCGGGCTGCTCGACGAGGCTCCCCCGGCCGGTCCCGTCACGCTCACCGCGGCGCGCCGCCTGCGCGAGGCGATCGACCGCGCGGCCGAGCGGGTGCGCACAGGGGGGTCCCCCGACCCACGGGACGCGGAGATCCTCAACGACTGGGCCGCCCGCCCGGCCCTCGCCCCCCGGCTCGACGAGGGCGGACGGCTCGGCTGGCACCAGGATGGGGCCCAGGTGCGGCACGTGCTCGCCCTCGTCGCCCGCGACGCGGTGGACGTCCTCACCGGGCCCGCGAGGTCACGACTTCGCCGCTGCGCCGACCCGGACTGCGAGGGCCTGTTCGTCGACGTCTCCCGGCCGGGAAACCGCCGCTGGTGCTCCATGAACACCTGCGGCAACAAAGCCAAGAAGGCCGCCTACCGGCGGCGCCACCCGCAGTCCGGCTGATCTCACGCTGTGGCGGCCGGGCCGCCTGACGAGCTCAGGACCTCCAGGTAGTGCGGGTTGTGCATGACACCCAGGACGTTCCCGAACGGATCGATCACCGAGGCGCCGATGAACCCGTCGCCGAAGTCCCGAGGGGGATGGTGCGGCTTCGCGCCCATGGAGGTCAGCCGATCGAGGGCGGCGTGCACATCGTCGACGTGCCAGTACACGATGGCGCCGGCCGGGCCCACCACGCCCTCGTCCACGCCGCCGAGGTCCGGCATGTACGTGCTGTCAATGATGCCGAGCTCATGCTGATAGTCGCCGATGCGGAACTCGACGTACGCCGGCCGCTGATAGTACGGCTCCACGCCGAGCAACTCGGCGTACCACCGCTTCGCCGCCTCCAGGTCGGTCGACCGGTACGCGACCGTGGTCAGCCCTCGCAACACGGTGTGCTCCCTTCGTCGCCGTTCGTCTCGTGCCCGCAACGCTAACCGGGACCACCGACAAATCCCGTGCCCCGGCCGCCTTCGAGTCGGCGTCTCGCCGCCTCGCGTCCGCGTGCTCGGTCACGCCGCCGTACGCCCCGGCCGTACGGCGAGCGGCCACAGGCCGGCGAGCACCAGCGCCAGGAGCGCGGTGGGCACCACGGGCCCATAGGGGCCACCATGATCGACCATCCACCCGCCGGCCGCCGCCCCGACGACCACCGACGCCAGCAGCACGACGTTGTGCCACTGCACCCTTCCCTCGATGACCAGGCCCGCCACCACGCCTGTCAGCGTCCCGGTGAAGAAGGTGGTCGACAGGCCGGGGATCCCGAAGGTCCTGATCACCGCGCTCTGCGCGCCCATGGCCAGCGAGGCCACGCCCGCCAGCGTGAGCCGCACGCCTCCGGTGGGGTGGCCGTCCTCCGCCGCCCACGTCCCGAGCAGCCCGGCCAGCATCAGGAACTCGACCCCCAGCACGACCGCCACCCGGACGCCCCAGCCGGGATGCCCCGGCCCGGTCCGGCCGATGACATGGCTGCCTGCGACCACGCCGGCGACGAACCCGGCGATGGCGCCGATCGCGTGCGCGGCGAGCGTCGCATCGGGACGGCCGACGGCGAGCCCCAGCAGGACGAGGTTCCCGGTCATGACGCTGGTGAAGACGCCGCCCAGGCCGAAGAAGCTGATCGCGTTGGTGGCCCCCGTCGCCAGCGTCAGCGCGGTCGCCAGGATCTGCGGCCCGAGCCGGGCCCGCCTTCCCGCGCTCGGGGCGGTCGCCGCAGCCCGCATCCCGCCACCCCCGCCCACCGTCCCGGGCGGACGGTCCTACCGTTCAGCTTCCCCGGACTCGGCCGGACGCACCGCACGGGACCCGATGAACGTCTCGATGCCGTCGAGCACCCGCTGCAGGCCGAACTCGAACGCGTGCCCGGGGTCGTAGGCCGCGTTGTGGGCCTCGCCCGCGGCCGCGCCGACGCGGGTCGCGAGCGGGTATCGGGCCGGGTCGAAGACCTTGGCGAAGAACGGGGAATGGGCGTACCACCACTCCTCGTCGGTCATCCCGGTGCTCCCCTCGGCCTGAGCCGCCTCCACCGCCCCCCGTGCCGCACCCGTCACGTACCCGCCGACCAAGGTGATCACCGAGTCCATCTCGACGTCGTCCAGCCCGATACCGTCGACGGCACGCAGCTCGTAGTCGTACTTGGCGACGATGTTCGGCCCCAGAGGGGGACGGGTCGCGGAGATGTGCAACATCCACGGGTGCCGCCGGAAGAGGGCCAGGTTCTCCCTGGCGATCAGCTCCAGCCTGCCCCGCCAGCCCCCGGGGACGTCCTCGGGCATGGCCGCCTCGCCGCAGACCGTGTCGAACATGACGTCGAGCAGCTCAGCCTTGCCCGGCACGTAGGTGTAGAGCGACATCGTGCCGACCCCGAGCCGCTCGGCCACCTTGCGCATCGACAGCGCGGCGATCCCCTCCGCGTCGGCCACCTCGACGGCCGCCCGCACGATCAGGTCGACGCTCAGGTCGGGCTTGCCCTTCCTGCTCGCCCGCTCGCCCGTGCGCCACAGGATGGCCAGGCTCCGCGCCGGATCTCCCCTGCCCGTGTACTCCGTCATCGCCGCGCAGTCTATCCTTCACCTGTACCGTATGCTGTACGGTACAACGTACGGAACCGAGTGGATGGAGGCGGGGATGACGTTCGCGGTGGTCGCGGAAGGACTGCGCAAGCGCTACGGCGACACCTGGGCGGTCGACGGCTTCGACCTGGCCGTGCCCGAGGGCGGCGTGTGCGGGCTGCTCGGCCCCAACGGCGCGGGCAAGACGACGGTCGTGCGCATGCTGACCACGCTGCTGCGGCCCGACGGCGGCCGCGCCTCGGTGGCGGGCCACGACGTCGTACGGCAGGCCGCACAGGTCCGCGCGCACATCGGGCTCGTGGGCCAGAACGCCGCCGTCGACGAGGTGCTCGGCGCACGGCAGAACCTGGTGATGTTCGGGCGGCTGTCCCACCTGGGCCGCGCCCGCGCCCGTTCCCGCGCCGACGAGCTGCTCGAACGGTTCGGCCTGGCGCAGACGGGAGACAAGCCGGTCAAGCAGTTCTCGGGCGGGATGCGCCGCCGCCTCGACCTGGCGGTCAGCATGATCCTCTCCCCGCCCGTGCTGTTCCTCGACGAACCCACGGCCGGCCTCGACCCCCGCGGCCGCAACGAGGTGTGGGAGGCCGTCCGAGCGCTCGTCGCCACGGGCCGCACCGCCCTGCTCACCACGCAGTACCTGGAGGAGGCCGATCAGCTCGCCGACCGGATCTCCATCATGGACACGGGAAGGGTGATCGCCGAGGGGACCCCGCGAGAGCTCAAGTCGGCGCTGGGCGGCGACCGCGTCGAGGTGGTCCTCCACGACGCCGCCGACCTCCCGGCGGCGGCCGGAGTCCTCGCCCAGGCCACCGGCGCTCAGGTCTCGCTCGACCCCGACACCCGCCGCGTCAGCGCACCCGTGCGCGAGAAGGCGGCCGCCCTCGCCGAGCTCGCCCGGACGCTCGAGGCCACCGGCCTCGCCGTTGAGGACATCGGCGTCCGCAGGCCCACCCTCGACGAGGTGTTCCTCCACCTGACCGGACACGACGACTCCCGGAAGGAGGTGGCCGCGTGACGACGGCCACCCCGCACGCCCCGTACGGCCCGGCCTCACGGCTGAAGTGGGCGGTCGCCGACGGCTGGACCATGACCACGCGCATCCTCGCGCACTGGGCCAGGCAGCCCGCCCAGGTGGTCGTCGGCCTGCTGTTCCCCGTCATGATCGTGCTGATGTTCGGCTACCTCTTCGGCGGCGGCATGGCCGTACCCGGGGGCGGCGACTACCGGGAGTTCCTCATGCCCGGCATGTTCGCCCTCAGCATGCTCTTCGGCGTCGAGGCGACCTTCACCGCGGTCGCCGCCGACGCGGCCAAGGGCGTGACCGACCGGTTCCGCTCGATGCCGGTGTCCCGGTCCGCGGTCGTGGTCGGCCGGTGCGCGGCCGACATGCTGAACAGCGTCCTCGGGCTCGCCGTGCTCATCCTCTGCGGTCTCGCCGTCGGCTGGCGCTGGCACGACGGCTGGGGCAGGGCGGCCGCGGCCGTCGGACTGCTGTTGCTGCTGCGCCTGGCGTTCCTGTGGGTCGGCATCCATCTCGGGCTCGCCATCGGCTCGCCCGAGGCCGTCGTGGCCCTCCAGATCCTGGTGTGGCCCATCGGCTTCCTGTCCAACGCGTTCGTCTGGACCGACACGATGCCGGGCTGGCTCGCCACCGTCGCGGAGTGGAACCCGCTGGCCGCCACGATCACGGCCACACGTGAACTGTTCGGCAATCCCACCAGTGGCGGATCATGGATCGCGGAGCACTCGACGGCGATGGCCCTGTTCTGGCCGCTGGCACTGAGCGCGATCTTCTTCCCCCTCGCCGTACGGCGCTACGCCCGGCTCGACCGCTGACCAGGCAGCCCACTGCGTCCGGTATATGCCTGCATGGGAAAATTGGACCATGCCGACGGACATCGAGGTGATCCTCAATGACCGACCCGGTGAGCTGGCCCGACTGGGAGAGATCACCGGGGAGTCCGGCGTGAACGTGCTCGGCCTCGCCGCCGTCACGGGTGAGGGGAAGGGCGTCGTCCACATCCTCGTCGACGACGACGTGGCGGCCCGATGCCGCGAAAAGCTTGAATCCGCCGGAATGGGCGTGGTCGAGGTGCGCCCTGTCATGGTCATCGACGTCGAACACCGCCCCGGCACGCTCGGCGAACTCGCCAGGGAGCTCTCCGACGCCGGCGTCAACATCGACCTGGCCTACACCACCTTCGGCGGCGTCCGGCTCGTGATCGCCACCGACGACCTGGACGCCGCCGCCTCCGCGCTCGCCTGGCCCTCCGACCGCACGACCCCCGATCCCCCCAGCATCTGGGACCAGCCCGAGTGACGGTCATCCGTACCTCCTGACCCGCCCGTTTCCGGTGGGCGGCGGCCTCACCACCTGACGGTCGACCCGCGTCGCCGGTCCGCGCTCTGTTCCGCCGGCGCGGTAGCGGAATCCGGCCGGTCACACGACGGGAGTACCGCCGCCCTCCTCCTTGTGGCCGATCGGTATCAGGGACGCGTCAGGGTCGCTCCCGATGTTCCCGGACCACGCCTCGACGAGGCTTGATCTCGTGCTGGACGTCCTGAGAGACCAGAGCCTCGTCATCGTCTGCGCGGCCCTGTTCGGTTTCCTCGTCCTCGACGGCATGCTGCTGGTCGGCCTCGTGATCCCGGCCGACGCGCTCATCCTCCTGGCGGGGACCACCGCGAGCGGGCCGGCCGAGGTCGCGGCGGTGATCGCCTCCGGCGCGGCCGGATGCGTGACGGGCGCGTCCGTCGGCCACCTCCTCGGCCGCCGGTACGGCTCCCGCCTGCTGCACGGCCGATGGGGATCCCGAGTCGGCGATGCGCGCTGGCGCCAGGCAGGCGACGTCCTGCGGCGCAGCGGCCCGGCGCTCGCGTTGTCGTACTTCCTGCCGGTCATGGACTCGCTCATCCCGGTTCTGGCCGGGACGCTCGGCATGCCGTACCGGCGGTTCATCGGCTGGGTCCTGGCCGGCGGGACCGCGTGGGTGGCGGCGGACGCGATCGCGGGCTACGCCGCCGCGGAGATCGGCGACGGCTGGCTGCTCGCCGCCGTCGCGGTCGTGCTGATCGGCGCGTCCGTCGCCGTCCGGGCGGGCCGCTCACGCCGTACGGAGAAGGCCGAGGAGGCCGAGACCGTCGACGCCGCATGATCACGCACGACGTCCTCCCTGGTCAGCGGGCGTTTCGCCGAAGGTATGCATGATCACGGTTCGCGTTCCCCTGATGAGAGCGCCTGTCGCCGTACCTGTGCATGATCACAGCCAAGAGAGGGGGTGTCATTGGAGTCTCAGGGTGATGAAGGGGTCCTCGTCCTCTGGCGGGAGGTAGCGGGACACCTCCACGAACTCGTGGGACAGCGCGAACCGCAGCCCGTCCGCGTTCGACGCGAGGACCACGGTCTCGATCGCCCGGGCGCCCGACGTCCGGGCGTGCGCCACCTCCGTCTCGTAGAGCTCCTCGCCGTACCCGTTTCGCCGATGGGCCGGAAGCACACGGACGATCACCGTGGCGGTCGCCGCGTCGCCCGCGGGAGGACGCACGGTCGTGCAACCGACGAGCACGTCGCCGAGATACGCCACCTCCAGATGGTTGCGCCCGACGCGCTCTCGCACCTCGTCGGTCGACAGAGGATCGGAGGGGATGATCACGTTGTGGACGTGACGCCAGTCTTCGAGCGTGGCGTCGCCGACGGGTTCGATGCGGAGCCGGGGCATCGCGACACTCAACGGCATCGGCCAGACGAGCGTCAATTGGTTAATCACCCCAACATCCTGCAAAGCACACAATTCGGATGATCGTCCGCCGCCTGCTTCCGTACACTCCGGCGCGTGAAAACTGATTCCGAGCCGAGCATCGATCTCACTCAGGACGCCGCCGCGGTCCGCGACGCGGTGGCCGCCGCACGCGCCGGACTGGTCCAGCGAGAGCTGATCGCCGAGGTGGTCGCGCTGTGCGCGGTGGCGGGCGAACACCTGCTCGTGATCGGCGCGCCCGGCACGGCCAAGTCGGAGGCCGTCCGCCGCGTCGCGGGAAGCCTCGGCGGCAGATACTTCGAATACCTGCTCGGGCGTTTCACCGAGCCCAACGAGGTGTTCGGACCCGTGGACCTGCGCCGCCTGCGCGACGGCGTGGTGGAGATCGAGACGGCCGGCATGTTGCCCGAGGCGGACGTCGCCTTCCTCGACGAGGTCTTCCTCGGCTCGACCGCCATCCTCAACACGTTGCTGGGCATCCTCAACGAACGGGTCTTCCGGCGCGGCCACACCGCCGTCTCCACACCCCTCAGAGTCTGCGTCGGCGCGGCGAACACCCTGCCCGACGATCCCTCTCTGGCGGCGTTCGCCGACAGGTTCCTCGCCAGGATCTTCGTCGAACCGGTCCCCGACGCGCGGCTCGAGGAACTCCTGGAGGCGGGCTGGCGGCTGCCCGACACGGTGGAGCACGATCACGCCGGGCTGATGGAGGCCGTGGACCGCCTCGCCACCGCCGCGCGGGGATGCGACATGTCGCAGGTCCAGCCGCTCATCGGCACCGCCATCCGGCGCCTGCGCGCCGCGGGCATCCACATCACCGACCGGCGGGCGGTCCGCGTCCAGCGACTGGTCGCGGCGGCGGCGATCCTGGACGGACGGTCCACCGCCTCCATGGCCGATCTCTGGGTGCTGCCCCTGATCGTCCCGACCGCGGACACACAGGCCGCCGCCAGGGAGACACTCGCCGACCTGATGGACAAGTCAGACAACCGCAACCTGACACATGCCGCCGAGGAGTTCTCCCGCGGCGCACAGGCACGTGCCACCCGGCTCGCCGAGACCGGCCGCACCCTGCTCACCGAACTCGATGCGGCACAACCCGATCGCGACCAGCGTCTGCGCGTGGAGGCGACACTGCGCGAGATCGACGCCTGGTTCGCGACCGACGACCTCGCCGAACCGCTCAGGTCGGTCCGGGCGCGGCTGGTCGCCGTGGTGAGCCCGTGACCCCGGGATTCGGCCTGGAATGGGTGCCACGCGAGCCGCCCCTGCCCGCCGTGGCGGTGGCCGGTTCGGGTCCGGTCGCGGCCGCCCTCGCGGCGTCCGCCCGTTCCCGGGTCCTCGAAGGCGCGCAGTTGCGCGTCGCCGCGGCCGATGACTGGATCCTCGTCCTGGGCGGCGAGGAGGACCTGCCCTGGGCCGACGGCGCCCACTACCTGGGCCTCGACGCCGGACTGCTCGTCCCGACGACACGGACGCCCGTGCCACGGGCCGAACTGTGGCGCGACCACCTCGTGGCCGGTCACCCGGCCGGCAGGATCGCCGCGCTCATGCCGAGCCACGCCCTGGTCACGGACATGCCGCTGCGACCCGTCGACCCCGCCTCGCTGGAGGACGGATGAGACTCCCCACCGGGCTGAGTCCGTGGACGGAGTCGTTGTCCCACCTCACCCCCGACCTCGCCCTGGCACTCGGGCCGCTGGTCCGAGGCGTCGACCGGCTCGTCTCCAGCCAGGATCGGGCCCGCCCGGGACCGGGCGGCCTCGACGGATTCGAAGGGGTGACCACGCACGGACACCCGGAGCTCATGCTCGTGTCCGAATGGCTTCTCGCCGACGAGGCACCCGACGAGTTCCTGCGCCGCGCCGCCCACCGAGAGCTCCTCCACCTGGCCCCCGCCGTCCGCACCCCGGCGGCCAGAGGACGGGTGGCCGTGCTCGCCGACACCGGCCCCGGCCAGGCGGGAGCCGGACGCCTGGTCCAGCTCGCCTGCATGATCGTCCTACATCGCCGCGCCGCGACTCTGGGGACAACGCTCGCGGTCGGAATCCTCGGCCGCGAACCCGGCGACTGGCACACCGGCGACCTCCCCGAACTGCTCAAGACCTGGCTCGACGGCCGTGGTGACGCGGAGCCCGACTCCGGCGACGTCGCCGCCTGGACCCATGACGTCGCCGACGGCGACGACGTTTGGATCCTCACCGGCCCACGCCTGTCCTCGAAACTTCATGGACGGCGCCGCGTGGTCAGCAGCCGCGAATCGGCATGGGGAGAACACGGGGCCACCCACGTGCGCGTCACATGCGACGGCGACGGCGCCGAACTCGCCCTGCCGCCCGGCCCGATCGCGGTGCGGGCGCTGAGAGGCGCCGAGTTCAGGCGAGAGCCGGCCGCCGCGGGAAACCCTGAGGTCCCCGGCGCACTCCGGTTCCCCATCTTCCCGAGCTCGGCACGGCGGATCCTGGCACGCGGCACGACCTCGGCCGAACTCGTCTCCATCCACGTGCCCCGCACCCCCGGGCGAGGCCCCGTCCGGCGACGCCTGCACCGTCTCGAAGGTCCGGTCCTCGCCGCCTCCATCCTCGGCAAACGCATCGTCGCCCTCATCGAGAGCGACCACCGGCTGCGCGTCCAGACGATCGGGCAACCGCTGGGCAGGGTCGCGTCCATGTCCGTCCCCGTCGAAGCCGCCGGCCTCGACATGGCCGGCGTGCACCAGATCTGCGCCGAAGGACTCGTCCCCCTCCACTACCAGTCCGGCGACGTGATCTTCCCTCTCCGCGACCGCCGCTGGTGGAGACTCACCCGGGACCGCGGAGCCCTCCAGACGGATCTCGTCGCCGTCGGACCGGCGACGGGCGACCAGTTCGACCAGCCACACCATGTCACCCACGGACCGGACGGCAAACACGTGTCCATCCCACGGATCTCCGGGCCGATCGAGCCCCAGGACGACACCGTCATCCTGGGCGGCGGCGGATACGCCCGATCGGGCGACGCCGTCACCTGGCAGGTCGTCCACCCGCGGAATCCGCGGACGATCATCACGATCCAACCTCGATCCCACGTCCTCGGACTCGTCTTCGACGGACAGGAGCCGGTTCTGGTGACCTCCGGGCCAGGTGGAGTCCTCCTCCGGCTGGTACGCCGGTCGGGCACGGTGACGCTCACCGACTGGTCCGGGCTGCCGGCCCCGCCGGTGGTCCACCCGACCCTGCCGTTGATCGCCGCACTCGACGACACAGGACGGCTCAAGGCGGGCGACCTCGTCACCGGGCAGATCCTCCTTCACACAGCGGCGGACGCATGAACCACCAGGACGGATTCCGCGGCAGAATCGGCGCGGCGGGATTCATCATCGACACCCCGGTGCTCGGCGAACCCGAGGCACGCAGACGCGTCATCGCCCACTGACACGACGGAGCGGAACTGCGCGCACTGCCCGACGCGCGCTGGCTGCTCACGCTCGCGACCCCCCTCGACGTGCGCGCGGAGCACGCACCGGGACTCCCGCTCCGCGCCGTCGACGGAGGCCTCGTCACACCCGGCGCGTACGGCGCCCGCCCCGGCGAGATCACCTGGCTGCACGCGGGGGCGACACGGACCGGCGAGCTGAACAGGCTGCCCGTCCTCCGCCCCGCCGAATGGCTGGACCCGACCGGACTGACGATCACCGAGCTCAAGCCCGTCCAGGCCCCCGAGCCGCAGGTCTCCCCGATCGAGCGGTTCGAGGAGATGAAGGCACCGGACCTGCGCGTGGCCGCCCGGATCGGACGGCCGTCCGGCCGGACCGCACGAGTGGCGGCCGAACTGCGCGAGGGCGCGCCCACGACAAGCTCACACGGAGGCCTGGCCGGCTGCCTCACCGTCCTCGTCGTCCTCATCCCGGCCGCCATGGTGGCGGTGGGGACCGTGCTCCTGTTCGGAGCCCTGTTCCACGACACCGGACTCCACCTGAGTCCGATCGGCGTGGGGGCGATCGCGGTGATCCTCTACCGGCTCGGCAGACGTCGCGGTCACCCCATGCCCGGCCGGACCGGCACGACCGCCGGGCGGCCGGGCCCGCATCGTGCCGGAGGCCGCCGCCCGCACCTCCTCCAACGGGCTCTCACCTGGCTGACCGTCCGCACGCCCGCCATGCCGGTCGTGCGACGCCGGCACGAGCGATACCTGCGTCAGCTCACGCGGGCCTTCCAGCAGAGCCGATGGGACGACGCACTGCGCCAGGCGATCGCGTTGAACGGCACCGGTCACCAAGGCCTGATGACCCTTCGGCTCCCCTCACGCCGGACCTCGCTCCGCCCGACCCCGATCCCCGGTTCCGGATCGGCATCGGTGCCCTACGGCGAGACGGTCTACCAGCACCTTCACGATCTGTACCGCTCCGCCGCCCGGAGCCTCGAGGAGGCAGGCCGTGTCGAGGAGGCCGCGTTCACTCTCGCGGACCTTCTCAATGCGCCCGGCGAAGCCGTCGACCTCCTCGAACGCCACAAGAAGTGGCGGATGGCCGCCGAACTGGCCGAGGGGCGTGCGCTGTCACCGGACCTCACGGTACGGCTGTGGTGGCGCGCCGGCGACCGGGAGCGGGCCTCCGACATCGCCCGCTCCCGCGGCGCGTTCGCCTCCGGGATCACCCTTCTGGAGCGAGTCGACGCCGCGGCCGCCCAGGATCTGCGCAGGGCCTGGGTGCTCGACAGGCAGGCGGCCGGAGACCACGTCGGCGCCGTCGAGGCGGCCTGGCCCGACGAGTCCCTGCGGTCGTCGGTCCTCACCGACATCCAGGCGGGCCTCGCGCTGGGAGGTCCGGACGCGGCGCACCTGTTCGCCCACCTCGTCGCGCAATGGCCGGGCGACGCCGCACGCGGCACGGCGCAGGCGCTGCTGGACGGAGACGACGCCGACGGCATGGCGGCCAGATCGAGATTCGGGCAGGCTTTCGCGTCCTTGCGGTGCGCCGACGCGGCAGCCGACCGTGACCTGGCCACCACCACACTGAGGGCCCTCGTCCGGGACGAGGGCTGGTCGCTGGACGGCCGCACTCTCGACCGCCTGACCCAGTCTCTTTCCGACCGGGCGGATCCCCTTGCCGCGGCGGACCTTCCCCGGCCCAGGCGACGCCGCCCGTCGCGGGGCGGACCGCCGGTCGTCGCCGCGGCCTCCCCGGGGACGGTCACCGTCTTCGACGCCGTCGTCCTGGCCGGCGGCGCGGTCCTGGTCGCCTGCGGGGACGTGGGCACACGCCTGCTCACCGTGGACGGCCGGGTCCGCGCGCGCTGGGACACCCCGGCACATCAACTGGTCGTCGCCGACCACGGCGGCGCCGCCCTTCTCGTCACCCACCGGGAGACGGTCAGCGACGTGCACCGGCTCGACCTCGTCACCCGCAGGGTCCGTCACTGGACCACGCTGAGCGGTCTTCGGCTGGTCCTGCCGTCCTATGACGGCGGACTGCTGACGGCCGTGCAGGAGGACGGCATCGTCGTGCTCGACACCCTCTCCGAGCGTCCCCGGGTGGTCTGGCGGGAGATGAAGGAGGCCGATGCGATCCTGTCCGTCAGTCGCACACCGTCGGCCCTCACCGCTCTGGGCCTCATCCCTGTGACGGCACCGGGAGCCGATCGGCTGGTGCAGGCATGGACCTGGGACCTGCCCACGTGGACGCTGCGTGGACGGCCGACCGTGGAATCCGGCATGGCGCAGGGGACGCGGGTGCTCGCCTCAGGCCGTGTGCTGAGCCCCGATCGCCATGACGACCCGGTGATCTCGGCGGACGGCGACCTCTACGTGACCACCTCGGGCGGGACCGCCGGCGTGCGCGGTCCATCCGGAGAGGTGAAGTTCCAGGTCGCCTTCCCGGACTCCGATGGGCAGGTCGTCGGGCTGCGGTCGCACGCCGGAATCGCGACGGTCTTCGACCACCGCGGCCGGGTCGTCGGCCTGGACGCCCGTGGGGCCGTGCAGGCCAACCTTCGGGTCGTGGTCGGTGTGGGTTCGAGGGTTTCGGTGGGTTGAGTGGAATTCGTCCACGCCACGGCCTTTACAAAGTAGATTTCTATTACGATCGGACGTGATGGACACCCCCGCCGTACCGGACCGGAGCCCGGCTCCCCGCCCCGCGCCCGATCCGTACCACGCCTACCTCGACGCGCTCCCCAGCCTCGAGTCCAAGCGCACCATGCGCGGGTGCCTCGACCGGCTCGCCCGGCTCATCACGGGAGACCCGGACGCGACGGGGGCAGGCCAGCCGTGGGAGCGGCTGCGCTACGAGCACACCGTCCGCCTGCGCACGGTGATGCGCGAGCAGGGCTGGTCCCCCGCGCACGTCAACAAGCATCTGGTGGCCCTGCGCCGCGTGCTCAAGGAGGCCTGGCGGCTCGGCCTGATGAGCGGCGAGGACTATCAGCGGGCCGCCGACCTGCCCGCCTTCAAGCACACCCGCCTCCCGGCGGGCGCCCACGTGCCGGCCGAGGTTCTCGTGGCGTGCCTGGAGGCGTGCGACGACGACCACTCCCCCGCGGGCCGCCGGGACGGCGCCATGCTGGCGGTCCTGTACTCAACCGGATGCCGCCGGGCCGAGCTCGCCGGTCTGCGGCTCGGCGACTTCGACCGGCCGGCCCGCTCGCTCCGCGTCCGCGGAAAGGGCGACAAGGAACGCCTCGTCTACCTGACGCCCGAGGCGGTGCAACGCCTCGACCTGTGGCTGTCGGACCGCGGGAGGCAGGCCGGGCCGCTCTTCTGCCCCATCAACAAGGCCGGGCGCCTGCGCCTGTCCCACATGACGGGCCAGGCCGTCGCCGACATCGTGACGCGCCGCCTCACCTCGGCCGGAGCCTCGAAGAGGACGCCACACGACTTCCGCCGCACGTTCATCGGCGAACTGCTCGACGCCGGCGTCGACCTCGCGACCGCCCAGGCACTGGTCGGGCACGCCTCCCCCGCCACGACCGCCCGGTACGACCGGCGCCCGGAACGCCGCCGCAGGGAGGCCGTCGACCGCCTGCGGATCCCCGGAGCCCCGCAGGCGAGCTGACGGCCCGCTCGGGCGGTCTCGCCGTCCGCGTCACCGGACGAGGACGGCCGACCCTCACGCTCGAGGAGCAGATCGAGCGGACCCGGGGCCAGCCTGATCTCGTTCGTGGACAGGATCCTCGCGTGAACGATCAGCCGGCCGTGCGCCCGATCCGGTAGAGCACGTGGCGCCGCAGAGGGCTGTCCTCGGCGAGCGCCGGATGGTCGAAATCCCCGGCAGGATCATGCGACATGCCGATCCGGCGCATCACGGCCTGCGACCTGACGTTCCCGACGGCAGTGAACGAGACGACCTCCGCCAGGCCCAACCGGCCGAACGCGTCCTCGAGTACGGCCATCGCGGCCTCGGTGGCGTAGCCGTACCCCCAGGCGTGCCTGGCCAGCCGCCAGCCGATCTCGACGCACGGGGTGAAGGCGGCCGTGAACCGCGGGACCGAAAGGCCGGTGAATCCGAGGAAGGTCCCATCTGCCTCGACGGCCCAGAGCCCGAATCCGCGATCCTCGAAGCCGGCCTCGATCCGCCGGACCATCGCGTCGCTCTGCTCCCGGGAGAGGGCGGAGGGGAAGTGCTCCATGACCACGGGGTCGGCGTTCAGGGCCGCGAAGGGCTCCAGGTCGCCCTCCCGCCATCTCCGCAGCGTCAACCGTTCGGTCTCGAGCATGTTTCCTCCCGCCTCACGACCGGGCCTGACCGGCCGAGGTTAGCGCTCGCCTCGCCGACTCGGAAAAAGATTGATCTCAAATCGGTCTATAACGGACATTAGGCGCCGCCGCCGGAATAGGGACCCCTGAGAGTCCGTTAAGCTCGGTGTTGGCCGATGTGGTTTGTGTCCCCCGGGCCGCAATTACCGCCTTCACGGAATACCGTTCGGCTGGAGCCGTGTTGTGCATCTCGCCGAGGAGGCGACCGCCACATCGGCCCTCGGCGTGAACGCCCCGCGAGGCATCGGCCTCGCGGGGCGTTCGTCTGTCCGGGGACATACGAGGGGTGCTCCAAGCGGGCGGCCTCCGATTTGGCGGAGCCGTACAAAATACGTGAACGGGAGTTGCCCGAGCCACACACTCCCCGGGGCGTCGGCCCGGCCTAGGGTTGACCGCATCGTCCGTCGGAGGAGAGCCCGTGCTTTACCGCAGCGCCAAGATGGTCACCGCTCCGCTGGTCCGCCTGTTGTGGTGGCCGAAGGTCGAAGGCCGGCAGCACGTTCCCGCGCACGGTCCGGCGATCCTGGCCTCCAACCACCTCTCGGTGCTCGACTCCTTCTTCCTGCCCGCGCTGCTGCGACGCCCGATGCGGTTCGTCGCCAAGAACGAGTACTTCACCGGCAACCGCCTGACCGCCACGTGGATGGGGGCCATGGGGACGATGCCGATCGACAGGGAGAACGCGTCCGCCGCTCAGGCCATGCTCGACTCCGCGGTGGAGGTGCTCCAGGCGGGTGAGATGTTCGGGATCTATCCCGAGGGCACCCGGTCCCCCGACGGGCGCCTCTACCGGGGCAAGATCGGTGTGGCGTGGCTCACTCTCACGACGGGCGCCCCGGTGATCCCCGTGGCGATGCTGGGGACCGAGAAGGTGCTGCCGCCCGGCACCTCGGTTCCGCGCCTGCGCCGGTTCGGCATCCGCCTGGGCGCCCCCATGACCTTCACCGGAGACGCCGCCAGCGCCCGCGACCGCCGGGCGGTGACCGACGAGGTGATGGCGGCCATCCAGAAGCTCTCCGGCCAGGAATACGTGCCGAAGTACGGCACCAGCGTGAAGAACGCCGCCTGACTGGGGCGTCGGTAACGATTTGTCCACGCTAGGCTCTCCGTCGTCCCGCAATCTCGGCGACCAGTCGTTCTGAGGTTGCCGTGCCGGCTCAAGGACATGGGGGTGCACATGCCGCGAGGACGAACCATCGCCATCACATCTGTCGTCGGCGTGCTCGTGGTGGCGGGGGCCGCCGGAGGCGCCTACTACGTGCTCCACACGCGCGGCACCCCCCAGGAGACGGCGCAGCGGTTCACCGCCGCGTGGACACGCGGCGACCTCGCGGGCATGAAAACCGATCTCACGGCAGCCGCCCCGGCGTTCGACGCCGCGTACGCCGAGCTCACCAAGAACCTGGGCGCGACCAAGGTGGCGGTCAGCGACCTCAGCGTGAGCAAGCCGGTGAACGACCACGCCACGGCCACCTACACCGTCACCGCCACGCTCAATAACATCGGCGACTGGTCCTACAAGGGCACGCTCGATCTCGCGGTCAAGGATCACTACTGGAAGGTGGACTGGTCGCCGAAGGCCGTCCACCCCGACCTCGACGGCTCCAACCACCTGGCGATCAAAACGTCGTGGCCGGACCGCGCGGTGATCCTGGCCTCGAACGGCGAGCGCATCGACACCGGGGAAGTCGGCGGCTCGGTCCAGCAACTCGTGGGATACCTCGACAAGGCCACCGCGAAGGACGTCAAGAAGCTCGGCGCCGCCTATCACGTGGGGAACGCCATCGGGCGGGGCGGCCTCCAGGAGACCTTCCAGAAGCAGTTGGCCGGAACGCCCACCACCGAGATCCAGGTGACCGGACCGGAGAAGAAGACTCTTCACTCGATCAAGGGCAAGTCCGGCAAGGACGTCACCACGAGCCTCGACCTGCGCGTGCAGAACGCCGCGGCCGACGCCGTGCGGGACAACAAGAAGCCCACGTCGCTCGTGGCGATCCGCCCGTCGACCGGCGAGATCGTGGCCGTCGCGAACAGCGTGGGCGGCTTCAACCGGGCACTGGGCGGCACCTATCCGCCCGGCTCCACGTTCAAGACGGTCACCGCGGCCGGGCTGCTCGCGGAAGGGCTGACGCCCTCGTCCAAGGTCACCTGCCCGGAGAAGTCGAAGATCGGCGGGCTGGACATTCGCAACTCCGACCACGAGGCCTTCGGCTCGTTGTCGTTCCTCGACTCCTACGCCCACTCGTGCAACACGACCTTCGCCCCGCTGGCCGCCTCGAAGCTGGGAGCGCAGAAGCTCTACGACATCGCGTCCCAGCTCGGGTTCAACCAGACGCTCAACATCGGCGTGCCGGCGACGAAGGCCAGCATGCCCAAGGCCACCAGCGACGCAGAGCTGGCCTCCGAGGCCTTCGGGCAGGCCAGGATCACCTCCAGCCCGCTGGTCATGGCCACGGTCGCCGCGGCCGCGGCCGACGGCAGTTGGCGGCCGCCCACCCTGGTCCCCGCGCTCAAGCAGAAGGTCGGCGTCAAGCCGCTGCCCAGCGGGGTCGCCGCCCCGCTCCAGCAGATGATGCGGGCCGTCGTCACCAAGGGCACGGCGCACGCGGCGGGGCTGCCGGCCGGCACTGCGGGCAAGACCGGGACGGCCGAGTTCGGCCCGGCCGGCAAGATCCAGACGCACGCCTGGTTCATCGGCTTCCGGGGCGACCTCGCCTTCGCCGTGGTCGTCGAGGCCGGCGGCATGGGCGGGGACGTGGCGGCCCCAATCGTCGCCGACTTCCTCAAGTCCCTGAGCTGAGCGAGGAGGGCCCGGCGCACTCGAGTCCCCGGGTTGCGCGAGGGCCCGGACGCTCTCGGGTCTCCGTCCTGGCCGAGGCCCGGCCGGACGCTAGCCCTCCGAGTTCGCCTGCCTGGACCACTCGATGTGCCGGGGCCCGCCGGTGAGGCCGGACAGCAGGGCCAGCCCCTGCTCGGAGATGCTGCCGGGCTCGGCATGGTGAACGACCAGGACCTGGCCGTCCGTGCCGACGACGGCCAGCTTCTCGTAGCGCAGCTCGAGCGGTCCGACCTGGGGGTGGTCGAGGTGGAAGCTCCCGCTGCACTTCGCCTTGCCGTCCCGGCGGGCCCACAGCCTGCGAAACCGCTCGCTGCACACCGACAGCTCCCCCACCAGCTCCGCCACGCGCGGGTCGTGCGTCTCGTCGCCCGCGAGCGCGCGCAGACCCGCCACGGTGCTCGCGGTGATCTTCTCCCAGTCGCGGTAGAGGTCGCGCACGGCGGGGTCGAGGAACGCGGCCCGCAGCTGGTTCACCCCCCGGGCGTAGATGGGGGACAGCGCCGTCGCCAGGGGGTTGGCGAGCAGGACGTCCAGATGGCGGCTCTGGACGTAGGCGGGGGTGCCCGCCCACGACATCACGAGTTGCTGGATGCCCGCGGGCACCCGCTCGGGCTTGCGACGTGCCCGCCGCCGCACCGCGGGCCGTGCGAGGCGGTAGAGGTGGGCGGTGGCGTCCTCGTCGAGCCGCAGCGCCTGGGCCAGCGCCTCGAGCACCTGCTCGGACGGGTGCTGGTCGCGGCCCTGCTCCAGCCGCACGCAGTAGTCGATGCTGATGCCCGCCAGCATGGCGAGCTCCTCGCGGCGCAGGCCGGGCACCCGGCGGCGTCCCATGGCAGGCAGGCCGACGTCCTGCGGGCGCACCAGCTCTCGCCGCGCCCGCAGGAATTCTCCCAGCGACTTGCCTTCGTCCATGCCTTCCACGTTATGTGCGCAGAGGCGAATGATCCTGTCCCTGCTACTCCCAGGAACACGGGATCCCTGCCCATGAGGGCAAGGCTGCACCGGCCGGGCGCACCGCGGCTCACATGGGGAACGCGGCCGCGTCGTTCCGCAGCGCCATGATCAATAATGTCGCGATCAGCGTCGCGATCAGGAGCCAGCTCACGATGATGATCACCGTGGACCGCTGCGGCCGGCGCACTCGGGGAGGTTTCCCGTGCCGTCCCTGGGCGCGCCGCTCCACGCGCTCGTTGAACGACTCGAGCCGGGCCGCGAGGCGGGGATCCTCGTCGGTGAGATGCTGCTCGATGATCGCCAGCATCCGCGCGTCGTCCTGCGACCAGGCCATGGCGCACCTCCCCGGAACGCAAGGTGTGTGCGGACGTTCTGCCCAACGATGAAGATCGTTAGCCGCTTTACAGGGACCGTATTTACCCGTCCATTGGGAGTTGCGATCATCATCGAACCTTTGTTCCAATCAAGGAATGCGCTGGGACAATCTGCGTCTGACCGATCACGATGCGGGCACGGCGGCCACCCCGCTGTTCGCGCGGAACGCCGTCGCGAGGACATTCGACACGCCCGATTTCCGGGGCATCACGTTCTACGAGGTCCGCGCCCGGTCGATCATCAACCGCGTCCCGGGAGCGAGCCGGGTGCCCTTCGAGTGGACGATCAACCCCTATCGGGGCTGCAGCCACGCGTGCACCTACTGCTTCGCCAGGAAGACCCACGAGTACCTGGACCTCGGATCGGGTGAGGACTTCGACTCGAAGATCATCGTCAAGGTCAACGCCCCCGACCTGGTCCGCAAGGAGCTCGCCGCCCCGAAGTGGGGCGGCCACCACATCGCGATGGGCACCAACGTCGACTGCTACCAGCGGGCCGAGGGCCGATACCGGCTGATGCCGGGCATCCTGGCGGCCCTCAGGGACGCCGCCAACCCGTTCTCCATCCTCACCAAGGGGTCGCTCATCCTCCGCGACCTGGACCTCCTCGTCGAGGCCGCCGAGGTGACCGACGTCAGCACGGCCGTCTCCGTCGGCTTCGTGGACGACGCCATGTGGCGGGCGGTCGAGCCGGGCACGCCCCATCCGCGCAAGCGGCTGGAGGTCTGCGCCACCCTCAACGACCACGGCATCCGCTGCGGCGTCCTGATGGCCCCGATCCTCCCGTACCTCACCGACTCACCCGCGATGCTCGAGGAGACCGTCAGGCGCATCGCGGACAGCGGTGCGACACACGTCGCCCCCATCACCCTCCACCTGCGCCCCGGCGCGCGCGAGTGGTTCATGGCCTGGCTGTCCCGCGAGCATCCCCGCCTCGTCCCCCGCTACCTGGAGTTGTACGGCAGAGGCGCATACGCCCCCAAGGCGTACCAGGAGCGGATCCGCCGAGAGGTGGAGGCACTCGCCCGGCAGTACGGCATCGGCGGGACGAACGCCCGCGAAGCCCGGCGGATCACCCCGCGACCCCGGCCCTCCGCGCCGGCGGCGCCAGCGCCCGAGCAACTCACGCTCATCTGAGGCGTCCGAGAGCCGTGTGCGTGGCCTCCGGCCCGCTACGATCGCCGGCCGTGGAAGAGTTCACCGCGTCCGGCGATTCGGGCGGGTCAGACGAGTTCGGCCGGTTCGTCCGCGCCCATACGACCCTCGGCCCCGTGCCGTACGTGCCGGAGATCCGGCTGCACCTGGCCGGCCCGGCCACCGCCGCGCCGGCCGGCCCTGCGCCCGCCGCCGAACCCGCGCCCATCGCCGAACCCGCGCCGTCGCGCGAACCCGGCCTCGGCGCCGCCGGCCCCCAAGCGGAGTCCGGCGAGGACGACCGGCTCTACGAGATGTGGGAGCGGCTGGGACGGCTGCCGTTCTGGGCCTACGCCTGGGCCGGAGGGCAGGCGCTCGCCCGGCACGTCCTGGACCATCCGGAGCTCGTGCGCGGCCGCTCGGTCCTCGACCTGGCAGGCGGCTCGGGCCTGGTCGCCGTCGCCGCCGCCCTGGCGGGCGCCGCCCGGGTGACCTCCAACGACGTCGACCCGCACGCCCTGGCCGCGACCGCCCTCAACGCGCGCGCCAACGGCGTGACGGTGACGGTCCTGGGGGGCGACCTCCTCGATTCGACGCCCGCGGAGGAGGTGATCCTCGCGGGGGACGTCTTCTACGAGCGCCCTCTCGCCCGCAGGGTCATGCCCTTCCTGGAACGGGCAGGCGGCACGGTGCTCATCGGGCATCCCGAGCGCGCGTGCTCCTACCTGCCCCGAGATCGTTTCCAGCCGGCCGGGCGGCACCTCGTGCCGGCGCCGCTGGAGAACGCGCTCGTGACGGCCACCACGATCTGGCGTCTGGTGTGACGCACATCACAACAACGCGAGCCCTCGTGATCGCGTCTCAGGAAGGGGAATTGAACACGAGATAAACGGGATTTGACTTGTCGAAAACCTTCCGCGGCCGGGTCGCGAAGAAAGCAACACGGGCAGTGGTCACTCCGCTCCTCAACGCGTTCCGGCGGGCACTGCTCGGGGCGTTGAGAACCCGCGACTGGCAACGCGCCCGGTCGGCGCCGCCGCCGAACGACCGGCAGATCCGGATCCTGCTCCTGCACGCCAACGGCATGGGCGGCACCATCCGCACGGTCTTCAACCTGGCCGGCCACCTCGCACGGACCCACGACGTCGAGGTCGTCAGCGTGGTCAGGACCCGGGAGAAGCCCTTCTTCCCCATCCCGCCAGGTGTCAGCGTGCGCTACCTCGACGACCGGGTGCCCGGGCGCAAGGGGTTCCTGTGGCGGATCCCCGGCGTCCTCGTCCCGAGGGAGGAGTCGGCGTACGACGCGTTCACGCTGGAAACCGAGATCAAACTGATCCGGTACATCCGTTCCCGCCGCGAGGGCGTCCTCATCAGCACCCGGCCCGCCCTGAACCTCCTCACCGCCCTCTTCGCACCGCCCGAGGTCGTCACCGTGGGGCAGGAGCACCTCAACCTCGCCTCCCACAAGCGGCCGGTGCGCCGGCAGATCGTCCGCCGGTACGGCAAGCTCGACGCGCTCGTCACTCTGACGGACACCGACCTCGCGGCCTATGACGGCGCGCTGCTCAGGAGGCCGCGGGTGCTCACCCAGATGCCGAACGCGGTGACGCCTCTGAACGGCGGCATCTCTCCGCTGACGAGCAAGACGGCCATCACCGTGGGCCGCCTCACCCACGCCAAGGGCCATGACCTGCTGATCCGGGCCTGGGTCCACGTCGCGGCGCGCCACCCCGACTGGACGATGCGCGTCTTCGGCAGCGGCCGCAAACGCGACAAGCTGCGGGCGTCCATCGAAGAGCACGGACTCGTTGGCAAGGTCGTCCTGGAGGGCGCGGCCACCGACGTCGGCGCCCAGATGGCCGAGGCCTCCATGTTCGTGCTGAGCTCCCGGCTCGAGGGCCTGCCGATGGTCCTCCTCGAGGCCATGAGCAAGGGCCTGCCGATCGTGAGCTTCGACTGCCCCACCGGCCCCGCCGAGCTGATCACGAACGGCCACGACGGGCTCGTGGTCGAGATGGGCGACATCGAGGCCCTGGCCGACGCCATCTGCACGGTCATCGAGGACCAGAGCCTGCGTCACACGCTCGCCGCCCACGCCGTGAAGACCGCGGCGGGCTACGACATGGAGATCATCGGCAAGAGGTGGGAGGACCTCATCGCGTCACTCGTCCGGCCGGGATGAGCCCGCCTCCGGCGCCTCCGCGTACACCAGGAGGCGCCGGGCCAGCGCCCGCACCTCGTCCCTGAGCTCGTCCGGCCGGATGACGGTGAACGACCAGCCGAGCCCGGCCAGCATCTGAGCCATGCCGTCCAGCCGCTCGGCCCGGGCGGTCATCCTCGTGCCGCGCTCGTCCGGGCTGAGCGCGGCCACGGAGGCGGGAATCCGCAGCCGCGCCTCCTCGGGCGTCACCGCCAGCACGACCTCGACCTCGTGCCGGTACGGCACACCGGCCAATGACTCCAGGACATGCCCCACGGGGTCGAACCGTCCCGGCGGCGAGAACGCCGTCTCGGTGACGTCGACGCTCGCCACCCGGTCCACGCGGAAGGTCCGCACCTCGCCGCTGCGATGGTCGTGGCCGGTCAGGTACCACCTGCCGGAGTGGAAGACCAGGCCGTAGGGGTCGAGTTCCCGCTCGCTGTCCGCGCCGGAGAAGGAACGGTAGGCCAGCCGCACCCTCCGGCGGCGGCGGACCGATTCCGCGAGCGTGAGCAGCGCCGCGGCGCTCGGCCGATGGTTCCCCGCGGCCCGCGCCGTCAGGGCGACGATCTCCTCCACCGCCCCCACCCGCTCACGCAGGTCCTTCGGCAACACCCGCTGGATCTTGGCGAGCGCGCTCTCGGTCGCCGTCTCCCCCACCGCCAGCCCGGTGCGCCGTCCGGACAGCAGGCCGAGCACCACGGCGGTCGCCTCGTCGTCGGTCAGCATCAGCGGCGGCAGCTTGTAGCCCGGCGTCAACCGGTAACCGCCGTACCGGCCGCGCCCGGCCTCGACGGGCACGCCCAGCTCGCTCAGCCGTACGGCGTAACGCCTGACGGTGCGCTCGCCCACCTCGAGGCGGGCGGCGATCTCCGGGCCGGTGAGGCCGGGCCGGGCTTGCAGGAGCTCCAGAAAAGCGAGCACACGATTCGTCGACATATCAGGACCGATTCTGGCCGGATTCGGTCCTACGGTCGACTCATGACGACATTCGTACTCGTTCCCGGTTTCTGGCTCGGCGCGTGGGCGTGGCAGGGCGTGACGACGGCACTGCGCTCGGCCGGGCACACAGCCTTCCCTCTCTCGCTCACCGGTCTCGCCGACCGCTCGCACCTGGCGTCGCCGGACCTGAACCTCGACACCCACATCGGCGACATCACCAACCTGCTGGTCTTCGAGGACCTGCGCGACGTCGTCCTGGTCGGGCACAGCGGCAGCGGCGCCGCGGTCACCGGCGCGGCCGACAGGGCGGCGGACCGGATCGGCCGCGTCGTCTATGTCGACAGCGGGCCGGTGCCGGCGGGCGCCGCGCAGATCGACCTCACCGGCCGCGAGGGCATCGAAGAGATCACGGCCGGTGGATGGCGGTACCCGTTCCCCGCCTGGGACGAGCTCGAGAAGTCGGGCGCGAGCCTCGACGGGCTGGGACCGCGCGAGCGGGATCTCATGTCGGCGCGCGCGACCGACCAGCCGCTCGGCACGATCACCCAGCCGCTCTCCCTCACCGGCGCGTTCGACAAGCTGCCCAAGACGCTGATCAGCTGCTCCTTCTCCTCCGACCAGGTCAAAACGATGATCGCCTCAGGGCACCCGTTCTTCGCGGCGTTGTCGGGCCCGGAGTGGGAGCTGCTCTTCCTGCCGACGGGGCACTGGCCGATGCTCTCCCTGCCCGCCGACCTGGCGACGCTCCTCGCCGGCGTCGGCTGATCCGCGCGGCGCACGGCACGCCGCCGCGGATCAGATCGTGGACAGGCCGAGCTCGACCGGCTCGGCGATGACGTCGACGAGGGCGTCGTTGCGCAGGACCGTGATCGGCAGGGGCCTCCCGATCGCCTCGGCGAACATCAGCCGCTGGAGGCCCTGGGCGTCCTCCACCGGCTTCCTGCCCGCGGTCAGGACCAGGTCGCCCGCCCGCAGGCCGGCCTTCGCGGCGGGCGATCCGGTCACGACCTCCATCACCCGCAGCGCGTTGCGCTGCCCGACGCGTTCGCGGATGTCGGGCGGGAGCGGCGCCGGGGTGGTCACGAGCCCCAGGTAGGCGCGCCGCACCCGGCCGTCGCTCATCAGCGCGGCGACGATCGACCGGGTGGTGGAGTTGATCGGCACCGCCAGCCCGAGACCGGCGCCCGCCACCGCCGTGTTGATCCCGACTACATGGCCCTCGGCGTCGGCCAACGCTCCTCCCGAGTTCCCTGGATTGAGCGCGGCGTCCGTCTGAATGACGTCCTCGATCAGCCGTACGGCGGAGCCGCTCCTGGCCGGAAGCGACCGGCCGAGCGCGGACACGACGCCCGCCGTCACCGACCCCGCGAGACCGAGGGGATTGCCGACGGCGACGACCAGCTGGCCGACGACCAGGGCGTCGCTGTCCCCCAGCACGACGGGCGCCGGCACCGATCCGAGCGCGCGGATCACCGCCAGGTCCGACAGGGGATCGGAGCCCACGACGGTGAAGTCGGCCGAGACGCCGTCGGAGAAGGCGACCGTGCCGGTCCGCGCACGGCCGACCACGTGGGCGTTGGTGAGCAGGAAGCCGTCCGCGGTGAAGACGACGGCGGACCCGCTCCCCCGGCCCGCCGTGACGGCCGCGACCTTCGGGGTGAGCTCGGCCGCGACCGAGGAGACGATCTGGGAGTACGCGTCGAGCGCCACAGGACCTCCCGCAGTGACTGCTTACTTGATTACACGATAAGCGTGCGGGCGATCCGGCGATATTCCCCGAGTACTTTTGTCCCGCCGAAGCCCGGATCGTTGGATCTACTGGCGACGATCACCGATTTCTAGCGTTGTCCCCATGGAAAACGACGCTGTGTCACTGACCGCGGTGACCAAGAGCTTCCGGGCCGTCCGCGCCGTCGACGGCCTCACGCTCGCCATCCCCCGGGGCCAGACCGTGGCCCTCCTCGGCCCCAACGGCGCCGGCAAGTCGACCACGATCGGCATGCTCCTCGGCCTGATCCCCCCGGACTCGGGGAAGGCCGTCCTGTTCGGCCTCGACCCCGGCCAGGCCGTACGGCAGGGCCTCGCGGGCGCGATGCCCCAGGAGGGCGGGCTCATCCCCCGCGTCACGGTCGGCGAGCTGCTCACCTTTGTGGCGGGCACCTATCGCGCGCCTCTCCCGCTCGGCCAGGTGCTCGCGCTGGCGCAGATGACCGGCCTGGAGAACCGGCGCGTGGACAAGCTCTCCGGCGGCCAGGCCCAGCGGGTGCGCTTCGCCATGGCACTCGTCGGCGATCCCCGCCTGATCGTCCTCGACGAGCCCACCGCCGCCCTCGACGTCGAGGCGCGGCGTGAGTTCTGGAGCGGCATGCGCACGCTGGCCGGCCGGGGCAAGACCATCCTGTTCTCCACCCACTACCTCGACGAGGCCGACGAGCAGGCCGACCGCGTCGTCGTCATCGACCGGGGCCGCGTGGTCGCGGACGGCACCAGTGCGGAGATCAAGAAGATCGTGGCCCTGACCACGGTCAGCGTGACGACCTCCGGCGAGGTCTCCTGGCTCGGCGACCTCCCGGGCGTGCGCCGGCTGGAGGTCAGGGGCGACCGCGTGCACCTGCGCAGCGCCGACCCCGACGCCACCGTGATGGCCCTCGCCCGGGCGGGAGCCGTGCGCGACCTCGAAGTGACCCCCGCCGACCTCGAGGACGCCTTCGTCGCCCTCACCGCCAAGGAGACCGTGTGATGTTCGGCTACATCAGGCTCGAGCTGCTCAGGACCATCAGGGACGGCGGCTACGTCATCTTCGGGATCGCCTCCCCCGTCGTCATGTATCTGGTGCTCTCCAACCTCGCCCTCGCCCCCGGCGACGAACGATCCGGCTCGATCGTCACCATGGTCAGCATGGCCGCGTACGGGGCGCTGGGCTGCGCGTTCAACAACGGCAGCGGCATCGGCGAGGACCGGTCCGCGGGCTGGCTGCGCCAGCTGCGCCTGACCCCGCTGGGGCCCGTCCAGGTGGTCGCCGGCAAGATCGTCACCGGCGCGGTGGGAGTCGTGCCCAGCATCGCGGCCGTGCTCCTCACCGGTGTGCTCGTCAACCACGTCGAGCTGAGCCCCGGGCAGTGGCTGTCCATCGTGGGGCTGCTGTGGGCGGGGACGATCCCGTTCGCACTGCTCGGACTGGGCAACGGCTACGCCCTCACCGGGCAGACCGCCTCGATGGCCAACATCGCGGCCTTCCTCGGCCTGTCCATCGTCGGGGGCCTGTGGGTGCCGACGATGGGGTTCCCCGGCTGGCTGCGCGCGATCGCGGAATGGACGCCGTCGAACAGCTACGCCACGATGTCCTGGCACGTCGCCGCCGGCACGGCCCCCGGGGCCCGTGCCGTCGCGATCCTGTGCGGGTGGCTGGCCGTGTTCGGCCTCTACGCCCTGTACGCCTACCGCCGCGCGGGCCGGACCGCGTGACCCCTGTGGGACGATCGCTGCCGATGAAGCAGAACAGACCGGCCGAAGAGAGCTGGCTCAACCCGCTCGGCGAAGACGAGCAGGGGCCGGACGCCAAGGGCCTGTACATCTGGTGCGCCCTCGCCGGCGGCCCCGTGTGGGACATCGCGCACGGCCACGCCCACCCGCTCTGGGCCGCCTGGGCGGTGACGGCGGCCGGCGCCGCGCTCTACATCGTCACCGTCCGGCTCTCCTTCGCGGGCTCGCGGCGGGCGGAGCGGCTCTTCCTGCCGCTGCTCGCCGCGGTCGCGATCGCCGCCGCCTCGGTCTTCCATGGCAACTTCAGCCTCCTGCTCGTCATGACCGCGATCGCCTTGGGGGTGACCGTCAGGGGACGCCGGCTCCCCTTCCTGCTGTCCGCCCTCGCCCTGGCCTCGCTCGGCGTGCAGATCGCCATCGGCTCCGGCGTCCGCGACACGGTGTTCCTGATGTGGGGGCTGTTCACCGCGGGGCTCATCCCGGCGATCATGCTCCGGCTGTGGGAGGCCATCAGGGAACTGCAGGAGACCAGGGAGGAACTTGCCCGCGCCGCCGTCTCCGAGGAGCGGCTGCGCTTCTCCCGGGACCTGCACGACCTGCTCGGGCACACGTTGTCCGTCATGGTGGTGAAGGCGGAGGCCGTACGGCGCCTCGCGCACAGGGACGCGGACGGCGCCGCCCGGCAGGCCGCCGACATCGAGCAGATCGGGCGGGAGGCCCTCACCGAGGTCCGCGCCGCCGTCACCGGATATCGCGGGCGCGGGCTGACCGCCGAACTCGACTCGGCCCGCACGGTGCTCGCCGACGCCGACATCGACGTCACGGTCCGCACCCCCGTCGTACGGCTCTCGCCGGAGACCGACGTCCTGCTCGGCTGGGCCGTACGCGAGGGGGTGACCAACGTCATCCGCCACAGCCGCGCCCGCTCCTGCGAGATCGACCTGCGGGAACCGGGCGGGCTCGTGCTGGAGATCCGTGACGACGGCGCCCCCGCGGCCGGTCCAGGCCACCGCGGAAACGGCCTGGTCGGCCTGGGTGAGCGGGTCGCAGCGGTGGACGGGAGCCTGGACGCCGGGCCGCGGCCCGGCGGCGGCTTCCTGCTCCGCGTGACGCTGCCCGAGCAGGGGGAGAACGTGTGATCAGAGTGCTGCTCGCGGAGGACCAGGGCATGATGCGGGGCGCCCTGGCCCTCCTTCTCGGCCTGGAGGACGACATCGAGGTCGTCGCCCAGGTGGCGTCGGGCGACGACGTCGTGACCGCCGCCCTGGAGACGCTGCCCGACGTGGCACTCCTGGACATCGAGATGCCCGGGCGCAGCGGGCTCGACGCGGCGGCCGCCCTGCGCGAGCGCCTCCCGGCGTGCCGGGTCGTGATCCTCACCACGTTCGGCAGGCCCGGATACCTGCGGCGCGCGATGGAGGCGGGCGCCTACGGCTTCCTCGTCAAGGACGGCCCCGTCGAGGAGCTGGCCACCTCGATCCGGCGTGTGCTCGGCGGCGAGCGGGTCATCGACCCGGCGCTCGCCGCCGCCGCGCTCAGCTCCGGCCCGAGCCCGCTGACCGACCGTGAGCGGGACGTGCTCGCCGCGGCGGCCGACGGCTCGACCATCGCCGACATCGCGCTGCGCCTCCACCTGTCGGAGAGCACGGTCCGCAACTACCTGTCCTCCTCGATCGGCAAGACCGGCACCCGCAACCGGATCGAGGCGGCCAGGACGGCCCGCCACAACGGCTGGCTCTGAGCCGGCGACCCAACCTCACGGCGGGCGTCACCGCAGAGGCGAACCGCGGAAGGCCCACCCCGAAGGCCCACTGCGGAGGGCTCACTGCACGTCGAACTCGTTGCCCTCCGGATCGGCCATGGTCACGTGGTTCGTCCCCGGCTCCTGGACCGTCCACAACACCGTCGCGCCGAGCCGCTTGAGCCGGTCGACCTCGGCGTCGCGCCGGTCGGGCCCCGCATGGACGTCGATGTGCAGCCGGTTCTTGGCGGCCTTCGGCTCCGGGACCGCCTGGAACAGGATCCGCCGGCCGAGGCCCATCCCGCTGTCGGGATCGACCGGGTCCGCGGGATGCCGGACGGCCCGCAGCCCCCTCCACGCCTTCCCGTCCGGCGTCAGCGCGCCGTCCTCGATGACGCCGAGACCGAGGAGCCTCTCGATCAGCACGCTGTTGTCCTCGACCTCGTAGCCGAGGGCCTCCGCCCAGAAGGCGGCCTGCGCATGGGGGTCGGCGCAGTCGACGACGAGCTTCCAGTCAAGAGTCATGCGACCAGTTCTAGTGGCTGCGCGAGCGTGACGCCGCACACCGCGGCAGGCGTGCCGTACCGGTTCCGGTCCCGGCACGCCTGCCCCGGACGCGGGGGCCGGAGCTATGCCGCCACGGGGACGAGCCCGGCGTTGTAGGTGATCTCGGCGACGGCCCGCTGCCCGTCGGCGTTCGGGTGGAAGTAGTCCCAGGCGCTCAGGTGGTTCAGCGTGAAGGGGAAGGAGAAGACCGCGCCGCCGTCGTACCGGCAGGCTGTCCCGTAAAGCACGCACGCCTGGCGGAGCTGCTCGTTGTAGGCCATCACCCGCGCACGCACCCGGTCGCGCCGCGCCGCGTCGGCCTTGGCGAAGGATCCCGCGTTCGCCAGCATCGACGGGCAGATCCTGCCGATCGCCCAGAACGCGCGGGCCCACTTGCTGGTCCTGCCCACCGACCACAGCCGCTTCAGGTCGGGGACGCTGGCCATGAAGACCTGCGCTCCCGTCGGCCGCAGCACCGCGAGCGCCGCGTCGATCCGCTGCCGATAGGTGGCGACCGGCGTCATGGCCGCCTCCGAGTCCTGGCAGGCGTCCTGCGCGCCGATCAGGATCGTGACGTACCCGGCGCCGCTCGCGACCGCCTGACGGGCCTGCGCCAGCAGGTCCGCGCTGGTCGCGCCGGGAACGGCGAAGTTCAGGTTGTGCCCCCTGAGCGCCGGGCTCACCGCCAGCAACCGCAGATAGTGGCTGTTCACTCCCGAATAGTCACCCGCGGCCCATGAGCGTGACGTACACGACACATACCAGCCACAAGCATTGAATCCAGAACTAATAGAGTCCCCCAGCGCGGCCATTACCCTGGGCAGCACCTGCCGCGAGGTCCGCGCGTGGGCGGTGCCGGTCCCCACGAGGACCGACGCGACGACGACCGCTGCGAGCTTCTTGATCATGAACACCTCCGGGAGACCAAAACTAGAGAGCGCGCGGAGGAGCGGTCTGTGACCACAAGGGGAGCTCAGGCTTCCATGACCAAGTTCCTATCGGTGCTTGACACAGCCGCCCCGGCGTTCGGGGGTCGGTGTCGAACGTGTTCAGTTCCTGCGTAAAGTGAGGCAAATGAGTGTCGCGCTGATCCGCCCCCTCACGGTTCGCACGGTCGCCGTAAGCGATCCGGACGATCTGCTCTCGCGCCTTCCCGGCGCGGGGCCGTACGCCTGGGTGAGGCACGGCGAGGGTCTCGTGGGCTGGGGGCAGGCCGCCCGCACCACGGTCCCGCCGGGCGCCGGCCGCTTCCAGTGGGCGCGTGAGTGGCTGTCGTCGCTCTTCGACGACGCGTGGATCGACGACGAGGTGGGGATGCCGGGATCCGGCCCCGTGGCGTTCGGATCGTTCACGTTCGACGCCGGCGCCGAGGGGTCGACCCTGGTGGTTCCCCAGGTGATCCTCGCCCGCTCCGGCGGCCGCGCCTGGCTCACCACGGTCGGCGACCCCGGCGACGACGCCGTCGCGCCCTTAGTCACCCCCCGGGGGATCACGTACGGCGACGGCTCGCTGACCGCCCCCGAGTGGCAGGAGAGGGTCGCCAGAGCCGTGGGGAAGATCAGGGGCGGCTCGCTGGACAAGGTGGTGCTGGCCCGCGACCTCCTGGCCACGGCCGACCGGGAGATCGACACACGCGTGCTGCTGGCCCGGCTCGCCCGGCGTTATCCGGAGTGCTACACCTTCTCCGTCGACGGGCTCGTCGGCGCCACCCCTGAGCTCCTCGTCCGCCACCGGGGACAGTCGATCGAGTCGCTGGTCCTCGCGGGCACCATCGCGCGCGGCTCCTCCCCCGCCGACGACACCGCCCGCGGCGCCGCGCTGCTCGCCTCGGAGAAGGACCGCTACGAGCACGTCTGCGCCGTCGTGTCCGTCAAGGAGGCGCTGGCCCCTCTCTGCGCCGCCCTCGAGGTGCCGGACGAGCCGGAGCTCCTTGTTCTCCCCAACGTGCAGCACCTGGCCAGCCGGGTGACCGGCCGCCTGTCCGACGGCGCCTCGGTGCTCGACGTGGTGGCGGCCATGCACCCCACGGCCGCCGTGGGAGGCACGCCCACCGAGATGGCCCTGAGCGTGATCCGCGAGCTGGAGGGCATGGACCGCGGCCGCTATGCCGGGCCCGTGGGATGGATCGACTCACGCGGCGACGGCGAGTGGGGCATCGCCCTCCGCTGCGCCCAGGTCTCCGGCGACCGGGCCCGCCTGTTCGCCGGCTGCGGCATCATGGGCGGGTCCGACCCCGTCGCCGAGCTCGCCGAGGCGCAGGCGAAGTTCCGCGCCATGCAGTACGCGCTGGAGGGCTGAGCCCCCGCCGTCGATCCACGAAGGCCGGGCGTTCCTCCCTCAGCGGGCCAGGTAGACGAGGCCGCCGAACTCCACCTCCGCGCGCCCGGCGGTGACGGTCGCCAGCCACTCCTCGAAGGCCGGCAGCCCCTCCTGCGCGACGGCGACCTCGAAGGTGACCCCCGCCCCGTAGACCACGCCCCGCAACGCGTACGGCGAGGCCCTGAGGTCGTTTTCCAGCCGCCCCGCGTGGGCGTGGTCGATCGTCACCGTCGCCACGGTCGCCGGGACCATCGCGACACTCTCGGCGCGGTCGAGCGTCTCCCCCACCGCGCCGCCGTACGCCCGGGCGAGACCGCCCGCGCCCAGCAGCACGCCCCCGAAATGACGGGTGACCACGGCGACGACGTCGGCGAAGCCCCGGCGGGCGAGCATCTCCAGCATGGGCGTGCCCGCCGTTCCCCCCGGCTCTCCGTCGTCGTCCGCCTTCCGGATCCGGTCGCCGATGACGTACGCCGTGCAGTTGTGCGTGGCGTCGGCGTGCCGGCGGCGGATCTCGGCGATGAACGCGCGGGCCGCCTCCTCCGTGTCCGCGGGAGCGAGCGCGCAGATGAAGCGCGAACGGCGGACCTCGATCTCGTGCTCGGTGATGTTCTTGATCGTCAGGTACGGCGCGGCCACCGCGTCAGGCTACACACCCCTCGGATCACCCCGCGCGCCCGTCACGCCCCCGGGCCACGGGCCCCTCCCATCGCAGATCGGGCAGGTTCACCACGATGGCCTCCTGCGTGCTCCGCGCGATGACGACGATCGCCTCGTTGTCGGGGTCGGGGTTCTCCTCACGGTGCGGCACGAACGGCGGGACGAAGACGAAGTCGCCCGGCCGCGCGTCGATCCGGGTTTCGCGCGGCTCGTCCCCCTCGAGGTCGAGGAACACGAACGAGGGGGTGCCGCTCACGACGTAGATCGCGGTCTCGGACTCGCCGTGGTGATGGTCGGCCGAGATCGTCGCCGGTGCGACGTGGGTCTGTCCCATCCACAACCGCGAGGAGTGCACGCTGGCTCCGCTGATGGCGGCACGGCGATGCATGCCCGAGGTCTGTGCCGTCTCCGAAGTGAGCGCCGAGGGAGCGATGTGGTGCAGCCGCCGGTGGAACGGGTCTTCCGGAAGCGTCAGGCCGTCCGCCATCGGGATCCTCCTTCTTCGTGTCGCCTGTGTCCCCTGTGCCGTCAATCATGACGTCACGTGCGTGACGGGCCGCCGCGTGCCCCGTCTGGGGCCGCTTCTGCCTGGCCTGAGAGCGGCCCGCACCGCCCCCGCGCCTTTACAAAGTAGATTCACAACGTGGGGATGTCCGCGCAGTTGGCCGCCAGGTATCCGACGACTTTCTCTCCCGTCTTCTTTGTCCGGACATTCCACGCCGATAAGATCGATCCGGCTGAGGAGGAGAACATGAGCGAGCTCCAGATCGACCTCGACCGGTCGAGCCCGGTGCCCCTCTACTTCCAGGTCGCGGAGCAGATCTCCGAAGCCATCAGGCGCGGCGACCTCCCGCCCGGCTCCCGGCTCGACAACGAGGTCCTGCTCGCCGACCGCCTCGGCCTGTCGCGGCCGACGGTCCGCCAGGCCATCCAGTACCTCGTCGACAAGGGCCTGCTCGTCCGCAAGCGGGGCGTCGGCACCCAGGTCGTGCACGGCCAGGTGAAGCGCTCGGTGGAGCTGACGAGCCTCTACGACGACCTCCGCCGAGCCGGCCAGGAGCCCGCCACCACGGTGCTCGCCATCGAGGCCGTGGCCTCCGACGAGGGCATCGCCGAGGTGCTCGGCCTCACCGCCGGAACCGAGGTGCTCAGGATCGAACGTGTCCGCTACGCCTCGGGAGAGCCGCTCGCCCTGCTGCACAACTGGCTGCCCCCGGGGCCCGCCTCCCTCACCGCCGCGGCGCTCGAACAGCGCGGTCTCTACGAGGTGCTGCGGGCGGCCGGCGTGCGGCTGAGGGTCGCCAACCAGAAGATCGGCGCCAAGGCCGCGAGCCCCGCGGAGGCCCGGCTGCTCGGCGAGCGCCGAGGCGCGCCTTTGATCACGATGGTCCGGACGACGTACGACGACCAGGGCAGGGCCGTCGAGCACGGATCACACGTCTACCGCGCCTCGCACTACTCGCTCGAGGTGACGCTGATCGAACGGTGACCCGGCACGAGGTCAGGCGCCGACGGCCTCGGCCGCGGCCTGCTCCTCCTCCGCGGCCACCGACTTGGCCGCCCTGCGCTTGATCCACATCGTGGTCGCGATGCCGAAGACCACCGCGACGCCCAGGCCGGCCCAGGAGAAGTTCTTCATCCACTTGTCGGCCACCACGCCCAGGTAGTAGACGCCCGCCGTGGTGCCCCCGGCCCACACGACGCCGCCCAGGACGTTCGCGATGACGAAACGCCAGTACGGCATGCGCAGCGCCCCGGCGAGCGGGCCGGCGAGGATGCGCAGCAGGGCGACGAACCGGCCGAAGAACACCGCCCACATGCCCCACCGGTGGAAGACCTGCTCCGCCTTGGCGATGTGCGCCGGCCCGAAATGTTTGGGGAAACGCCGGCCGAGCCGGTCGAACAGCGGCTGCCCGCCCTTGCGCCCGATGAAGTAGCCGATGGAGTCCCCCACGATCGCACCCGCGCTGGCGCAGATCCCGACGATCAGCGGATGGACGACGCCCTGGGCCGCCAACAGCGCGGCGCTCACCAGCACGATCTCTCCGGGAAGGGGGATCCCGAGACTCTCGAGCCCGACCACCAAGCTCACGAGCACGTAGACCCAGACGGAGGGAATGGTCTGCAACCACTCGTCGACGACGTGCATGTCACTCCACTTCTGGCCGGGCGAATCAGGTACATCATGCCGAAGCGCCCAGGACGGCGCATCCACCTCGAGTATCAAAGGAGCTCGGCCACGAGGACGAGTTCTAGGTCGTCTCCCGCCGGGCCCGCATCGCCTCCCGTACGGCGTCGCGCATCGCGATGTGGACGGCCGCGTTCTCGGCGCGGTCGGTGCGCACCTCGACCATCCGGAGGCCGTCTCCCTTGATCGCCCTGGGCAGGTCGTCGATGTCCTCCACCAGCGTGTGCGGCACGCCACTGGCCGCCGCGACGTAGCCGAGGTCGACCCCGTGCGGCGTGCCGAAGACCCGCTCGAACGGGCCCTCGAGAGCCGCCTGGGGCAGCAGCGAGAAGATCCCCCCGCCGTCGTTGTTCACGACCACCAGGCACAGGTCGGGCCGCGGCTCACGCGGGCCGAGCACCAGCCCGTTCTGGTCGTGCAGCAACGTCAGGTCGCCGATCAGCGCGTACGCCGGGCCGTTGTGGGCGAGCGCGGCGCCCATCGCCGTGGACACGAGGCCGTCGATCCCCGAGGCCCCCCGGTTGGCCATCAGGCGCAGTCCCCGGCGGGGCCGCATGGTCTGGTCGAGCTCCCTGATCGGCGTCGACGACCCACAGAACAGCAGCGAGCCGTTGGGGAGCAGCCCGGCGAGGTCGCGGGCGAGGCGCGGCTCGGTCAGGCCCGCGGAGCCGAGCACGCCGTCGATCGCCTCCCTCGCCACGTGGTCGGCCTCGCGCCAGGAGCGCAGCCACGAGTCGTCGCCCGCCGCGATGGGGATCTCCACGGCCTGGGCCACCTGCGTGGCCGACCGGGTGGGGTCGGGCCAGCGGGTGAGGTCGCCGGCGACGACGATGTGCTCGTCGGCGCGCCGGAGCCACGACATCAGCGGCCGGGACAGGCCCGGACGCCCGAGGGTCACCACCACGTCGGGACGGTGTGCCCGCGCGAACTCCGGGTCGGACAGCAGGAAGTGATACGCGGAGACGGCGTGGTCGCCGTACCTGCCGCCGCCGTTGGGCTCGGACAGGACCGGCCAGCCGGCCATGCCCGCCGCCGCGACGTAGCGCCGCACGCCGGGTGCGCCGTCGCCCACGACGAGCACTCCCCTGCGGGTCGGCGGGATGTGCAGGGCGGACCCGGGCGGCGCGACCCTGGCCCTGATCCACGCCCCTCCGGCGTCGCCGTCGAGCGACTCGCACCAGGTGGTGTCGCCGTCCGGGATCAGCGGCTCCCTGAACGCCACGTTCAGGTGGACCGGACCCGGGTCCGACGGACCCAGCGCCCGCTGGTAGGCCCGTCCGGCGAGCGACCGCCAGTAGGCCACCTGTCCGGGCCGGTCCTCGGGCACGCCGATCTCGGCGTACCAGCGCACGGCCGAGCCGTACAGCTTGACCTGGTCGATGGTCTGGTTGGCGCCGGTGCCCCGCAACTCGGCCGGTCGGTCGGCGGTCAGCACGAGCAGCGGCACGCCCGACTCGGAGGCCTCGATGACGGCCGGGTGGAAGTTCGCCGCCGCCGTGCCCGACGTGCAGATCACCGCCACCGGCCGCTCCGACCGCTTCGCCAGGCCGAGCGCGAGGAACGCGGCCGACCTCTCATCGATGCGCACGTGGAGCCGGAGACGGGACTCCTCGTGGACGGCCAGCGCGAGCGGCGCCGAGCGCGATCCCGGCGCGAGGACGACGTCGGTCACGCCGCAGCGGACGAGTTCGTCTGCCAGCACGGTGGCGAGCGCGGTGGCGGGGTTCACGGCCGCGGCCCCGCGATCGGCCTGTCGGCTCGGCGTCCCTCCCGGGACGGGTCGGCGGTCCCCATCTACGGGCGGCGGGGGAACTTCGAGAAGTCGGGGGTGCGCTTCTCCTTGAAGGCGTCGCGGCCCTCTTGGGCCTCCTCGCTCATGTAGTACAGGAGCGTGGCGTCACCGGCGAACTGCTGCATGCCCGCGGCGCCGTCGGTCACCGCGTTGAGCGCGCCCTTGAGCATCCGCAGGGCGAGCGGGGACTTCTCCAGCAGTTCGCGCGCCCACTGGACGGTCTCCTCCTCGAGCCGCTCGAGCGGCACGACGGCGTTGACCAGTCCCCACTGCAGGGCGGTCTGCGCGTCGTACTGGCGGCAGAGGTACCAGATCTCGCGGGCCCGCTTGAGCCCGACCGTCTCGGCGAGCAGCCAGGAGCCGTAGCCTCCGTCGAACGAGCCGACCTTGGGACCCGTCTGGCCGAACTTGGCGTTGTCGGCGGCGATCGTCAGGTCGCAGCAGACGTGCAGGACGTGGCCGCCGCCGATCGCGTAGCCCGCCACCATCGCGATGACCGGCTTGGGGCAGCGGCGGATCTGGACCTGGAGGTCGAGGACGTTGAGCCGGCCGATGCCGTGGGTCTTGTCGTCGACGTAGCCGTCGTCACCGCGGATCTTCTGGTCGCCGCCCGAGCAGAACGCCTTGTCGCCGGCGCCGGTGAAGATGATCACACCGACCTCCGGGTCCTCCTGGGCCACGTTGAAGGCGTCCCGGAGTTCGAAGAGGGTCGTCGGGCGGAACGCGTTGTGCCGCTCGGGCCGGTTGATCGTGATCTTCGCGATTCCCTCCACCGTCTCGTAGACGATGTCCTCGTAATCGCCGGACCGCTTCCAGTCGAGCCCGATGGCCACGCTTGCTCCTCAGTCGTCTCATGTCGGCGGCCGTCAGGTGTCGGCCCCCGAACCGGACGCGCCCGTACCCGGACTAACCTTACGGCCGTGCCGACCTCATTTGGACAGCGACCGGTCCACGCCCTGCTCATGCCACCGGGACCCGCCCTGTTCGACGCCGTACGGCACGCTCTGTCGGGGGACGGCCCCGCCGTGTTGCCGCTCTCCCCCGACCTGCCGCGACCCGCGCTGGAGGCGGCCCTCGCCACTTTGCGGCCCACCCACGTCGTCACCCCCGACGGTGTACGGCGGGAGCCCGGCGGCGTGCCCACCGACGCGACTGTGATCATCGCCACATCGGGGTCGACCGGAACGCCGAAAGGCGTCGAGCTGACGGCCTCGGCGCTCACGGCGTCCGCGCGGGCGTCGCTCACCCGGCTGGGCGCGCACGAAGGTGAGCGCTGGTTGTGCTGCCTTCCCCCGGCGCATATCTCGGGGATGCAGGTGCTGATCAGGTCGCTGCTCGGCGGGACCGAGCCGATCATCCATGAGCGCTTCTCCCCCGGCGACGTCGCCGCGAGCGGAGCGGACCACGTGTCCCTCGTGCCGACCCAGCTCAGGCGGCTGCTGGACACGGGCGCCGACGTCTCCGTCTTCCGCACGATCCTCCTCGGCGGGGCGGCCGCTCCCCCCGGCCTGATCGCGGAGGCGACCCGGGCGGGCGCCCGGATCGTCACGACGTACGGCATGAGCGAGACCAGCGGCGGATGCGTGTACGACGGCGTCCCCCTTGACAAAGTAGATCTCGAAATCGGCGGCGACGGCCGCGTCAGGATCGCCGGGCCCGTCCTCTTCTCCGGATACCGCCTGCGCGAGGACGCCCCCTTCGACGGGAGGTGGTTCGTCACGTCCGATCTCGGGGTCGTCGGCGACGGCCGGCTCTCCGTGCTCGGCCGGGCGGACGACGTCATCAACACCGGCGGCCAGAAGGTCGTCGCGGGCGTCGTGGCGGAGGTCCTCGCCGGCCACCCCGGGGTGCGGGACGTCGCCGTCGTCGGCCGGCCCGACCCTGAATGGGGCGAGATCGTCGTGGCGGTCGTCGTCGGCGACGCCACCCTCGAGGATCTACGTTCGTTCACCAGGGAGCGGCTGCCCGCCTACGCCGCCCCGCGGGCCGTGGAGACTGTGGCGGCCATCCCGCTTCTGAGCAACGGCAAACCCGATCTAACCGCCCTCCGGGATCCGTCCCGGCGATAGCCCGCCCGCCGGGGCGAGCCCGCTGCCCGCGTGCCGCCGGGAACAAACTGCGGCCGCCGGCGTTATTGCTACTGGTGCGCGCGCCGTACCGCCGCCACCCACCCGACCACCGCACGTATGAGAACTCCGTAAAGGAGGAGGTGCCTTCATGCCCCGCACTGCCGTGGCGACCGCGCCCGACAGCGAGGTGCCCCCGACGACCCTCGGCCGGCTTCTGGACCAAGGGCGAGAGCAGGGTCACCTTTCCCTGTCGGAACTCCGCGAGGCGTTTGCCCGGTTCGGGGTCAGCCCCACCGAGGGCCGCTCGATCCTCAGCGAGCTCGCCGAGGCAGGCGTGAAGCTGGCCTCGGAGGACGACACCGCCGTGCCTCCCCAGAGCGCAGGAAAGAAGACCCCGGCGCGGAAGACCCGCAGGGCCGCCGCGACCGCCACGACCCGCCGTTCCGCGGCGAAGACGGCCAAGCCCGGTGACGAGCCGGCCGACGACCAGTCCGACGACGAGGACTGGTCCCCCGAGGACGCCGATCACACCGGGACGATGGACCTGGACGACAACTCGTCCGTCATGGGCGACTCGGTGCACACCTACCTGAAGTCGATCGGCCGCCGCACGCTGCTGACCGCCGCGCAGGAGGTCGAGCTGGCCAAGCGCATCGAGGCCGGGCTCTACGCGGAGTACAAGCTCGAGACCGCCCTGGAGAGCGGCGCGAAGCTCGCACCGGGCGTCCGCGAGGATCTCCAGTGGGTCATCGACGACGGCAAGCGCGCCAAGGACCACATGCTGGAGGCCAACCTCCGCCTCGTCGTGTCGGTCGCCAAGAAGTACACCGACCGCGGCATGTCCCTCCTCGACGTCGTCCAGGAGGGGAACCTCGGCCTGATCCGGGCCGTGGAGAAGTTCGACTACACCAAGGGCTACAAGTTCTCCACGTACGCCATGTGGTGGATCAGGCAGGCGATCCAGCGCGGCTTCGCCGACTCCGCGCGGACGATCCGCCTGCCCGTCCACGTGCTGGAGATGTTGTCCAAGCTGTCGCGGGTCGAGCGTGACATGCACCAGCGTCTCGGCCGCGAGCCCACCCCGGAGGAGCTGGCGGTGGAGCTCGACAAGACGCCCGACCAGATCGAGGAGCTGCTCCGCACGAGCAGGCAGCCGATCAGCCTCGACTCCACGATCGGCGAGGACGGCGAGACCCGGATCGGCGACCTGATCGAGGACGTGGACTCCCCCGAGGCGTCCGAGGTCGTCGACCGCCAGCTGCTGGCCGAGCAGCTCAAGGGCGTGCTGGGCAACCTGTCCCCGCGCGAGGCGAAGATCATGAGTCTTCGTTTCGGGCTGACGGACGGCAAGCCGCACACCCTGGACGAGATCGGCAGGCACCTGGGCCTCACCCGGGAGCGGATCCGCCAGCTGGAGAAGGAGTCGCTCTCCAAGCTCCGCCACCCGAGCAACGCCCGCCCGCTGCTCGACTGGGCGAGCTGACCCGCGGGGCTCGCGCCCGACCGGCGCGAGCCCGTCCGGCGTACCCGGACCTCCGCGCCGTCGCCGGCGGGATCGGCGTCAGGCCGGTGCGATGATCGAGAACACCGCTCCGCCGGGGTCGTCGACGACGGCCACCCGTCCCGCCCCGATGTCGAACGGCGGGACGGACACCACGCCGCCCAGCTCCGCGATCTTCGCGCAGGACGCGTCGCAGTCGCCGACGGCGAAGTACGCCATCCAGTGGGCGGGGATCTCCTCCGGCCACGCCTCGTTCATCTCGACCATGCCGGCGACGGCCCTGCCGTCCGTCTCGAGGTCCGTGTAGGTGCTGGAGCCGTCCGCGAACGGCCGCCGGTGTCCGCGCCACCCGAACAGGCGGCCGTAGAACGCGGCGGCCTGATCGGTGTCGCGTACGGCGAGCTCGCTCCAGCAGAGCGTCCCCGGCTCGCCGGTGATCGCGGCGCCGGCGAACCCTCTCGCCTGCCACACCGCCAGGGCGGCTCCCGCCGGATCGGCGAGGAAGGCGCTCCTGCCGTGATCGGAGATCTCCAGCGGCCCCGCGGTGAGGCGCCCTCCGGCCTCGACGGCCAGTTTCGCGGTGAGATCCGCGTCCCGCACCGCCACGAAGGTCGTCCACCAGCGCGGCCCGTCGTCGGCAGTAGGGCCGACGCCGGCCACCGGGGTGCCCCGCAGACGGGCCACGGCGTACTCCCCCCGCCCGGGCACGGCGGCGAAGTCCCACCCGAAGAGTTCCGCGTAGAAGTCCTTCGCCGCGCCCACGTCGGGGCTGCCGAGATCCACCCAGCAGGGAGTCCCGGGCGTGAACGCGACGGTCTCGGACATGGCCGGCCCCTCCACACGTGCGGCGACGGGGCCCACCGTACTCAGGCCGCCGCCGTCGAGGGCCGGTTAGAACAGTCCGGTACGGCTCCCCGGCCTGCGCCTCGGTGCCGCCTACGCCTTACGGGCGACGGCGGAGGCCCGGGGAACCCTCGCGATGCCGGTCAGCCGGTGCTCCTCGCGCAGCGTGCGGAGCCGGTTCACCTCGGCGGTCCACTTCGCCCCGTCGGGGGTGGCCTTGGCCTTGCGCCGCGCGATGCGGTCGTCGTAGGCCTTCTCGCCGAACGTGGTGCGCTGCACCGCCTCGGCCGCGAGGAGCGCCTCGGTCAGGGCGCGGTCGAAGTCGATTCCCGCCGCCCGCAGCTCCTCCGTGGAGACGCCCTCGGCCCGCTTGGCCCGCAGCGTCTGCTCAGCCTCCCTCGCCCTGTCAAGCAGGGCGCCGAAGTCGCCGCCGAGCTCCTGGTCGGCGTGGTAACGGTCCGCCTCGCGGCTCGCCCGCCGACGGAAAATCGCCATCGTCAGCCCCTTCAGATCGAACAAATCATCGCTGCCCGTAGCGTACGCGCTTCTCACGCGGCTTCGCACACCAGGGTGCGCCGCCCTTTACGAAGTAAGGACACCTGTGGCAGCATGATCGACATGCCGGCCAAGAGACCACCCGTCCCGCTGTCCCTGGAACGCATCATCGACGCCGCGCTCCACATCGCCGACGGGCAGGGGCTGCGCAGACTGACCATGCGCAGGCTCGGCGACGCCCTCCAGGTCGAGGCGATGGCCATCTACCACCACCTGCCCCGGGGCAAGGAGGCGCTGATGGACGTGCTGGCCGAGCACGTCACCGCCGTCCAGGTCGCCCCGGAGGGCCTCACCGGCTGGCAGGACCGGGCCCGCGCCTGGGCACGCGCGAGCCGTACGGCGCTGCTGGAGCATCCCGGCGTGCTGTCCCTCGCGCTGACCAAGCCGCCCAAGGGCTCCGCGCTGGTCGCGATCACCGAGCAGGCCGAGCAGCTCCGGGAGGCCGGGCTGAGCGACGCGGGCGAGGCCGTGCGCGCACTGCGCGCCTACGTCTTCGGCAGCGTGGCGGTGGAGGTCCAGCAGTCCGGCTGGGCCGACCCCGACGCGACGGTGCGAGACGCCCGGACCGCGGACGGGGAGCGGGAGTTCGAGCACGGCCTCGACGCCCTGATCGCCGGCCTCACGAGGTGACCCGCAGGTCGGAGCGCCGAAAACCGACTAAATACGCAGAAAGCCCAGCCGACCCAAAGAAATGGTAATCAGTCAGTTACCAGACGGACGGCGTGTCGAGGTTGGACCGTTATCGTCCATGGGGCAACCTTGTGTTACAAGTCACATCAGCGAGGCCAGTCCACTCAGGCCGCACGCGGGCCCCCCACCCGACCGGCGATATCGCCCGAACGGACTATGTCATGCCGATGTGACCGGCCAGCAAACTGGTGAAGTCCACAAATACGTCAACCCCGAAGGCTCGCCCCCCGTACAAAAGAGGGAAGGAAGACATCGGTGACGGCCACCACCGTCCGCCGGTGAACGACCACGAGCGATCGATAACGACACGGAGCCCCGGCGATGTGCCCTCATGACCCGGCCTGTCCCAACGCGGACGCAAAGGACCGAGAAGCCGCCCGCACGATAGCGACGCACCCCGAGCAGGGCTGGAGCCTGCTCTGCAACGGTGTCGTGCTGTTCGAGGACACCGGAGAGCTCCTGCCGGACGGAGGCGTGATCGCTCCGCACCGCCCCACCGACATGGCCGTCAACGCCGCCTGAGCTCCAGCAGCCATCCGGCCACCTCCTCGCCCACGCGGGCGGGATCCCTCTTCAGATCGTGACCCTCTCCCGCCAGGACCACCAGGCGCGTGGCGTCGGCCGCGTCGGGGATGCCGAACGGGTCCCGGTCCCCGTTGACCACCAGTACGTCGGTCCCCGCCCGCCGAAGCTCCTCGGCCCGTGAACGCTCGGGCCGGCCCGGCGGGTGCAGGGGGAACGCCAGCGCGACCACCGCCCGGGCCCCGACAGCCAGTGCCGTACGGCAGGCCACCCGGGCCCCGTTGCTCCGTCCGCCCTGGACGAGCGGCAACCCCGGGTGACTCTCCCGCAGGCCCGCCACGATGCTGATCCACGCCTCGTCCTGCTTGGGCGCGGAGCCCGGCGCCCGCGCGCCCCGGAGCCGGAACGGCTGAACCACCCGGGCCACGGTCCCCCCGATGCCCAGCACGGCGTCCCGGACGGCGAGCAGGTCGGGCGCGTCCACTCCCCCGGCCGAGCCGTGGGTCAGCACGAGCAGCAGCCGCGGGTCGGCGGCCTCGTCGATCTCGACCCGTGCCGGGCCGTGCGGTGTGGCGACGTCCATGCAGGCGACCGTACCGGCTCCGACTTCCGCAGGATCAGGGACCCGCCCGAGGGAGGATGGCGGGAGGCTCGCATTGCGGCCACAATGTGATCGTGGCCGACAATCCCTTGCAGCAGCCCACGACGACGTCCAACACCACCCGGCAGGATCTGCACGCCATCATCGCGACGCGCCGAGAGCTGGGGCCGGACTACGAGGACGCCCTGGTCGACTCGTTCCTCGACAAACTCGACGTCGAGATCGCCGCACGCGTCCGGTCGGAGGTGGCCAGGCAGACCGCCGGAATCGGCAAGGACAACCACCGCGGCAAGGACGCCAGCGTCCCCGTGGCTCTCGGATCACTCGGCATCGGCATCCCCCTGACCGCCATCGCGGCGGACAACGCGGGAGGCCCCGGCCTGTTCCTCACCTGGGTCGGAATCGTCTTCGTCAACGTCGCCTACGCGCTCAGCCGCCGGTCGCATCGCTGACGACGTCACCCATCACGGGCCGGACGTCGCGGTTGAGCCGCAGCCGCACCTGGTCGGCGACCATCTGGTCGGGGTGGTCGAGACCGTAACGCCAGACCGTCTCGGCGTCGGCGTCGCGGCCCCGCAGCGGCAGCGTGCGGGCCAGCAGTTCGATGGCGAGTGCGCCCGTCTCGGCCTCGCCGTCCTCCCAGCGGCCCTCCTCGACCGCCCCGGCGAACTGCCCGCAGGCCATCTCCAGGTGCGCGATGCCGAGCAGCACCCGCAGGCGCGCCACATCGGTCACGGCGGTGACGGACAGCGCCTCGAGCAGGACGTCGGCCGCCTGTTCCGGCTCACCGTCCGCCAGCAGCTCCGCCGCCATGCGCTCGGCGACGACCGACAGACCCTGGGCCGCGTCGGCCTGATCGGGCCCGTCGGCGTCCGAGGCGAGCTCCGCGAAGATCGCCGCCGCGGACTCGAGATCGCCGGTCTCGGCTAGCCGGCGGGCCTGCTCGATCGGCCGCCCGGGGTCGATGGCCGTCATCAGGGGGCCTCACAGGGATGAGGAGGGGTGGGGAACGATCAGCAAGATCTTAACGACCTGTGCCTCGGCGCGGGAGGGACATGCGCAACTGGTCCGCCACCCTGCCGTTTCCCCGCCCCTCCTTCCCGCGGTTCAGTCCTCGTACGCCTCGAGCGGGGGGCACGAGCAGACCAGGTTGCGGTCGCCGTACGCCTGGTCGATCCGGCGGACCGGCGACCAGTACTTGTTCTCACGCAGCGAGGCCACCGGGTAGGCGGCCACGGCCCTGTCGTACGGGTGCGACCACTCGCCGGTGACGAGCGAGTCCGCCGTGTGGGGCGCGTTGCGCAGCGGGTTGTCGACCTTGTCGAACTCCCCGGAGGCGACGCGGGCGATCTCGCCGCGGATCGCGATCATCGCGTCGACGAACCGGTCGAGCTCGGCGAGGTCCTCGCTCTCCGTCGGCTCGATCATCAGGGTGCCCGCCACCGGGAAGGACATGGTCGGCGCGTGGAAGCCGTAGTCGACCAGGCGCTTGGCCACGTCGTCCACGGTGACCCCGGTCTCCTTGGTGATCTGCCGCAGGTCGACGATGCACTCGTGCGCCACCAGGCCGTCGCGCCCGGTGTAGAGGACCGGGTAGTGCGGCGCGAGCCGCCTGGCCAGGTAGTTGGCCGACAGGATCGCCTGCTCCGTGGCCTGCCTGAGCCCGTCGCCGCCCATCATCCGGACGTACGCCCAGGAGATCGGCAGGATGCCCGCCGAGCCGTACGGCGCGGCCGAGACGTGCGCGGGCAGGTGGTCCGCGAGGTGGGCCTTGACCGCCACGGGGCCGACGCCGGGGCCTCCGCCGCCGTGCGGGATGCAGAAGGTCTTGTGCAGGTTGAGGTGGGAGACGTCCGAGCCGAACTCGCCGAGCTTGGCCAGGCCGACCAGCGCATTGAGGTTCGCGCCGTCGACGTAGACCTGCCCGCCGGCCGCGTGGACCCGCTCGCAGATCTCGACGATGGTCTCCTCGTACACCCCGTGGGTCGAGGGGTACGTCACCATGATCGCGGCCAGCGCGTCACGGTGCTTGTCGATCTTGGCGGAGAGGTCGTCCAGGTCGACGTTGCCGTCGTCGTCGCACGCCACCACGACGACCCGCATGCCGGCCATGACGGCGCTGGCGGCGTTGGTGCCGTGGGCGGACGACGGGATGAGGCAGACGTTCCTGCCGACGTCCCCGCGGGAGCGGTGGTAGGACCGGATCGCCAGCAGCCCGGCGAACTCGCCCTGCGAGCCGGCGTTCGGCTGGATCGACACCCGGGCGTAGCCGGTGATCTCCGCGAGCCAGCCCTCGAGGTTCCCGATCAGCTCCAGGTATCCCTCGGCCTGCGCGTCCGGCGTGAAGGGGTGGATGCCGGCGAACTCCGGCCAGGTGATCGGCTCCATCTCGGTGGTCGCGTTGAGCTTCATCGTGCAGGAGCCCAGCGGGATCATCGAACGGTCGAGCGCGATGTCCTTGTCCTGGAGCCTGCGCAGGTAGCGCAGCATCGCGGTCTCCGACCGGTAGGAGTGGAAGACCGGGTGGGTCATGAACTCGGAGGTCCTGACCAGGTCGCCCGGCAGGGCGTCAGCCGTCGCCCGGTCGAGGTCGTCCACGACGACGCCCGCGCAGCCGAAGGCCTTCCACACCACGGCCAGGTGATCCGTGGTCGTCTTCTCGTCGCACGCGACGGCGACGTGGTCGCCGTCCACCCGGCGGAGGTTGATCCCCCCGGAGGCCGCGGCCGCGACGACCTCGTCGGCCCGGCCCGGCACCTTCGCCAGCACGGTGTCGAAGAACTCGTCGTGCACCACCTCGACGCCGTTGTCCCGCAGGCCGGCGGCGAGGACGGCCGCGTGCCGGTGGGCGCGCTGCGCGATCCGCCTCAGCCCGTCCGGGCCGTGGTAGACCGCGTACATCGAGGCCATGACGGCGAGCAGGACCTGGGCGGTGCAGATGTTGCTCGTCGCCTTCTCGCGGCGGATGTGCTGCTCACGGGTCTGCAGGGCCAGCCGGTACGCGGGCCGGCCGTCGGCGTCCACGGACACGCCCACGAGGCGGCCGGGCATCTGTCGCTGCAGCCCCTCGCGGACGGACATGTAGGCGGCGTGCGGGCCGCCGAAGCCGAACGGGACGCCGAACCGCTGGGTGGAGCCCACGGCGATGTCGGCGCCCAGCTCGCCCGGCGACGCCAGCAGGGTCAGGGCGAGCAGGTCGGCGGCGGCGACCACCTCGGCCCCCTGCGCGTGGGCCCGCTCGGCCAGCTCGCGGAACCCGGCGACGCGGCCGGTCGCGCCCGGGTACTGCACGAGCACCCCGAAACACTCGGGCAGGTCGCCCGTGAGGTCCGACTCGACGAGCGTGATCCCGAGCGGCTCGGCGCGGGTCGCGAGCACGGCCTTCGTCTGGGGCAGCGCCTCGGCGTCCACCACGAACACGTCGGCCTTGACCTTGCTCGCCCGGCGGGACAGCGTCATGGCCTCGGCGGCGGCCGTGGCCTCGTCGAGCAGGGAGGCGCCCGCGACGTCGAGGCCGGTCAGGTCGGTCACCACGGTCTGGAAGTTGAGGAGTGCCTCGAGCCGCCCCTGCGAGATCTCCGGCTGGTACGGGGTGTACGCGGTGTACCAGCCCGGGTTCTCCAGCACGTTGCGGAGGATGACACCCGGAGTGATCGTGTCGTAGTAGCCCAGGCCGATCATCGAGGTGAGCACCTGGTTCCTGCCGGCGAGGGCGCGCAGTTCGGCGAGGGCCTCCTGCTCGTTCACGGCCTCGGGCAGGGCCATCGTGGAGGTCGTCCGGATGGCCCCCGGGACGGCCATCGCCACCAGGTCGGCCACGGACTCGTATCCGACGGCCTGCAGCATCCGCGCCTGTTCGGCGTCGGACGGGCCGATGTGACGGGTCGCGAAGGGCGGGGCGGAAAGGTCGCGGAGCGGTGACCGATCGGTCATGACAGGGGCCTCCTGGGCGGTTCGAGACCAGCGCGCGCCGTGTCTTCTGGCACGGCCCGTCGTCTTGCGGTCTCCCCCTCTGTCATCGGACCTGAGAGCTTCACCGGGCGATGATCGTGCCCGGCTTTCCCCTTCGGTGAGGCCCCACCTGGCGGGTGCGCCTGCTTTTCAGAGTCGCCTCGTCCGTGCGGTACCGCTTGCCTGAGAGATTCCGGGGAGGTTGCTCCTTCGGCGCCCCTGGTGAGAGGGGACTCTCCCGCACGAGGTCATCAGCGAGACCAACTCTACCGGCTACCGGAATGGGCGGTGACGCCCCTGTGGCCCGGGTTCCCGGACCCGCGCGTCAGCCGGTCTTGCGGGCCTTCCTGCGGCGGGCCAGCTCGTCCGCCGGATGATCGCCCTCCGCATCGGAGGCGCTCTCGGCACGCTCACCCGGCAGCTCGGCGAGCGATCCCTCCACCTCGCGCCAGACCCGGCCCAGCGCGATGCCGAAGACGCCCTGACCTCCCTGGAGCAGGTCGATCACCTCGTCGGCCGAGGTGCACTCGTAGACGCTGACGCCGTCGCTCATGAGCGTGATCTGGGCCAGGTCGCGCACCCCGCGATCACGCAGGTGCTGCACGGCCGTGCGGATCTGCTGGAGGGAGACGCCGGTGTCGAGCAGCCGCTTGACCACCTTCAGGACGAGGATGTCGCGGAAGCTGTACAGGCGCTGGGACCCGGAGCCCTGAGCGGCTCTTATCGTGGGCAGCACCAGCTCGGTGCGGGCCCAGTAGTCCAACTGACGGTAGGTGATGCCGGCCGCCGCGCAGGCCGTGGGACCGCGGTAACCGACGTCCTCGGGCAGAGCCGCCGGCTGCTCGTCGAACAGCAGACCCTGCTCGCCGGCACGCTCACGTGCCGCCTGCCGGACCGGATCATGTTGCCCGGCCGACTTACCCTCGCCGCTGCTGACCGCCACTGCGGACCTCCGGCTTTCTCTCATCCCACGGTCTGATCTGGGGGTTCGTGAATTACAACCGTGGTTTCCCTTGCACCGTAGGACCGGGGCCATCCTCAGTCAACGACCCCGTCCGGCGCGTCGTGAAGCGCAATATCCCGAAATCAACCCGCACGGCCGAAGTCTTCCGGGGTGATGTTGTCCAGGAACTGGCGGAACTTCTCCACCTCGTCCTCTTGGTCGTCCGGCATGCTGACGCCCGCCTCTTGGACCACGTCCTCGCTCGCGTAGATCGTCGCCCCGGTCCGCAGGGCCAGCGCGATCGAGTCCGACGGCCGGGCGCTCACCTCTACGCCGTTGGAGAACACCAGGTCGGCGAAGAAGATCCCGTCACGGAGAGCGACGATGTTGACGGTGCGCAGCCGCACCCCCAGCGCCTCCAGCACGTCCCTGAACAGGTCATGGGTCAGCGGCCGGGGCGGCGGTTCCTCCGCCTGCGCCAGCGCGATGGCGGTCGCCTCGGTCATGCCAATCCAGATCGGCAGATACCGATCACCGCTCGCCTCCTTCAGGAGAACGATCGGCTGGTTGGAGGGCATCTCAACGCGTACCCCCACGACCTCCATCTGCAACACGGGCGACTCCGTCTCAAAGCGTCGCGGCATATCACCAGGCATTCAACGTAACACCGCGACGGAGCGAATGAGCCGGTCACCGTCCCAGAACGCCGCGAACACTGCCACGAAGTAATGCACTGTGCAATTTCTGGAGAAGTCCGGAGATCTCCCGGCCCGTCTCTCCCGCCTGGTCGATCGCCCCCGGCGCGCGGCGCCGCAGCAGCGGCGCGACGGCCTGCTCCACGAGGCCGGCCTCCCGCTCCACGACCGCCTTGACGGCCCGCAGATGCCGGGGATGCAGGCCGAAACGCGCCAGCTCGGCGACGTTCCTGGCCACATCCAGGGCGTCCGCGTCATAGCGCCGTGCGACCGGCACGACCAGCCCGAAGCTCTCCATCTCGGCGAGCGTGTCCTCGTCGATGCCGGCGGCCTCGAGCAGTTCCTCCCTGCTCAACCGTACGGCCGGGACCTCGGAGGACACGTCGCGGGGACGGGTGGCCTGCTCGTCCAGGTGATCCTTGATCACGCGCAGCGGAAGATAGTGGTCACGCTGCGCGGTCAGGATGTAACGAAGGCGCTCCACGTCGTTGTGCGTGAACTTGCGGTAGCCCGAGGGGCTCCGCTGGGGCTCGATGAGCCCCTCGCCTTCCAAGAACCGGATCTTGGAGATCGTGACGTCGGGGAATTCGCCCTGCAGCTGGGCGAGCACCTCCCCGATGCTCATGAACGCCCTTACGGCCTGCGCGCTCATGACTCCACCTCCTCACCGATCACGGTCCTCCAGGGCCACGTGTGAGGAACACCAGCCGGAACTTCCCGATCTGCACCTCGTCGCCTCCGGCGAGCGGGAACTCCTCGATCCGCTCACGGTTGACATAGGTGCCGTTCAGGCTTCCGACATCACGCACGGTGAACTGCCCACCACGCCGGTAGAACTCCACGTGCCTCCTGGACACGGTCACATCGTCCAGGAAGATGTCGCTTTCCGGGTGGCGACCCGCCGTAGTGAGGTCACTGTCGAGCAGAAAACGGCTGCCGGCGTTCGGCCCGCGCATCACGACCAGCAGCGCGGTCCCCGGTGGCAGCTGCTCGAGAGCCGCCCTGTCCGGCAGCAGCGTCTGCCCGAGCTCCGCCTCGATCGCGTCAAGCGAGATCGTCGAGGTGGTGTCGGGTGCGACGGGCGCCGGAGCGCTCAGCGGCGAACCGCATCGTGAACAGAAACGGGCATCCTCGGGGTTGGCATGACCGCACTGCGTGCAGTAGACGCTGGGCATCGATCGGCTCGGCCTCTCTCACGACTTGCTCAGACTGCGAATGCCGCAACTTACGCTGATCAGGGACAAAGGTCAAGAAGCGTCGCTGGGCGTGGACTGCCCAACGCTACAGCCCCCAGCCGTCCATGGTCCATCCCGCCACACGCGTGCTTGATTGCCTCGCCTCCGGCTCGGCATGCTCGGGGCGCCCTGCTTACCGGCCTCGCCTCCGGCGAGGCGGGTGCTGCGCCTGATTGCCGCGCCTCCGGCGCGGCGGGCTCGGGGCGCCCTGCTTACCGGCCTCGCC
>NZ_BOOP01000007.1 GCF_016863295.1 Planotetraspora phitsanulokensis
GGAGGCGAGGCAATAAATACTGTGATCAATCTCATTGGGAGCCGGCGGCCTGTTCGACGACGCGGGCCCATCTTTCGAGGATGGTCTGGGCGCTGTCGACGTCGTGTCCCTCGGCCCACAAGTGGGTGACGGCCTCGGCCGGGTCGGGCAGGACGAGGGCCCAGCTGCCGTCGTCCTCGACCACCCTCACGCCGTCGGTGGTGTCGATCCGGTGGCCCTCGGCGGCCTCGACGACCGAGCGCATCACCGCCCCCTTGTGCGCCCAGGGCGTGGGCACGGTCCGCTTGAGCAGCTTCGCCTCCGGGATGCGGGCGTCGATCTGGCTGAGGGACAGCCGGGTGCGCGCGACCAGGCCGAGGAGCCGGAGGAACACCGCGAGACCGTCAACCGTGGGGGCGAACTCGGGCACGATGAAGCCGCCGCGCCCGTCGCAGGCGAAGATCATGTCGGGATGCCGCGCGGCCGTCGCGAGCGTGTCCACGCTCGTGGCCGTCCAGTCGACCTGGACTCCGTGGAACCGGCAGACCATCTCGGCGACCCGGGTGGTCGTGACCGGGAGCGCGACCCTGCCTCCCCTGCGCTCGGCCGCGACCAGGTCGAGTACCACGAGCAGGGCCCGCTCCTCGCTGATGAGCTGGCCCATCTCGTCGACCAGGGACACCCGTTCGCCGACCGGGTCGAACCGCACGCCGAACGCCGCCCGGGACGAGGCCACGAGCTCGGCGAGCCGCTGAAGGTCACGGCGGCGCTCGGCGAGGCTCTCGGTGGGCGAGACGTCGTCGAGGCGGTTGTTGACGGTCAGCACGTCGACGCCGGCGCGGCCGAGGAGGCTGGGCAGCACGAGCGAGGACGTGCCTCCGGCGCAGTCGACCACGACCTTCATCTCGGCGTCCTTCACGCCGCTCATGTCGATGCAGCGCAGGAGCTCCCGCGCGTAGGTGTCGACGGCCCTCGCGGGGAAGGTCAGCTCGGCGATCTCGCCGGGGAAGGCCCGGCGGTACTCCTGCCGCGAGAACACCCGCTCAAGCTTCCGCTGGGCCGCCTGGGACAGATCGGCCCCGGACTCGTCCATGAACACGATGTCGACGCTCTGGGGGTCGCCTGCGGTGGTCCGCAGGGCGATGCCTCCCCGCACGTTCTCCCTGGAGGTGTTGAACCGGGTCACCGGGAGGGCTGCGGCCTCCAGGTCGACGACGTTGATCGCGCTGGAGTTCAGCGCGCTGATCACGGCCCGCTTGAGCGCCCTGGCGGCCCGGGAGGCGTCGCGGGACGTGACGACCGTGTCGCCCTTCCTGAGCGTCGTGGCGTACGCGCTGGCCAGCCGTACGCACAGCTCCGGGGTGATCTCCACGTTGACGAGGCCGGAGACGCCGCGCGGCCCGAACAGGCTGCGCTGGCCGCGCGACTCCCAGATGACGCTGGTGTTGACGACCGCGCCGGCCTCGATGGTCTTGAACGGGTAGATCTTCACGCCGGAGGACACGTAGGCCTCGGCCTCGATGACGCACTCGTCCCCGACGACGGCGTTCTCCTCGATCCTGGCGCCGGTCATCACGTCGGTGTTCTTGCCGATCACGCACCCGCGCAGGTGGGCCGCCGGGCCGACGTAGACGTTGTCGCTGACCACCGCGCGGTGCAGGAAGGCGCCCTCCTTGACCACCGCGTTGCTGCCGAGCACGGTGTACTCGCGCAGCTCGGCCCCGCCCTCGACCTTGGCGTAGTCGCCGATGTAGAGCGGGCCCTTGAGCACGGCGTCCGGGTCGACGGAGGCGCCCTCGGCCGCCCAGACGCCCGGCGCGAGCTCGAACGCGTCGAAGTCGACCTTGACCTTGCCCTCCAGGACGTCGGCCTGGGCCTTGAGGTAGCTCTCGTGGGTGCCGACGTCCTCCCAGTAGCCGTCCGCGACATACCCGAAGAGCCGTTCGCCGCTCTCGAGCAGCCGGGGGAAGACGTCGGAGGACCAGTCGACGGACTGTCCCGGCTCGATCCCGTCGAGGACGGACGGCTCCATGATGTAGATGCCGGTGTTCACGGTGTCGGAGAACACCTGTCCCCAGGTGGGCTTCTCGAGGAACCGCTGGATCCGCCCGTTCTCGTCGACGATGATGATCCCGAACTCGAGCGGGTTGGGCACACGCTTGAGCCCGATGGTGACCAGTGCCCGGTTCTCCCGGTGGAAGCGGAGCATGTCCGTCAGGTCGATGTCGGTCAGCGCGTCGCCGGAGATGACGAGGAACCGGTCCTCGCGGAGCTTGTCGGCCGCGTTCTTCACGCTGCCGGCCGTGCCGAGCGGAACCTCCTCGGTGGCGTAGTGGAGGCTCATGCCGAGCTCGTCGCCGTCGCCGAAGTAGTTGCGGATCAGGGCGGCCAGGAACTGGACCGTGACGACGGTCTCGGTGTACCCGTGGCGCTTGAGCAGCCGGAGCACGTGCTCCATGATCGGCCGGTTGATGATCGGCAGCAGGGGCTTGGGCTGGTTGGCGGTCATCGGCCGCAGCCGTGTCCCCTCCCCGCCCGCCATGACGACGGCCTTCACGGTCACCCCTTCGTTAGGTGGCGCACCTGTACGACATACAACACCCCCGCCCACCAATACAGACCAGTTCCCCAGATGGCGAAGGCCCATCCGAAGATCGTGGAGATCTCCGCGTACCAGCCGTCGTGGGAGGCGAGGAACAGCAGAGGGAAGGCGTACATCAGGGCGGCCGTCGCCGCCTTTCCGAGGAAGTGGACCGGCAGCGCCGGGCCGTACCCGTGGCGGCGCAGGACCGGCGGGACCCACAGGAGCATGACGTCGCGCAACGGCACCACGAGCGCCAGCCACAGCGGGATGGCGTCGCGCAGCACCAGGCCCACCAGGGTGGCCAGGATGTAGAGCCGGTCGGCCAGCGGGTCGATCAGGCGGCCCAGCCTGCTGGTCTGCCCCCAGGCCCGGGCGATCTTGCCGTCGAGCCAGTCGGAGAACCCGGCGAGCGCGAGCAGGAGAATGGCCCAGCCGTCCTCATGGGGTCCCAGAACGAGCCAGAGGAAGACCGGGACGCCGAGCAGACGGAGCATGCTCAGCAGGTTGGGAACCGTGAAGATCCGGTCTTCCGAGGCGTTCACGCCCCAGACCCTACATGCCCCTTTCCCGCCCGCCGCGAGGCGGTTCCATGGCATTGAACTCAGCGTCGACCAAGCCGAACCGATGCGCCACGACCGCGGCCTGCGTGCGGTTGCGCAACTCGAGCTTTTCCATGATCGCCGCGACGTGGCTCTTGACGGTCGTCACCCCCACGTGGAGGCGGTCGCCGATCTCGGCGTTGGACAGGCCCATGCCGACCAGCGTGAGAACCTGCACCTCGCGTTCGGTGAGGGTGCCGGGCAGGCGCGCCGTCTGCCGTTCGGCCGCCAGCGCCCGGTCGACCACCCGCCGCAGGACCGACGGGGCGAGCAGCGGCTCTCCGAGGGCGGCCCGGCGCACGGCCTCGACCATCCGGTCCGGGGGGTCGTCCTTGACCAGGAAGCCGAGCGCCCCGGCGCGCAGGGCGGAGTAGACGTTCACGTCGTCCGAGAACGTGGTCAGCACCACGATCCTGGCGGCCGGGTCGGCGGCCAGGATGCGCCGGGTGGCCTCGAGCCCGTCCACGCGCGGCATCCGCAGGTCCATGAGCAGCACGTCGGGCCGGTGGCGGTCGGCGAGGCGCACGGCCTCGGCCCCGTCGGCGGCCTCGCCGCAGACCTCCATGTCCCCGGCGGCCTCCAGCATCATCCGCACGCCGGCCCGGACCAGCGCCTGGTCGTCGGCGACCACGACGCGGATCACGGCGTGCTCCGCGAGGTCCACCGGCATTCCGGGCCGGCCTCGGGCCCGTCCGCGGGTTCGGGCAGAGGCAGTGACGCGGCCAGGCGCCAGCCGCCGTCCTCCACCGGCCCAGCGGTCAGCCGGCCGCCGAGCGCGCGGGCCCGCTCGCGCATCCCCGCGATCCCCTGCCCGGTGGACGGCAGCCTCTCCCCCGGTCCCGCCGTCCCCGGGCCGTTGCGGACCTCCACCGTCATCGCTCCGTTCTCCATCCCGACCGTGATCACGGCCTTCGCCTCCGGGCCGGCGTGCTTGAGGACGTTCGTCAGGCCCTCCTGGACGATCCTGGCCGCGGACGCCCGGACGACCAGGGGCGCCGCCACCGCCTCGGCGGTGATGTCCAGGTCCACCCGCAGCCCGGCCGCGGCCATCCGGGCGACGGCGTCGCGCATGATGTCGTCGGGGTCGGCCAGCGTCAGGCCACGGCTGACGTCACCGGGCCCGGGCCGGGCGAGTTCGTCGCGTTCCGGATCGCGGAGCACGGTGAGCAGCCCGCGGAGGTCCTCGAGCACGCGGTGGCCGGTCTCCCTGATATCGGCCAGTGCCTCGGCCGCGGGGCCGGTCGCCCCGGCGTACTGGGCCGCGCTCGCCCGCAGCACCATCGCGCCGACGTGGTGCGCCACGATGTCGTGGACGTCGCGGGCGATCCGCTCCCGCTCGGCGAGCCGGTCGGCGCGCATGCGTTCGGCGCTCAGCTCCCTCGCCTGACGTCCCTCTGCCTGGCGGGCGCGGACGTACCGGCCGATCGCGACGGGGGCGGTCACGATGGCCATGAGGGTGACCACGCGGACGAAGGTGATGTCGGCCGGGTCGTCGACGATCACGATGGCGGTGACGGCGCAGGTGAGCAGATATCCGGCGCCCACCCACGACCAGCTCGCCCGGGTGGCGAACACGCCCAGCGCGACGAGGGCGAGCAGTTGCAGGCTGCTCCCAGTCCGGGGGGCGTACTGGTCGGCCACGACCAGGATCACGCTCTCCAGCAGCAGCACGGCGCCCGGGTGCTTGCGGACCACGCCGAGGGCGAAGCCGGCCACCACGACCACGAGGCCGACCACCCACACCGGCGGCTTCCCGCTGTCCCAGAACGGCCAGGTGCCGAGGACGGCGAACGCCACCCCGCCGCCGGCGAGCAGCAGGTCGAGCAGAGGCGCCGGATCCTCCTTGCCCTGACCCTTCTCGCTGCGCAGATATCGGCCGACCAGCACCGGGAAGGCGATGATGCCGACCGAGTAGAACCACGAGTTCTGTGTGAAGGCGATCCCCGGGTCGGCCAGGTTGACGGCCGTCGCCGCACCGGCGAGGACCGCCACCGGAGCCGTCCAGCGCCACCCCCGCTCCCGGGACACCACTCCGACGGCGATGGGGAGCAGGATCTGCAGAGTGTCCGTGGTGGAGGCGCCGAGCTGGTCGCAGACGACGAGAAAGCCGGCGAAGTAGATCGCGACCGGGCCCGGCAACCGGCGCACCAGTCCCAGCGGAAGCCCGGCGAGCAGGGCGAACAGGGCCCTGATCCACCAGGGCGCCGACGGCCCGCCCCAGTGCCCATGGGTGACGAGCATGTCGAGGACGACCCCGCACACCGCGAGGAAGACGTCCAGCACTCCGCCGCGCCACCGCATACCGGAACGGTATCCGCACTCGGGGCCGGGTCTGCTTCCTCCCAGGGGACGAGACCGTCTCCTCCTTCTGGCCGCGCGGCCCGGTCCAGGTGGCCGCCCGCACGGGCCCTCGTGGCCGCCCGAGCGGGTCCTTGTGGCCGCGGGAGCGGGCCGGTCGGCGGGCGCCGCGGCCGGGCACGCGGCCCTAGCTTCGGGGCATGGCGAACGAGTCAGCGATCTTCTTCAGTCAGTTCCTCCGCGCGCCCGCCGTGACCGGCGCGATCGCGCCCAGTTCCCGGAGGCTGTCTTCCGCGGTGTGCGTCCCCGTGCCCGAGCGCGGCGACCCCGTCGTGGTGGAGCTCGGGCCGGGCACCGGTCCCTTCACCGGCGAGATCCAGCGCCGCCTCGGCGGTCGCGGACGGCATCTCGCCGTCGAGATCAACCCGCAGCTCGCCGAGGTCCTCACCGACCGCCACCCCGGTGTGGAGATCGTGGTCGACAACGCCGGGCGGCTTCCCGCCCTGCTCGGCGAGCGGGGCCTGTCCGAGGCGGACGTCATCGTGAGCGGGCTGCCGTGGGCGGCGTTCTCCTACGGCCGCCAGTCCGAGGTCCTGCGGGCTGTCGTCCAGGCCCTCGCGCCGGGCGGCGCCTTCACGACGTTCTCCTACGTGCACGCCCGGGCGCTTCCCCCCGCGGCGCGTTTCCGCAGGAGGCTCTCCGAGTCGTTCGAGGAGGTGGTGCCGGGACGCACCGTGTGGCGGAACCTCCCGCCGGCGTTCGTCTACCACGCGCGCCGCCCGCGCCGCTGACCGTGCGCCGGTCGCGGGGCTGATTACGGAGATCGCTTCGTTCTACTATTGCGCGCGACCAGGAAATGGAGACGGTTATGGACTTCTCACTGCCGGAGAGCGCGCAAGCCGTACAACGGGGTGTCGCGGACATCTGCTCCCGTTACGACATGGCGTACTGGGAGCGCTGCGAAACCGAGAAACGGTGGCCTGAAGAAGTCTGGGCGGACCTGGCCAAGGGCGGCTGGCTCGGCCTCGCCGTACCCGAGGAGTACGGCGGTTCCGGGCAGGGCCTGCTGGAGCTCGCGGTGGCGACCGAGACGTTGTCGGCGTCCGGCTCCGCGGGCGGTTCCGCGTTCACCTACGTCCTGACGCCGGGCTTCGGCGCGATGACCCTGTCCAGGCACGGCACCGCTGAGCAGAAGGCCGCGCTGCTCCCGGGCCTGGCGACCGGCGAGATCGAGACCTGCTTCGCCCTCACCGAGCCGGACGCCGGGTCCAACTCGCTGGCGATCTCCACCTTCGCCCGGCAGGACGGCTCCGACTTCGTCGTCAACGGGCAGAAGATCTGGATCACCGGCGTGCAGCGCGCCACGTGGATGTTGCTCGTCACGCGGACCATCCCGGCCGCCGAGGCCAGGCCCCGGACGAACGGCCTGACGGTCTTCCTGGTCAACGTGCCGGAGGCGGTCGCGGCCGGGCAGCTGTCGTACCGGCCGATCCCGAAGATGGGCGCGAACACGACCCCGTCGAACATGGTGTTCATCGACGAGCTGCGCGTCCCGGCGTCGAGCGTGCTCGGCGAGCTGCACGGGGGCGCCGCGGTCCTGTGGGACGTCCTCAACCCGGAACGGATCCTGCTGGGCGCGAGCGCGCTCGGCGGGGCCGAGGTCGCGCTGCGGACCGGGGTGAACTACGCGAAGGAGCGCGAGGTCTTCGGCCGGCCGATCGGGGCGAACCAGGCCATCGCCTTCCCGCTGGCGCAGGTCAAGGCCAAAATCGAGCTGGCCAGGCTCATGCTGTACAAGGCGGCCTGGTCCTTCGACAACGGGCTCCCCTGCGGCACCGAGGCCAACATCGCGAAGCTGACCGCGTCGCAGGCGGCGTGGGAGGCGGCCGACGCCGCATTCCAGACCCACGGCGGCATGGCCTACTCGCTGGAGTACCCGGTCGCCCGCCTGCTCACGGACGCGCGCATCGGAAAGATCGCGCCGGTGACCGAGGAGCTGCTGCTGAACTACCTCGCCACCCAGGTTCTGGGACTGCCGCGGAGCTTCTGACCGCCGGATCGCCCTTTGCGCACACGGCTTGCGGGGAAGGTAAAGACTTACGGCAGGCAGCGGTGAAGGGACATCGGATGGACAAGCCGTACGCGAGCACGGTGATCAGGGCGGACGCCGACGAGGTCTGGGCCTTCCTCCGGGACTTCGGCAACCTGGAGGAGTGGCTTCCCGGCATCACGACCTGTGAGATCGAGGACGGCGGAGAGCTCGCCCCCGGGGCGGTCCGCCGGATCGACGGCGCTGGAGGGGTGTTCCGCGAACGCCTGCTGTCCCTCGACGACGCGGGGCGGTCGCTGACGTACGAGATCCTCGAGTGCCCGTTGCCGGTCACGGACTACCGGGGGACCTGCCGGGTGGCCCCGGTGACCGACACCGGCGAGGCCTTCGTGGAGTGGTACGCGTCCTTCGAGGCCGACGACCCGGGCCGGGTGGCCAAGATCTTCGCACGTGGCGTCTTCGCCCCCGGCCTCGACTCCCTGCGCAAGCGGTTCGGCTGACCGGCCGCCGCGCGGACGCCTGAGAAGAGCGGACCCCTCAGGTGAAGCGCGGAGGCCGCTTGTCCCGCACGGCCCGGACCCCCTCGGCGACGTCGGGACCGGTGAAGCCGAGGAACTCCATGGCCAGCGACGCGTCGAACGACGGGCCGGCGAGCCTGAGCCAGTTGTTCAGCGCGTACTTGGTCAGCCGGATGGCCTCGGCGGAGCCGTTCGCCAGCCGGACCGCGACCTCCAGCGCCCTCTCGTGGACCAGGTCGTCGTCGACGCACAGGCTGACCAGGCCCATCGCCTCCGCCTGCTCGCCCGTCACGGGCTCGCAGAGCAGCAGGTGGTACTTGGCCTTCGCCAGGCCGCACAGCAGGGGCCAGACGATGGCCGCGTGGTCGCCCGCCGCCACCCCGAGGCGGGTGTGGCCGTCGATCACGCGTGCCGTACGGCCGGCCACGGAGACGTCGGCGAGCAGCGCCACCGCGAGCCCCGCGCCGACGGCGGGGCCCTGGATGGCCGACACCACCGGCTTGGGGCAGTTGATCACGTTGTAGACGATGTCGCGGGCCTCGGCGAAGACGCGCATGCGGGTCGCGTGGTCGCGCGTCATCTCCTCGATCATCGACAGGTCGCCGCCCGCCGAGAACGCCTCGCCCTCCCCCCGGATGAGGACGGCGCGGACCGCGTCGTCGTCGCCGGCGTCGCGCCACACCTCGGCGAGCTCCCGATGCCCCGTGCGGTCCACCGCGTTCAGCCTGCCGGGCTCGCTGATGACGATCCGCAGCACGCCCTCAGCAGGCCAGTCGATCTTCAGCTTCTCGTAGTCCCTCACTCCTGGGCACAGTAACCGCGCGGCGCCGCGGAGGGAACGGTCACGGCCGCGCGGCCTCCATCAGGGACTCGATGAGCCGGTTGTCCGTGCCGCGCTCGGGGTGCCACTGGACCCCGACGGCGAACCGGTGGCCGGGGATCTCGATCGCCTCCACGATCTGGTCGTCGGCCCACGCGACCGCCTGGAACCCGGCCCCGAGCCGCCTGATGCCCTGGCGGTGCGCGCCGGTGACCTCGGCGTGGTCGCCGATCGCCTTGCCGACCTTGCTGGAGACGCTCACGATGAGCTCGTGCCTGGCCGTCTCGTGCCGCGGGTGGTCGACGACGTCGGGCAACCAGGGGATCAGCGTCCCGCCCTGCGAGATGTTGAGCATGTGCATGCCGCGGGAGATCGCGAGCACCGGGAGGTCCGCCTCCACCGCCGCCCGGGCGAGGGCCAGTTCGAAGCGGTCCCGGTGGACCTGCGGCTCCTCCACCCGCGGCTCCGGCTCCTCGCCGTACAGCGAGGGGGAGACCTCCACGCCGCCGGCGAGGATCAGCCCGTCGAGCCCGCGCACGTAGTCGGCCACGGAGGCCGGGCTGGCCGGCGGCAGCAGCAGCGGCGCGCCGCCCGCCTTGTCCACCGCCGCGGCGTACGCCTGGGGCGAGACCGCGGCCTCCCTCACCCATACGCTCCATCGCGCGGCCTCGAGGTAAGTGGTGATACCGACGATCGGACGCGCCATTGCGATCTCCCGGGTGTCTTGCAATTCGGTACACCCAATAATGGCGCAGCGGGATTTCACTTTGTCCCACTTACCTCACTATTACCGCAGGTAGCGGCAAGCATCCCTGATTACAATCCATTACGGCTCAATCACGGTGAGTGGGTTTTCGCACCACCTTGTGAAGAATCGGTTGTGACGTCCGACTGCGAGTGCAAGACTCCCGAATGAGCGCTGTTGAGCCGGGGCCTGCGGCGTTCATCACCCGGAGCCGTCAGGGAGGTGGATCGACAAGACCGGAGCTGGTCCGGTCCCAAGGGTGGGACACAGTAGATGACGCTTAATCCGCGCCTCGTCAAAGAGAGCTTCTCCGTCATCGAACCCGTCGCGGGTAAGGCCGCGGCGTTTTTCTACGGTCGGCTGTTCGCGGAGAACCCGCGACTGCGGGCGATGTTCCCGCCTGCGATGGACATGCAGCGTGACCGCCTCTTCAGCGCGCTCACGCGGATCGTGTGGTTGCTCGACAGCCCCGACGGTCTCGCGGCCTACCTCGGCCAGCTCGGGCGCGACCACCGCAAGTACGGTGTCGTCGACGAGCACTACGCCGCCGTGGGCAACGCCCTAGTCGCCACGATCAAGCACTTCGCCGCCGACATGTGGACCGAGGAGATCGAGTCCGCCTGGGTCGACGCGTACGGCCTGGCCTCCTCCGCCATGATCGAGGCGGCGGCCGCCGACGCCGGAGTCGCTCCCCCCTGGTGGCTGGGAGAGGTCGTCGACCACGAACGCCGGACCCGTGACATCGCCGTCGTCACGGTGCGGCCGGCGCAGCGGCTGGACTTCACGCCGGGCCAGTACCTCACCGTGCAGACCGCCCGGTGGCCACGCGTCTGGCGGACGTTCTCCATCGCCAACGCCCCGCGCGACGACAACACCATCCGCCTGCACGTGCGCGCCGTCCCCGGTGGATGGGTCAGCTCGGCGCTCGTGCAGCACACCCGGATCGGCGACCAGATCCTGCTCGGGCCGCCCGTGGGCACGATGGCGCCCGTCGAGTCGGAACGGGACATCCTGCTCGTGGCGGGCGGCACGGGGCTGGCCCCGCTGAAGGCCATTCTCGAGCACGTCATCGCGTCCGGCCGCCGGCCCAACATCCACCTGATCTTCGGCGCCCGGAAGGCGTCCGAGCTCTACGACATGCACGACCTCATCAGGATGGAGTCGAGCTTCCCGTGGTTGCGCGTGCTGCCCGTGGTGTCCGACGAGCACGCCTACGACGGCATGCGCGGGCGGCTGCCCGAGGTCATCGAGCGTTTCCACTCCTGGGCCGAGCACGAGGTCTACGTCTGCGGCCCGGCGTCGATGGTGAACGAGACGGTCCGGAGGTTGCAGTCGTCCGGCGTGCCCCTGTGCCGGATCCACCGCGACACCATCCAGGGCGAACCCTGACGGCCTGCCGTATCTCCCTGACCGGCCGCCCGACTCCTGGCACGATGGGCGCAACCCGGAAAAGGCCGTGCACGAAGCCCACCTGGAGGTGTCCGTGGAAGCCCTGCTCGCGATCGGCACGCGCAAGGGACTGTTCATCGCACGCTCGTCCGGCGGCCGGCCCTTCGAGGTCGACCCCGTCCGCTTCTCCACCGTCGGCGTCCACTCCGTGGCGATCGACACGCGCGGGCCGGCCCCGCGGCTGCTCGCCGGCATCGAGTACGGCCACTTCGGCCCCTCGGTGATGTGGTCGGACGACCTCGGGGAGACGTGGCAGGAGGCGGCCACGCCGCCGGTCGCGTTCCCGGAACGGACCGGAGCCTCCCTCGCCCGCGTCTGGCAGCTCCAGCCCTCGCCGACGGAGCCCGGCGTGGTGTGGGCGGGCGCCGAGCCCGCCTCGTTGTGGCGGTCGGAGGATCGCGGCGAGATCTACTCGCTCGTGGAGGGCCTGTGGGACCATCCCACCCGGCCCCAGTGGCAGCCGGGCGGCGGCGGCCTGTGCCTCCACACCGTCATCCCGCACGCGACCGATCCGCGCCGCATCGCGGTGGCCGCCTCGGCCGTCGGGTTCTTCCGCAGCTCGGACGGCGGCGCCTCGTGGGAGCCGGCAAACCGGAACATCCGGGCGCCGTTCCTGCCGGAAGGCGCGCAGTACCCGGAGTTCGGCCAGTGCGTGCACAAGGTGGCGCACCATCCGGCCCGGCCCGACCGGCTCTTCCTCCAGCACCACTTCGGCGTCTACCGCTCCGACGACTTCGGGGGGTCCTGGACGGACATCGGCTCCGAACTGCCCTCGGACTTCGGCTTCCCCATCACCGTCCACCCCGCCGACCCCGACACGGTCTACGTGTTCCCGCTGCACGCCGACATGGACCGCACTCCGGTCGGTCACCGCTACAACGTCTTCCGCAGCGACGACGGCGGGACGGGCTGGAAGAGCCTGGGCGCCGGGCTGCCGGAGGGTCCGGTGCACGCGGCGGTGCTCCGCGACGCGCTGGTCGCCAGCGACGCGGGCGTCTTCTTCGGCACCCGCGACGGCGAGGTGTACGGGTCCGAGGACGACGGCCTGAGCTGGACGCTGATCGCCCGCCACCTCCCCGACGTCCTCACGGTCCGGGCGGCGGTGCTCTGAGGTGACCAGGCCCGTCACGCTGGTCACCTTCGTGGTGCCGCACACGCTCCGGCACTGGATCGGCGACCGGTCGGAGGTCAGGGTGTTCGCGGTGGCTCCGCCGGACGAGGACAGCCCGACGCTGGGGGCCGCCCTCGACACGCTGCGCCGTACGCACCCCTCGCTGGAGGAGCGGCTGCGCGACGAGGACGGCCACATCCGGCGGCACATCAGCATGTTCGTTTGCGGGGAGAACGCACGGCGGCTCGGCGGGCTGTCGTGCGCGCTGCCTCCCGGCGCCGAGGTCTACGTCCTCCCGGCGCTCAGCTGACCGCTCCGGGTCAGACCTTCCGCCAGCCGGGGACCCAGGCGCCGTCCTCGACGACGTAGTCGCCGAACAGCGCGGGCGCCTCCTCCTTCATGAGCTCGCCGATCCGCTGGAACACCAGGCGGATCTCCTCCTCCGCGCCGACGGCGGTGCGGGCCTCGATCGTGTGCCTGAGCGTGCGGACGTTGGCCGTCCAGACCAGGCCGGTCGCCACGCCCTCGGGGGCGAAGCGGCGCATGAACGAGGTGTGGTGCTTCTTCTCGGCGAACTTCACGCCTTCCTCGTCGAGCCCGAAGTGGCCGGCCATCCAGGTCTGGAACTCCTCCAGCTGGTCGAGCACCGCCGTCGCGCGCTTCATCAGCTCGGCGTCCTGGGTGGCCCAGTCGGGGAACCAGAACGGCAGATCCGACAGGCGGACGAACCGCAGCGACTCCTGCGAGATGGCCACGCCGGGGCGGTGCCGTACGAGCTCGTGGGTGAAGACCCGGCTGACGTTGTGCAGGACGAAGCTGAAGCTGACGTGCTCCAGCACCGACCCGTGCGCGCTGGCGAGGATGTTCTGGAGGTACTGGGTCTGGTCCGTCCGGATGCGGGTCACGTTGGGGTTCAGCCCGGGCTCGAACGAGCGGTAGCACAGCCTCCCGGCGAACTCCGCGAGGTTCTGCGCGTCGAACTCACCGCGCTCCAGCCGGTCCAGCCAGCTCTCCCCGCCGACCTCCCGCAGGTAGCGGGCGAGTTCGTCGTAGTCCAGCTCCGGCCGGGCGACGATGAAGACCTCGGGTTCCACACTGCGCATGATGACCGTCCCCGTCCGCTGTTGTCCTTGGTGAGTAGGCCACCTTCTCGGCTTACTCGGCCCAACACCCTACCGATGGACGGCCGTGCGCCGTCCATCGGCAGACCTCGTGCCGTTCCCGGCGGTCGCTCAGGTGATGTCGCGGCGGACCGTCGTGGCCGAGGCGACGACGGCGAACAGCAGCCCGTAGCCGATGAGGACGAGGGCGCCGCCCCAGGCGGGGAGCCACTCCGGCCTGCCCAGCCCGGTGTCCACGTCGATGCTCATCAGCGCCTGGGCCGCGCCGCCCGGCAGCCATTTGCCCACCGGGTGCAGCACGGGAATCGCGGTGAAGATGCTCTCGATCACGTACGCCCACACGACCGCGCCGACGATGCCGGCGATCTGGTTGCGCACCAGGGCCCCCAGGCCGATGCCGAACAGCCCGTAGAGAGAGGTGCTGACCAGGATGCCGAGGCTCACCTGGGGGATGCGCGACTCCGACAACGAGAGCTCTCCCCCCGACAGCAGGGTCGCGGGGATCACGACGGCGGCGACCACCACCAGGGCCACCACGGCGAAGAGCAGGCCGACGAGCGCACCGGTGATCAGCTTGGCGGCGATCACCCGCCTCCGGCGCGGCGTGGTGAGGAAGGTCCCCGTGACCGTCTGGTAACGGTACTCGGAGGTGATCATGACGACGCCGAGGATCATCACGAAGATGGAGCCGCCGGAGCCGGACGACCACGCGGTCTGAACCCATTCCGCGGTGTCCCGCGCGGGGAGGGCCGCCCCGCCGCCTGCCTCGTTGGTGACGCCGGCGAACGCGGTGATGAACGTCAGGTTGACGCCGATCAGGACGAGCATGACGAGCAGCATGATCCACCACAGGCGCGTGGTGAACAGCTTGCGTACCTCCGCCTTGACGAGCCCGATCATCGCTCCCCCGTCAGCTCGAGAAAGACCTTCTGCAGGTCGGACCGTTCCTGGGTCACCTCGGTCAGCACCACGCGCTGGTCGAGCGCGATCTGGCCCACGGACGTCGCGTCCATCCCCCGGACACGGAGCAGGCCGTCCTCGACCCGCTCGACGGCGGCTCCGGCCGCCTCCAGTGCGGGGGCGAGCGTGGCCGCGTCCGAGGCGCGGATCCGGATGGCCGAGTCGCCGTTCGTGGTGAGCTCCGCGAGGCTGCCCTGCCGTACGAGCCGCCCCTTGGCGATGATCACGACGTTGTCGACGGTCTGCTCGACCTCGGCCAGCACGTGACTCGAGACCAGCACCGCGGCGCCCTGGTCGTGGGCCAGGTGCCGGAGGAAGCCCCGGAGCCACTCGATGCCCGCGGGGTCGAGGCCGTTGGCGGGCTCGTCGAGAATGAAGATCTTGGGCCGTCCCAGCAGCGCGGACGACAGCGCCAGGCGCTGCCGCATGCCGAGCGAGAAACCGCCGACGCGCTTGTCGGCGACGTCGGCGAGGCCCACCATGGCGAGGGACTCGCTCGCGCGCTCGTCGGGCAGGCCGGCGGCGGCGCAGAGGATGCGCAGGTGGTCGAGGGCCGTGCGGCCCGGATGGAAACTGGTGGCTTCGAGCACGGCCCCGACCTCGGTGACGGGCTGGGGCAGTGTGACATAGCGCCTGCCGTCGACGAGCGCCTCTCCCGAGTCGGGAGTGACCAGGCCGAGCAGGCAACGCAGCGTTGTGGTCTTGCCGGCGCCGTTGGGACCGAGATAGCCGGTGACGGAGCCCGCCTCCACCGTGAAGGAGACCCCGTCGACCGCCTTCACCGAACCGAACGACTTCGCAAGGTCGCGGATTTCAATGGCAGTCATCCCGGCGATTATCGTGCGGGCTCCGCGGCGTTTCCTCCTTCTTGATGATGATCCGCCGGCGCTAGAGCCGATACACCCGTCTGGCGTTGCCCGACCCGATCATGTGGGCGACCCGGGCCGCGTCCGCCGCGCTCCACTCCCCCTCCTCGATGCGCTCGGCGAGCACCCGCGCGAGCCCCCGGCGGTGGTAGACCGCCCCGAGGAGGCACAACTCCGCGAGCCCGTAGCAGTCGGAGCTGAACATCTGCTTGTGAAAGGGGACGAGCTCGAGCATCTCCCTGAGCACCGCGGCCGACCCCGCGGCCGTGTACGTCAGCGCGAGGCCCACGTCGGCGTAGACGTGCGGGAAGACCGCCGCCAGATAGGCCGCCTGCCGGTGGAAGGGGTAGCAGTGCAGCAGCACCACGGGCATCCCGGCCGGCGCGACCGCCCGGATGAACCCCGTCAGCAGCGAGGGGTCCGAAGCGTGCAGGTCGAGGTCGGTGTCGCCGAAGCCGCAGTGGAACTGGAGCGGCAGGCTCCGCTCCCTCGCGACGTCGACCGCCGCCCAGAGCAGGTGCCGTACCAGGACGGGGTCGGTGAGCCGCTCCTTCGGGTCGGACAGCCGCCGGCCCGCGGCTGCGATCACCGCACCCCGGGACGGCCGGGACGGGTCGAACCCGAGCCCGCAGCGGTAGGCCGCGATCGACTTCAGCCCCACCGCGCGCGCCGCCCTGACGGCGAGCTCCTCGCGCAGCGCCTTCACGTAGCCCACGGCGGACAGCCCGGCCGTGGCGACCTCCTGCTCGATCTGCTCCAGCCGGACCACCTCGTCGGCCGCGGCGCCGCCCGTGCGGCCCATCTCCGCCGCGGTGAGCAGCTCGGGCCGGTCGAGCCCGGTGTCCACCAGGAAGGCCGCGACGCCGGCCCTGCGCAGGAGGCGGCGGTTCACCTCGGCCGCGCCGAGCTCCGCCCTGCGGGACAGGTAGACGGCGGGCGACACGTGCGGTTCGAGGTCGAGGGCGGGGGCGCACCAGCGCCGGATCCCCAGCCCGGCGGGGGTGTCGAAGTGCGTGGTGCCGGGCGGCGCGGGCGTGCCGGCCTCCGTGATCAGGGTCTCGAACTCCGACCGGGACAGGTCGTCGCGCCGCACGCCGTGACAGTGGTGGTCGACCATCGGAGCGGCGAGCGCCGCGCGGACCGGGTCGGGCAGGGGCACGGGCAGCGCGTCGTCCACTCTGATCTCCGGCACGGGAGTGGACTTTACGGGTCCACTCCCGTGCCGGCGCGGCTTTCGCGGCCCTCTTTACCTGCTTTACCCGGACGGCGTCAGCGGGTGAGCCGCAGGACGTTGGCGATGATCCGGGCCCCGGCGCCGCCCTGGGTGGTGAGGATCGACTCGGGGTGGAACTGCACCCCGAACCGCCGGTTCTCCACGTCTTCGATCGCCATCGCCGCGCCGTCCTCGGTCGAGGCGGTGACGGTGAAACCGCGGACACCGGGCTCCTTCGCGTGCACGGAGTGGTACCGGGCGGCGACGAACTCCTCCGGCAGCCCTTCGAGCAGCGCGCTGCTCCCCTCGCGGCGGACGTGGCCGCGCTTTCCGTGCTCGGGGTACGGCAGCAGCTCCAGCGTGCCGCCCGCCTGCTCGACCATCGCCTGCAGACCGAGGCAGACACCGAAGACCGGCAGGCCCTTGGCGTACACCGCGTCGAGGAGGGCGGCGGCGCCGAAGTCGGACGGCCAGCCGGGACCGGGAGAGAGGACGACCAGAGTGGGTGCGATCTCCTCGACCATCTCCGGCGGGAAGCCGTGCCTCATGGTCACGACGGAGGCCCCCTGCTGCCGGAAGTAGTCGGCCAGGGTGTTGACGAACGAGTCCTCGTAGTCGACCAGCAGGACCTTGTGGCCGTCGCCGGGCAGGTCGGCTCCCCGGTCCGGCGCCGTCTCGGCCCGCTCACGGCCGGCGGCGGCGAGCGCGGCCAGCAGGGCGCTGGCCTTGAGCTCGGTCTCCCGCTCCTCCGCGTCGGGGTCGGAGTCGTACAGCAGCGTCGCCCCCGCCCTGACGGCGGCGATCCCGTCGCGGATCTGGGCCGTCCGCAGGGTCAGGCCGGTGTTCATGGAGCCGTCGAAGCCGATGAAGCCGACGGCTCCGCCGTACCAGCGGCGGGTGGTCTCCTCGTGGTCCTCGATGAACTGCATCGCCCACGTCTTCGGGGCCCCGGTGACGGTGACGGCCCACATGTGGGTGAGGAACGCGTCGAGCGCGTCGAACTCGGGGCGCAGGCGGCCCTCGATGTGGTCGACGGTGTGGATCAGGCGGGAGTACATCTCGATCTGCCGGCGGCCGATCACCTTCACGCTGCCGGGGACGCAGATGCGCGACTTGTCGTTGCGGTCCACGTCGGTGCACATGGTCAGCTCGGACTCCTCCTTCACGCTGGACAGGAGGGTCCTGATGGCCTCGGCGTCCTCGACCGGGTCGGCGCCCCTGGCGATCGTGCCGGAGATCGGGCACGTCTCGACCCGGTCGCCGGTCACCCGGACGTACATCTCGGGGGACGCGCCCACCAGGTGCTCGCCGTCGCCGAGGTTGAGCAGGAACTCGTACGGGGCCGGGTTGCTCGTGCGCAGGGACCGGTAGAAGCCGGAGGGGTCGGCGCAGGACGAGTGGAAGACCTGGCCCGGGACCACCTCGAACAGGTCGCCTCGCTTGAACTTCTCCTTGGCCGTGGCGACGATCTTCGCGTACGTCCCCTTTTCCGGATTTTTCGGTATTTCGGTGGGGGTGACCAGCGGAAAGCCGTCACCCGAGCGGTCCATGCCCCGGGTGGAGACGCCGTCGACGGTGAAGTCGTAGGTGTACTCCACGCTGGTCTCGCGGACCCGGTCGATCACGACGAGCCGGTCGGGGAGGTGGAGCACGAGGTCGCGCTGGTCCGCCGGGCGGCTGAGGCGGTAGCGGATCGGCTCGAACTGGAAGGCCAGGTCGTAGCCGAACGCGCCGTAGAGGCCCAGGTGCGGGTCGTCGCCCCGGAAGGCGGCGATCACCTCGCGGATCGCGGTGAAGACCGTCGGCCGCCGGCTGCGGAACTCCTCGGGCAGCAGGTCCTCCGACTCGGCCACGTGGACCTCGACGTGCCCGGCGTCCGGCTCCGACACCGGCTTGCCCGCGGCGAGCAGGCAGGAGGCGATCACCGGCAGGACGACGCGGCCGCGTTCGTTGAGGGCACGGGCCGAGATCCGCCGCCCCCTCGCCACGATCTCCACGCACGGATCGACGTAGCCGAAGGCCCATCGGCTGTAGCGGCCCGGATAGTCCATGCCGGAGGAGAACGCCCCGCCGCGGCGCTCCCCCAGGGCCGTCACGATCTCCTCGAGGGCCTCCTCGGGCACCTCACGCACGCCACGCTCGACCGCGACGCCCCCTGCGGTGGTATATCCGCTGGTCTCCACTGCCTCGCCCCTTTAAGTCGTATGCCCCGGGGGCGGACACACAGAAAAGGCCGCCTCTCGGGGCGGCCAGTCGATCTGCTCACAACGAACTCGCGCCGCCTGCTAGCGGCGCCACCACTGAAGTGATGCGGAAGTTCGCATGCCGCCAGGGTAGCGGTGCGCGTCGTGATCAGGCAACGCGGCAATACGATCATGTAAATGGACAAACAGGACGATAGACCCCAAGAAGGCACAGAGTATTGATATTCTGTTACCAAGAGGTTAAGGAGGCGGCGTGGCTTACCTGCCTGTTCCCCGGCTACCCGTCCCGCGGTTGCCGGTCCCCCGCCCACCCGGTGTGCCTCGGCGCGTACGGGTGAGGCGGGACATTCCCGTTCCGATGCCGGACGGCGTGGCGCTGCTGGCCGACCACTACATCCCCGTGGGCGCCCACCAGCCGCCGGCCATCCTGATCCGCACGCCGTACGGCAGGGCCGGGGTTTTCGGCTGGCTGTACGGCTGGACGTTCGCCCGCCACGGGTTCCAGGTGATCATTCAGAGCTGCCGCGGGGGCTTCGGCTCGGGCGGCCTGCTCGACCCGCTGGGCGACGAGCGCGAGGACGGGCTCGCGACGGTCCGCTGGATGCGCGGCCAGCCCTGGTACGGCGGCGGCTTCGCCATGCACGGCCCCTCCTACCTCGGCTACAACCAGTGGGCGATCGCCTCGGAGACGCCCGATCTCATGGCCATGGCGACCCAGGTCACCGCCTCGAACTTCCGGGACGCGGCCTACGTCGGCGGGGCGTTCGCGCTGGAGTCCTCGCTGATCTGGACCACGCTGACCACCCAGATGGAGGGCCGCCTCGGCGGCATGGCGGCGCTGACCGCCCCGTGGCGGACGCGGCGCGCCGTCCTGTCGGGACGCCCGTTGTCGGAGCTCGACCTCGCGTCCGCGGGGCGGCCCATGCCGTTCTTCCAGGAACTGCTGGCCAACCACTCCGACCCGGCCTCGGCGTACTGGAAGAAGAGGGACTTCTCGGCCACCGTGGGCGAGGTGACGGCCGAGGTCACGATGACCGGCGGCTGGTACGACGTGTTCCTCCCGTGGCAGCTCAAGGACTACGCGGCCATGCGGGCGGCCGGGCGGCAGCCGTACCTCACGATCGGGCCCTGGTACCACGCCGACATCCGGCACGGCAGGGTCTCGAACACCGACGCCCTCGCCTGGTTCCGCGCGCACCTCATGGGCGACTACTCCGGGCTGCGGGCCTCGCCCGTCCGGCTCTACGTGACCGGCGCGAACGAGTGGCGGGACTTCCCCGACTGGCCGGTGGCGGGCACGCATCCGGTCCGCTGGCATCTCCAGCCCGGTTTCGGGCTGTCGCGGGACAACCCGGCGGAGTCCCCGCCGGACGAATACCGCTACGACCCGGCCAACCCGACCCCGGTGATCGGGGGCCCGGTGCTGATCGGCAACTCCGAGCCGCGCGACAACCGGCGGCTGGAGTCCCGTAAAGACATGCTCGTCTACACGTCGCACGTGCTGGCCGAGGACACCGACGTGATCGGGCCGGTGACGGCCGAGCTGTACCTGCGGTCGAGCCGGGAGCACACCGACATGGTGGTGCGGATCTGCGACGTCCACCCCGACGGGTCGTCGATGAACGTGTGCGAGGGGGTCCGGCGGCTGACGCCCTCGGTGCCCGCCGACGGGGACGGCGTGCGCCGGGTGGAGGTCGACCTGTGGCCGATGGGCCACCGGTTCCGCCGCGGCCACCGGATCCGCGTGCATGTGGCGAGCGGGGCCTACCCGCGGATCGCCCGGAACCCGGGGACCGGCGACCCCCTGCCCTTCGGCGCCACCATGTACCCCTCCGACCAGGAGATCCTGCACACCCCCGCCCACCCCAGCGCGGTGATCCTCCCCCACCTCCCCCAATGACACCGATTTGGGTGTGATCATGCACAGGTTCGGCGAGGTGCCCTCCGACGTGCCCCTTCCCTCGCCGTGATCATGCACGGGTTCGGCTGCGGGGCCTGCGAGCTGCGCGAACGCCGACCGTGATCATGCGGGGGATTCAGGGAGGTTGCGGGGGTGACCGCCGAATGTGTGCATGATCACACACCGGAGAGGGTCGCTCGTCGCGGCAACACGACCGTTTGGCGATCAGCGATCCCTCCCGTTCACTGGGGACTTTACGCTGCGGATCAGTTCGTGTCCGAAGGAGCGTGCGATGACCACCCCCCGCACTGATCGCAGTCCATGGAACTGGTTGCTCCTGCTGCCGATCGCCGTCCCCCTGATACCGGCCCTGTTCAACGCGGTCGAGCCGCGACTGTTCGGCATCCCGCTGTTCTACTGGCTGCAGCTCGCCTTCGTCCTCCTCAGCGTCGCCGTGACCCTGGTCGTCTACCACATGACGAGGAGGGCCCGGTGACCACCGAGATCGTCATCTTCACCGTCCTGTTCCTCATCGTCAGCGGCATGGGCTTCGTGGCCTCCCGCTGGCGCCGGCCCGACGACATCGCGAGCCTCCACGAATGGGGGCTGGGCGGCCGCAACTTCGGCTCGTGGATCACGTGGTTCCTCGTCGGAGGCGACCTCTACACGGCCTACACGTTCGTGGCGGTGCCCGCCCTCGTGTTCGGCGCGGGCGCGACGGGCTTCTTCGCCGTGCCGTACACGGTGATCGTCTACCCCCTGGTCATGATCGTGCTGATCCGCCTCTGGTCGGTGTCGCACGTGCACGGGCTGGTCACACCGGCCGACTTCGTGCGGGCGAGGTTCGGCTCGCCCACCCTGGCGCTGCTCGTCGCCGTCACGGGCATCGTGGCGACCATGCCGTACATCGCCCTGCAGTTGGTCGGCATCGAGGCGGTCCTGAAGACGATGGGCGTGACCGGCGACCTTCCGCTCATCATCGCCTTCGCGATCCTCGCCGCCTACACCTACCAGTCCGGGCTGCGCGCCCCCGCGCTGATCGCCTTCGTCAAGGACATCCTCATCTACGTGGTGATCCTGGTGGCGGTCATCTACATCCCGGCGCAGCTGGGCGGCTGGGGATCGATCTTCGACGCGGCCCAGGCCAAGTTCGACGCCACGCCCGCGCCCACCGACGGCGTCCTGCTCAACGCCAACAACCAGCTCCAGTACGTCACGCTGGCGCTGGGCTCGGCGCTCGCGCTGTTCCTCTACCCTCACAGCGTCACCGGCGTGCTGGCCTCCAAGAACCGTGACGTGATCAAGCGCAACATGTCCGCGCTGCCCGCCTACAGCGTGCTGCTGGGCCTGATCGCGCTGCTCGGCTACATGGCCATCGCAGCGGGGGTGGAACCGATCGGCACCGACGTGAACACGGTCGTGCCGCAGCTGTTCGACCGGATGTTCCCCGACTGGTTCGCCGGCGTGGCGTTCGCCGCGGTCGGCATCGGGGCGCTCGTGCCCGCCGCGATCATGTCGATCGCCGCCGCCAACCTGTTCACCCGGAACATCTACCGCGAGTACATCAAGCGGGACGCCACGGACGCGCAGGAGGCCGCGGCCAGCAAGATCGCCTCGCTGGTGGTGAAGGTGGGCGCGGTGCTGTTCATCCTGCTCATCGATCCGCAGTTCTCGATCGACCTGCAGCTGATCGGCGGCGTCATCATCCTGCAGACGCTTCCGTCCGTCGCCCTCGGCCTGTTCACCCGGTGGTTCCACCGGGCCGGCCTGATCGCCGGATGGACCGCGGGCATGGCCGCGGGCATGCTGATGCTGTACAACATCGCCAACCCCGCGACCAACCACGCCCACTTCGGCAGTTCGGCGTTCGCCCTGTCCAAGCTGGGCCTGGACACCAAGATGACGATCTACGCCGGTTTCCTGGCGCTCGCCGTCAACCTGATCGTCGCGCTGCTCGGCACGCTCATCGCGCGGTCCGCCAAGCTCGCCGACGGTCCCGACGCCACCCGCACCGACGACTACACGGCCGACCAGGGCGACCCCCGGGTGCACGATCTCGAGGTCACCAGCTCCACCTGACCAGCCGGATCTCCCCGGCGTGCGGCCGATCCGTGCGCCGGGGAAAATCCGTTGCGGCGCGTCCGCGCGCCCGCGCACCCTGGACGGGTGGCGATTCTCCAGGCGGACCTGCTCGCCAAGCGTTTCGGTCCCGTGACGGCGGTCGACGAAGTCAGTCTCACGGTCGCCGAAGGCGAGATCGCCGGACTGCTCGGGCCGAACGGCGCGGGGAAGTCCACGACGCTGCACATGCTGCTCGGGCTCGTCACGCCCGACTCGGGCCGGATCAGGATCTTCGGCCTCGACCTGGAACGGCACCGCACGGAGGTCCTGAACCAGGTCAACTTCTCCGCGAGCTACCTGGGCCTGCCGGGCGTGCTCCAGGTGCGCGAGGTCCTCGACGCGTTCGCCCGCCTGTACGGCCTGCGCCGCCCGGCGGTGACGGTCGCGGAGGTCGCCGAGCTGCTGGAGATCGGTCCCCTGCTCCGGCGCAAGGTCATCGACCTGTCGTCGGGGCAGCAGACCCGCGTCCAGCTGGCCAAGGCGCTGCTGAACAGGCCGAAACTGCTGATCCTCGACGAGCCCACCGCGGCGCTCGACCCGGACGCGGGCGACCGCATCCGGAACCTGCTCGTCGGCGTGGCGAGGGAGTGGGGCGGCGCCATGCTGATCACCTCGCACAACATGCGCGAGGTCGAGCGGATGTGCGACCGCATCCACTTCATGTCGGGCGGGCGGATCATCGCGACGGGCACGGCCGCCGAGCTCGCCGACCTCTTCGACGTGGCGGACCTCGAAGAGGTCTTCCTCAAGGTCGCCCGGCAGTGATCCGGGGATCCCACGATCCGCGGAGCGGAGGAAAGCGATGACCACGACGGCCTTCCCCCCGTTGAGCGCGGCGGCCCGGCGCCGCCGGATCGGCGGGGTCGTCCGCCGCGACCTGGCGGCGCTGCGCCGCAGCCCGATCCGGATCTTCGAGATCGTCTTCTGGCCGACGGTCGAGCTCGTGGTGTGGGGGTTCGTGACGGTGTACCTCCGGGCAGGCGACGTCCCGTTCATCGTGTCGGCGCTGCTCGGCGCCGTGCTGCTGTGGCAGATCCTCCACCGGGCGTCCAACGAGGTGTCCATGGGGTTCCTCGAGGACATCTGGTCGCGCAACCTGCTGAACATGCACGTCACCCCGCTGACGGCGGCGGAGTACCTGAGCGGGCTCGTGGTGTTCTCCCTCACCAAGGTGGTCTTCAGCGTCGCCGTGATGGGCACGCTGGCGTACGTCCTCTACGGGTTCGGGATCCTGACGGTCGGCGTGGCGCTCGTGCCGTTCATGGCGGTGCTGCTCGTGCTCGGCTGGGCCCTCGCCATCGCCGCGATCTCCTGTGTGCTGCGTTTCGGCGAGGGCGCCCAGGTGATCGCGTGGAGCCTCGTCTTCGTGTTCCAGCCGATCGCGGGGGTCTTCTATCCGGTGTCCGTGTTGCCGTCGGGCCTCCAGGTGGTCGCCTGGTTCGTCCCGGCGACCCACGTCTTCCAGGGGATGCGGGACGTGCTCGGCGGGGCCGCGATCCCGTGGGACCGGATGGCCGCGGCGGCCGCGCTCGACGTCGTGTACGTCGCCCTGGCCCTCGGGCTCTACACGGTGACCCTCCGGCACGCCCGCGCGAAGGGGCGTCTGTCCCGTTTCGGCGAGTGAGTGTCACATTCCGGCCCGCCGAATCGTCTTCCCTATGTCCTTGGACGGTCGATCTGTAATAAAAGGGGCAGGCAGCCAAGGGCAGCCGATTCCGCGAACCCGGGAGAACATGAGCATGACCGAACGGCAGACAGTGGTGATCGTCGGAGGTGGTTTCGCGGGCTTCACCGCGGCCAGGACCCTCGCCCGGATCACCCGGGGGACGGCGGACATCATCCTGATCAACCCGACCGACTACTTCCTCTACCTCCCGCTGCTGCCGGAGGTGGCCGCGGGGATCCTCGACCCGCGCAAGGTCGCGATCCCGCTGTCCGGCAACTGCCCCGGCGTACGGCACCTGCTCGCCGCCGTCGACTCCGTCGACATCCAGAACCGCCGGCTGACCTGCACGGACCCGGAGGGTAACTCCCGGGAACTCGGGTACGACCGGCTGGTCCTCGCGGTGGGCAGCGTCAACAAGCTGCTCCCCGTCCCGGGGGTGGCCGACCACGCCCACGGCTTCCGCAGCGTCGGCGAGGCGCTCTACCTGCGCGACCACCTGATCCGGCAGATCGAGCTGGCCGACGCCGCCGACGATCCGGAGGAGCGCGCGGCGCGTTGCACGTTCGTCGTCGTCGGCGCGGGATACACCGGCACCGAGGTCGCCGCCCAGGGCCAGCTGCTGACCCGGGACGCGCGCAGGCGCCGGCCGGGCCTGCGCGACCAGCCGCTCCGCTGGATCCTCGCCGACCTCGCCCCGCGCATCCTGCCCGAGCTCGACGAGCACCTGTCCCGGACCGCCCACCGGACCCTGGTCAAGCGCGGGATGGAGATCCGCACCGGCACGAGCGTGTCCGAGGCGACCGCCGAGGGGGTCAAGCTCTCCGACGGGGAGTTCGTGCCGACCCGCTCGCTGATCTGGTGCGTGGGCGTGCGGCCCGATCCTTTCGTGGAGTCGCTGGGCCTGCCCACGGAGAAGGGCCGCCTGCTGACGGACGAGTACCTGAACGTGCCCGGCCATCCGGAGATCTTCGCCGTCGGGGACGCCGCGGCCGTCCCCGACCTCACCAGACCGGGCGAGTACACGACCATGACCGCCCAGCACGCCCAGCGCCAGGGCAAGCGCGTCGCGCACAACGTGTCCGCCTCCCTCGGCATGGGCACACGCCGGCCGTACCGGCACAGCGACCTGGGGTTCGTCGTCGACCTGGGCGGGGTCAAGGCGGCGGCCAACCCGCTGGGGGTGCCGCTGTCCGGCATCGTGGCCAAGGCCGTCACCCGGGGCTACCACCTGCTCGCGCTTCCCGGCGGCAGGGCCCGCATCGCCGGCAACTGGCTGCTCGACGCCGTGCTGCCCCGCCAGACGGTCCAGCTCGACCTGGTGCGCGGTTCGGCCGTCCCGCTCGCAGGAACGACTCCCGAACGGCCCCAGGAGCCCACCGCCTGACGCCTGTCCTCGCGTAAACGATCGACGGCGCGCCGACTCCGGTAGTGTGCGCGACGCGGACGTTCCCCCCAGGCGAGAGGCAGCGGAAGTGGACGAGGCGGGCGCGCCACTGGTGCCGGGGTACGAAGTGCTCGGTGTCCTCGGCCAGGGCGGGTTCGGCGTCGTCTACCGGGCCAGGCAGCTCGCCGTGGGCCGCGAGGTCGCCCTGAAGATCGACAACCGCGTGCTGGTGTCGGAGCGCGACCAGCGGCGTTTCATGCGCGAGGTGACGGCGGCGGGCGCGCTGTCGGGGCACCCCCACGTGGCCGACATCCACGACGCGGGCATGCTCCCCGACGGCCGGCCGTACATGGTCCTGGAGCTGTGTCCCGGCGGATCGCTGGCCGACCAGCTGAGGCGCAACGGGCCGCTGGGCGCCCACGAGGTCCGCGACATCGGCATCAAGATCGCCGACGCCCTGTCCGCCGCGCACGCGGCCGGAGTCCTGCACCGGGACGTCAAGCCGGCCAACATCCTCATCAACTCCTACGGGATGGTGGCGCTGTCGGACTTCGGGCTGGCCACCAGGCCCGGGGCCGACCCCGCGCAGAGCGAGATGTCGGTGACCAGGGAGTCGCTCACCCCCGCGTACGCTCCTCCGGAGGCGTTCGACCTGACCGAGCCGACCGCGGCCGGGGACGTCTACGCCCTCGCCGCCACCCTCTACGCGCTGCTGCAGGGCAGGCCGCCCCGCTTCCCCGAGGGCGGCGTCGTCAACCTCGCGGTGATCATGGTGCTGCACCGGCGGCCCGTCCCCGAGATCCCCGGCGTGCCGGCCGCGTTCACCGCCGTGCTCCGGCACGGCATGGCCACCGATCCCGCGCAGCGCATCCAGACGGCCGCCGAGTTCCGCGACGCGCTGGCCGCCCTGGACGTCGACGGCTCGTCGATGTCTTCCGGCGTCAGCCAGGCGTCGGCGTCGAGCCTGGCCACGCCGTCCTACGCCGTGACCGGACCGGACGCCGACCGGCCGTCGGCGGACCCGCAGCCGACGGGCCCGGATCTGCTCTCCGAGGCGAGCAGACCCCACACCGTTCCGTCCGGCCTGCTGTCGGGCGGCTCGCGCCAGTCGACGATCTTCGCGGCCGTGGCCGCGGTGTTCGCGCTCCTGCTCGCCGCCGGGGTCGGCGTCCTGCTCTTGGACCGTCCCCCGCCGCCGCCCCAGGCGGGCGGGCAACCCGGTCCGCCACCGGGGCAGCCCGGAGGCCCGCCGCCGCCCAACTACGAAGTGCCCGTCACCTACGACGGCTGCCCGGCCTCCTCCGTGCCGGGAGTGATGGGAGCCGCGTGCGTCGTCAAGCCGGAGTGCTGGCACGGGCTCACCTCGACTGCCGGAGACGTGACCGCACGGGCCGCGTCCTGTGACGGGCCGCACTCCTGGGAGACGTACGCCATCGCGCCGCTGCCTCTCGAGCTGAGCACGAGCGACCAGGAGACGGTGGCCAGGCATCCCGCCGTGGCGAGCCTGTGCACCCTGGACACCCTGCTCAAATCACGGCACGGCGCCGCGGCGAAGCTGACACCCGACAGGTGGGAGGTCGACGTGCTGCCGCCGAGCGCCGCCCGGTTCGCGGCGGGTTCCCGGGTCTTCCGTTGCGTCGGTCACGTCACCGGCAAGGAGACGACGGGCAGCGCCTTCGCCGTGCAGAGCTGACCGCGGCCTCGGAGCCCTTCAGTCGCGGCGCGAGACTCGCACGCGTGCTGCGGGCGTACGGCTATCGCTGCCTCCCGGCCAGTTCGGTGAACTCGGCCAGGGCGTCTCTCAGGTAGTCGATGAGGTCCCAGACGTCGGGGACCATCTCCCTGTCCACGACGATGCCGAAGTCGATCCGCCCGTCGTAGGAGAACACGGTGATGTTGATCCCGCCGCTCACATCGGTGATCACCGACATCGGGTACTGCGCCAGCACCCGCCCGCCGCAGATGTAGAGCGGCGACTGGGGGCCCGGCACATTCGAGATGAGCAGGTTGACCGCGGGAGCCGTACGGGAGGCTAGCCGGAACGCCGAACGGTTGGCGAGGGCGCTCAGCGCGGCCGGCATGGCCTGGCTGAACTCCAGCAGCCAGGTGGCGGGCGCCGCCGCGAACCGGTCCTTGACGAGCTTCATGGACTGGTTGACCGACTTCAGGCGCTCCTCGGGGTCGGCCACGTCGGTCGGGATGGTCGTCATCGCCAGCATGACCTCGTTGGCCAGGGAGTCGTCGGACCGTTGTCCCCGGGTCGAGATGGGGATGCCCGCGACCAGCGGCAGGCGGGGCAGTTCGTCGCGCTTGTCCAGCCACCTCCGCAGGGCCGTCGCGCACAACGCCAGCACGACGTCGTTGACGGTGACCCCGAAGGCGTTCTTGACGTGCTTGACCTCGTCCAGCGGGAGCGCCCCGAACGCGAACCTGCGGTGTTCCGAAACCCGTCCGGAGAACGGCGTGCGCGGCACCGACATCCGCGGCAGGCCCGGCAGACTGGCGCCGCTGCCACGGATCAGGCGCGACAACAACCCGGCCCCGGGGATCTGAGAGATGATCGGGACCTCGTCGAGCCTCGACACCGCCTCGCTGAAGAACCGCATCAGGGCCAGCGGGTTGTCCAGGATCCGCGCGACCCCCCTGATGATCATCTCGAGGGGTTCGGGGGCGCGTTGCGCCGACTCCCAGAGCGGCACGTCGGGTGAGCCGTCCGGCGGCGCGACCTCGCGCGGCTCCGGCGTGAAGTCCATGAGGGCGGCCAGCACCTCGGCGCCGGTGACACCGTCGACGGCCGAGTGGTGCACCTTGGTGTAGACGGCCACCCGTCCGTCCGCGAGCCCGTGGATCAGATAGAGCTCCCAGAGCGGGCGCCGCCGGTCGAGCCGCCTGCTGTGCAACCGGGCCGCCTGAGCGGCGAGCTGGTGGTCGCTGCCCGGCGGCGCCAGTGCGAGCTCGCGGACGTGGTAGTCGAAGTCGACCTCCTCGTCCTCGGCCCAGTAGGGGTGATCGAGCCCCAGCGGCACCTCGACCAGGCGGCGGCGCAGCGGCGGCGCGAGGTGGAGCCGGTCGCGGAGCAGGCCGACCAGATCGTCCCGGGTGATGACGCCCCCGGGCGCGGTGGACGGGTCGAGGATGGTGAGCCCCGCGATGTGCGCGAGGTTCGTGGCCGTCTCGAAGTTGAGGAACTGCGCGTCGAGGGCGCTGAGTTGCCGTCCCATGCCCTACTCCCTGCCCCGAAAATCCGGACTTGGACCAGCCGCCGCACCGGGGCCGTCTCCAGATTTCACAATCTGGAGACGGTCCCGGTGCGGGCGGGGTCCGCCGGCCTAGAGGCGCAGCAGGAAGATCTGCTGGGTGCCGTCCCGCTGGGTGCGGGTGGCCCCCCGGTCGCTGGTGAAGACCACGAATCCGTCGGCGGCGGACGGGAAGGCGCCGTTGGCGAGGGTGCTGAGCTGCGCCGGCGCGGTCCAGCCCGTGGCCCGGTCGAGCCGGGAGGTGAAGACCTTCCACCGCCAGTCGGCGGAGCGGGTGTCGTACCAGACCGCGCGGACCGAGCCGTCCGAGTCCCGGCTCAGGCTGGGACGCTGGCTCATCGCGGCGGGGTTCAGCCCGACCGGCTCCGACGCGGACCAGGTCCTGCCGCCGTCGAAGGACCGGCTGGCGCGCAGCGACAGGTTCGCCCCCGAGCTCTGCAGCCGCTTGGTCTCCCACATGATCACGACTGTGCCGTCGCGGTCCACCGCGATGCCCGGGTGCCGGTCGGCTGCGTCCGTGGCGGCGCTCACCTGCACGGGCGCGGACCAGCTCTTCTCCCTGGCGGGCCGGACGCTCGCCACGATCTGCCAGTTGTCCGGGTCGGTGCCGCCACCGGCCGGCTGGCCGGCGGGCGGGGTGTGGCCCGTCCAGAGCGGGTCGGGGTCGAACCGGTTGTCCTGCCAGGTCACCACGAGCCCGCCGTCCTTCGCGGCGGCGATCGCGGGGAACAGGGAGGCGGGGTGGCGGGGCGACCTCGCGTCCGTGGCGGTTCCCGCCGAGACGGCCTTGCCGGGCGCCGACAGGTTGACCGGCGCCTGGTCGACGCCGATCACCTGCGCGTAGACGTCGAACGCGCCTCCGTCGTTGTCGGCCCACGCGACGACGGCGTGCCGTCCGTCCAGGACCGCCACCGCCGGGTGGATGGCCCGGCCCTGGGTGTCCGTGAGGCGTACGGCCGGCTCGAAGGAGTGCCCGCCGTTGCGGCTGTGGCGCAGGAAGATCTGCGACCGGTGCGGGCGCTCCTGGCCGCGCGAGTCCTGCCACACGACCCAGACGTCGTCGCCGGACGCCGCGATCTTCGGCGAGGAGGCGGTGGGCGAGCCCGCCGACAGTTCGATCGTGTGCTGGGCGTTGCCGTGCGGCTCCACCCGGCGGTAGACGACGGAGGTCCTGTGGTCGCGGTGGACCTGGGCGACGACGTGCGCGACCGATCCCTGCCCCGCGACGTCGGCGAAGCCCGCGAACCGGCCCGTGTCGCCGAGCGCCAGGGCCGCGTGGTCGTCGCGGGTCTCCGCGGGCGGAAGAGCGATCTCGGGGGCCGGCACGGCGGGCGCGTTCAGCGAGACGAACACCGGCGAGGTGGCCGCGCGCAGCTGGTCGGGGAGCGTCGGGTCGGCGTCGACCCCTGACGGGTCTCCCGGCGCGCGGACCTCGGCCCGGAACCAGTTGTGGGCGCCGTCGAGCGTGAAGGGCACGAGGTACGTCTGGTCGGCCGAGGCCGGGGTGAACGTCGCCAGCGGACCGGCGGCGCGCCCGGGGGACGCGTAGACGTGGACCTTGGTGCCCACGCCGCCGCGGATGCGGACCCGCAGGCGGGCCTTCTTCGGGAGACGTCGGTCGCGGACGATCACCTCGTCGCCGCCGACGGCCTCGAACACGCCGTCACCGTCGACGTCGGCCTCGATCGTGACGAACGCCCCCTGAGGCGTGGCGGAGACCACCGTGCGGCCGGCGCGGAGCGCGTCCAGGATCCCCCGCACGGAACGCTCGGCGGCGAACACCCAGGTCGTGGGCTGGCCGGGGCTCGCCTTCCCCCACACCTCGCGGAAGTGGCAGTCGCTCGCGGCGACGGCGCCGAAGCGGAACCCCTTGTTCCAGCGGTTCTCGGCGTAGTCGATCTCCGCGTCGGGGTCGGAGGCGACGTTCCACACCTCGACCGTGTTCACGCCCTGGGCACTGGCGTTCTCGTTGGGCCCGGCCTCGCGCGTGTACTCGCCGTCGTCGGGGTGGGCCGTCCCCCAGGACGCGTCCTGGGCGTGCGCGTCCCAGATCGACTGCTGGACGTGGCGGAACGCCGGGGAGCCGGGCGGGTTCGCCCCGTCCACGATCGTGTCGACCGCTCCGAGGACGGTGGCGTGCGGGGAGCCGTTCGCCTCCTCACCGGGGAGGAGGATCAGCTTCGACGAGCGCCACTGGGGGTCCCAGTGCTGGTCGTAGGTGCGGTGGTCGGTCAGCGGCAGGAAGTCGAGCCCCATCCGCTCGGCCTCGGCGATCTGGTCGCTGACGGGGAGGTTCCCCGGCAGCGCCTGCTTGGAGGTCTGGCGGGGGAGGCTGCCGTCCGACGAGTGGTCATCGTGCGCGTGGGTCTCCCCGGCCAGCCACTCGCCCCGCGGCGCCGCCTTCTTCGCGTGGTCCGTGGTCTGCTGGGCGGAGGCGGCCGCCTGCTCCACGGGCAGCCCGGCGGCGGCGACCGCCGTCCCGCCGGCCACGATGAACTGCCTTCTGTTCAGCTCCATTGACGTCCCCCTCAGGTGCCCGCGTCGAGGTGATCTCGGCGGTCAAGCGCGGAGAACGTTAGCCATCGCACTGTGGCGAGAGCTGAATCAGACCGGAAGACCATATGTCCGTTTTCTTAATCCCTCGGACACTTCGTACGTCTCACGGCATCGGTCGGAGCCGGGGCTACGGTGAAACGGCGTGGACATAGAGGGAGACGGCGCAGAAGACGAGGCCGACCACGGCGAAGACCGCCCCGCCGACGACGCCCCTGCCCGACGGAGTGTCGATCCGGATGCGCGTCGGCCTCTCCGGGTCGTAAAGGATGGGGACGCGCTCCCCCGGCATGGCGGCGGGGCGTCCGGCGCCGATGTTCGCCTCCGTCTCCACCTGCTGGCCGTAGACGGTCGTGAACCGCACGGTCGGGTAGTAGACGCGGGACCGGTGCCCCTGCCGCCCCGTCCGCCGGGTCCGCAGTCTCACGACCTCCCCGTCCGCCCGCTCGGCGTGGCGCAGGAATCGGTACGAGCCGATCCCCATGACGCCTCCGGCCACGATCAGACCGGCGCCGACGATTCCGAATATGAGCGAGAAAAAGAGGTTCTGGACCACGCCAGCACCGTAGGGGGAAGAGCTTGCCCCCGCCTTGCGATCGAGTTGCCGTACAGTCACACCCTCGCGGGCCGGCCTGTCACGGGCGCAGGCGCATCAGCGTCTCGGCCACGTCGAACACCGACTCGCCCAGATCGAAGCGGCTGAACAGGTGGATCTGCTCCCCCGCGTCGATCTCGAGCAACTCGGTGGTCAGGCCGTAGCGGCGGCGGCTGTCCACCCGGATCCGGTCGACGTCGTTCCAGGAGATCCGCTCCTTGCCGGCGAGCCCGGCGACGACCAGCCCGTCGTCCCCCACGGCCAGCCGTACGGGCGCGAAGAGGTCACGGACCGCCAGCACGGCGAACCCGACGGCGGCGATTCCGGCCAGCAGGAGTTGCCGGCGGTCACCGATGAGCGCCAGCCCCACGCATACGGCGACACCGGCGGCCTTCAGAGCAGTGACCTGCCAGGGCACCCGCCATTCGTGCCGCGGCCCCTCAACATCAGCCACCGTGAGAGCGTAACCCCTCAGCGACCCGTGCGCAGATCTTGCCTCGCGCCATGGCGTCCCTTCCGGCCTGGTAAGGGCTATGTCACCGGGAGGATCCGGGCCTCGACGACACGGCCGTCCTCGATGTCGAGCACGCCAACGGTCCCCTGCGGCTGCCTGCGGCGATCGGTCGGCGACCCCGGGTTGAAGATCCGGACGCCGTCGCCCGTGAGGTCCATCGGGATGTGGGAGTGCCCGAAGACGACGAGGTCGGCACCGGGAAACCGGCGGCGCATCCGGGCCGTCCTCCCGGCGGCCGGCCCGCTGTCGTGGATCATCCCCACCCGCAGGCCGTCGAGCTCGAACTCCAGCGTCTCCGGCGCGCCCCAGGCGGCCACGTCCCGCCCGTCGTTGTTGCCGAGCACCGCCCGGACGGGCGCGTAGGCGGCGAGCTCGACCAGCACGTCCGCCGTGCAGACGTCTCCGGCGTGCAGGATCAGGTCGGCGCGGCGAAGGTGCTCCGCCACCGCGGACGGGCACGACTTCCAACGTCGCGGCGCATGGGTGTCCGACAGGACCACGACCCTCATCGTTCCATCCTCCCCGAACCGGCCCCAGGCGCCGGAAGTCGGCGCGAGATCACGGGATAACACCGAATATTCAGGGGAATAGGAACCCACGTCCCCGCCGTGACACGTCGCCGACGTGAGGCGCGCACCACACGCCGGCCCCCACCCGGCGCCGCTCGGGAGGAACGATGACGAGGCAGATCGCCGACGGCTTCCAGAACCCCCGGCTCATCGAGTTGGAAGCCCGCGTCCGCGGGCTGGAGACACAGGTCGCCCACCTCACCGAGCTGGTCAAGGCCCTCTCCGGCGAGCGCGACCCCACCTGACCGGCCAGCCGTCCGACCCTGCCGGGCTGCCCTCCCCCGATCCCCCGGCCACCGGGCCCGCGCGGGGTGCCCAGACCTCACGCAGCGCCCAGACCTCGCCCCGCGCCCGGCGCTCGGGTCGCGCCCAGATCTCGCACCGGGCCCAGACCTCGCACGGCGCGGGACGGTCACCAGCGCGGCGGGTTGTCCGGGTGCCCGGGTCCGCGAATCCCTTCACGCTCGGAGACCAGGTCCCCCACGTACGGCTCCGGCACGTACCGCTCCCGCTTGGTGGTGGCCGCCAGCGCTCCCAGCGCGACCAGCACGGCGGCTGAGATCGCCAGCAGCGCCAGTACGGCGAGCACCGCCAGCGCCGCGAGGGAGATGATCGCTCCCAGCAGGTCTCCCATACGTCGTCCCCCACGAGGTCGGCCCGGCGATCCCGCAGGGCGGCACGCGAGATCGCGTCATAGCGGCTGAGTGCCCTGTTTAAGGAGATTCATACTTTTGCTCGGCGGACACCGCCAGACCGCGCCGATCGGAAGTCCCCGGCCGGCCTCCCGGCAGGACGTCGAGGCGGCGCAGGATCATCCCCTCGCGCAGCGCCCACGGGCACAGCTCCAGCACGGGCAGGCCGAGCAGGTCCATGGCGGCGTCGGCGACGACCGCCCCCGCGAGAAGTTGCGGCGCCCTCCCGACGGACACCCCGGGCAGCTTGGACCGCTCGGCCGCCGGCATCGCGGACAGTCGCGCCGTCCATTCCGTCAGGGCGCCGTGCGCGAGCGTGCGCCTGATGTACGGGCCCTCGCTCGAGGAGGCCGCGCCCGCGATCCTGGCGAGCTGGCGGAAGGTCTTCGACGTGGCGACGGCGTGGTCGGCCCGGCCGTACCGGGTGATGGCTCCGACCTGGCGGGCGATCTCGGCCCGGGCATGGCGCCGCAGCAGGCGCACCTCCTCGGCGGGAGGTGGGTCGGTGGTGAAGAAGTCCCTGGTCAGCCGTCCGGCCCCGAGCGGAAGCGACACCGCTACGTCGGGCTCCTCGTCGATGCCGGAGGCGATCTCCAGCGAACCGCCCCCTATGTCGACGACGAGGAGACGGCCCGACGACCATCCGAACCACCGGCGGACGGCGAGGAAGGTCAGGCGGGCCTCGTCGTCGCCGGAGAGCACCTGGATCCCGACCGGCGTGCCCGACTCGATCCTGCTGAGGACGTCCTCGCCGTTGACCGCGTCGCGGACCGCCGAGGTGGCGAAGGCCACCAGGTCCTCCACGCCCTTGTCCTCGGCGATGCGCAGGGCGTCGGCGACCGTCGCGCTCAGTCTCGCCGCGCCCTCCTCCGAGAGCCTGTTGCCGTCCACGAGGTGCTCGGCCAGACGCAGCTCCTCCTTGTGGGAGAAGGCGGGGATGGGACGAGCGCCCTGGTGCGCGTCCATCACCAGCAGGTGCACCGTGTTGGAACCGACGTCCAGGACTCCGAGTCGCATGATCCGACGCTACCGCCCACGACAGAGCGGTTTCCGCACATCCCCGTCCATTACACCGTGCGAAGCTGCAGAATCGGACGCTCAGTGACGCACCTCACGATATTGGGCTAACCGTAAATCACGATACGCGACTTAATAATTACGTATCGTGGCGGACGCTCCTCTTGCGGGTCATTCCATGACAAGACGACACTCGAAAACGGGCTTTGCCGCGATCTCGGCAGTGGGGCACGAGATCTCCGGCGACCCATCGACCAAGGGGGTGGTCCGGGTGCCGGAGGGGTTCAGCACCTACGAGACGTGGCCTTTCGAGTGCCTGCACTGCCTGCGCGTCTGGGAGGAGGAGTACCTCGTGCGCCGCCAGTCGGACGGGCACGGCAACGACGTCGTCATCTGGACCCGGGAGGGCACGCAGGTCCAGCCTCCCTGGTCGGGCATGTTCTGCCCGCACTGCGGATGCGGCAGTGTGACGACCTTCCCCACGGGCTACCTGGCACACCACGCGGAGATCACCGCCCGCGCGGCCGCCGTGCCCCCCGCGCTGGAGGCGGCCGGACGCCGGCACCCCACCCCGCTCCTGCCGTACGCCCTGCTGGCGATCTCGCTGCTCGTCTTCACCGGCGTCGAGATGTACGGCCAGGCGATCAGGCACTGATCACGCCATCGAGGCCCCGGCGGGAAGCAAGCCGCCGGGGCCTCGGCGTGCGGTCTTTTCTCGCATATTGACGCTCGTGCGGACCGTGGGTAAGTTCACCTTAATTAAAAGGAAAGCTTACTAATAGTTCCCTGCGAACCCACAGGCAGGACCCACGCCATGCCACGGTCACCGCCCGTCCTCTTTCCGATCCCCTGTGCCCCGGCATTCCACGCGACCGGCCGCGGCCGGCCTCGCGCACGCGTCCTCCGCACCCTCCCCTCGCATCCGCCCCTTGGACGTGGAGCACTTATGAAACGCAGGATCCTTCCGACACTCTTAGCGGCGATGGGGGCACTGCTCCTGCCGATCGCCGTCTCGGCGCCCAGCGCATACGGGGCCGTGGCCGTCCCGATCCGCGCGAACGCGGGCGGCCCGGCCCTCACCGACGGCTCGGGCAACGCGTGGGCGGCCGACAAGGCCTACTCCAGCGGCAGCTGGGGCTACGACACGGTGTACGGGTCGGGCTCGACCCCCAGCGCCATCGCCGGCACCACCGACGACGCCCTGTACCAGAACTACACGCTCTTCAGCGGCTGGACCGGCTACAAGTTCGACGTGGCCAACGGCACCTACCAGGTGACGCTGAAGATGGTCGAGGACTGGGCCAACGGCCCCGGCCAGCGCAAGTTCGACGTGCGCGCCGAGAACACGACCGTGCTCACCGGCTTCGACGTCTTCGCCTCGTGCGGGGCGCTGACGGCCTGCGACCGGACCTTCACCACGACGGTCAGCGACGGCCAGCTCAACGTGCAGTTCAACATGAACGGCGGAGCCAACTACGCGACCGTGTCGGCGATCTCGGTCACGGGCGGCAGCGGCGGAGGCGGGGACACGACCGCGCCGAGCGTCCCCGGCAACCTCCGGGTCACCGGCACGACCACCTCCAGCGTCTCCCTGGCCTGGAACGCCTCCACCGACAACGTCGGCGTCACCGGCTACGACGTCTACCGCGGCGGCACCCTGCTGACCACCGTGACCGGCACGACGTACACCAACACCGGGCTCGCGGCGGGGACGGCCTACTCCTACACCGTCCGCGCCAAGGACGCCGCAGGAAACACCTCAGCGGCCGGCACCGCCGTGACCGGCACCACCCAGACCGGCGGCGGAGGCGGAGGCGGCAACAAGCTGCTCGGCTACTTCGCCCAGTGGGGCGTCTACCAGCGCCAGTACTTCGTGAAGAACATCGAGACCAGCGGCTCGGCGTCGAAGCTCACCCACATCAACTACGCCTTCGGCAACGTGACCAACGGCCAGTGCGCGATCGGCGACTCCTACGCCGACTACGACATGGCCTACACCGCGGCCAACAGCGTCGACGGCAAGGCCGACACCTGGGACGCGGGAGTGCTGCGCGGCTCCTTCGGCCAGCTGCGCAAGCTGAAGGCCCTGCACCCGAACCTCAAGATCCTCTGGTCGTTCGGCGGGTGGACCTGGTCGGGCGGCTTCGCCCAGGCGGCGGCCAACCCCACGGCCTTCGCGAACTCCTGCTACAACCTGGTCGAGGACCCGCGCTGGGCGGACGTGTTCGACGGCATCGACATCGACTGGGAGTACCCGAACGCCTGCGGACTCAGCTGCGACAGCAGCGGGCCGGCCGCGTTCAAGAACCTGATGTCGGCGCTGCGCACGCGTTTCGGCCAGAACTACCTGGTGACCGCCGCCATCACCGCCGACGGCAGCAGCGGCGGGAAGATCGACGCGGCGGACTACGGCGGCGCGGCGCAGTACCTCGACTGGTACAACGTCATGACCTACGACTACTTCGGGGCGTTCGCGCCGACGGGCCCGACGGCTCCCCACTCGCCCCTGACCTCCTACACCGGAATCCCTGCGGACGGCTTCAACTCCGACGCCGCCATCCAGAAGCTGAAGGCCAAGGGCGTGCCCGCGAGCAAGCTGCTGCTCGGCATCGGCTTCTACGGCCGGGGCTGGACCGGCGTGACCCAGGCCACGCCGGGCGGCAGCGCGACCGGCCCGGCTCCCGGGACGTACGAGGCGGGCATCGAGGACTACAAGGTCCTCAAGAACACCTGCCCGTCGACCGGCACCATCGCGGGTACGGCGTACGCCAAGTGCGGAAGCAACTGGTGGAGCTACGACACCCCGGCGACCATCGGGGGCAAGATGACCTATTCGAAGAACCAGGGTCTCGGCGGCTCCTTCTTCTGGGAGCTCAGCGGTGACACCTCCAACGGAGAGCTCATCACGGCCATGAAGAACGGCCTGGGCTGACCGGAGGGCCGGGGAGGCGCCCGCCTCCCCGGCCTGTCCGCTTTCCCCGGCCTGTTCCTGTCCCCGGGCCTGCGCCGTGTCCGCCGCTCGCCGCAGGGGTCAGCTCACGTGGACCTGGGGGCGGCGCCCGATGTCGGGCTCCGCCTTCCTGATGACCTCCCGGGTCAGCGGCGGCACGTCTCCCCCGCCGAAGACCAGGTAGCGCAGCAGCGCGCCGACCGGGTTCCCCTCGGCCCAGTGGAAGTAGACGTGCGGCCGGTTCCCCGTCAGGTCCCTGAGGTGGAACAGGATCGCCGCGATCGTGTTGGCCACCGCGGGACTCTCCACGGTCAGCACCTGGTAGCCGTGCCGCGTCTCCCCCTTGACGAGAAGATCCGTCTCGAACTCCGACGCGTCGCCGAGGGTCACCTCCAGGAAGACCATCGGCTCGTCTTCGGGCAGGTGGTGGTACTCGCGCGTCTCGCGGTCCTTCTCGGCGTACTCGGCCGTGTCCCGGGCGTCGGGCTCGTTGGCGATCAGGCGGAGCTGCCCGGGGGCCTCGGTGACGATCCGGCGGGCGGCCTCGTCCAGCCGCACCTCGGTGACCCGCAACTCCGTCGACCGGGTCGCGCGGGACACCAGGGAGCTCACGACGATGGCCACGACGAAGCCGATCGCGATGCTCAGGCCGTCGGGCCGCTCCCTGATGTTCTCGACCGCGGCGTAGGCGACGACGAGGGAGATCACGCCGAACCCCGCGCCGGCGGCCGTGCGCCCCGCCCGGAAGGCGGTGAGCGTGACCGCGACCGCCGCCGAGAGGATCAGCACGAGCACCCCCGTGGCGTACGCGCCGCCCTGCGGCTCCACCTGCGCGCCGAACAGGATCGTGATGCCGAACGCGATGGCGGTGAAGACCAGGACGAGGGGGCGGACGGCCCTGGCCCAGTCGGGGGCCATGCCGTACCGGGGCAGGTAGCGGGGGACGATGTTCAGCAGGCCGGTCATCGCGGACGCGCCCGCGAACCAGAGGATGGCGATCGTGCTGACGTCGTAGGCGGTGCCGAAGGCGTCGCCCAGGTTCTCGTGGGCCAGATAGGCGAGCGCCCGGCCGGCGGCCTTGCCGCCCTCCTCGAACTCCTGGGCCGGGATCAGCATGGTCGTCGCGACGCTGCTCGCGAGCAGGAAGACGCTCATGATCAGCGCCGCCGTCGTGAGCAGCCGCCGCGCGCCGGCGATCCTGGCGCGCAGGTCGCCCTCGATCTGCGGCATCACGGCCACGCCCGTCTCGAAGCCGGACAGGCCGAGCGCGAGCTTCGGCAGCACCAGCAGGGACATCGCGATCATCGCCACCGGGCTCGAGTGGTCGGCCGTGAGCGCGGTCTGCCAGCCCTGGAACAGCGACGGCTCCGACACGACCTTCGCCAGGGCCACCCCGACGACCACCACGTTGAGCACGAGGTAGACCGCGACCAGGACGACCGCGAGCCCGATCGCCTCGCTGAATCCGCGCAGGAAGATGGCGCCGAGCAGCGCGATCAGCACGAGCGTGATGCCGACCTCGTGGCCGGTGAGGAATCCCGGCACGAACGGGTTCTGCAGGATGTGAGCCGTGGCGTCCGACGCGGACAGGGTGATCGTGAAGATGAACGCCGTCGCCACGAACCCGAGCAGCACGAGGACGAAGAGCTTGCCCCACCAGCGCGGCAGCAGCCCCTCCAGCATCGCGATGGAGCCCATCCCGTTGGGGCTGTGCCCGGCGACGGCCCGGTAGGTGGGCAGGGCGCCGAACAGGGTGAGCAGCACCAGCAGGAGCGTGGCGATCGGCGACAGCGCTCCGGCCGCCGCCGCCGCGATCCCAGGCTGGTATCCCAGTGTGGAGAAGTAGTCGACACCGGTGAGGCACATGACCTGCCACCAGCTGTGCCGCTTCTCCGGATGCTCCTTGTGCGGGCCGGTGCCCCGGCGTTCGCGCTGAAGGCCCTCAAGGAGCCAGGCGCGGACGGTCCCGGGGCTCTCCCGCTGCGCGGACGTGGTCAATCCGGCTCACTCTCCTCGGCTGGGGGACACGATGGCGGCAGGGAGACCATACTGACCAATCGCGCGGCCCGCCGCGTTCAGCCGGGCCGTACGGCCATGTCATCCGGCCTTCGCCCGCGGAGGCGGGATCACGCCCGCGATCCGGCAGAATGAGTGCCCTCCCGGAAGAAAGCGATCAGGATCGTGACGACCTCCATTCAGCAGCGGATCGCCGAAGAGCTCGGCGTGCGCGAGAACCAGGTGACCGCGGCCGTCGATCTGCTCGACGGCGGGGCGACGGTCCCGTTCATCGCCCGCTACCGCAAGGAAGCGACCGGCACGCTTGACGACGCGCAGCTGCGCACCCTCGAGGAGCGGCTGCGCTACCTGCGTGAGCTGGAGGAACGGCGCGCGGCCATCCTCGAGTCGATCCGGTCTCAGGGCAAGCTCGACGAGTCGCTCGAGGCGCAGATCATGGCGGCCGACTCCAAGGCCCGGCTCGAGGACATCTACCTGCCCTTCAAGCCCAAGCGCCGGACGAAGGCGCAGATCGCCAGGGAGGCCGGGCTGGAGCCGCTCGCCGACGGCCTGCTCGCCGACCCCACACTCGACCCGGTCGCCACCGCGGAGTCGTACCTCGGGGAGGGCGTCGCCGACGCGGCGGCCGCGCTCGAGGGCGCCCGGGCCATCCTGGTGGAGCGCTTCGGCGAGGACGCCGACCTGATCGGCGGCCTGCGCGAGCGCATGTGGGAACGCGGCCGGATGGCCGCGCAGGTCAAGGAGGGCAAGGAGGAGGCCGGGGCCAAGTTCTCCGACTACTTCGACTTCTCCGAGCCGTTCACCAAGCTGCCCTCGCACCGCATCCTCGCGATGTTCCGGGGGGAGAAGGAGGAGATCCTCACCCTGACGCTCGACCCGGAGGCGGAGGAGCCGAACGGCTACGAGCAGCGGATCGCCGCCCGGTTCGGCGTCTCCGACCTGGGCCGCCCCGCGGACAAGTGGCTCGGGGAGACCGTCCGCTGGGCCTGGCGGACGCGGATCCTGGTCCACCTCGGCATCGACCTGCGCACCCGCCTGTGGCAGGCGGCCGAGGAGGAGGCCGTCCGCGTCTTCGCCGCCAACCTGCGCGACCTGCTGCTGGCGGCCCCTGCGGGCACCCGCGCGACGATGGGCCTCGACCCGGGCCTGCGGACGGGCGTGAAGGTGGCCGTGGTCGACGCGACCGGCAAGGTCGTGGCCACAGAGACGATCTACCCGCACGAGCCGAAGCGCCAGTGGGACCAGTCGCTCGCCGTCCTGGGCCGGCTGGCCGCCGAGCACGGGGTCGAGCTGATCGCGATCGGCAACGGCACGGCGTCGCGCGAGACCGACAAGCTCGCCGGGGAGCTCGTCAAGCTCATGCCGGGACTCACCAAGATCGTGGTCTCGGAGGCGGGCGCCTCGGTCTACTCGGCGTCGGCCTACGCCTCGCAGGAGCTTCCCGGGCTGGACGTGTCGCTGCGGGGCGCGGTCTCCATCGCGCGCCGCCTGCAGGACCCGCTCGCCGAGCTCGTGAAGATCGACCCGAAGTCGATCGGCGTCGGGCAGTACCAGCACGACCTGTCGGAGGTCAAGCTCTCCCGGTCGCTCGACGCCGTGGTCGAGGACTGTGTGAACGGTGTGGGCGTCGACGTCAACACGGCTTCGGCCCCGCTGCTCACCCGCGTCTCCGGCATCGGCTCCGGCCTGGCGGAGAACATCGTGGCGCACCGCGACGCCAACGGCCCGTTCCGGTCGAGGGGCGCGTTGAAGGAGGTCCCCCGGCTGGGCCCCAAGGCGTTCGAGCAGTGCGCGGGCTTCCTGCGCATCCCGGGCGGCGACGACCCGCTCGACGCGTCCAGCGTGCACCCGGAGGCCTATCCCGTGGTGCGGCGCATGCTGGAGTCCACTCAGGGCGAGCTGCGCTCGTTCATCGGCAACACGGCCGTGCTGCGCTCGATCAAGCCGGCCGAATTCGTCGACGACACCTTCGGCCTGCCCACCGTGACCGACATCCTCAAGGAGCTGGAGAAGCCGGGCCGCGACCCCCGGCCCGCGTTCAAGACCGCGACCTTCAAGGAGGGCGTGGAGAAGATCTCCGACCTGGCCTCCGGCATGATCCTTGAGGGCGTCGTCACCAACGTCGCGGCCTTCGGCGCATTCGTCGACGTCGGCGTGCACCAGGACGGGCTGGTCCACGTCTCGGCGATGTCGAACACCTTCGTCAAGGACCCGCGTGACGTCGTCAAGCCCGGCGACGTGGTGCGGGTGAAGGTGCTCGACGTGGACATCCCGCGTAAGCGCATCTCGCTCACCCTCCGTCTTGAGGACGAGGCCGCGGCGAACCCGGGCGGACGGCCTTCCCGGGACGGGAGGCCCCAGCAGGACCGGGGCGCGGGCAAGGGCCGTCAGGGCAGGGACGGCGGGCAGAACCGGGGCTCGGCCAACCGGTCGAACCGCGGCTCAGGCGGCTCAGGCGGCTCGGCGTCCGGCGGCGGCGCGATGGCCGAGGCCCTCCGGCGCGCGGGCCTCACCGACCCGGGGTCCACCCGCCGCTGACGCCGGCACTCGCCGGAGACGTCTCAGGCATCACGGCCGGGTTCCCCTCCGGGAGCCCGGCCGCTCTGTTCTCCCCGCAGGCGATCCTTCCCTGCCGCGGTCAGCCCGCCTTCCGCTTGGCCCGCAGCCGGGGGTAGGCGTCCTCCGCCCGCTCCGAACGCCGCCACAGCTCCTCGAAGCTGAACGCCTTGCGGTCGATGATCTCCTTCTTCGCGACGAGGCGCTCGCCGTACCGGGACTTGATCGTCGCGTCGAACCGGCCGTCGTTCTCCCTCGGGGTGATGAGCATGCGCCGGCCCTCCTTGTCCGTGGCCACGCAGTAGTCCTCGAGGAGCGTGCCGTTCTCCTCCCTGATGCGGGTGAGATCGGCGATCTTCACGTCGATCTCGGCGTGGACGTGCGCCGCCACGATGTCGGCCGCCCCCTCTCGCTGCCCCCGTTCCAGGACGAACACTCGCCGCACCTTGAGACCGCTCGCGCGGATCGATCTCTTCTGGTGCTCGAAATAGATCCGGCCGTGCTCGCTCCGCCAGTACTCGATGGCGCCGAGGTGGACCACGTCGAGCATGGTGAACTGGTCGAGGTCGTCGGAACGGAAGGTCGGCATCGTATGGAAATGCGCGCTCGGGTCGATGACGATCGTGCCGTCGGCGAGCCCGCGGACCCTTTCCTGAAACTCGTCCTGCAGCTTTCCGCAGAAGTCCTGGAAGAACGGATGGCCTGACGCGCGCAACCGGTTGAAATGCTCCGTCACGGCGACGACGAACTCCAGGTCGCCGTCCTGGAGCGCCTTGATCTTCGGCTCCAGTTCGATCGTCTTGATGTGCCGCCGCGTCTCGGCCTTGATCTGGTCGGCCTTGTCGAGACCGTCGGTCCGCAGGGCGTCGAGCTTCATGCTCAGGTCGGTCGCCACGGTGAGCGTCGATCCGACCAGCGCCACCAGCAGCGGCATCCGCCAGTCGGGGGGGCCTGTTTGCATGAGGCCGAGCAGCGCGGACATGAGCGTCAGCGCGGCTGTGAGGGAACCGCCGACGACGGCGCGGACGACACTGGGACTCCACCGGCTCTTGCGTTCTTCCACCGTGTTCCTGTTCCGGTGCGCTGGGGGGTTGGATCGGTCCACTCATCTTTCCGATCCATTAACGCACCGATCACCCTGTCCGGTTCCGCCTTATCCAGAGAAATATCAGGCCACTCGCTGAATTTCGGTTATGCGAAGTTAGTCCGAAATATGGGATATAAGGGATTGTGTAAGATCCACGCACGATCACCGGGGGCGTGAGCGCGCACCGGCGGGCGTGCCACCCGACGAGCGAGGTGACCATGGCCGAGGACAAGGCAGAGGACAGGGCCGAGGACTCCGCACCGAGTCCAGCGAACCGGAGCCCCTTCACGACGACGGGCGGGCAAGCGGGGTACTTCGCCGCATACGACGCCGTCCTGGCCAAGTGGCCGGTCACCGCCGAGCCCGTCAGGCTCCGCTCGCCGTACGGCACGACCCACGTCAACGTCTGCGGGCCGCGCGACGGCGAGCCCCTCGTGCTGCTGCACGGCGGCGGCACGACGTCCACCGTGTGGTTCGGCCAGGTGGAGCAGTTGAGCCGGACCCGCCGCGTGTACGCGGTCGACACCATCGGGGACGCGGGCCGCAGCGTCGCCGACGGCCGCCCCGTCACGGCCCCGGCCGACCTGATGGACTGGCTGGACGGACTGCTCGGCGGGCTGGGCCTGGACGCCGTGGACCTCTGCGGCCATTCCTACGGCGGGTGGCTCGCGCTCGGGTACGCCCTGCACGCCCCGCAGCGGGTGCGCAGGCTCGCGCTGCTCGACCCGACCGACTGCTTCGCGGGCCTGCGCCTGAGCTACCGCCTGCACGCCGTCCCCCAGTTCGTCAGGCCGAGCGCCGAGCGGACGCGCGCCTTCATCGGCTGGGAGACCGGCGGCGCGGCGGTCGACCCGACCTGGCTGCGGTTGGTGTGCCTGGGCGCTGAGTTCCCCCGTTCGAAGGTCGTCATGCCGCGCCGCCCCGCCCCCGAGCGGTTGCGCGCCGCGGCCGTCCCGGCGCTGGTGCTCCTCGCCGAGCGGAGCAGGGCACACGACATCCGCGAGGTGGCGGCCGGCGCCCGCCGGCTCCTGCCCCATGCCGTCACCGAGGTCCTGCCCGGCGTCTCGCACCACAGCGTCCCGGGCGAGGACGGCGGGCGCCTCGGCCGCGCGCTGGAGGAGTTCCTCGGCTGAGCGGGCGGCGCCGCGAGGGGACGCGTGCGCGGAGCACGGCCGGGATTGTCTAGGCTGATCTGCGCCGTCCCCGGCACGCACGACCCCCGGATCCCGTCCGCCCCTACTCACACCCACCCCCCGGCTCACCCATCCCGATTCGCCCCATTCTGTTTCGCGCCGTACCGGCGCCGCGCCGCCCCCGGCAAGGAGAGTGTTCAATGGCAGGTCGACACGGCCGGAAGCTGGCCCTGATCACCGGAGCGGTCGCCCTCGGCGCCGCCGGGTGGGCGCTGCGCGGCATTCCCGCCGCCCTCGGTTCGCGGCCTTCCGGAGACCGGGCCCACCGGGTGCGGCGCTCGCCCCAGTTCCGAAACGGCGCGTTCCGGAACGGCAACCCGAGCCCGATCCTGCCTCCCGGCACGGTCAGCCGGGTCGCACGCGAGATGATCTTCGGGAAGCAGCGGCGCGCTCCCCGGCTGCCGGTGCCGCTCGTGACGCCGTCCCGCGCGCCGGAGGGCGATCTGGACGTCATCTGGTACGGCCACTCCTCGGCGATGGTGGAGATCGAGGGCAGGCGCGTCCTGTTCGACCCGGTGTGGAGCGACCGCTGCTCGCCCTCCCCGCTGGCCGGGCCCCGGCGGCTGCATCCCGTCCCGGTGCCGCTGCACGACCTGCCCGAGGTCGACGCCATCGTGATCTCCCACGACCACTACGACCATCTCGACCTGGAGACCGTCAGGGCGCTGACCCGGGTGGGATCCGCGCCGTTCCTCGTGCCCCTGGGGGTCGGCGCCCATCTCCAGCGGTGGAAGGTGCCCGCGTCGCGGATCATCGAGCTCGACTGGAACGAGGAGGCCGTCGTCTCCGGGCTGCGCTTCGTCGCGACCCCCGCCCAGCACTTCTCCGGCCGCGTGTTCACCCGCGACCAGACCCTCTGGGCCTCCTGGGTGGTCGCCGGCGAGCGCAGGCGGGTGTTCTACACGGGCGACACCGGCTACTTCGCCGGGTACGCGGCCATCGGCGAGGAGCACGGCCCCTTCGACCTGTCGCTCGTCCAGATCGGCGCGTACAGCCCCGGCTGGCCGGACATCCACATGACGCCGGAGGAGGCGATCCTCACGCACCTCGACGTGCGCGCGGGTGTGCTCCTGCCGGTGCACTGGGGGACCTTCAACCTCTCCTACCATGCCTGGAGCGAACCGATCGAGCGGCTGTGGCGGGAGGCGAAGGCGCGCGACGTCCGGCTCGTCGTGCCCCGGCCCGGCGAGCGGGTGAACGTGGACGCCCCGCCGCCCGTCGACGCCTGGTGGCAGACGATCGCGTAGCCGTCCGGGCAGAGCGCCCAGTCAGATCGGCGCGCCTCAGATCGACAGCGTCGCGACTATGGGCGCGTGGTCGGAGTCTGCCGCGTCCCGGCGTGCCGCCGGCTCGTCCCCGACCGACGGCAACCCGTGGTCGACCACCGACCTGACCGACTCCACGCGTTCCAGGACGGCCCGGCTGACCAGGATGTGGTCGATCAGCTCGCCGCGGCCGTGGTAGACGCGGGAGTGCCGCTCGGCCTCGGGGATGAGCGGCGCGAGGTTCCACAGGCGCGTCGCGTCGCCCTTGTCCGGCCGCCGCTCCCCCACAGTGCCGATCTCCGAGCCGGGCGGGCCGAGCAGGATCTGCGTGGTCGCCGCCTCGGGCTCGTCGTTGAGGTCGCCGAGCACGATGACGCCCCGCTTGTCCCCCTGACGGTCGAGAAGCCCGTCGGCGAGGGTCCGCACGGTGACGGCCTCGGCGCTGCGCCGGTACAGCGCGTACGCGCCGAACCTGGCCCGCTCCCCCTCGTCCCGCGGCTGGAAGCGCTTGCCGGGGAACGACAGCAGCTTCGACTTGAGGTGGCAGACCACCAGGTCGAGCGTGGTTCCGGGCCTCGGTTCCACTCGTACGGCCAGCACGCCCCTGCTGGTCTGGAAGGTGGTCGCCCCGTTGTCGTCCGCCTGGACGGGTGACAGCGGATGGGAGAAGCCGGCGATGTCGTGCAGCACCTGGAGAGGGAGCCTGCTGACGAAGCCGACGCGGATGCCGCGCGCGTCGGGATGCCGCGAGAGCGCGACGTGCCACTCGCCGCCGAGGAGGGAGACCAGGTCTCCGAGGGCCGCCGGGTCGCCGACCTCCTCCACGCCGAGGACGTCGGGAGAGATCCTGGTGATCGTTCCACTCAGCGCCTTGAGCTTGGCCTCGTAGGCCGCCGGGTCGCGGGGGCCGAACTCGCCGCCCGGACGGTAGAGGTTCTCGAGGTTCCACGTGCCGACTACAGCCATGGCCGCCACCCGGGGTAGGGGTCGAATCAAGGGATTCCGGAGACGGATTCACTATGTACCGCTCCAGGGTCTCTGGCGAGGACATCGCATCGCGAAACCCAACACAGTTTCTGTAAAGCCACTCCAACTGGACATGTCAGACTGATGCGGCGGGCCGCGGCGGTGAAGCGCGGGGTGTGCTGGGCGTGCGATCTCTCGTAGTGTCAGCTCTCACAAGCGCGACAGAAGGAACACCCCCAATGGCAGATGCAGGGTCCTGGGTCGTCGTCGGCCTGGACAACGGTGGTACCAGCAACAACGCGACGATCCTGGACGCCTCGGGGCGGTTCCTGGTGGACCGGCTGGTCGAGACGCCCAGCCTCGTCCGCGAGGGCCCGGAGATCGCCGTCGAGCAGCTCGTCCTCGCCCTGCAGAACGTGCTCGACGTCACCGGCACGGCCGCCGAGCGGGTCCGCGCCGTGGGCCTGGACACTCCGGGGCCGGCGAGCGCCAACGGGGTGATCTCATCGAAGGGCGCGACGAACTTCGTCGACCCCGGCTGGTACGGCTACGACTTCCGGGGCGCGCTCGAGGCCCGGCTGGGCCTGCCGGTCGTCTACAACAACGACGGGAACGCCGCCGCGCTCTACACCCACCACGTCCGGTTCGGCGACGACGCGTGGGACAACTCCTCGGTCTCCGCCATCGTCGGCACCGGGCTCGGCGGCGGCGTCATCGAGTCCGGCCAGGTGGTGAAGGGCGCCGCCGGCATGGCGGGCGAGCTCGGTCACGTCCACATCCCGATGCACGGGCTGCTGGAGGAGGGCCAGCCGCTGCCCGCCTGCAACTGCGGGTTCTCCGGCGACGCCGAGAGCGTCGCCTCCCTGACCGGCATCGAGAGGAACCTCCTGCCCTACTGGTTGTCGCGGTATCCCGACCACGAGCTCGCCCGGGTCGAGCCGATCGGCAAGGCGGCCAAGCTGCTGCGCGGCTACGCGGAGAACGGCGACGAGCTCGCGCTCAAGGTCTTCGAGCAGCAGGCGAAGGCGATCGGGCGGCTGTTCACCATCGCGGCCAACTTCACCGACCCTGACGCGTACTTCGTCGGAGGCGGCGTGGTCGAGGCCGCGCCGCACTTCCGCGAGTGGTTCCTGGAGACGGTGCGCGAGCACACGCTTCTGCGCGAGGAGCAGCAGCGGGTCGCGACCGTGGCGCTCGTGGAGGACCTGGACATGGCGGGTGCTCGCGGCGCCGCGCTGGCCGCCCTCAGCGAGATCGTCGGCCGCTGATCTCCCGCCTGTCACCTGTCGGCAGCCTCCGAACCTGGACGGATCACCACGGGTAACGCCCGATTGTGAGAGAAACGTCCAGGTCTGGTTACAGAAGTCCGCAAGTCCGGCACGATGCGGAGGCGTGAACGACAAGGACCTCCTCAACGGCCGCAGATTCGCCATGATCAGCTCCACGTCCAGCTCCGTCGACCCCGACGCGCCGACCGAGTTCGCCTACGAGGAGGCCGGCGGGGTCATCTGGGGCAGCTACGCCGGGGACACGGTGGAGCACGGCCGGTTCGTCGGCACCAGGGACGCCGACCGGATCGAGCTGTCGTACGTCCACCTGCTGACGACCGGCGAGCGGGCGAGCGGCCAGAGCAGCAGCCGCATCGAGACCCTGCCCGACGGCCGGCTGCGGCTGGTCGAGGAGTTCCAGTTCGCCGGTGACGACGAGACGCACGTCAGCGTCTGCGCCGAGCTTCGGTGACGGGGCGCTACTCCTTGCCGAGCCCCGCCCGGCCCTCCGCCGCGCCTACGAAGCCCAGCTTGCCGAGCGGGACGGGCTCCTGCGCGGGCGCCGGGGCCGAACGGCGCGGGGGACGGCCCGGGCCGCGGTCGCTCGGCAGGACGTAGGGCCGCCTGATCACCTCGTCGAGGATGAAGACCGTCTCGGTCGCCTTGACGGCCGGGATGTTGGCCAGGCGTTCGGTGACCATGGTGTGGACGGCGGCGACGTCCGCGACCCGGATCTGGATCATGGCGTCGTGCTGCCCCGTGGTGATGGCGCAGTACTCCACCTCGGGCATCTGGGCGAGCTCGGCGCGGAACTGACGCCACATCTGCTGCCGGACGGTCACGAAGATCAGCGCGGTGATGCCCAGCCCGGCGCGCGTGTGGTCGATCTCGGCCGTGAACCTTCTGATCGCGCCGTCTGCGCGGAGCGCCTCGAAGCGCGTGTACGCGTTCGCCCGGGAGATGCCGACCCGCTCGGCGAGCGCTGCCACGGAGATCCGCCCGTTCTCCCGGAGCACCTCGAGGATCTTCAGATGCGTGGCGTCGAGCTCCAGGCCGATGCCGATCCGTCCAGGCGGGCCGCCCTCAGTGCTCGGGTTGCTTGACGTTTCGGTCATCGTCTAATCCTCCGCGGGCGTTTCGTCTCGGCTTTGCCGTACTAGCTGGACTTTCTGCCGGACAATCCTGGACGATCGGCGACCAAACGTCTACACGGTCCATTTTCGGAGGATACAGAAATGGCGACCCGTTCGCGGCAGGCGCAGGCAGCCCTGCTGCCGGTGCTGCTCACCGGCTTCCTCTCCCTCGCCGCCTGCTCCGGCGGCGGTTCGTCGACGACGTCCCCGGGCACCGCGGGCAAGACGCTCGTGATCGACACCTCGTTCGACCTGAAGACGGCCGACCCCGGCCGCACCTACGAGCCCACCGGCCTGATCGTCGACAAGGCGATCTACGACACGTTGCTCACCTTCGACGGGTCCGACGTGACCAAGCCGGTCCCGGCCCTGGCCGAGTCGTACGAGCTGTCGCCCGACGGCACCACTCTCACGCTCAAGCTCCGCAAGGGCGCGACCTTCGCCGACGGGTCCCCCGTCACGGCCGACGACGTGGTGTTCTCGCTGACCCGGGTGCGGGACATGAAGGGCACCCCGTCCTTCCTCCTCGACGGGGTGGACGTCGCCAAGACCGACGAGTCCACGATCACCCTGACGTCCAAGACGCCCAACCCCGCCCTGCCGTTCCTGCTCCCCAACCCGGCCCTCGGCATCCTCAACTCCAAGGTCGCCAAGGCCAACGGCGCGACCACCGACGCCAACGACAAGGCCGAGCAGTACCTGAACTCGAACTCCGCCGGCTCGGGGCCGTACACGATCGAGTCGTTCAACGTCAGCAACCAGGTCGTGCTCAAGGCGAACGCGAAGTACTGGGGGGCGCGCAAGCCGGTCTACGACAAGGTGGTCATCCGCAACGTCGAGGCCGCCACGCAGAAGCTCAACGTGCAGCGCGGCGACAGCCAGGTGGCGCTGAACCTGTCCGGTGACCAGGTGTCCGGCATCTCCGGCGGCCTCCAGGTCACCAAGACGCCGTCGGCCAACGTCATCTTCCTGCTGGCCAACCAGGACCCGTCGGTCAGCAAGGTGACCTCCAGCCCCGGCTTCGCCGAGGCGGTCCGCAAGGGAGTCGACTACGCGGGCCTGCTCGAGCTCGCGGGAGAGGGGTCGGTGCAGGCTCCGGGCGTGATCCCGTCGATGCTGCTCGGCGCGCTCCCGCCCGACCAGGTCGCCAAGCGTGACGTCGAGGGGGCCAAGGCCGCGCTCCAGTCGAGCGGCCAGAGCAACCCGACGGTGAAGCTCGAGTACCCGAGCGAGCTGACCGTCAACGGCCTGTCCTTCCAGCCGCTGGCCGAGCGGATCCAGGCCAACCTCAAGGAGGTCGGCATCAACGTGGAGCTGGCTCCCGCGCCGGTCACCACCGCCCTGGACAACTACCGCAACGGCAAGGAGGAGCTCGGCCTCTGGTACTGGGGTCCCGACTATCCGGACCCCAGCGACTACCTGGCCTTCCTCCCCGGCAAGCTCGTCGGCCTGCGGGCCGGCTGGAAGGCGGGGGCGGACAAGGACCTCGAGGCGGCCGGTGACAAGGCGGCGACCACGCTCGGCGACGACGCGCGCAAGCAGGCGTACGCCGACATCCAGACGAAGCTCAACGCGTCCGGCCCCTTCGTCCCTCTCGTCCAGCCCAGCCAGAACATCGTGACGGCGGGGACCGTCACGGGCATGGCCTACAACCCGGTGTGGACCGTCGATGTCGCCGGCCTCGGCGTCAAGTAGCGAACCAGGGTCCGGTACGGCGGCGCAGGGGCCCACGGCCCCCGCGCCGCGTGGCCGTACCGGGCGGGGGCCGCGCGGCTCCCGCAGGCCCCTGGCCCGCTTCCTGGCCCGCAGGGTGGCCGTCGCGCTGCTTCTGGCGGTGGCCATCTCGCTGGTCACGTTCGTGCTGACCAACCTGGTCCCCGGCGACCCCGTGGCGGCCAACCTCGGCCAGCGGGCCCTCGGCGATCCCGCCATCGTGGCCCAGTGGCGGGCCGACCACGGCCTCGACCGGCCCCTGCCGGAGCAGTACCTGCTGCATCTGGAGGGGCTGCTGCACGGCGACCTCGGGATGAGCCAGCAGAGTCACCGCCCGGTCCGCGACGACCTCGCCGAGTTCGTCCCGGCGACCCTGGAGCTGGCCGGAACCGCGATCATCATCTCCCTTGTCCTGGGGGTGGCCTTCGGAGTGATCGCCGCCCTGCGCCGCGATCGACCGTCCGACCACGTGCTCAGGCTCGTCAGCCTCATCGGCATCTCCGTGCCGACGTTCTGGCTGGCGCTCGTGGCGTTCTACGTGTTCTTCTTCCGGCTGCAGATCACACCGGGCAGCGGCAGGATCGACCCGGGCCTGAGCCCGCCGCCGCAGGTCACCGGGCTCTACACGGTCGACTCCGCGCTGGCGGGCCAATGGGACGTGTTCGCCTCGGCCGTCGGGCACCTGCTCGCCCCCGCGCTCGTGCTGGCCCTGTACACGATCGGCCTGCTCACCCGCTTCACCCGCTCCGCGGTGCTGGAGGTGCTCGGGCAGGACTACGTCCGCGCCGCGCGGGCGAAGGGGCTGCCGGGCCGGGTCGTCCTGTTCCGGTACGTCCTGCGGCCCGCCCTGGTGCCGATCATCACCGTCGCCGGTCTCGCGTTCGGCAGCCTGCTGTCCGGCACGGTGCTGGTCGAGGCGGTCTTCGCCTGGCCGGGCGTCGGACAGTACGCCTACAAGAGCGCGACGACCCTCGACCTGCCGGCCGTCATGGGGGTCGGGCTCGTGGTCGGCCTGGTCTACCTCGTCATCAACCTCGTCGTCGACGTGCTCTACGGCGTCATCGACCCGAGAGTGAGGGTCTCGTGAAACGACCCGGGATCCTCGGCCGGCCTTCGCCGGCGGAGATCCGGCCGCGGCGGGTCCGGCTGCCGGAGGCGTGGCGGCGGCCCCTGGCCGTGGCCGGGGGCGTCATCGCCCTCGCCTGGATCGTGATCGCCGTCGCCGCGCCCCTGCTTGCGCCGCACGATCCACTGGCGCAGGACCTGCCGCGCCTGGCGCCGCCCGGCGCCGGGCACTGGTTCGGCACCGACCAACTCGGGCGCGACATCCTGAGCCGGGTCATGTACGGCGCACGGGTCTCGATCCCCCTCACGTTGCTGCTCGTGGCGCTGTCGGTCCTGATCGGCGGCCTGCTGGGCGCCGCCGCCGGATATTTCGGCCGATGGGTGGGCGAGACGATCATGCGGGTGGCCGACCTGGTGTTCGCCTTCCCCACGGTGATCCTCGCCATGGTCGTGGCGGCCGCGCTCGGGGCGAGCCTGGCCAACGCGGTCCTCGCCGTACTGGTCGTCGCGTGGCCGTCCTACGCCCGGGTGACGCGCGGCCTGGTGCTGGGGGTCCGGGAGCGGGAGTTCGTCCTGAGCGGGCGCCTGCTCGGCTTCTCCGCCTGGCGCTCACTCCGGGTGGACGTCCTGCCCAACGTGACGGGACCGATCATGGTCCTCGCCACCCTCGACATCGGGACGGCGTTGCTCCTGCTCTCCGGGCTGTCGTTCCTTGGGCTGGGCGCGAAGCCGCCTTCACCCGAGTGGGGCGCGATGGTCGCCTCGGGGGTGGAGGTCTTCGACAGCTGGTGGGTCGCCACCTTCCCCGGCCTGGCCATCCTGACCGTGGTCCTCGCGTTCAACTTCCTCGGTGACTCGCTGCGCGACGCCCTCGACCCCCGTACCGCCCGGGCCATCAAGGAGCGTGCGCTGTGACGCTGACCATCTCGGACCTGAAGGTCTCCATCGGCGACGCGGAGATCCTGCGCGGCGTCGACCTCGCGGTCGACTCCGGCCACGTCCACGGCCTGGCGGGCGAGAGCGGCTCGGGTAAGACGATCACCGGGCTCGCCGTGCTCGGCCTGCTGCCCCACGGGTCACGTGCGGCCGGCCGGATCGAGCTGGAGGGCCGGGACCTGCTCACCATGCCCCCCAAGCGGCTCAACGCGGTGCGCGGGGCCGAGATCGCGATGGTCTTCCAGGACCCCGCCACCAGCCTGCACCCCATGGTGACGGTCGGCGTCCAGCTGACCGAGCACATGCGGCACCACCTCGGCATCGGCAGGAAGGAGGCCCGCGAGCGGGCCGTCGGCCTGCTCGCCAAGGTGCGCATCCCCTCTCCGGAGGCGGCCGTCGACCGCTACCCCCACCAGTTCTCGGGCGGCATGCGCCAGCGGATCGCCATCGCCGTCGCCCTGGCCTGCGAGCCCAAGGTGCTCATCGCGGACGAGCCGACGACGGCGCTCGACGTGACCGTCCAGGCGGGCATCCTGCGGCTGCTGCGCGGGCTCTGCGACGACCTCGGCCTGGCGGTGCTCCTCGTGACCCACGACCTCGGCGTGATGTCGGCGGTGGCCGACGAGGTGAGCGTGATGAAGGACGGGCTGGTCGTGGAGACCGGGCCGCGCGGGCAGGTGCTCACGGAGCCGAGCCACGCGTACACCCGCGCCCTGCTGGAGTCCCTGCCAGGGGACGGCTCCGAGCTTCCGCAAGAGGAGCGGTGATGACACTGCTGACGATCGACGACCTCGTCGTCGAGCACCGCACGCCGGGACGCCCCCTCGTCCGGGCCGTGGCGGGGGCGAGCCTGACCGTCGCGGCCGGGGAGGTCGTCGGTCTCGTCGGCGAGTCGGGGTGCGGCAAGTCCACGCTGGCGCGTGCGGTCTGCGGCCTGCATCCGGCGGCAGCGGGCACGATCACGGTCGGCGGGCACCCGGTGACCCCTCTCGGGCTGCGCAGCCGGAGCCGGGCGCTCACCGGCGCGCAGATGGTCTTCCAGGACCCCTACGCCTCGCTCAATCCGCGGCGGCGGGTGGGCGCGCAGATAGCCGACGGGCTCCGCACGGCCGGCGACCGCACCGCGACCCCCGAGGACCTGCTCGAACGCGTCGGGCTGCCCCGCGAGTTCGCCGAGCGCTTCCCGCACGAGTTCTCGGGCGGGCAGCGGCAGCGGATCGCGATCGCCAGAGCGCTGGCGGCCAGGCCGTCCCTGCTGATCGGAGACGAGCCGATCTCGGCGCTCGACGCCTCGGCCCAGTCGCACGTGGCGCGGCTGATGCGCGACCTGGCCGTGGAGTCCGGGGCCGGGCTGCTGTTCATCAGCCACGACCTGTCGGTCGTGCGGCTGATCGCCGACCGCATCGCGGTGATGTACCTCGGGAGGATCGTCGAGACGGGACCCACCGCGGAGGTGTGGGCCGATCCGAAGCACCCCTACACCCGGGCCCTTCTCGGCGCGATCCCGCACCCCGACGGCCGCGGCGTGCTACCCGCGGAGTTGCCCGGTGACGTGCCCGACCCGGCGGATCCGCCCTCCGGGTGCCGGTTCCACCCGCGCTGCCCGCTGGTGATGGACGTCTGCCGGGACCGGGAACCGGAGTTCGGGCCGGTCGCCTGCTGGCTTCACGAGCCGGCGTGACCGAGCGGCACGACGGGCCACGCCGGAGCGAGCCGCGCCTGACGGACCTCCGTTGATGGACCCGGGCATGATCGACGACGTGCGGGCGGGGATGGCCGCCGCGGGCGTCGACGCGCTGGTGCTGCGCCCCTCCCCCGACTTCCGTTATCTCGGCGGGCGGGGCGCCGGCTATCTCGTCCTCACGCTCGAGGGACCGCCGCGGACGGCACGGGGACCGGCCGAGGCCGCGTCACTCGTTCCCGTCTCGGCGAGGCGCGTCGCCGTCGACCCCGAGACCCGGGCGCGGGAGCTGCTCATCATGGGGCTGGACGCCGAGCTCATGCTGGCCTCGGTCGTGCTGGGGCCGCTCCGCCTGACGAAGCGTCCGGCCGAGGTCGCGGCCCTGCGACGGGCGGCCTCGGCCGCCGACTCGGTGCTGCTCGCGGCTCGGGACCTGACCTGGTTCGGCGCCACGGAGCGGGGCATGGGCTACAGACTGCGCGCGATGCTGGCGGAGGCCGGGTGCGACGAGGCCCTCTCCGTGGTCGTCGCGGCGGGTGAGCACACGGCCGACCCGGCGCACACGCCGTGCGACCGGGTGATCAACCCCGGAGACGCGGTGGCCGTATCGGTCTGCGGGCGGTGGGACGGCTACTGCGCGGAGGTGGCCCGCGTGTTCGCCGTCGCCGAGCCCCCCGAGGACTTCGAGGCCATGTATTCGGTGGTCCTCGCGGCCCAGCAGGCGGCTTCCGGGGTCGTACGAGCGGGAGTTCCAGCCTCCGAGCCGGCCCGGCTCGCCCGGGAGGTGATCGACGGCAGCGGCTACGGCCACTACATGTCCGAACGGCAGGGGCGAGGAATCGGCCTCAGCGACCACGAGGGCCCGTCGCTGGACTCCGGCGAACTGCTGGCCCCCGGCATGACGGTCTGCCTGGAAACGGCCATCCATCTGCCCGACCTGTTCGGCGCGCGGGTGGCCGACGTCGTGCTCTGCGGCCCCGAGGGGCCGGAGCGGCTGAGCTCCGGCCCCCAGGCCCTGCACATCGCCGACCACTGACCGGCGCTACACCGGGGGCATCGGGTCGTACTGCATCATGCGCCTGACCTCCCGGGCGCGTTCCGTCCCCGCCAGCCGCGCGACGACGTGCAGCGCCATGTCGATCCCCGCGGAGACTCCGGAGGACGTGACGATGTCGCCGTCGTCCACGTAGCGGTCGTCGGGCCGCACGTCGATGCTCGGGTCGAGCTCCTTCAGGGTGTCGAGGCTGCCCCAGTGCGTGGTCGCCGGGCGGCCGGCGAGCAGTCCAGCGGCGGCGAAGACGAGCGAGCCGGTGCACACGCTGGTCAGCAACGGCACCCGCTCCCGCTGCTCGCGCACCCACGCCAGCCGGGCGGGGTCGCCGAGGTGCGGGCGCGTGCCCCTTCCCCCCGGATAGACCAGCACGTCGAGCGGCCCGACGTCCGCGTATCCGCGGTCGGCGTGCAGCGTCATGCCCTTCGACGCGAGAACCGGTCCGGCCTCGGCGGCGAACGCGACCACCTCCGCCTCGCCCGGCCATTTGGTCGCCCACATGCCGAACACCTCCCAGGGGCCCACCGCGTCCAACTCCTCGACGTGCTCGAACAACAGGATGCCGATACGTGTCATGTCGACATCCTCGCGCACCGGTTTCTGGTCATCCCACTCGATTTCGCGCGCTTATGACGAGCCAAGGGCGCTTTAGTGGGGAATATCCCGGAAGCGAGCTCTATGCAGGAGATCGCTTCTGCAAAAGTGAGCAAATAACCGCTATCGGCTCCAGAAACCCCACCTGACACGGTGGAAGATAGAAAGGTCGTTTTGCACTCGTGGACCTCACGGGCAGGCCGACCACACCCCGCCACCATGCCGGGGGGTTTCGCACTCGGGGGAGGAACCATGACCGTGGCTCAGACGACAAGGCCGTCACGCACGCGAACGTCCAGCACCTCCAGAACTCGCTCCGCAGTGGCGAAGAGGCCCGCAGTGGCGAAGAGGCCCTCCGGCCACCAGCTCAAGCTCAACCTGCCGTTCATGAGCATCCAGGTCCGCCAGCCGGAAATGCGGATGCCGCACATGGACATGCCTCACATCAGCAAGCGTGAGGTCGGACAGGCCGTGGACATCGCTCGGACGTTCCTCCCCCCGCCTGAGCGCATCGTCTACTACGGCGGCCTGGGCGCGCTCGCCGTCCTCGGGCTCATCGAATGGCCCGTCGCGGCGGCCATCGGCGCCGGGACGATAATCGCTCAGCGCACCAAGATGCAGGAGCGCTGGTCCCCGCTCCGCGCGCAGCGCCCCACACCGCCGAAAACCACGCGAACGGCCGAGAAGGCCGCCGAGGGCGCCGAGGCGCCGGCGGCGCGCAAGCCCGCCGCCCGGCGCACCACCGCGCGCAAGCCGACGGCCGGGGCGGCGAAGCGCACCACCGCCCGGACGACCGCGGGACGCGCCGCAGCCGGACGGACCACGGCCGGACGCGCGACCACCGCCCGCACCGCCGCGGGACGCGCCACCACCGCCCGCACCGCCGCCGGACGGGCCACCACCACCGGACGTGCCGCCGCCGGACGCGCCGCAGCCGGACGGACCACCGCCGGACGTGCGACCACCGCGCGGACGACCACCGCCGGACGTGCCGCCGCCGGACGGACGACCACCGCCCGAACCACGGCCGGCCGCACCACCGCCGGACGCGCCACCACCGGACGTGCGACCACCGCCCGGACGACCACGGGACGCACCACCGCCGCACGGCGCACGACCGGAGGCACGACGACCGGACGCACCACCACGGCCCGCACCACCACCGGCCGCGGCACGGCAGCCGGGCGGACGACCACGGGACGCACCACCGCCGCACGGCGTACGACCGGAGGCACCACCGCTGGACGGACGACCGCGGCGCGAAAGACCCCCGCGCGGACGACCGCACGGCGCACGACCGGAGGCACGACGACCGGGCGCACCAGCACCGGCCGCGCCACCCCCGGGCGCAGTACCGCCCGACGGACGACCACGGGACGGACCGCCACCAGGCGCACCACGACCGGACGCTCGACGAGGCGCACCTCAACGGGACGGACCTCAGCGGCACGCGCCTCCATGGCACGGACGTCGCCCGCGCGCATCAGCACCGGGCGCACCACCGCCACCGCGCGCACGTCGACGGCGCGGACTCCCGCGAGGCGTACCGCGACGGCACGCACGGCAACGGCACGCACCGCCACAGGGCGCACCACGGCGGCGCGGAAGGCCACGGCACGCACCGCGGCCACACGCGGCTCCGCGGCGCGCACCGTGACCATGCGGACCGGGAGCGCGAAGCCGTCCGCCAAGCGGGCGTCGGCCAAGCGCACCACCAAGGTCGGCGAATAGGGGCAGCACGGACCGGCGTGGCCGCGTCCCAGAGTGCGTCCGGGGGGTTTCGGCCCCCAGGTCCGCACCATGGACACGTGACCACGTCGCCTGCCTCCACTGGTCGAGCCGACCTGCTTCACCTGCTTCACCCGCTTCACCCGCTTCACCCGCTTCACCCGCTTCACCCGCTTCACCCGCTTCACCCGCATCACCCGCTTCACCCGCATCACTTGCATCACCCGCAGTACCCGCGTCACCCCGCGTGACCTTCCTGGCCCGATCCGGCTGACCCCGGTCGGGACGTCGAAGGGCTCGGGGGGTGCGCACGCCCACCATCGATCACTCTCCGTGGTCGATCCTGTTCGATCCGTGCCGGGCGGTCATTCGTGATCACCCGGCGTTGTCCACCACGTCCACGATTCGAAATCCGGAGAACGACATGTGGCCGTTCGGCTCGCTGGCCGCCGACTCATTGCTGGCCTTGGTGCCGGACCAGGTCCTCACCCTGGTGCCCGATCCTGTGCTGTCCCTCATACCGCGGGCACGGCGGACGCAGGTGTGCGCCGGCGGGGTGCGGATCAGCCTCCGCGTCATCGGAGGCCCCGGCACCGAGAAGGCGATCTCCGGTCTCGAGACGCGGCTGTGCGACGCGGGGATGGACAGGGCTGAGGTCAACGGCGCCCTCGGCTGCGTCTTCATCGCATGCGATCCCGCGACGGTCGACATGGACAAGCTCCTGCGGATCGTGGAGGAGTTCGACGTCGACGACCCCGACGGCGACCTCGGCGTCGACCAGGCCGGCGAGCAGGAGACCGCCGACCGGCCGTCGGACCCGACCGCCGAGCCGGAGATCGACCCGGCCACCCGGGCCGCCCAGGTCGCCGAGGCCGTCCAAGCCGTGCTCGACGACGCCGCCCGCGCCGAATCGGTCCTCGGCCACGCCCTTGAGGAAGGGGAGTCGGTCGCGGGCGAGGACCTCGCGGAGGCGGTATCGGACGAGGACCTCGCGGAGGCGGCGGCCGTCCTGGACGGCGAGGCGGCCGACGACTGGGAGATGGAAGAAGGCCCCGAGGACGGCGCCGACGAGGGCGTGTGGGCGCGGGACGCGCGCGAGCACCATGCCCGGGCGGCGCTGAGCCTGGCCGGCAGCCTCCTCGGCACCGGGGTGGCCCTCGCGGGACGGGCGACGCGGGTGTGGCGGCTGCCCCCCACCGTTCCCACGTTCCTGCATCTCGCCGAGCACACGCCGCGAGTCCGCCGGGAACTGGAGCAGCGCCTCGGCTCTCCGGGCACGGAGGTGCTGTTCGCGGCGACCCGGCTCGTCGGCCAGACGCTCGGCCAGCGGCCGGCCGGGCTGTTCGTCGACTCGCTCGCCGCGGCCGGCCGGTACGCCGAGGCGCGTGCGGGGCTCGGCGCGTGGGCCCGCCTGGAGGAGGCGTTCGCCACCCACGACGGGGCCTACGCCCACGTCCGAGCGGAGAAGGACCCGCGGCCGGAGTCGCTTCCGCGTGGGCCGATCGAGCGATACTGCGAGATCGCCAGCCCCGCGTCGCTGGCGGCGCACGGCCTCACCCTCGCGGCGAGCCGGAGCCGGGCCCGGGCGCTGTCCGTCCTCATCACGGGGACGCCGAAGTCGGCGCGCGTGGGCCGGGACGCCTTCGCCAGCGCGGTCGGCCGGGCGCTGGCCAAGCGCGGCGGCGTCGTCCTCAACCGGCACGCCCTGCGCCGGATGGACCGTGTGGACACCGTGATCCTGGACGCCGAGACGCTCACCACCGGGTCCTGGACGATCGACGCGGTCGTCCCCCTGACCCCCAGGCTCGACCTCGACGACCTGCACGATCGCCTCTACTCGTTGATCGACCTCACCGACCCCGAGGCCCGGCGCCGCCACGACGGCTGGAAGGCCGAGCCGTACAAGGGGGACGAGGATCTCGCGCAGGTGGCGCAGTGGCGCGCCCAGGGGATCCGGGCCGTCACGGTCACCAAGGGCAGGAGGGCCGTCGCGCTGGTCGGCCTCGCCCCCGAGCTGCACCCGCTGGCCGAGGTGCTGGCCGAGGCGCCGAGCGGCACGTGTGAGGTGTTCCTGGCGGGAGGCCCGTCGTGGCTGGCCCGCCGGCTGCACGTGGCCCAGGTCGCGGGCGGCGACGATCTCACCGGCGCGGTCGTGGACCTGCAGGCCGAGGGCCGCGGCGTGGCCGTGGTCGCCGGCGGGTCCCACCGCGCCCTGCGTCAGGCCGACCTGGGTGTCGGCCTGATCCGGAGGTCTCGTCAGGTGCCCTGGGAGGCGGACGTCCTCGGCGACCTCGGCTGCGCGCATCTGATGCTCGCCTGCCTGCCGGCCGCCCGGCGCGCGAGTGAGCTGGGGGTGCGGCTCGCCGCGGCCTCCGCGGTGGTCGGAGGCGCGCTCGGCATCCTCGGGATGGAACGCACCGCAGTACGGCGGGCTCAGCTCGTGGCCGACGGGACGTCGCTCGCGTCGCTCGTCCTGGGCACGTGGGCGGGGCGGCGCGTGGCGAACGGCGAGACGCCGGTCACGGCCGACCGCACGCCCTGGCACGCGATGTCGGCGCAGGACGTCCTGGCCCGGCTGAACAGCTCCCCCAGCGGGCTGACCGAGGCCGAGGCGGCACTCCGGAGGAAGACGTCCGCGCGGTCCACTCCGGCGGGCCCCGAGTCCCTGGTGAAGGCGTCGGTCGAGGAGCTGGCCAATCCGCTCACCCCGGTGCTCGCGGCGGGTGCGGGGGTCTCCGCGGCCATCGGGTCGGTCCTCGACGCGGTGCTGATCGTCAGCGTGATGGCCGTCAACGCCTTGCTCGGCGGCGCGCAGCGGCGCGATGCCGGCCGGGTGCTGAGCGCCCTGTCGGAGGCCACTGCCGTACGGGTGCGGCTGCGCCGCCCGGACGGCGCCGGAGACGGCGGCCAGACGAGCAACGCCGCGGACCTGGTCCCCGGCGACGTCATCGAGCTTCGGGCGGGCGACGCCGTCCCCGCGGACGCCCGGCTGCTCAAGGCCGTGGGCCTGGAGATCGACGAGTCCACTCTCACCGGGGAGTCGCAACTCGTGAGCAAGGCCGTCGCGCCGACCACGGCTCCTGCGGTCGCCGACCGCAGCTCCATGGTGTACGAGGGCAGCTCGGTCGCGGCGGGTTCCGGCCTCGCGGTGGTCGTGGCGACGGGTGAGGAGACCGAGACGGGCAGGACGGCCAGGCTCGTCCACGGCGGCCCTCCCCCCAGCGGCGTGGAGCTGCGGTTGCGCACGCTGAGCAGCAAGATCGTGCCGATGGCGATCGGCTCCGGGGTGGTCCTGATGGCCGGGGAGCTGCTCCGCGGCGCGTCGTTGTCGCAGGCTCTCGCTCCGGCGGTGAGCCTCGCCGTCGCGGCGGTCCCCGAGGGCCTTCCGTTCGTCGCCACGCTCGCGGAGCTGGCGGCGGCCAAGCGCCTGTCGACGCGGAACACGCTCGTCCGCAACCCGTCCACCATCGAGGCCCTCGGACGGGTCGACGTGCTGTGCTTCGACAAGACGGGCACGCTGACCGAGGGCCACATCAGCCTGCGCCGCGTGTCCGACGGCCGGGTCGAGGGCGGCGCGGGCTCGATGACGCCGCAGTTGCGCCGGGTCGTCGCGGCGGCTCTGCGCGCCGGACCGAAGTTCGAGGGCGGCCGGCTGCTCGCGCACCCCACCGACCGGGCCGTGGTCGAGGGGGCGCAGGGTCTCGGCGTCGGCCCCATCGAGGGGCTGGAGAAGTGGGAGCGGGTCGACGAGATGCCGTTCGAGCCGGCGAGGGGCTTCCACGCGGTGCTGGGCCTGGCCGAGTCGGGGCATCTGCTCAGCGTCAAGGGCGCCCCCGAGGTGGTGCTGACCCGGTGCGCGACCCTGCTCCGCGACGGCGAGGAGGCCGAGCTCGACGAGGACGCCCGGCTCGAGCTGGAGACCGAGGTGGAACGGCTCGCCCTGCAGGGCTACCGGGTCCTCGCCGTGGCGGAGCGGCCCGCTTCCAGCCGCGCGGACCTGGACGAGTCGCGGGTGGACCGGCTGTGCTTCCTCGGATTCCTCGGCATGGCCGATCCCGTGCGCCCGACCGCCGCGCGAAGCGTGCAGGGCCTGATGAAGGCGGGCGTCCGGGTGATCATGCTGACCGGCGACCACCCGAGTACGGCCGAGGCCATCGCGGCCGAGATCGACGCCGTCAACGGCCTGCGGGTCATGACGGGCCCCTCGCTCGACGTGCTCGACGACGAGGAGCTGGTCAAGATCCTTCCTGAGGTGTCGGTGTTCGCGCGGACCACGCCCGCCCACAAGGCCCGCATCGTCGCGGCCCTGCGGCAGTCGGGCAACGTCGTCGCCGTCACCGGGGACGGCGCCAACGACGTGCCCGCGATCCGCCTCGCCGACGTGGGCGTCGCCCTCGGCTCCCGGGCCACGGCGGCGGCCCGGGCCGCCGCCGACATCGTCGTGACCGACGACCGCATCGAGACGATCATCGACGCGATCGTCGAGGGCAGGGCCATGTGGGGCTCGGTCCGCGACGCGCTGGGCATCCTGCTCGGCGGGAACATCGGCGAGATCATCTTCACCGTGGGATCGAGCCTGCTGACCGGCCGCAGCGCTCTGAACGCCCGGCAGCTCCTGCTGGTCAACCTGCTCACGGACATGTTGCCCGCCATGGCGGTCGCCGTACGGCCGCCGAGCGCCGCCAGCCCGGAGAAGGTCCTGGCGGAAGGGCCGGAGAGCTCCCTCGGCACGGCGCTGACCAGGGACATCAACGTGCGCGCCGTGACGACCGCCTCCGCCGCGGGGGCCGCGTGGCTGGCCGCCCGGATGACCGGCACCCGGAGCCGGGCGGACACGGTCGCGCTCGTGGCCCTGGTGTCGGCCCAGCTGCTCAGGACCCTCGGCGCCGGCGGCCGGGACCGCACGGTCACGATCGCCGCGATCTCCTCGATGGCCGCGCTGATGGTCATCGTGTCGACTCCCGGCGTCAGCCAGTTCTTCGGATCACGCCCGATCGGCCCGTTCGGCTGGGGAATCGGGCTCGGATCGGCCGCGGCGGCGGGACTGATGGGCGGCACGGTCGAAAAGACGATCGAGAGGATGTATGGCTGACGACCATCGATCGTTCACCATCGGTTAACCAAATATGTACCGATATGGTCAGTTTTATGCGACACTATGCCGTGGAATGCAAGTTTCCAGCCATGAGGTATCTAGTGTCCGAGTTTCTTAGCGCGATGCTGGCCAGGGCTGTCCTGATGGTGCTGGAGGCGCTGCTCATGCGCCTGATCCAGTCGTTCGTGACGTCCGGCTTCCGTATCAGCTTCCCGCAGGCGGCCTGAGGCTTCACGCCCCGGCCCCGACCAGAGAGACCCGGCCGGGCCTGGATTTCCGTCCAGGCCCGGTTCACAGGCGATTCCACCGTCACTCACAAGTGCGCCCGCCGTCCCGGCCGCGGCCGAGTTCAGATCTTGAATTTCAGCTCTTGAACGCGCCCTTGACCTTGCCTGCGGCGTCCTTGATCTTCTCGCCGGCCTGCTTGGTCCGGCCCTTGCTCTTGTCGGCCCGGCCCTCGGCCTCGAGATCTTCGTGGCCGCTCGCCCGGCCCGCCATCTCCTTGGCCTTTCCCGCGACCTCCTGAGCCTTGTTGCGGATCTTGTCCATGACACTCATCGGTCTTCCCTCCCGGTCATGCGGCTGCAGGACCCCCCTTCCCCTGCTCAGCAGCCCAAACGCGCCGTGGCGGTCCACCTGAATCCCATGATTCCGTCACAATCTGGATCAAACGGATGAACGGGGCGTAAGATGGATATAAGTGTTTAAATCCACGCCTTCAGAAGGGTGGTGTAACAGATGACGCATAGCACTGACATCGGGACGCATCCCGACATCGTGCAGATGCGTGCGCGGTATGAGGCCGCCGCGGCCAATCCCGTCGCTCAGGGAGCCGACGGCCTCGCGCTGCTAAGCGGCATGTACCTCGCGCTCTCGCCCTGGATCGTAGGGTTCAGCGACAGGGGTCCGCTCACCGTCAACAACCTGATCACGGGTCTCGTCGTGACGCTCCTCGCGCTGGGGTACAGCTCGATGTACGGCCGCACCTACGGCATCGCGTGGGTCCTGCCCCTCATCGGGATCTGGACCATCATCGCTCCCTGGGTAATCCGGGGGGACATGGCATCAGCCAGGACCATCTGGAGCAACGTGGTCGTCGGCGCGATCATCCTGGCCCTCGGTCTGGCCACCATGCGCTTCGGCATGGCCAAGCACGACCGGACGGGCCGCGGGTTCGGCAAGCCGAGGATGACCGAGCACACGACGTACGGTCAGGACCGCACGAACTACGGTCAGGACCGTCCAGGCCCGACCTCTCGGACCTGACCCGGTCCGATGACGCCTCTCCGATAGGAGGAGGCATCCGACGTGGGGCATCCGCAGCCGTCCCGGCTCCGGACGCCCCACGGCCGGTTTGAGGAGCCGTTTCCGGAGCGGTCCTCTCGACTACACGGGCCGCGTCAGATCACGCGGTCACCCATATCAGCGTCGGCCGGTCGGCGCCGAACGCCCTCATGACCTCGGCTCCCGCTTCCGGCGCGGTCACCCGGACGCCGTGGCAGCCCATGGCCTCGGCCGCCGCGGCCAGGTCCGCGGGAGGCTGACCGGACGCCCAGGCGGCGTCCGCGGAACCGTCGCCGCCCGCACTCTCCTGACCCCCGGCGACCACCACGGGAAGCGGCAGATCGAGCGCGGCGGCCGCCGCCAGCTCGGTCAGCGCCGACATCGCCCCCTGCTCGTCCAGCACCGCGACCACCGGTGCGCACGGATCCGCGATCTTCGCCCCGACCGCCGCCGGAAGTCCGAACCCGGCGGTCGCGTCGCCGTACAGGAACGCGCCGGGGTGGTAGGCGGGCAGGTTGGACAGCACGCCGTACGTGGAGATCTCCGCCGCGCCCGAGGCGACGACCGCGTCGCGCGGCAGGGCCGCGGCCAGGGCGTCGACGAGTTCGAGCCACTCCGCCCCCTCCGCGCGCGACTCGGCCCGCTTCCGCCGGCGCCATTCGTCGCGGATCTGGTCGCGCACCTTGTCGTCGGCCGGGTCCGGCTCGCCGTCGCCGGCGTAAGGGTCGCCGCCCAGGCGCTCGTCCAGACGCCCGAACAGGCCGCGCAGCGCCTGCGCCGCGTCCGCGACCACGGCCACCTCGGGAACGGCGCCGGTGACGATCTGCGCCGGGTCGAGGTCGATCCGGGCCAGCCTGCCGTAGAGGGGAAGCGGGCCGTTCCACAGGTCCGAGGGGGCGAGTTCGGTGCCGACGACCAGCACGGCGTCAGCCTGTTCCACCAGGTCATGGATCGTGCGGAGGTGCGTGCCCGCACCGAGCGCGAGCGGATGGTTGTCCCAGATAACCCCCTTGCCGCCCGCGGTCGTGACCACGAGCGCGCCGAGCCGTTCGGCCACCGCGCGCAACTCTCCCCCGGCCCCTCGCGCCCCGCCGCCCGCCACGATCACCGGCCGTTCGGCCGCGGAAAGGAGATCGGCGGCCGCGTCCAGGTCCTCGTCCCGCGCCGCCGGTACGGCGAGCCGGATCGGAGTGACGGGCGGGGCGGCCCCGAGCGGCTCCGACAGGTCGGCGGGCACCTCGATGTGCGCGGGCCGGGGACGTCCCGACGTCATCGCCGCGAACGCGCGGGCGACGGCGGCCGGGATCTCCGCCACACTCGCCACCCGGTGGCTATGCGCGGTGACGGCGCCCATCGCCGCCGCCTGGGCGCGGATCGCCTGTCCGCCTCCGCAGGACACGAGCAACACCGGCACGGAGTCGCGATACGCCTGGGCCACCGCGCCCATGGCGTCCAGGGTGGGCGTTCCGGAGGCGAGCAGGCACACGCCCGGCCGGCCGGCGACCCTCGCGTGTCCGTACGCGGCGTGGACCGCCCCCTGCTCACGCCGCATGCTCACGTGCCGGACGCCGAATCCGTGCAGATGACGGTAGGCGGGGAGCCAGTGCGTCCTCGGGGTGCCGAACACGGTGTCCACGCCATGCGCCGCCAGCGCCCGGATCAGCGGCTGTCCCGCCATGGCTCCGTCCGGGCCCACCCGCAAGAGATTGATCTCGATCTCCTCGACGTCCGGCCGCGCGGCAGGGCGCCGCGAGGCCGCGGACACCACCGGCGCGGCGCCTTCCTGGGACCTGTGGGACGCCGGAGGACGTCACCATCGGTCTTGATGGGGAGGGAGGATACGCAACCCCGCGATCACCGCCGCATCCGGGTCCGCCTTCCCGGGAAAGTTGGAGCTACAACTCTTGGGACCTCGGCAACGTCGTCCGCTCGCGGAAGCGCCCGCCCAGTGGAGCCCGGCGCCGCCACAGGCCGTCGACGGCCAGGACCCCGCCGCCGCTGAACGCGATGAGCAGGCACGCTCCCGCGAGCGCCAGCACGTATTCGTAGCCGCCGTTCTCCGAGCTCAGGCCGTGGGGTCCGTGAACGAAGACGATCGCACCGAACATGTCCATCGCCAGCAACGTCGCGAACAGCGGCAGCGCCGCGCCGAGGATCAGGGCGGCCCCGCCGACCAGTTCCAGCAGCGCGACCCCGGGGCCGGCGATCCCGGACAGCGGGATGCCCACGTCCTCGAACATCTGGGCCGTCCGGGCCAGTCCCATGTCGGCGACCTTCATCCAGCCGTGGAAGACGAAGATCACACCGATGATCACCCTGCCGGCGAGCGTCGCTACGCTCCGCGCCCGATCGAACATGACGACTCCCCCGATATCGCGTGTCCCCTGACCGCGGTCCCCCGCTCCGGCGCGGGCACGGCCTGAACCATTCAACGGGGAAGCGGCGCACGTCCGGGGCGCGCAACGCCGTGAGACGGGCGGACCGCTGACGACGGTCCCTGCGACGATGCGGGTATGCGAACGGACATTTCCATCGTCGTGGTCGGAAGCGGAATCGTCGGAGCGAGCGCCGCCTACCATCTCAGCCTCGTCGGCGCCGCCGTGACCCTGGTCGACCGTCCGGCCGCCGGAGAGGCGACCGCGGCGGGCGCGGGCATCCTGTGCCCGTGGGTCGACCACGAGGGCGAGGGCGACTGGTACAGGCTGGCCCTCGACGGCACGCGGTATTACGACCGCCTGATGGAGTCGCTCGCGGAGGACGGCGAGCACGACGCCGGGCACACGAGGACCGGCGCGCTCCTCGTGGCGGACCGGCCGGACGAACTGGGCGGGCTCGAGTCGCTTCTGCGGAGCAGGCGGGCGGCGGCGCCCGACATGGGGTCGGTCTCCGCGGTGGACCGGCCCGAGGACCTCTTCCCCCCGCTGCGTCCCGGCCTGGCCGCGCTGCACATCGAAGGACCCGCCCGCGTCGACGGAAGGGCCGTCCGGGACGCCCTGCTCCGGGCCGCGGCCGGGCGCGGAGCCCGCACGGTCACCGGGACCGCGTCGTTCACGGCGTCGGGCGCGCTGCTGGTCGACGGCTCGCCGCTCGCGGCGGACGCCGTCGTCGTGGCGGCAGGGGCGTGGGCCGGCGAGCTGTGCGGGCCTCTCGGGCTCGAGGTCGCCGTCGGGGCGCGCCGGGGTCAGATCGCGCACACGGAGCTGCCCGGGGCCGACACGTCGGGCTGGCCGATCGTGCTGCCCCGGCGCGGGCCGTACATGCTGGGCTTCCCCGGCTCGCGCGTGGTGCTCGGAGCCACGGTCGAAGACGCCGGGTTCGACGCCCGGGTGACAGCCGGGGGCATCGGCGAGGTGCTCGCGACCGGTGTGGAGCTCGCGCCCGGGCTCGCGGCAGCGACGCTCCTCGAGACACGCGTGGGGCTCCGCCCGGTGACGTCGGACGGCCTGCCCCTCATCGGGCCACTCACCGGCGGCGTCGTGCTGGCCACGGGGCTCAGCGCCTACGGCCTGACCGCCGGGCCGTACGCCGGGCTGCTCGCGGCGCATCTCGCTTTGGGGGAGGCCACGCCGTCCGACGTGAGCGCGTTCTCACCGCACCGGCCCGTGGCGGATCACGACGGCTGAGACGTCTCCGCACCAGGACGCCTCACGGCGGGCGTCTATCCTCGAAACACCCGCGCGTGCCTCCCCGGACGCATCCCATACGGCACGCGCGCGAACCTCCCCAGAGGAAGGACCGTGCCGATGACAACCCCCGTCGCGAGCCCGGTGGACTTCGCCGCCTACGGCGACTACTCGTTGAAAGCGCCCGTCCGCGAGGACGGCTCGTTCGTACGACCCCTGTACCGCTTCCAGGGGCGGATCACCGCGGACGGAGAGAGCGGCTACCGCGCCCAGCCCGGCCGGTACCACCTCTACGTGTCGTACGCCTGCCCGTGGGCGCACCGGACGATGATCGTGCGGTCCCTGCTGGGCCTGGAGGACGTCGTGAGCCTGTCGGTCGTCGACCCGGTCCGCGACGGCCGCGGCTGGGCCTTCCGGGAGGGCCCTGGGCACGGGCCGGACGAGCTCAACGGCTTCACCCTGCTCCGCGCGGCCTACGAGGCGACGGAGCCCGGCTACGACGGCCACGTGTCGGTGCCCGTGTTGTGGGACCGCGAGAGCGGCCGGATCGTCAGCAACAACTTCCCCGACATCACCATCGACCTGGGCACCCAGTTCGCCGAGTGGGCCGACCCGGAGGTCGACCTGTACCCGGCCGCGCTGCGCGCCGACATCGACGCCCTCAACGAGCAGGTCTACGCGACCGTCAACAACGGCGTGTACCGCTGCGGCTTCGCGACGAGCCAGGAGGCGTACGACTCGGCCGTGTCCGCGCTGTTCTCCACCCTCGGAGAGCTGGAGCTGCGCCTGGTCGATCGCCGCTACCTGTTCGGCGACCGGATCACCGAGGCCGACGTCCGGCTGTGGGTGACGCTGGCCAGGTTCGACAGCGTGTACGTCACCCACTTCAAGGCCAACATCCGCCGCCTGGTCGACCAGCCCAACCTGTGGCGTTACGCGCGCGACCTCTACCGGCTCCCGGCCTTCGGCGGGACCACCGACTTCGACCACATCAAGCGGCACTACTACGGCACCCATCCCGGGATCAACCCGACCCGCGTCGTTCCGGCGGGGCCGATCCTCGACTGGTCCCTACAGCGGTCGCAGTAGTCGCGGCCGGTACGTGGGGACGACGAGCGTGGTGCGGGGCGGCCCTAGCGTGGACGGGTGCACCACCTGAGAGCGTCCCTGAAAGAGGCACTGCGGGCGCGGCCGTACATCTTCGACACCGCCGTGGCCGTCTGCGTGTACGCGGTCATCCTCACGGCGTCGTCCGCCAGGCCCCGCCCGCGGCCGGAGCTGACGCCGGGACTGGCGGTGGCCGCACTGGTGGTGTGCGGCGCCCTCGCGTTCCGGCGGCGGTGGCCGCTCGGCGTCCTCGCCGTCACCGTGACGGGGACCGTCGTGTACGACGCGGCCACGTCGTCCCAAAGCCCTCTGATCGTCGTCGCGATGGTGGCCACGCTGTCCACCGCGACACTCGTGCCGCGCAGAACCGCGTGGACCGCGGGCACGGCGGGCGCGCTCGCACTGGCGGCGAGCCGCGTGTTCACCTCCGGGGAGGCCTGGCTCCATCCCGAGGTCGTCGGGCTGATCGCCTGGATGGGCATGGCGACCGCGGCGGGCGACGCGCTGCGCAGCCGGCGCGCCTATGTGGCCGCCGTCGAGGAGCGGGCGCGCCGCGCCGAGCAGACCCGGGAGGAAGAAGCCGAGCGCAGGGTGATGGAGGAGCGTCTGCGCATCGCCAGGGAGCTTCACGACGTGCTCGCGCACCACATCGCCCTCATCAACGTCCAGTCGCAGGTCGCCGCGCACGTGCTCGACGACGAACCCGACCAGGCGCGCGAGGCGCTCGGCCACATCAGGCTCGCCGGCCGCGCCGCCCTGGAGGAGCTGCGGACCACTGTGGGCCTGCTCCGCCGTCCGGGCAGTCCGGACGAGCCGCCCGGCGAACTGGTCACCGAGCCGGCGCCTGGGCTGGACCGGCTCGCCGACCTGATCGGCTCGTTCACGGCGGCCGGGCTGGCCGTCGACTTCCGGACGGAGGGCGATCCGCGCCCGCTCCCCGCGCCGGTGGAGCTCGCCGCCTTCCGGGTGACGCAGGAGGCGCTGACCAACGTCAGCAAGCACGCCCCGCGTGCCCGTGCCACCGTTCGGATCGTCTACAGGCCGCGGGATCTCGTGGTGGACGTCGCCGACGACGGAGGCCCGCTCAAGGCGCCCGCCGGCGCCGGTCACGCGGGCCACGGGCTGGTCGGCATGCGCGAACGCGCCCTGTCCGTGGGCGGGACGTTCACCACCGGCCCGTCGGTGACGGGCGGCTTCCGGGTGCTGGCCGTGCTCCCCGCGGCCCTGGGGGTGAGCTCGCCGTGACGGGGACCACCCCGATCCGCATCGTGATCGCCGACGACCAGGCGCTGGTCAGGGCGGGGTTCCAGATCCTCGTCGACACCGCGCCCGACCTCACGGTGGTGGGCCAGGCGGCCACCGGCGACGAGGCCGTACGGCTCGCGCGGTCGACCCGGGCCGACGTCGTGCTGATGGACATCCGCATGCCCGGGATGGACGGCTTGGCCGCGACCCGGGCGATCACCTCGGACGGCGAGCTCTCCGCGGTCAAGGTGCTGGTGCTGACCACCTTCGAGATCGACGAGTACGTGTTCGCCGCGCTGCGGGCGGGAGCGAGCGGGTTCCTCGGCAAGAGCGTGGAGGCCGGCGAGCTCCACGACGCGATCCGGCTGATCGCGCGCGGCGACTCCCTGCTGTCGCCGGTGGCGACCAAGACTCTGATCGCCCGGTTCCTCGCCGGTCCGGCGTCCACCGTGGAGCACGTGCCCGAGGACCTCGACTCCCTCACCGACCGCGAACGCGAGGTCATGACGCTCGTGGCGGCCGGCCTGACCAACGACGAGATCGCCGACCTCCTCGGCATCAGCAGGACGACGGCGAAGACGCACGTCAACCGGGCGATGCTCAAGCTCGGCGCGCACGACCGCGCGCAGCTGGTCATCATCGCGTACGAGACCGGGCTGGTGCGCCCGGGATCCCGGTGACGCGGCCTCCGGTGTAACCGCCGGAGAGCGGTACTGCGATCGCGGTACCCGAAGACCGTCCTCGCGTCGGACGAGCAGGCTCCCGGCGCGCGCGAGCCTTGATGCGTCACGACGGGCAGCCGTCGCCCCCGGGCCGCAATCGCATGAGCCCCGGGTCCCATGAAGAGAAGTGGAACGATGTCCTTTCTGGCCAGATTGAGCCTCGCCAACCGGGGGCTGGTCGCGCTCCTGACCATCATGGTGGTCGGGTTCGGCGCGTACACGATCCCGGCGATCAAGCAGCAGCTGCTGCCCTCGATATCCCTGCCCTCCGTGTCGGTCGTGTCGTCGTACCCCGGGGTGGCGCCGCAGATCGTCGAGGAGCAGGTGACCATGCCGCTGGAGGACGCGGTCCGCGGCCTGGCGGGAGTCACCGGGGTCACCTCGATATCCAGGGAGTCCGGCTCGACGGTCGGGGTGGCGTTCGACTTCGGCGCCGACATCGACGCCGCGCAGGCCCAGATCCAGCAGGCGATCGGCCGGGTCTCCGCGCAACTGCCCGACGGAGTCGAGCCCCAGGTCCTCGCCGGAAGCACGGACGACCTCCCGGTCGTCCAGCTCGCCGCCGGCTCGACCGGGGACCAGCGGGCGCTCGCGGCGAAGCTGAACTCGCAGGTCGCCCCGGCGCTCAGCGGGATCGACGGGGTCAGGGACGTGTCCGTCAGCGGCGCGCGCGACCAGGTCGTCACCGTCACGCCGGACGACGACGAGCTGGCCCGCCACGGGTTGACCGCGGCGGCCGTCACGAGCGCCATCCAGGCGGCCGGCTCCTCCGCGCCCGCCGGCACCCTGACCCAGTCGGACCGGACGCTGACCGTGCAGGTGGGCAAGGGCTTCACCGGCGTGGACGACCTGAAGAACCTCTACCTCACCGCCGCGCCGGCGGCCTCGGCCGGTGGGACCGCCGGTCCGCCCGCGGGTCGTCTGACGGGGCGCCGGACGGCCGCCCCCGCGCCGGTGCGGCTCGGCGACGTCGCGAAGGTCTCCCTCGGCCTCGCCGACTCCACCACGCTGACCAGGACGAACGGCAAGCCGAGCCTGGCCGTGTCGATCACGATGAAGTCGGGCGGCAACGCGGTGTCCATCTCGGACGCGGTCCGGTCGAAGCTGCCCGAGCTCACCCGGACGCTCGGCGGGGACGCCCAGCTCACCGTGGTGTTCGACCAGGCGCCCTCCGTGCGGGAGGCCATCGAGAGCCTGACCACCGAAGGACTGCTCGGCCTGGTGATGGCCGTCCTGGTCATCCTCGTGTTCCTCCTGTCGATCCGCTCGACGATCGTGACGGCGTTGTCGATCCCGCTGTCGGTGCTCATCGCGCTGATCGCCCTGTGGGCCCGGGACTACTCGCTGAACATGCTGACCCTCGGCGCACTGACCATCGCGATCGGCCGCGTCGTGGACGACTCGATCGTGGTGCTGGAGAACATCAAGCGCCACCTGTCGTACGGCGAGGCCAAGCGGCAGGCGGTGGAGAACGCCGTCCGCGAGGTGGCGGGCGCAGTGACCGCGTCGACGCTGACGACGGTCGCGGTCTTTCTGCCGATCGCGTTCACGGGCGGTCTCGTCGGCGAGCTCTTCAGCCCGTTCGCGGTCACGGTGACCGTCGCGCTGCTGGCCTCGCTGCTCGTGGCCCTCACCATGGTCCCGGTGCTCGCCTACTGGTTCATGAAGGCGCCGCGGGGCGCCGACGCGGAGACGATCCGGGTCCAGGCCGAGGAGCGGGAGCGGAACGGATGGCTCCAGCGGGCGTACGTCCCGGTCATCCGATACGCGACCGAGCACAGGCTCAGGATCGTGGCCGCGGCTCTGGTCGTCTTCGTGGGGACGCTCGCCCTCGTCCCCCGGATCCACACGAGTTTCATCGACCAGTCCGGCCAGGCGACGATCAACATCACTCAGACCTTGCCGGTCGGCACGTCCCTCGCGACCGCGGACGCGAAGGCCAAGCAGGTCGAGCAGGTGGTCACGAGCACGAAGGCGGTCGAGTCCTACCAGGTCACCGTCGGCGGGAGGAACAACCTCGGCCCCGGAGCCAACTCCGGCGGAGGCGGAGCGGCCCGCGCGGGCTACTCCCTCACGCTCAAGGAGGGCAGCGACACCGCCGCGGTCGAGACCTCGCTGCGCGACCGCATCGGCAAGCTGCCCGAGATCGGCGAGATCCAGGTAGGGCAGTCCGGCGGTCTCGGCGGCGACGGGCTCGAGGTCGTGGTCCAGGCCGCCGAGCAGGACGCCCTCGCGGCCGCGACGAAGCAGGTACAGCAGGCCATGACCGGGATGCCCGGCGTGACCGAGGTGACCACCACCATTGCCGACACCGCCCCTCGGGTCGAGGTGACGGTGGACCGGAAGAAGGCCGCCGCGCGTGGGCTCACGGAGATCGCCGTCGGGCAGGCGGTGACGCAGGCGCTGCGCGGCAGCACCGTCACGCAGCTGAACCTCGACGGAGGGACCGCCGCCGTGATCGTGCGGCCGGTCGGCACCCCCGCGTCGCTGACCGCGCTCCGGAACCTCACGCTCGTCGGCACGACCACCGTCTCCGACGTGGCGACCGTCCGCGAGGTCGAGGGGCCGGTGTCCCTCACGCGCATCGACGGCAAGCGGAGCGCCACCGTGTCCGGCAAGGCCGGCGGCTCCGACCTCGGCGCCACTTCGACCGAGCTGAAGAAGCGGCTCGAGGCGCTCACGTTGCCGGGCGGCGCCACCTACGAGATCGGCGGTGTCAGCGCGGACCAGGAGGAGGCGTTCGGCAGCCTCGGTCTCGCCCTGGTCGCGGCGGTGGCGCTCGTGTTCCTCATCATGGTGGCCACCTTCCGCAGCCTGATCCAGCCGCTGGTGCTCCTGGTCTCCATCCCGTTCGCCGCGACGGGCGCGCTCGGGCTGCTGCTGATCACCGGCACGTCGCTCGGTCTGGCCGCGATGATCGGCATGCTGATGCTCGTCGGCATCGTGGTGACCAACGCCATCGTCCTGCTCGACCTGATCAACCAGTACCGGGACCAGGGCATGTCCCTGCACGAGGCCGTGGTCGAGGGCGGCAGGAGGCGGTTGCGCCCGATCCTGATGACCGCTCTGGCCACCATCTTCGCGCTGCTGCCCATGGCCCTCGGCATCACCGGGGGCGGCGGATTCATCTCCAAGCCACTCGCCGTCGTGGTGATCGGCGGCCTGGTCAGCTCCACGGTGCTCACGCTCATCCTGGTCCCGACCCTCTACACCATGGTCGAGAACCGCAAGGAGAGGCGGCGGCTCCGGCGTGCCGTACCGCCGGTTGCGGAGCGGACCCCCGAGCCCGTGGGCACCGCGGCGGGTTAGGGACCGATCGCGGCCGTGCCGGGCACATGCTGATCCACGAGATCGAGCAGCGCGCGCACGGCCGCGTTCGGCCGCCGCGTCGAGACTGTCGCCACCGAGAGCGACCAGGTCAGCGTGACGTCGGAGAGGCTCAGGACGGCCAGGTCACGGGCGTCCGGCACGGCGAACTCCGGGAGGAAGGCGATGCCGAGGCCGTGCCGTACGAACGCGGCCCCCGTGGCGATGTCGTGGACCTCAGCCGTGACGCGGCGCTCGGCTCCCGCCGCCGCGAACGCGCGGTCGACGATCGCGCGGTTGCCGTATCCGGGCGGGAAGTCGATGAACTCCTCGTCCACGAGACGGGTGAGCGGGACGCTCCGCTCACTCGCGAGCGGGTGGTCGGCGCGCACCACGAGCACCAGCGGAACCGCCGCGAGCCGCCGCAGGGCCACCCCCGTGGGCGGAGGCCCCGGCAACGACAGGAAGGCCACGTCGAGCTCACCGGACACCAGCGCCTGCGCGAGCCCCGAGGAGCCGCTCGGCGCCACGCGAATGCGGATCGTCACCCCCGGGTGCTCGCGGCGGAATTGGCCGAGAAGCCCGGGCAGGTCGACGATCGGGACGGAGGTCATGCTGCCGATGTTCACCGTCCCCCGCAGTCCCTGGCCGACGGCCTGCACCGCCTCGCGCGCCGCCCGGGCCGCGTCGAGGGTCGCGCGGGCCTCGGGGAGGAGGGCGGCGCCCGCGTCCGACAGCACCACCCGCTGAGAGGTCCGGTCGAAGAGCGTGACGCCCATCTCGCGCTCCAGGGACCGGATGGCCGCCGAGACCCCCGACTGTACGACGTGCAGCCGGCGCGACGCCCGGGTGAAGTTGAGCTCCTCCGCGACCGCGACGAAGTACTCCAGGTGACGTAACTCCATGACCCAAGTATCACGGGGAGAGATGGAGCCAAGCAGGAACAGTCATTGGACGCGATCGCTTCCCGGCCACCACCCTGGTGAGGTACGACCGCCAGCCAAGTGATCGGATGACCCGTGCCCGCTGTCTCCCCCGCCGACAAGCGGGACGTTTCCACCCAGCGTCCGCACACGGCGGCGGCCTCAACGGGGAGCGCCGCGGCGGCGGGCGGTAAGACGACGGTCGGTGAGGTGGCGGGCGGCGGGTCCGGCTCCCCCGGAAGGGCCCGCGCCTCCCACGGCACCGCCTTCTGGTTCGCGGCCGGGGCGTTCGCCACGCAGATGGGCTTCGGCACCGCGCCCACGCCGCTGTGGCCGCTCTATGAGGCGCGGGACGGGTTCGGCCCGACGACGGTGACCGTGGCCTTCGCGTTGCTCGTCGTCGGCGCCTCGGCCGGCTTCCTCGGCCTGGGACACCTCTCGGACGTCCATGGTCGCCGCCGCGTCATCGCGTCCGCGCTCTCGGTGGCCATCGCGTCGGCCGTGGTGCTCATCGCGTGGCCCTCGCTGCCCGGCCTACTGGTCGGGCGTGTGCTCACCGGCGTGGGAATCGGCCTGATGGCGTCCACCGCGACCACCTATATCGCCGACCTTTACAGCCGATCACATCCAGGCCGGTCGGCCTCGGGAGTCCCGGGGATCGTGACGACCGCCGCCAACCTGGGCGGACTGGCACTCGGCCCTCTGATCGCGGGGATCATCGCCGAGTGGGCGCCGGTGCCGCTGGTCGCCACCCAGGCCGCCTTCGGCGCTGTCATGGCGGTGTTCCTGGTGCTGGTCCTCCTCAGCCCGGAGACCGTCGACTCCGGCTCGGCCGCGCGCGAGCGGCCCGCCCGGTTCGCCCTGCGACCGGCGGGTGCGGGCATGTTCACCGGCGCCAGCGGCATGGCCTTCGTCGCGTTCGCCGCACTCGGCCTGTTCTCGTCGCTGGGCGCCGTCATGATCCGCGGCCAGCTCGGCATCGCCTCTCCGCTCGTGAGCGGCGTCGCGGGCTTCATCTCCTTCGGCTCGGCGGCCGTCGGGCAGCTCACGATGGGCAGGGCGGCCGTCCGCCGCTTGCTGGGGGTCGGAATCATCCTCTTCCCGGTGGGCTTGGCCCTCGTCGCCGTCTCGCTCTCGCATCCGGCGTTGTGGTTGTACCTCATCGCGTCCGCCGCGGCGGGAGCCGGCTCGGGGCTGCTGTTCAAGGCGAGTGTCGGCCAGGTCGCGAGCGTGGCCGTGCCGGAGTCCCGGGCGGGAGTGCTGGCGGTGTTCTTCGTCATCGCCTACATCGGGATGGGCGTACCCGTCATCCTGTTCAGCCTCGCCACCCAGTGGGCCGGGATCGAGCCCGCCATCATCGGTTTCGCCGTCCTGCTGTCCGCGGGCGCGGCCATTTCGGTCGCCACCGTACGGCGACGCCTGGCCTGAGGGCGGGGCGCGGCCGCTGGTCCGAGGTGACCCGGTAGCCGTCGGCCTGGGTGCCAGCGCGGGCGCGGGGCCGGAGTTTCGGGCGGCGGGCGGGGTCGAAATATTTGAGTGCTCAAGTTTGTCGGCACTAGTGCCGAACGCTCTCCGGGCTTTGCCCTCGAGGGCCTGATCATAGGAGGCTGTCGACCATGCCCAGTTCGACCGCGCACGTCGCCACCGACGCCGCCGCCCGGTACGCCAAGCAACTCGCGTCCCACCTCGGCCGCAAGGCCCCGGTCGAGGACCTGCCCGGCGACGGGTTCCGGCTCACTTTCGCCGCCGGGGAGGGAACCCTGACTCCGGAGGCGGATCGCCTGATCATGCGGGCAACCGCCGAGGACGCGGAATCCCTCGCCACCGTGCAGGATGTCCTCGGCCGCCATCTGGAGCGCTTCGGCCAGCGGAACGAACTCGTCGTGACCTGGCAGGAGGACCCCTCGTGACCGGCGCCACGGCGTGAGTCGCCGCGAGGCCGCCCGGTGACCGGGACGCTGTACGGCATCAGCGACCTACACGTCGGCTATCCGGAGAATCGTGAGATCGTCGCCGCACTCCGCCCGGAGGCGCCGGGCGACTGGCTGATCGTCGCCGGTGACGTCGCTGAGACGCCCACCGACATCGAGTGGGCGCTCGGCACGCTCGCCGACCGGTACGCGAAGGTGATCTGGGCTCCCGGCAACCACGAACTGTGGACCACGGCATCCGATCCGATCACTCTGCGCGGCGTGCAGCGTTATGAGCACCTTGTTCGCATCTGCCGTGATCTGAAGGTGGCCACGCCCGAGGATCCGTATCCCGTGTGGCAAGGTCCGGACGGGCCGGTCGCCGTCGCTCCCCTGTTCGTGCTCTACGACTACAGCTTCCTTCCCGCCGGAACCTCGACGAAGGTCGAGGGCCTGGACTACGCGCATGGGACGGGCGTCGTCTGCTCCGATGAGTTCGTCCTGCATCCGGACCCCTATCCCTCGCGAGAGGCCTGGTGCCACGCGAGGGTCGAGCACACGGAGCACCGCCTGGCGGAGATCGGGCTGCCCACTGTTCTGGTCAACCACTTCCCGCTGGTGCGCGAGCCGACGGCCATCCTGCGCCACCCCGAGTTCGCCATGTGGTGCGGCACCGAGGGGACCGCCGACTGGCACACGCGTTTCCGGGCGGAAGCCGTCGTCTACGGCCACCTGCATATTCCCCGGACTACCTGGTACGACGGTGTCCGGTTCGAGGAGGTCTCCTTGGGCTACCCACGGGAGTGGCGGTTGCGGGACGACGGGCCGTCCCAGCCGCGCGCCATACTGCCCGGGAGCTCCGCATGATCGGAGACATCCTTCCTCCGTGGGTGGTCGTCGCCGAGCGCTTCGATGACGTGCCCGAGGACTCGCTGTTCCCCGAGGAGGAACCGCTGATCGCCCGCGCTGTGGAGAAGCGCCGGCGCGAGTTCGTCACCGGCCGGTACTGCGCCAGGACGGCGCTCGCCCGTCTGGGGGTGCCCCCCGGGCCGATCCTTCGCGGCGAACGGGGTGCGCCGCAGTGGCCATCCGGCACGATCGGAAGCATCACTCACTGTGCCGGCTATCGCGCCGCCGCCGTCGCGACTTCTACGTCCGGGATCACTATCGGCATCGATGCCGAACCGGGCGGACCCCTGCCCGACGGGGTGCTCGAAACCGTCGCCTCACCAGAGGAGATCGCCACCCTCGGCCGATTCCGGGACGAGGATCCACGCGTGAACTGGGACAGGATCCTGTTCAGCGCAAAGGAGTCGGTCTACAAGGCCTGGTTTCCACTCACCGGGCGATGGCTCGACTTCACGGAGGCCGTGGTCGATATCGAGCCTTCTGGAGAATTCACCGCGACGCTGCTGATCTCCGATCCCCGGATGGGGACCGACCGGCTGACGGGCAGATGGATCGTCGCCAGCGGGCTGCTCGCCACCGCCATCGCGCTCCCCCGTGTCGCACCGGAGCGCCACCGCTCTGGGTGATGGCCGTGTGATGGCGGGCCTTGGACGCCGGCCCGCCGCATGTGCATGGCGGATGGCCCGCCCTTCCCGTGGGTTCAGAAGGGCGGGATGTCGTTGTCCGGCGTGGTGGGTGATCGGGTGGGCGGTCTGGCGTTGAGGTGGGTTTGATGGCGGCTGGTTGGGTGGGGTTCGGTCCAGATGGGGGTGGGCTCCCAGGGGTGAGGTACGGGGTCGGTTTCTGCCGGGTCATGGTCGGTGGTCTGCGGGTTAGGTTCGGGGAGGGGCTCGATGACGGGCGGGGGCTGAACGGGGTAATGGTGGCCGGTCCTGCTGATCCACGTCAGGTGGCCGGGTGCGGTCTGGGTGAGTTGCCAGCCGTGGTCGCGGAGGTCGTGGTCGTGGGTGCAGGTGGCGGCGAGGTTGGTATGGGTGGTGGGTCCGCCGTCGCCATATGCCTGGGTGTGGTCGAGTTCGGTACGGGTGGCCGGTGCGCGGCAGCCCGGGTGGCAGCAGACGCGGTCGCGGATCTGGATCCATCGGCGTAGCCGGGTGGTGGCGAAGCGCCGCCGCTCGCCGGTGTTGACGGGGTCGGAGTTCGGTTCGGTCTGGTCGAGCTGGCCGATGATGTCGGCGATGACGGGCGCCCAGCCGCCGAGGGCGGGCAGGTCCGTCTGCCATAGGCGGAGCAGGGCGAGCGGGATCTGCAGCTCGACGATGCCCCGGCTGCGCGCCGACGCTCGACGCCGCTTTGTCACCGAGTCTGCTGCCGACCCTGGTCCTGGGGCTGGTGTAGACGAGCGAGCAGGGTGGCGGGGCCAGCCGCGGGGTCGGTGGCGGGTGATTCCGGCGTGGAGGAGCCGCCCGTCGTGGTCGCAGACGGCGTAGCGCCATTCGCTGTTGACCTGGGCTTTGGTCATGCGGCGGGCCAGATGGGCGTGGAGAGGTCCCCATCCGGCGAGTTCAGCCGGAAGGTCGTCCAGGTGCATCAGGGTCGACAGCTGGACCCGTATCTCACCCGCCGCGAATCCCGCTTCCAGCCCTGCTGGCAGGCCACGGGCGGACTTTGGTGCGGACTCCTCCATGGATGACGGTCCGGCATCCGATCCACCATCGGACTTGCCGTCAGGCCCATCGCCTGGCCCCACCCCAAGTCCGCCGCCGTCCGTCCCCGTGTCAGGTCCGTCACCGGGTTCGTCACGGGGTCCGTCGTGGGGGTTGTCGAGGAGTTGGTCGTCGTAATCCTCTTCGTCGGGGCAGGGGCGGCCGGCCTGAAGGAGGGCGGCGGCGATCTGGGTGTCGTCCAGCCCAGTGAAGCTGCCGTCGAGCAGGCCGAGGAAGATGTCGGCGCGGATGTGGTCGATCGGGGTGTGCAGTCCGGCGCGTTTGGCCTGCTGAGCGATGGCGTCGACGCGGACGATCGCGGCGGCGGCCTGGTCGAGGGGCAGTTGGTGGCCGGTGATGCCGGCGGTGCCGTCGGGCAGGAGGGTGCCTTCGACCCGGCGGCGTTGCAGCGCACGTTCGTAGCGACGGCGGGCCCAGCTCGGGTCGGCGGCCAGCAGCAGGCGTTTGATCTTGTCTTTGAGCTGGCTGGTGGTGAGCCGTCCGGCGGTGGGCAGCACATGGTCGGCCACGGTACGGGCGAGGTCGGCCGGGACGTCCTCGAGCCAGTCGCAGAACACCAGCGCGCGGGGCTTGTCGATCCGCCCGGCATCCAGGGCGTCGCGTACGGCAGGCAAGCGGGTGGCCAGAGCATGGGCGAAGGCATATTCCCGTTCGGCGGCCCGCCGGGTCAGCGTCAACGCGGCGCGTATTTCGTCAGCCGAGCATTTGTCCGGAACGGCCATTTTCGTCATATCGCCCGGCGCAGGGACATACAGCCCGACCTCGGCCATTATTGCGGCTTTCCTGGCTTGAACATGTGCTTCCAGCCGGGCGTAGGCCTGCAGGACGACCACCGCGTCATACCCGCTCAACCGCGCGAGATCCAGGCCGCCCAGCGCCGCAGCGAGCTCCGGACCCGGCGCCATCTCGGCCAGGCCCTCCGCGATCAGCTCCCGCTCGACAATCACGCCGCAAAACTAACAACCACCGCCGACAAAATCGCTCGAGCTTCAAGCGCCGCCCGGAAATCGATTTCACACACCAAGAAAACATTACATAACACCAAATAATCCATTTCACCCAACATCGACCCACCCGTTCACGGCGGGAACCGGCCCCGGACGACTCATCCGACCAGCCGATGGCCACCGGCACCCTGATGACGGGCTATCGTCCCGAGATGTGAGGACGCGCCTGCCCATGACCATGCCGACGACCGTCCGCGAGGCCGAGGCCATCCAGGAGGAGCTCCGCCCGCGGCTCGATCTCGTCGGGCCGGGCGAGCGTCATCCGGCGAGGGTGGCGGGTGTCGACGTCGCCTACACCGACGATCGGCTCGCCGCCGCCGTCGTGGTCCTCGACGGCACCACGCTCCAGGTCCTCGACCAGGTCTCCCTGCCCGGCCGGGTCGCCTTCGAATATGTGCCGGGCCTGCTGGCCTTCCGAGAGCTGCCCAGCGTCATCCAGGCGCTCGATCGGCTCTCCGTCACTCCGGACCTGGTCGTCTGCGACGGGTACGGCATCGCCCACCCACGGCGGTTCGGCCTGGCCTGCCATCTGGGCGCGCTCACCGGTCTGCCCGCCATCGGCGTCGCGAAGACGGCGTTCGTGGGCACCTACGACGATCCGGCGCACGGGCGGGGCGCCTGGAGTGAGCTGCGTCTCGAGGGCGACGTCGTCGGGCGCGTGCTCCGGACTCAGGACGGCGTCAAGCCGGTCTTCGTCTCGGTCGGCCACGCGGTCGACCTGGACACCGCCTGCCACAACGTCCTGGCGCTCACGCCGCGCCATCGCCTCCCGGAGACGACGAGAGCCGCCGACCGGCTGTCCCGGGAGGCGCTGCGAGCGGCCTCCGGGACCTGACTACCGGGGAGTACTGGGCCCTTGCGAGTCGCTCAGCGCGGCCCTTCCGCGAGGTAGGCGGCGGCGACCCGCTTCGGGACGACCATGCGCCACGCGTCGACGACCAGCTCCTCCATCTCGGCGTGGTCGAGCGCGGAGAGCCAGGCACGGACCCAGTTGTAGCGCTCGTCCGACGGGCGGGGCATGTGAAACTTGTCCGGCTCCGCCGCGATGAGCGCGGCCCGCTCCTCCTTCGGGAAGCCGAAGCCCATCGACGTCTCGTCCGCGGAGATCGTCACGTAGACGAGACGGCCGACGCGGAACGTGACCCGGTCTCTGACCAGCTTCTCCTCGGTGCGCGGCAGTGCCGCGGCCACCTCGCGGATCTCAGCAGCGGTTATCACGACTCCGCCAGGTGCCGCTCGATTGCGGCCACCTTGGCGTCGAGCCGGCCGCCGCCGGAACGCGAGTCCGCCTTGAGGACGACGCTCACCCGGGAAGCCCGTGCCTCGACGGCGGCGACGGCGGCGACGGCGGCCGTGACCACCGCCAGGACCTCCTCCCAGGTCTCACCCTCGACCGTGGTGAACATGGCGTCCGTGCGGTTCGGCAGGCCGGACTCGCGCACGACGCGGACCGCCTCAGCCACCAGCTCTCCGACGTCCTCCCCGGTCCCGATCGGCGTGACGCTGAACGCCACCAGCACCGACATGGCTCCCCCTCACAGCTGCGACCCCGAGCCGTCCGACCCGGCACCCGCGAGCGTATCCCGCACAACCGACAAAGCCGCCGAGGGACAAAACCGCCGACGGGCACAGCCGAACCGAGGGAAGCCGGACGCCCGGCACGTTGTTGACCACCGCCGTGAGCACCACCGCAATCGGCTCGGCCGCGAGCACGCCCCCGACTGACGCCGCGCCGACGGAGGTCGACGTCGTCGTCATCGGCGCCGGCCAGGCCGGGCTGTCCAGCGCGTACTTCGTGCGCCGTTTCGGGCTCGGATTCGTGGTCCTGGACGCCGAGCCGGGACCGGGCGGCGCGTGGCGGCACCGGTCGCCGACGCTCACCATGGAGAAGATCCACGACATCTTCGACCTGCCCGGTGTACACCGCACTCCGGAGATCGACCCCGCTCTCCTGGCCGCCGACGTGGTGCCCCGATACTTCGCCGACTACGAAAGACGAACAGGACTGCCCATCCTCCGGCCCGTTAAGGTGCGTTCGGTGACGCGCCATGAGGGCGGCAGGCTCCTCGTCACCGCCGAGCGGGCATCGGCCGACGCCGCACCCCGGACATGGGCGGCACGTGCGGTGATCAACGCCACGGGCACCTGGACCCGGCCCCACTGGCCCTACTACCCCGGGGCCGCCGACTTCCGGGGCAGGCAGCTGCACTACGCCGACTATCGGGGACCCGAGGAGTTCGCCGGGGCGAAGGTGGTCATCGTCGGCGGGGGCGCCTCCGCCACACATGTGTTGTCCGAGGTCGCGGACGTCGCCGAGACGACCATCTGGGTGACACGCAGCCCGCTGGTCTTCCATGACGGCGCGTACGGCGAGGACCGCCGGCGGGCGGCCGTCGCGCGGGTGGAGGAACGCGTGCGGGCGGGGCTGCCGCCCCAGAGCGTGGTGAGCGCGACGGGCCTCGCCTACACGAAGGTGATACGGGACGCCATGGACAAGGGGGTCTTCAACCGGCTCCCCATGTTCAGCCGCATCACCCCCGACGGCGTGATGTGGGACGACGGGCGGACGGCCGAAGCCGATGTGATCATCTGGGCGACCGGGTTCCGCTCGGCCATCGGCCATCTCGCACCGCTCAAGCTGCGGGGCCCGGGCGGCGGCATCCAGATGGACGGCACCCGTGTGGTCGCCGAACCCCGCCTCCATCTGGTCGGCTACGGCCCCTCGGCCAGCACCGTCGGGGCGAACCGCGCCGGCCGCACGGCCGCCCAGGAGATCCGCCGCCTGCTGGCCGCCCCTCACGCCGCCTGATCCCCACCGCCCCACCGGCTCCGGAGAAGCCGGTGTCCTAGGAGACCAGCGCTTCGGTGGACACCTGCCAGAGCAGTGTGGCCGCCTCCGGGTCGAGCGCCCAGGGCGCGACACCCCGCCGGGTGCCCGGCTGGTTCGGCTCCGCCTCGTTGCAGTCCTCGAAGTAGCGGCCGCCGACGCCTTCGAGCAGAGGCGACGCCGCGAGAAGCACGGACGTCGCGGCGCCCTGCTCCGGCGTCTTCCACGACACTCCCGCCGCGCCCCTCTGGGCCCTCAGCCGCTCGAGCTCCTCATCGGAGACGTACCGCTGGAGGTTGGTCCGGATCCCGCCCGGCATCAACGCGTTGGCGGTGATGCCGTCGTCCGCCCACAGCCGGGTCGCCTCGACCGCCATCAGCACGTTGGCGGTCTTGGACTGCCCGTAGGCGGACCAGGGCTCGTACTCCCGCTCACGGAAGTGGATGTCCTCGAAGACGACCGGCGAGCGCAGGTGCGCGCTCGAGCTGACCGACACGACGCGGGCGCCGCCGGCCGCCGCGAGCGCCCGGTGCAGTCCGGTGGTGAGCGCGAAGTGCCCGAGGTGGTTGGTGGCGAACTGCATTTCCCAGCCCTCCGGTGTGCGCATCTCGGGCGACGCCATCATTCCGGCGTTGTTCACGAGGATGTGCAGCGGGCCGTCCCACGAGGCGGCGAACTCCGCAACGGAGGCCCGGTCGGCGAGGTCCAGCCGCGCCACGCGGACCTGCTCGTTTCCGGTGGTCGCGACGATGTCCCCGGCTGTGCGCTCTCCCGCCGCGAGGTCGCGGACCGCCAGGGTCACCTCGGCGCCCGCACCGGCGAGCGCCCGCGCGGTCTCGATGCCGATGCCGGAGGCCGCGCCGGTGACGATGACGCGACGGCCGGTGAGGTCGACGCCGGCGACGACCCCGGCAGCGGTCGACTCGGCGGTGAACGGCGTGGTGATGCGTGTGGTCGCGGTCATGTTCTTTCCTGTCTCGCCAGGTCCTGCCAGGGCATGCGGACCGGGGGCCCTGCCGGTACGCTGAAAACGGAGGAACCTCCGTTACGCTCCCGACTCTAATCGGAGGAACCTCCGTTTAGCAAGTTCGGCCTGCGCCCAGGACAATGAACCGCGAACACGCCGACGAGGAGGACAGACGTGCCACCCGCCCGACCGCTTCGCGCGGACGCCCGCCGCAACCGCGACCGGCTGCTGGAGGTCGCCGTGCGCGCGTTCTCCCAGGACGGGCCGGATGTCACGCTTGAGGCGATCGCGAAGGAGGCGGGCGTGGGCATCGGCACGCTCTACCGCCACTTCCCCACCCGGGAGGCGCTCGTCGAGGCCGCCTACCGCAACGAGCTCGCGAGACTGTGCGACGCGGCCGGGGAACTCCTCGAGGCCAAGGCGCCCGACCAGGCGCTGCGCGACTGGATGGACCGCTTCGTCGACTACGGGGCGGCCAAGCGCGGCATGGCCGACGCACTGCGGGCGGTCGTGGCGTCGGGCGGCAACCCCTACGCGCACAGCCGGGACAAACTGATCGACACAATCGGCACGCTGCTCGAGGCGGGCGGCGCCGCCGGGAGGCTGCGGACCGATGCCCGGGCCGACGACGTGCTCGCGAGCCTCAGCGGCATCGGTCTCATCACGGGCGACCCCGGACGGCGCGAGCAGGCCGACCGCCTGCTCGACCTGCTGATGGACGGCCTGCGCTACCGGCCGGCGAACGAGGCGTGACCGCGAACCAAGCGTGACCGTGAGCGGAGCCTGGCCGTGAAAAAAGCCTGACGCCCGGCACGGCAGGCAGCAGAAGGCCAGGTCAGGCCAGCCGCAGGGCCTCGGCGGCGACGGCGTGGCGCAGGTCCCGGATGCCGGGCCGTCCCCGCAGCGGATGGACGTTGTTGGTGAGCAGGACGGCGGTCACCCCGCGGCCGGGATCCACGGCGACCGACGTCCCGGTGAAGCCGGAGTGCCCCCACGCGTCCACGAGCGGGCCGACGACGGCCGGATCGCCGATCCGCACGCCGAGCCCCTGGCGGAAGGCGCAACCGGCGGCCGCGTGGTCGCGCGTCATCTCGGCGACCGCCTCGCGGGAGAGGATCCCGTCCCCGCCGCCGCGCAGCGCCTCACAGAAGCGGACCAGGTCCGCGGCCGTGGAGAACAGCCCCGCGTGGCCCGCGACCCCGCCGAGCGCGTGGGCGGTCTCGTCGTGGACCTCTCCCCTGACGCAGGCCGCCGCGAGCTCTCCCGGACGTTCCCGCGCCGTGCGCTCGGGCTTGTGCTCGGTCGCCACGATCCTCGGCAGCCGGGCCGGGTCCGGCCGGTAGCCCGTGTCGGACAGGCCGAGCGGCGTCGTGATCCGCTCCCGGACGAGCACGTCGAGGGGTGCGTCTCCCGCGATCTCGGCGACCCGTCCCGCGGTGATCATGCCGACGTCGGAGTAGACGTGCGTGCCGGCGGGGCCGGAAGCAGGCGTGGACAGGATCATGTCCCAGCGGCTCTCGGGGGGCTCCTTCTCGACCCGCCGCCCGGACGGCAGGCCCGCCGTGTGGGTCAGCAGGTGTCTCAGCGTGATCTCCGGCCGGTCGCCGTAATGCTCGGGCAGCCAGGTCGCCACCGGTTCGTCGACGGACACCCTGCCGTCGTCGGCGAGCGACAGGAGCACGACGGTGGTGAACAGCTTGGTGATCGAGGCGAGGTCGAAGATCGAGTCCAGCGCGACCGGCGGACGCTCCCGGGCAGGCGACTCAGACGAGTCCGCGTAGCGCACGGCCTCGCCCACGGCCGCCTCGGCCACGGTCCGCCCGTCCACGGCGATCACCGCTACAGCCCCGGACGCGACCTCCGGAACCGCCGCCCGGAGAAGGTCGCCGAGCATGGGCCGTCAGCCGGCCTTGCCGCGGCGCCGCGGCTCCCGAGCCCGCGACTCCCGAGAATGCCCCCGACCCGGCGTATCGCCCGAATGCACGCCTCCGTTGCCGGAATGCGCTCCCCCGGGCGCCTGACCGGACCCGGCGTGCAACGCGGAGTCGAGCCTGCCACCGCGGTCGGCGAGGAACTCGCGGGCCCGGGCGGCGTCGAAGCCGTACTGGATCATCACGACGGCGGTCTTCACGTCGTGGCCGGCGCCTTCGAGGGCCTCGCGGGCGACCGGGGTGTCGGCCCCCGTGACCTCGGCGACGATCCGCACGGCACGGTCGACGAGCTTCGAGTTGCTCGCCGACACCTCGATCATGCGATTGCCGTACGTGCGGCCGCACCTGATCATCGTGATCGTCGAGATCATGTTGAGGACCAGCTTCTGGGCCGTTCCCGCCTTGAGCCGGGTCGACCCGGTCACGATCTCCGGTCCCACGATCACCTCGACGGCGTGATCCGCCTCCGCGGCGAGCGGCGTGCCCGTGTTGCAGGCCAGCGCCACGGTCAGGGCGCCGCGCCTGCGCGCCTCCGCGACCGCCGCCACCACGTACGGCGCACGCCCGCTGGCGGAGATCCCCACGACCGAGTCCTGCGGGCCGACGTCCTTCGCCCGGATGGCCTCCGCGCCCGCCTCCGCGTCGTCCTCGGCGCCCTCGACGGACCGGGTGAGCGCGGGCTCGCCTCCCGCGATGATGCCCTGGACCAGGTCGGGGTCGGTGCCGAAGGTCGGCGGGCACTCCGAGGCGTCGAGCACCGCGAGCCGTCCCGACGTGCCGGCGCCCACGTAGAGCAGGCGGCCGCCGGCGGCGATCCGCGCGGCGATGCCGTCGACCGCGGCCGAGATCACCGGGACCGCGGTGGCCACTGCGGCCGGCACGGCGGAGTCGGCCTCGTTCATCAGCCGCGCGATCTCCTCCGTCGGAAGCGTGTCGATCCGGCTGTAGCGGGGATCGCTCTGTTCGGTGGCGAGAGCCGCAAGTGATTTCATCATAAATATCCTATTTGGAGTATTTTATCCTGATGATTCGAGTCCGGACGGGGCTGGAAGAACTGGTCGCGGCGCCGCGGCCAGCGAGTCACGGCCGTGCCGGCCTCATCACCAACCCCACCGGAGTCCTGCCCGATCTGACCCCGTCGGCAACGGCCCTGCTGTCGGCGGGAATCCGGCTGACCACGCTCTTCAGCCCAGAACACGGCCTCCGGGGCACGGCGCAAGCGGGCGCGGGCGAGGGCGACACGACCGATCCGGTGACCGGCCTGCCGGTCGTCGACACCTACCGAAGATCGCCCGAGGAACTCGCCGATCTCGTCGCGTCCGCGGGCGTCGACGTGCTCGTGTTCGACGTGAGCGACGTCGGCACGCGTTTCTACACCTATATCTGGACGATGTACGACCTCATGGTGGCCGCCGCCCGGCTGGCCCTGCGGTTCGTCGTGCTCGACCGGCCCAACCCGATCGGCGGGGTCACGGCCGAGGGACCGATGCTCGACCCGGCCTGCGCGAGCTTCCTCGGCCGCGCCCCCATCCCCGTACGGCACGGCCTGACACCCGGGGAGCTGGCCCTGTTCGTCAACCGGACGATCGACGCGGACCTGCACGTGATCCCGCTCAGCGGCTGGCGGCGGGAATGGCTCTTCGACGAGACGGGCCTGCCCTGGGTGATGCCGTCGGCCAACATGCCCACGCTGGACACCGCGTTCGTCTACCCGGGGACGGGCCTGTTCGAGGGCACGAACGTCTCCGAGGGGCGCGGCACGACCCGGCCGTTCGAACTGGTCGGCGCGCCGTACGTGGACGAGCGCCTCGCCCTCGCGCTCAACGATCTCGGCCTCGCCGGGGTGCGCTTCCGCGACACGTGGTTCACCCCCACCTTCGGCAAGCACGCGGGCCTGCAGGTGCGCGGCGTCCAGGCGCACGTCTGCGACCGGTCCGCGTTCCAGCCGGTCCTCGCCGGGGTGTCCATGCTCCACTGCATGCGCGCGCTGTATCCGGGTGAGTTCGCCTGCGATCCGTTCCTCGACCTGTTGTGGGGGTCGGACTCGCTGCGCCTGCGCCTCGACGCGGGCGAAGACCCGCGCGGCCTCTGCGCGCCGGTCTCCTGGTTCGACCAGGTGGAGTTGCTCTACGGCTGACATCAGCCCAGGTCGCGGCGGTAGAGCCAGAAGACCCGCTCGACGCGCGCGCCGAACGCCAGCGAGTAGAACCGGACGGGGCCGACCCAGCCGATCTGGACCTCGCGCAGGCCGGCCGCCCTCTGCTCGGCGAGGCACCGCCGCGCGAGGACCCGGCCCACCCCGAGCCCCCGGGCCTCCTCGGCCGTGCCCATCGGGCCGAACCACAGCGGCCGGGAGCCCCACGCGGCGAACCCGAGGATCTCCCCGCCACGCGACGCGTAGTGGCAGCCGGTCGCCTGCTCGGCCTCCCAGGCCCACGCCTCGTTCCAATGAGCCCGGGCGAAGGCGGCCACCGCCTCGCGCTCCCCCGCGGGTGCGGCGTGGACGGTCACACCGGCCGAGGCCAGCCGCGCGGACGCCGCGTCGTCCTCGTCGAGCAGGGATCCCATGGCCGCGACGTCGGCCGTCATGTTCCAGGCGACCCGGTACCGGTCGTACCCGAGGCTTTCCGCAAGGCACGCCGCTGGTGTGTAGCGCACGTCGATGCCGGGCCAGGCGTAGCACGGCGGGTTCCCGGCGATCCTGGCCTCGGTGGCGCCCTCGGAGCGCAGCCACTCCTGCGCCGCCTCGGCGAGGGCACGGCCGATCCCCCGTCCCCGGGCGGCGGGATCGACGGCGATCAGGTCGAGGTGGCCGACGCCGGCCTCCGACATGGACGCGAACACCACGCCGTCGAGGTCGGGGGTGGCCAGTGCGGTCCACCGGCGCCCCTCTGGTGGCGTCGCCAGCCGTCTCACCAGCGCGGGAGCCTCGGCGTCCGCCCAGAGGGCGCGCGCCGCCAGGTCCTCCACGCGGACGTCCGGCGTCACCGGCGCGATTCCGGTCACGCCCGCACTCCCTGCGGGATCACGCTCCTGCTCCTGGGGTGGAAGCAGGCGTGCAGTTGTTCGGTGTCCTCGCCGCCCTCGCCGCCGTCGTGGCCCAGCACCGGCCGCTCGGCCTCGCACCGGGCCGTGCTGAAGGGACATCGGCGGGTGAACAGGCAGCCCTCGTCCGCCTGCGCCTCGTCGAGCGCCTCGGTCGGCACGACCTGCTCGGCGCCCGGCCGTTCCAGCCCGTGCAGCACCGGGATCGCCGACAGCAGCGACTGCGTGTACGGATGCACCGGGTCAGCGATGATCGTCTCGGTCGATCCCCGTTCGACGACCTGGCCGCGGTAGATCACGTAGAGCTCGCCCTCGTCCCCGATGTACCGGGCGGTGGCGATGTCATGGGTGATGAACAGGACGCTCACGCCCAGCCGTTCGCGCAGGTCGCGGAGGAGGCCGAGGATGCCGAGCCGCAGCGACACGTCGATCATCGAGACGGCCTCGTCGGCGACGAGCACCTCGGGGTCCATGGTGAGCGCCCGCGCGATGACCACGCGCTGGCGCATGCCCCCGGACAGCTGGTGCGGGTAGCGCGGCAGCACGTACCCGGGGTCGATCCCCACGAGGCTGAGCAGTTCCTCCGCGCGCGCGTCGACCCACGACCGGGGACGGCCCGTCTGGCGGGCCCGCAGCCGCAGCGGCGCCTCCAGGGTCTGGTGGATCGTGCGGGTGGGGTTGAGCGCCGAGTAGGGATCCTGGTGGATGAGCTGGATCCTGCGGAAGTACGGCTGGCGGTGGCGGTGGGACAGGCCCGACATCGCGACATCGTCGATGACGATCTCGCCCGAGTCGTAGGTCTCCAGTCCCGCGATGATCCGGCCGAGGGTGGTCTTGCCGCAGCCCGACTCCCCGATGAAGGAGACCGCCCCGCCCTTCTTGATGGCGAAGTCGACCCCGCGCAGCGCCGGGACCTCTCGCTTACCGAGGACGTTGCCCCGCTGCTTGAACGTCTTGGTGATCGCAGTGCCCGTGATCACGCGTATTCCCTCCGCTTCACCGGCGCCGGGCGTCCGGCGGCGTGGCAGGCGACCGACCTGCCGTCGTAGGTCGCCGTCGCGGGCTCGACCGTCTCGCAGATCTCCATGCGCTTCTCGCAGCGCTCCCGGAACACACACCCGGCGGCCGGGAGCGTGCCGAGCGTGGGGGGCCTGCCGGGCAGTGCCCTGGCGAGAGAGATGTCTCCGGAGAGGCGCGGGATCGCCCGGATCAGGCCCTGGGTGTAGGGGTGCCGGGGCGCGCCGAGCACCTCGGCGATCGGCCCGTGCTCGACCACGCGCCCGCCGTACATCACGGCGAGGTCGTCGGCCACCTCGGCGACCGCTCCGACGTCGTGGGTGATGACGAGAGTGGTGAGCGCCCGCTCCTCGTGCACCTCGCGGATGATCCGCAGGATCGTCGCCTGCGTGATCATGTCGAGCGCCGTCGTCGGCTCGTCGAGCACGACCACCTGGGCGTTCAGCACGAGCGCGAGCATGATCCCGACGCGCTGGCGCATCCCGCCCGACAGTTCGTGCTGGTGGGAGTCGAGCACGCGGGCGCCGTCGAGGCCCATCCGGGACAGGAGCGCCTTCGCGTCGGCGACGAGCGCCCGAAGGTCTTCGACGTCGTGCGAGCGGCCGAGGTCGAGCAGCTGCTTCCCGATGGTCTTCAACGGGTTCAGGGAGTTCTGCGCGGCCTGGAAGACGTAGCCGACCTTGCGGCCGCGGGTGCGGCGCAGGTCCTCGCCGTCGAGGCGGAGGACGTCCCCGAGGCCGTCGATCTCGACGCTGCCCTCGGCGATCCTGCCGGGCGGCTGCACGGCGTTGAGCAGGGACAGCGCCAGGGTCGACTTGCCGGAGCCCGACTCCCCGACGACGCCCGTGATCGTGCCCGGGGTGAGTGTGAGGCTCACGTGGGACACCGCCGGCAGCTCGCCCGCCGGCGTGTTGTAGACCACGGTGAGGTCGCGGATGCGTACCTCTGGCGCGGCGGAATCTCTGGACAACCGGGTCACTCCTCACGCAGGCGGGGATTGAAGATCTCGTCCATCGCGTCGACGATCAGCACGATGCCCAGCGTGAGCAGCAGGATCGCGAGCAGCGGCGCCAGCAGGTACGGCAGCGCCGCGGGGGTCGTGAGCGCCCCGCCGCTGAAGACGGCGAGGTTCAGCATCACGCCCCAGTTGTTGGCGTCGAAGGGCAGGACGCCGAGGAAGAACAGGCCCACCTGGGCGTAGACGGCGCCGGTCACCGCGATCAGCATGTTCATCGCGATGTAGGGCGCCATGCTGGGCAGCAGTTCGCGCCCGATGATGTGCCTGGTCGGCAGGCCGAGCCCTCTCGCCGCCTCGATGAAGCCGCGTTCCCGCAGCGACAACGTCTGGGACCGGACGGCACGGGCCACGCCGCCCCATCCGAGCAGCCCGAGGACCAGGCCCATCTCGAGCGGGCTGGTGAACTTCCACACGGTCGACAGGACGAGCAGCAGGGGCAGGCCGGGGATCGCGAGGTTCAGGTCGGTCAGCCGCATGAGCGCGCTGTCCCACCTGCCCCGCCTGAACCCGGCGAACAGGCCGATGACCGTGCCGAGCGCGACGGTGATGACCGCCGTCGCCAGGCCGGTGAGCAGGACGTACCGGGCGCCGGTGACGACGAGCGCGAGGACGTCGGTGCCCTCGAAGTCCGTGCCGAACAGGTGCTGGAGGCTCGGGGGCGCGTAGAGCGCGTTGTCGTCCCGTGGCAGGTTGGCCGGGTACAGCAGCGGCCCGATCACGCCCATGACGGCGAAGCCGAGCACGATGATCACGCCTGCCATCCGGCTGGGCTTGCGGAGCAGCACCCGCCACACGCCGCGCCAGAAGTTGCGCCGCAGCGTCGCCCGGGTGGTGCCCGTGGCCATGTCGGGCATGACGGTTACGGTCATGACGCCTCCCCGCTCCTGACCCGGGGGTCGATCGCCGTGTACAGCAGGTCGGCGACGATGTTGGCCACGACGATGCCCACTGTGATCACCAGGAAGGTCCCGCCCATCAGCGCGTAGTCACGGGTGCTGATGCTGTTGACAAGCAGCAGCCCGAGCCCGGGATAGTTGAAGATCTCCTCGATGAAGATCGATCCGCCGAACAACATGCCGATCGACAGGGCGAGGATCGTGAACAGCGGCAGGATCGCGTTGCGCGCCAGGTAGCGGAACACGATGCCGCGTTTCAGGCCGCGCAACTCGGCCGCCAGGATGAAGTCGTCGCCGAGCACGGCGACCACGTTCGACTTCATCGCGAGGATCCAGCCTCCGTAGCTCGCCAGCGTGTACGTCACGACGGGGAGCACGGCGTGGTGGATCAGCGAGCCGATGTACCCGGGGTTGAACCCGGGCACGAACGCGACGTCGACCGGCCCGCCCGAGGGCAGGATCGGCCACAGGGTCGTGAAGATCGCCACCAGCAGGAGCCCGATGACATACACCGGGATGCCGTGAAGCAGCGAACCGGACAACGCGAGCAGGTCGCCGAGCTTGCCCGAGCGCTTGATCGCGGCGTAGACGCCCATGGTCACGCCGAGCAGAAAGCTCAGCAGTGTGCCCGCGAGGACGGGCAGCACGGTCCACTGGGCGGCCGAGCCGATCAGGCTCGTCACCTTCACACCCGGCGTGCTCAGCGACCGGCCGAGGTCGAGGTGGAGCAACGACCCCATGTACCCGACGTACTGGTCCCAGAGACTGCCCGTCGGCAGGAACCCGTACAGCACGGCCGTCGCCCGTTCCGCCTGGTCGGGGGACATGCCCTTCTGCAGCAGGCTCTCGTACATGCCCTGGACGGGGTCGCCGGGGATCTCCCTGATGATGACGAAGCTGATCGTCGCGACGACCCAGATCATGACCAGGCCGCGTACGACGTGCCCCGCCACCCTGCGGGCCAGGGCGGCTCCGCGGGGCCGTTCCCGCACCGCTTTCGTCATGCCTGCCTCTTCCTGATCATGCCGAGCTGCATCCACACGCCCGACGAAAGCCGTAGCGCCTGGCTGTCGTCCGGGGGGAAGCCCGTGTACCGGGATGTGTTCACGAACTGGGTGTTGACGTAGTCCCACAGCTGGATCACCGGCAGCTGCTCGTTTGACACCTTCGCCAGCGTCCCGACGATCTGCTTCTGCTCGGCGGGCGGGGCGAAGTTGAGCCTGCTGGTCAGCGCTCCCGGATCGACCTTCGTGCCGGAGACGGTGACCGTCTCGGGGCCGCCCATCCAGTTGCCCTCGGTGCCCGGCGCGACGTGCTCGAGCCTGCCGCCGAACATCTGCCAGCCGTTGGCCTGGCCGTACAGGCGCTGGAAGATGTTGTACGGCGAGGGCCCGAGGCCCATCAGCCAGAAACCAACATCGTACTTCCCTGCCGCGAGCTCACTGAGATAGAGGGTGTAGTCGGCGGCGGTGACGACCGTCGCGTCGATCCCGTGGTCGTTGAGCTGGCTGGTGATCGACTTGGCCGCGGAGATCCAGTCGGAGAACGACGCGGGCACGTGGATCTCGACCTTCCACGGCCGGCCGTCGGGCAGCGCCCACTTGTTCCCCCGCCGGGTCATGCCGGCCGCCTTGAGCTCGGCCGCGGCCTTGGCCGGGTCGAGGCGGTAGGGGTCGAGGCCGTTGAACTCCGCCCCCAGCCAGACCTTGGCCGCCTCGGCGTGGATGCCCGAGGTGGTGAGGGACGGCGTTCCGCCCTCGGGTGAGGCGATCTTGGTCACCTGTGCCCGGTCGATCAGATAGGCCAGCGCCCGTCGCACGTGCACGTTGTCGTACGGCTTGCGCGCCTGGTTGAACGCCAGCGACGTGGACACGGGCGAGAAGCCCTTGATGACCTTGTTGCCCCTGACCGCGCGGATGCGGTCCAGGACGGCCGACGGCACCGACGTGAAGGGCGCGTTGTCCAGCTTCCCGGCGATCAGGTAGTTCCAGATCTGCTGGTTGCCCGAGTAGTTGAGCAGCTCGACCTTGTCGGGCCCGATCAGTTTGCCGTCGTAGAAGTACGGGTTGCGCCTGAGCAGCGCCGCGCCCGGGTTGACCCGCTCCAGCACGAACGGCCCCGCGGACACGTCATGGCGCGGCGCGAAGGCGATGACCTTGTCGGCCAGACCGGTGATCTCGGTCTTCGCCCGCTCGGCCGGCGCGCCCTTCCCGTCCTGGGCGACCTTGAGCGTGTGCCAGAAGTCGCGGGGCAGCAACGAGCCGTAGACGTGGGCGGGCACCACGACGGTCGACAGCAGGTTGCTGAGGAACGTGTTGCTCTTGTTGGCGCCCTGGGTGATCCGGATCGTCGTCGGGTCCACCACCTGGATGGTGGCCGCGGCGCCCGCCGCCTTGGGGTCGAGCGCGTAGGCCGTACCGCCCTGGGTGTAGGCCAGACCGATCGAGACGCGGACGTCCTCGCTGGTCACCGGCTTGCCGTCCGACCATCGGGCGTTCGGCTGCAGGTGGATCACGGCCTCCGACTCGTCGGGAGTGATCGTCCAGCTGCGCGCGATCGCCGGATAGAACTGGTTCGGGTCGATCGGGTCGTTCTTCGGCCAGGCGAGTGCCATCCCGTTGTAGCCGTCGAACACGGAGCCCACTGGGTTGAAGGGATTGATCGGCGCGCTCGCGTTGATCTGCTTGCTGCCGTCGATCGTGGTGTAGATCCCCCCCTGCCCCGCATCCTCCTGGCCGGTACTTCCACACGCGGTGGCGGTGGCGATCGACGCCAGAGCCGCGATCGCCGCGAGTCGCTTCATGGGCTGCTCCTGGTTCCCGGTTGCCTGGACAATACGGGCGCCCGGCGGCAGCGTCAATTTTTTCCGTCTATGGACGTACTCATGAAGTTAATTTTTACCCAGGCCGCCCACCTGCGGAGACGTCTGGCGATGGCGGTGACGGGTGTCCTCGAGGAACCGATCCAGCGCTCCCTTGGTGGCTTTCAGAGCTCCTTCGGACGCCTCGAAGGTCCGGTGCGCGACGCCGACGAAGACGCAGTCGACGATGAGCAACTGGCTGATGCGGCTGGCGAGCGCGCCCGGCCGGAACTCCGTCTCGCGACCGGCCGACACGAGCACGTGTTCGGCCGTCTCCGCGAGCGACGACCGGGGGTTGTTGGTGATCGCGACCGTCGCCGCTCCCGCCCGCCGGGCCGTCCGCATCGGCTCGAGCACGTCGGGCGTCTCCCCGGTGCAGCTCACGCCGATCGAGACGTCCGAGGGCCCGGCCACGGCCGCCGCCGTGAGAGCGAGGTGGACGTCGGTGAAGGCATGGGCGGAGACGCCGATCCGCAGCAGCTTCTGCGCCATGTCGGCGGCGACCAGGCCCGACGCCCCCACGCCGTAGACGCTCACCCGCCGGGCGTCCGCCACGGCCTTGACGACCGGGCCGAGCAGTTCCGGGCTGAGCTGCGCCGCGGTGTCCGCCAGCGCTTCCGACTCCGCCCTGGCGACCTTGGCGATGACGTCGGCGAGCGGGTCGCCTGGAGCGAGGTCTCCCGGCACCAGCCGGTCCGGCCGTTCGCGCGCCGACGCCGCGGCCAGGGCCAGGCGCAGCTGGGAGTATCCCGTGAATCCGAGGGCGCGGGCGGTCCGCACGATCGTCGCCTGGCTGGTGCCCGAGGCCTCGCTCAGCTCGGTGATCGTGCTCCTCGCGACCGTGGCCGGGTCGTCCAGGATCAGCCTGGCGATCGAGCGCCCGGCGGGGGTGAGCGAGGGCAGCACCGCGCGCACCGTGGCGACGAGGTTCGCGGACGCGGGTCCGCCTGCTGAGGGCTCCTTCATGGGGCTCCTTCTGGGGAGGGTGAGACGGGGGAATCGGGGGTGGAGGGGTTACGGGGAACGGAGGGTCGTGACGGGGTTCTGCCGGGTCCCACGGGCCGGGGAGGCACGGGAGCGTCAGGCAGACTCCTGCGGGCGGATGGCGGTCAGCAGGCGGGCGGCCGCGCGCGCGGACACCGCGGAGCCGCCATGGGTGGCGAGGTACACGGCGCCTGCGGGGGTGCCCGGCACGCCCGTCTCGACCACGACGGCGTCGGGGCGCACCTCCAGGGCTCGTGCCATCGACCGCTGGATCCATTCGTGCCGGTTGGCGTCGCGCACGACGAGGACGACCGGGCGGCGGACGTCGGTGAGGTCGGGGAGGTCGTCTCCCTCGGCCACTTCCGCGAGGAGGGTCCCCGGCATGATCTCGCCGATCGCCGCGCCGAAGGAGACCGGCGCGGCCCGTCCCACGGCCTGGCTGGGGCGCGCGGCCATCTCCACGACCAGCGGGGCGACCTTCAGCACCGGACGGGAGGGGGTGCCGATCACGCGCAGGGCGGCCGTCGCGGTCTTCAGGCCGACGCCCTCGTCCACGTCGCGGGCGGCCGCCGCCCTGGCGGGAGCCTGGTCCGCGTGCCACCGGGCGAGGTCGAGCACCCGGCCCGCGGCCTCGGCCAGCCGGCCCTCGGGCAGGCGCCCCTCGCGGACGGCGGAGACGATCGCGTCCCGGAGCGCGTAAACGCTCTCACCGCCCGGCGAGGAGACGCCCACGCAGATCGCGTCCGCGCCCGCCGCCAGGGCCCGGACGGTGATCTCCTCGGCGGTGTGAAGCGCGGCCACCGCGCGCATCTCGATGGCGTCGGTGACGACGAGGCCTCCGAACCCGAGCTCTTCCCGCAGCAGGCCGGTCAGCGCAGCGCGGCTCATCGTGACGGGAGAGCGATCCAGGGCGGGCACGAGGAGATGGCCGCACATGATCGCTCGCACACCGGCCTTGATCGCGGCACGGAACGGCGGCAGATCCCGCCGTTCGAGGACCTCGCGGGAGGCCCGGACCTCCGGGAGAACAAGGTGGGAGTCGGTCACGGTGTCCCCGTGCCCGGGGAAGTGCTTCGCGCAGGCGGCCACGCCCGCCCCCTGGAGCCCCTCGATCCACGCCACGGTGTGCCGCCGGACCCGCTCGGGGTCCGAGCCGAACGACCTGACGCCGATGACCGGGTTGCGAGGGTCGGCGTTCACGTCGACGACGGGCGCGTAGTCCAGGGTGACGTCCACGGCGCCGAGCATGCGCCCGATCTGCCGGGCGACCCGCTCGGTCGCGCGCACGTCGTCGGCGACGCCCAGGGCGAGGTTGCCCGGCCAGGAGCTGCCGGTCCGCGCCTCCAGCCGGGTGATCGCGCCCCCCTCCTCGTCGATCGCGACGATCACGCCGGGGTTCTCCCGGCGCATGGCGGCCACCAGCTCGGCGGTCTGCGCGGCGTCGGCGAGGTTGCGGGTGAACAGGACGGCGCCGCCCAGACCGTCGGCGAGCGCCCGCCGCAGCCAGTCCGGCGGCTCCGCCCCCTCGAAACCCGGCTGGAGCACGGTCATCGCGAGCCGGCAGAGCTCGCGGGATCGCGTTCTCATCGTCCCTCCGGAACCGGAACGCGCTCGATCAGCCGCACGTGCGCCTCGTGCGCCCGGTCGGCCGGCAGAGCCGCCCTGAGCGCCAGCGCCGCAGCGCCGACGGCCCCGTCGCGTGCGGGCGTCCACGGAGCCCGCTCCCCCAGCGCGGCCCGCACCCTGCGCGCCAGCTCCGTCGGCTCGGTCAGCAGCGAGCCCGCCAGCACCAGCGGGCCGCCGAAGTCATCTCCGTCGTCCTCGTCCCGCTCGGGGTCGCGGCCGGCGACCTTCGCCGTACGGCTCAGCCGGTGCGCGGCCTCGTCGAGGATGTCGCCGGCGACCGGGTCGCCCTTCCTGGCGGCGTCGTCGACCACGGGAGACAGGGTGCCCAGCCAGGCCGCGCCCTTCGACGCCACCCGTTCGTAGACGACGTCGATGAGCCGCGCGGTGAGCTCCCGCGACCATTCCGGGGTGGGCTCGTGGGCCGGGGCCGCGCGGCCGAGGACGGCCGCCGCGACCAGGTCGACCAGCAGGGTCGGCGGGGTCCTGCCGTCGAGGGCCGTGAGCGCGCGGGTGAGGGCGTGTCGCCCGATCCACACTCCGGAGCCCTCATCGCCCAGCAGCCACCCCAGGCCGTCGGCGCGCCGGACGACGGCGCGGTCCCGGATCCTGGCCGCCATCGCGCCGGTCCCCGAGACCAGCACGGTGCCGTCGGGCTCGGGGGTGGCGCCGCAGAAGGCGACGAGCACGTCCGGCACCACCACCGGGAGGCCGGGCAGCCCGGCGGCCCGCCACGCCTGGACGGCCGGCGCCTCGCCCCGGGCGACTCCCGCGAGGCCGAACACGCCTCCGGCCACCCGTGACCGGTTGAGGCCCTCCAGCGCGGCGGTCAGCGCCGCCAGCAGGCTGGCGGCCGGGTCGGGAGCGGACAGCACGTTGGCACCGCCCGAACGCCCGCGCCCGGCGACCTCTCCGGTCTCCCCGGCGACGACGCAGCGAGTGCTCGTACCACCGCCGTCCACACCGACGAACAGAGCCGTCACGACCGCCCCTTGCGTAGATACCTTCCGACAAGTTACAAGAGAGCGAAGATTTTCTACAACGAGTGCTGTGACGGAGAAGACCCGTCCCGCGGACCCGATGCGGGCCCGCGGGCTTCGAGTGCAGGGTTACCTGGTGTTGTCGGCCAGGTCTGCCAGGTCCGCCGCCATCCGGAAGAGCCTGTTGCGGCCCAGGTCGCCGATCGTCTTGATGTTGAAGGCCTGCTTGAGGAGCTCGCCGTCCTTCTCGCTGATGCCCGACATCGCGTGAACCGGGGCCTTGAGCAGGTCCGACAGGCTCATGTTCTCGTAGTCCCGATCGAGCAGCTTCGCCAGATCCGCTGTCACCGTCATGGGTCCCCCCCTCGACTCGGGCCAGAGGCCCGTACTTCGGGGGGTGCCCAAACCGGTTGTTTTCTATGCGAGTTTGCTCACACGGCCCCGCCGATCAGGCGGTCCAGGCGGATCGGCAGGTCGCGGACCCGCAGGCCGGTGGCGTGGTACACCGCGTTAGCGACGGCGGCGGCCGTGCCCACGATGCCGATCTCGCCGATGCCCTTCGACCCCATCGGGTTCAGCTCGGGATCCTCCTCCTCGATCCAGAACGCGTCGACGTCGCGGACGTCCGCGCAGGCGGCGAAGTGGTACTGCGCCAGGTCGCGGTTGAGGTAGTCGCCGAACTCGACGTCCATGACGCTCTCCTCGAACAGCGCCATCGACAGGCCCATGGTCATGCCTCCGATGAACTGCGACCGCGCGGTCTTGGGGTTGATGATCCGGCCGGCCGCGAACGCCCCCAGCAGGCGCAGCACCCGCACCTCCCCCGTGTCGAGGTCGACGCCGACCTCGGCGAACTGGGCGCCGTACGCGTGCCTGGAGAACGGCCGCTGCGACCGCAACTCCTCGGCCGTGTCCACGCTCGCCTCGAGGCCGCCCGGCGGCACGTCGCCCGCGCGGCGGTGGAGGACGTCCGTCAGCGCCTCGCAGGCCCGCACGACGGCGGTGCCCCACGAGGCCGTCCCCGACGACCCTCCGGCGACCGAGGCCCGGGGCAGCGCGCTGTCCCCGACCTCCATCCGCACCTGGGCCGGCGCGACGCCCAGCGCGTCGGCGGCGATCTGCGTGAGGACGGTCCTCGCCCCGGTCCCGATGTCGGCGGCGGCGATCTTGACCGTGAAGCCGCCGCCGGGCTCGGCCCGGGCGGTGGCCTGGGAGGGCAACCGGTAGACCGGGTAGGTCGACGACGCCACCCCCGTGCCGATCAGCTGCCGGCCCCTGCGGCGGACGCCCGGCTCGGGGTCGCGCCCCGCCCACCCGAACCGGGCGGCGCCCTCGCGCAGGCAGGCGACGAGGTTGCGGGAGCTGAACGGCAGTCCGCGCTCCGGATCGACGGTGGGCTCGTTTCGGACGCGCAGCTCGACGGGGTCGATCCCGCAGGCGACGGCCAACTCGTCCATGGCCGACTCCAGCGCGAACATCCCGGGCGTCTCCCCGGGCGCGCGCATCCACGTGGGGACCGGCACGTCGAGCCGGACCAGGCGGTGCGAGGTCCGGCGATGCGGAGCCGCGTACATCATCCGCGTGACGACGGTCGTCTGCTCGGCGAACTCCTTGACCGTGGCGGTCTGCTCGAACGCCTCGTGCACGACCGCGCTCAGCCTCCCCTCCTCGTCCGCGCCGAGCCGTACGCGCTGGACGGTGGGGGTCCGGTAGCCGGTCACGGCGAACATCTGCCGCCGGGTGGCGGCCAGCTTCACCGGGCGGCCCACCTGCTTGGCCGCCAGCGCCGCGAGCACCACCTGGGCGTGTGGGGCGCCCTTGGACCCGAATCCGCCGCCCACGTACGGCGACACCACCCGAACGCTCTCCGGCGGCAGGCCGAACAGTGGGGCGATCGTGGCGCGCACCGCCGAGGCGCTCTGGGTGGAGTCGTACAGCGTGAGCCCGTCCGCGTCCCAGACGGCGACGGTGGCGTGCGGCTCGATCGGGTTGTGGTGCTGCGCCGGCGTGGTGTACGTCGCGTCCACGACGACGGGCGCGAAGCCGAGGGCGGCCTCGGGATCGCCGAGTTCGCTGTCCGTGGCGTAGTCGGGGTTGACGTGGTCGGGCCGGTACATCCCCGGATGATCGGCGCGCAGTTCGACGTCGTGCGGTTCAACCTGGTAGTCCACCCGCAGGAGCCGGGCCGCCTCGGTGGCGCTCTCGATGGTCTCCGCCACCACGACCGCCACCACCTGACCGCGGTACGCCACCCGCGGCGACTGAAGGACGGTGAGCTCCGCGTCTTCGATCGGGGCCACCCGGGGCGCGTTCTCGTGCCAGATCGCGGCGATGATCCCGGGAAGCTGGAGCACCGAGTCGGCGTCGACCACGCGGACCGCTCCCCTGGCGATCGTGGACTGGACGACCACGGCGTAGGCCAGGTCGTCTGGGGCGTGCTCGTAGGCGTACCTCGCCCGGCCCGTCACCTTCTCCGGGCCGTCGACCCGGTCCAGGGCCGTCCCGGAGTACGGCGCGGCGACGGTGGTCATGACGCCTCCACGAGGTCGAGCAGCGTGCGGACCACCACGTTGCGGGCGAGCGGCACCTTGAACGCGTTGTGCGGAAGAGGGGTCGCCTGGGCCAGTTCCTCGTCGGCGGCCTGGGCGAACGCCGCCTCGGTCGCGGGCGAGCCGCGCAGTGCGGACTCGGCCCGTTCCGCGCGCCAGGGGACGTGGGCGACTCCGCCGAGGGCGATCCTGCAGTCCCTGACCATGCCGTCCTCGACGTCCAGCGCCGCGGCCACCGACACGACCGCGAACGCGAACGACGCGCGGTCGCGCACCTTGCGGTAGCGGGATCGGACGGCGAACGGCAGCGGCGGCAGTTCGACCGCGGTGATGAGGTCGCCGGGTTCGAGCACGGTGTCACGCTCCGGCGTGTCGCCGGGCAGCCGGTGGAGACCGGGCATCGGCACCTTCCGGCTGCCGCCCGGGCCCTCGATGTGGACGATCGCTCCCAGCGCGGCCAGTGGCACCGCCATGTCCGACGGATGAGTGGCGACGCAGGACTCCGACTGGCCGATGACGGCCAGGTTGCGGTGGTCGCCGTTCCGCGCCGGGCAGCCGGAGCCTGGCGCCCGCTTGTTGCACGGTTTGGTCACGTCCTGGAAGTACGAGCAGCGGGTGCGCTGCAGGAGGTTGCCTCCGACGGTCGCCATGTTGCGGACCTGGCCGGAGGCTCCGGCCACGACCGCCTGGGTCAGCATCGGGTAGCGCCGCCGTACGAGAGGGTGGGCGGCCAGGTCGCTGTTGCGCATGGCGGCGCCGATGAGCAGGCCGCCGCCCGCGGTCTCCTCGACCCCGTCGAAGGGCAGGCGTGTGACGTCGACGAGGACTCCGGGCGAGACGACGCCGAGCCGCATCAGATCGACGAGGTTCGTGCCCCCGCCGAGGTAGACGGCGCCGGCTCCGTCGGCCATGCCTGCCGCGCAGGCGGCGACCGCCGACCGGACGTCGGCGGCGCGTTCGTAGGCGAAGGGTCTCATGCGCCCACCTGCCGGATCGCCGCGACGATGTTGACGTAGGCGCCGCATCTGCACAGGTTGCCGCTCATCCGCTCGCGGATCTCGTCGTCGTCGAGCGCCACCGGACCCGACACGTCGGCCGTGACCGCGCTGGGCCATCCGTCGGCGACCTCGCGCACCATCGCGACGGCCGAGCACAGCTGGCCGGGGGTGCAGTAGCCGCACTGGAAGGCGTCCCGCTCGACGAACGCCGCCTGCATCGGGTGCAGGGCGCCGTCGACGGCGAGCCCCTCGACCGTGGTGATCTCCCGGTCGTCCACCGTCACCGTCAGGGTCAGGCAGGATTTGACCCGTCTGCCGTCGACGAGGACCGTGCAGGCGCCGCACTGGCCGTGGTCGCAGCCCTTCTTGGCTCCGATGAGATCCAGGTGTTCCCGCAACGTGTCGAGGAGCGTCTCCCTGGTGTCCACCGTGACGGGGTGCTCGTCTCCGTTGACCGACAGCATGAGGTCGGCCGTGATGGGGTCCGCGAAGACCGGACCGCTGTTTCCTTCGCCGTTCACGCGCGTGCCTTACCCAGTTGCCGCCGTGCGTATCGCGGCATGGCCCTCCCCCCGCGAGTAAAATCACTCGATTTACCCCAAAAGGCCATATATCGTGCATGACGGGATAAAACTTCGACCGTGGATGGGAAAAGCACCCCATGCCCCAGCACGACGACGGCGTACACGCCGTGTTCGAGATCGACCTCACCCTCGAGGAGGCCCGGCGCCGCGCCGAGGTGGTCACCGCACTCGGGAGCGACTGGAACCCGATGGAGGCCATGCGGGCGGAGGAGGAGGCCTACGACGCCCTCTACTCGAATCTCGACGCGCGGCAGCAGGAGACCTACGACATGCTCGTGGCCGCCGGCGTGCTGCCCCGGCGGAGGCCCGGCCATGCTGCCGATTGACCCCCACGCCGACCTGGGCCGCCGCGCCTGGGTGCCCTGCCCCCGGTGCCGCGACGACAAGGACTGCGCGGAGTGCGGAGCCGGCCGCAACTGCCGTGACCATTGGCGTTACCTCCTGAGCACCAGCGGGAGCCTCCTCCACGTGCAGTGCCCCGGCTGCGCCCACCTCTGGGACCACGAGACCCGGTTCCGGCACGGCACCCGCCACCACTGATCCGCGGCGGGCTCCGACGGTCGCGCGGGCCGCTTCCGCGCCGACGGCAGGGGCGACGCGGTCGCGCGGGACGGTTCCGCGCCGACGGTCGGGGCGAAGCGGTCGCGTGGGACGGCTGCGTGGGACGGCTTTGGGCAGGAAGATCATCTCGCCGGAGCCGGCGAGATATCCGGTGTTCACCTGCAGGTCAACATGATCGGCTAGGGTGCCTCTGGCCGATTCCCACCCATGCCATGAGGATCCGTGACCACGCAGGAACTCGACCGCACGCCCGCGATCGCGGCCCCTTCCCTCACGGTGAACCGTGCCCGCCGCCCTGTCCTCCGCAGATCGGCCGCCGCTCTCATGGCGGCGCTGCTGGCCGCCGCCGGGCTCTGCGCGGGCGACGCCGTCGCCGGGTTCTTCCCCTTCGGGCCCGCGTCCCGCAGCATCAGCGACCTCGGCAACCAGTACGTCCCCTTCTACGCGTACTGGTGGGACGTGCTGCACGGGCACGCCCGCGGCGACCTGATCGTCAACTGGGCCTCGGGGTTCGGCTCCAGCTACCTGCCCGACGTGTTCTACTACCTGGCCAGCCCCTTCTCCCTCCTGGTCGCGCTGTTCCCCCGCGCCGAGGTCGACCTCGCCGTCTACGTGATCACCGCGGCCAAGATCGCGGCGGGCGCCGCCGTCATGGCCTGGTACCTGCGCGGGCTCCGCGTCCGCGGGCCGTTCCGTTCCGGCCTGGCGGCCGTCTTCGGCGCCGCGTACGGCCTGTGCGGCTGGGCCGTCACCGACGCGGCCTACAACCCCATGTGGCTCGACGGCCTGATCGCCTTCCCCCTGCTGTGCATCGTCGGGGAGTGGGCCATGGCCGGGCGCAGGCCGGTGCTCGGCCCGCTGTGCGTGGTGTTCGCCTTGGTCACGGGCTTCTACACCGCCGCCTTCGCGATGATCGGCGCCACCGTCGTGCTCCTCATCCGGGCGACGACCGAGGACTCGCCCCTCCGGGCCAGACTCCGCGGATCCGGGCGCGCCGCGCTGTACGTCGGAGCCGGCCTGGGGGTGGCCGCGCCCGTCGCGCTGGTGGTCTACCTCGCGGCCGCCGACGCCTGGCCCGTCACTCCCCGGCCCTTCACCTCCGTCGGCGTCTCCCCCATGCTCGGGCGGCTGCTCCCCGGCAGCTACGAGTTCAACTCCCCTGCGATCTTCGTGGGCACCTTCGCGCTCTTCGCGGCGCTCACGCTGCCGTTCAACCCGGCCGTCCGGGTGCGTGCGCGGATCGCCTGGACGGTGGCGATCGTCGCCGTTGCGGCCTCGATGTTGTGGGAGCCGACCGTCCGGATCTGGTACGCCTACACGACCCCCAACGGCAGCGCCTACCGTGAGGCGTTCGTTCTGTGCGGCATGATCGTCGTTGCGGGATGGACGTCGTTCTCCCGGGGCATGCCGAAGCCTTACGCGCTGGCGGGAGGCGCGGCGCTGCTCGGTCTCACGATCTGGGTGGCCTCCGATTGGGAGAAGGCCGCCCCGGAGATGCTCCAGTGGACCTGGGCGGTCGCGGCCGTCGGCGCCGTCCTGTACGGCGTGCTGGCGCTGGCGAAGAAGATCGGCCGGCGGACGTGGCGGATCACCTCCGGCGTCCTGCTCGTCCTGGTGGCGGCGGCGCAGACGGCCGAGACCGCGGCCAACGTCGCCGACGTCGACACCAAGCGCCAGGCGGCCCTCGGCTACTACGCCCCCTGGGGAACCTGGCACGAGCGATTGCGCGCGGCCGTGGCCTCCGCCGACGCGTGGCCGTCCTACCGTACGGACCCGGGCGAGGCCAGGGTGACCGGCAACGATCCGCAACTGGTCGGCGGCGAGGGGTCCGCCTACTACAGCAGCTTCACCTCCGTCACGCTGATCGGGATGCTCGAGAACCTCGGCTACGGCTGGATCTCCCGGGGCAGGTCGCCCAAGAGCCTCGACAATCCGGTGACGGACACGGTGTTCTCGATCGCCGCGCGGGCCCATTCGACGGTGACGGGCGCGTCGCAGTCTCGGGGCGGGGACCAGGCCGACGTGACCCTGACCCGGCGGCAGGTCGCCCCGCTGGTGACCGTGCGGCCGGACTTCCGCCCGCCGCCGCGGTACGGCGCGTCTCCGTTCCGCAACCAGGAGCTGCTGCTCGGCACGTCCGTCTACACGGTTCCCGAGGTGCGCTACGAGCGCAAGGACGGCACGGTCATCGGCACGACCGGGCCGCTGGAGACCGTTCCCGACCCGACCCCCCGCTCCTATCCGTACAACCTGTTCGCCGCCTGCGCTCCCGGCCAGGAGGTGTACCTGTACGCCCCCGACTACGCGGGCGGCGCCTCGCTGGTGGACAGTGGGATCCGGGTCGGGCTCACCGGCTCCGCCGGGCGGAACCGGGCGCCGATCGAGTGGCTGGGCACGGTTCCCGCGACGGGAAGGGTCAAGGTCAAACTCCGGCCGATGGATCGCGGGGCCGTGCCGGACCACCCCATCGCCTGCCTGGACACCGCACGCCTGGCCGACGCGGTGAGTCGTCTCCGGAGCACCGGCGCCACCCGCGTCGAGGTCTCCGGGCACACCGTCAACGCCACGCTGCCCGCCGGCAGCACGGGAACCGCGGTCATGGCCGTACCGGCGATCAGAGGATGGACCTGCGCGCTCGGGAGCGCCGGGGCCCGGCCCGCAGGCAGCTTCCTCGGGCTGGTCGCCGTGCCGCTGGACGGCAAGACGACCCGGGTGAGCTGCTCGTTCACGCCGCCGGGGCTGAAGATCGGGCTGACGATCACCGGGAGCACCGTGCTCGGCGCGGCCGCGCTCTGGATCGGCCTGTTCTTCCTGCGGCGTGCACGCCGCAGACGGGAAGAGACGGCGCCCGAGACCGCCGTGGCCTCGGGCGCCGCCCCTGCGTGATCAGCGGAGCCTGTTACCGTCAGTGCCCGTGGCCGTGCTCGGGGTACGAGCCCTGGGTCTGCGTGTTGAGCCGGTCCACGCGGACCTTGCTCGCCGAATCGGTCCGACGGTCATCGATCTTGATGACGTCGAAGCCGCGGTTGAAGTCGCTCGCGTAGACGTAGCCGTTGTAGTAGTACGCGGACCAGAACCCGCCCGAGCCCTCGGCGGCCGGACCGCGCTCGAAGTAGCCGATCTCCTTCGGGTGCGCGGAGTCGGTGAAGTCCCAGAACGACGCGCCGCCCTGGTACCAGGCCTGGACCATGATGTCGCGGCCCTTGACCGGGATGAGCGAGCCGTTGTGGGCGACACAGTTCTCCGTGTCCGCCTGGTAACGGGGGATCTTGAAGTAGCTCTTGAAGACCAGCTTGCCCTTCACGATGTCGTAGATCGCGTCGGCGCCCCGGTTGGGGCCGATGGCCTCGTTGCAGGTCGCCGCGCCGCCGCCGCCGAGCTCGTCGGTGAAGACGACCTTGGTGCCCTCGTTGTTGAACGTCGCCGAGTGCCAGAACGCGAAGTTCGGGTCGGTCGTGCGGGCCGTCACCTTGGGCTGCTCAGGGTTGCGGATGTCGAACAGCACGCCGTCGCCCATGCACGCGCCGGCCGCGATGCCCTTCTCCGGGTAGACCGTGATGTCGTGGCAGCCGCTCGTGGGGATGAGCAGGCCCGGCTGGGTCTCGTTGCCGCCGTCGGGGAACACGACCGGGGTGGCCACCACCGACGCGGACGTCGGGTTCTTCAGCGGCACCTTCACGATCGAGATCTTGTCGTGCGGCGGCAGGCAGTCGGGGAAGCTCGCCGACGGGCTGTAGGACGAGATGTACAGGTAGACGTTGTTCCGCTTCTTGTCCGGAACCAGCGTGTGGGTGTGCGAACCGCAGCTCGTCTCGACCGACTTGATGTACTTCGGGTTCGTCTTGTCGCTGACGTCGAAGATGCGGATGCCCTCCCACGACTCCTTGACCGACGCCGGCTGCCCGGTGCTGGCGCAGGAGTCGTCGTTACGTGAGGAGTCGACCGAGGCGAACAGCAGGTCGCCGTAGACCGACAGGTCCATCTGCGAACCGGGGCAGACGACGGAGCTGACCGCTTTCGCCTTCTTTGGGTTCTTGATGTCGTAGATGGAGAAACCGCCATAGTTACCGACATAGGCATAATTGCCCTGGAATGCGATGTCGGTGTTGATGGTGGCCGCGATGGCGGCCGGCTTGGGGACGTTCGTCACGTGCTCGACGTTCGAGCTCATGACGATCTCATCGGTTCCCGGGATGTCCGCGGCCTGAACGGGCATCGCAGGCAGCGCGATCGCCGCCGCCGCGCCCACCAGAACGAGGAGGCGGCCGACCGGACCGCCTCTGCGGAGGTTGGACAACACGCAGGTACCCCTCCTTGGTCGCACGCGTCCGGGCAGACGAAATATCACCAGTTCGTCACCCGAACAGGAATTTGTACGCCATCCTGCCTGCTTCCGGAAAATAGATCAACATTCCGGGTTTACCCGTTTTTCAGTATTTTGTTAGGGTGCGTGGGCACGGCTAGAGATCACAGGGAGGCTGGGTGCGCGCCGCACTCCTCACCGCCATCGTCATCGGGACGGCCACGCTCGCGGGGTGTTCGGGCTCGTCGGAGCCCACGGAGGCCCGGCCGACCGCCCCGGTCATCGCTCCCGGCAGGCCCGGCGAGCAGGCGAGGACGCTCAGTCCCACAGAGACCGTGCCGGCCGTGCCGTCCCCGTCCGCGAACGCCGCCGACGTCCTCTTCATGCAGGACATGATCGTCCACCACCGCCAGGCGCTCGACATGAGCGACCTCGCGCCGACGCGGGCCGCCTCGGACGCCGTGAAGCGCATGGCGGCCCGGATCAACGACGCCCAGGGGCCGGAGATCTCCGCGATGACCCGCTGGCTGGAGCAGCAGGGGCAGCGGCTTCCCGACCACCATGAGCTCGAGCATCACGACATGCCCGGCATGGCCACCCCCGAGCAACTGGACGCTCTACGCAAGGCCGGCGGCGCCGACTTCGACCGGCTGTTCGTGCAGCTGATGATCGCCCATCACATGGGTGCGATCACCATGGCCGCCGACGAGATGGAGAAGGGCTCCCACGTGACGGTGCAGGAGCTGGCCCAGGACATCTCGGTCACCCAAACCGCCGAAATCAACCGCCTCCGCCAACTCCAGCCATAAAGCCCCAACCCCTGCGTGATCATGCACAGGTTCGCGCGCGCACCACCCGGCCGGCACGAACCTTGTGCGTTGATCACGGCCAGGGGGTGGGGGCGGGTCAGTGGGCGTCGCGGTCGCGGCGGATGGTCACCTTGCGGCCCTTGATCGTGGTCCTCCTGAGGGCGTCGATGACCTCCTGGACGGCCGACTCGGGGATCTCGACCAGGGAGAACCGGTCGGCGATCTCGATCGCGCCGATGTCGCGCCCGCTCACCCTCGTCTCCCCCGCGATGGCGCCGACGAGGTCCTGGGGCCGGATCCGCGCGCTGCGCCCGGCCCCGACGAACAGGCGGGCCATGCCGCCCCTCGACGGGCCGCGCCCCCGCCGGTCGTCCCTCGGCCCCGCGTCGCGTCCGCCTCCGTCGCGCCGGCCGCGGGTGGGCGACAGGGCGATCTCGGGGATCTCCTCCTCGTCGGCCGCCGCACCGGTGGACTCGTGGGCGAGCTTCACCGCGGCGAGGGCCACCTCCATCACGTCGAACTCGTCGGTGAGGGTCTCGACCACGACGCGGAACCGGTCCAGGTCGTCGTCCTCGAGGAGGCTCTCGTGCAGCGCGGCCCGGGTCAGCTCGAGTCGCCGCGCCAGCAGGTCGGCGATCGTCGGCACCTTCTCGATCTCGATGCGGCTCCGGGTGACCCGCTCGATGGTCTTGAGCATGCGGTGCTCGCGCGGCTCGGCGAGCGTGATCGCCACGCCTTCCCTGCCTGCCCGGCCGACCCGCCCGATCCGGTGGACGTACGACTCGGGCGCCGAGGGGACGTCGTAGTTGATGACATGCGTGAGCTGCTCGATGTCGAGACCTCTGGCCGCCACGTCGGTCGCCACCAGCAGGTCGGCGGTGCCGGTCCGCAGGCGTCCCATCACGCGGTCGCGCTGCTCCTGGCCCATGCCTCCGTGCAGCGCCTCGGCGCGGTAACCGCGCCCGTTGAGCGTCTCGGTCAGGGAGTCGACCTCGTCACGCGTACGGCAGAACACGATCGCGGCCGTCGGCGACTCCACGTCGAGCACACGCCCGAGCGCCGCGGGCTTGTGGGACCGGGTCACGATGTAGGCGCTCTGCCGCACCAGCGGGCTCTCCCCCGTGGTGGGACGCTCGTGCTCGATCTTGATCCGTACGGGGTCGGAGAGGTGCCTGCGCGCGATCCCGTCGATGCGGGGCGGCATGGTCGCCGAGAACAGCACCGTCTGCCGGTCTTCGGGGGTGTCCTGGAGGATCGCCTCGATGTCCTCGGCGAAGCCCATGTCGAGCATCTCGTCGGCCTCGTCGAGCACGACCATCCGGAGTCCGCCCAGCGCCAGCGTGCCCCGCCCGATGTGATCGAGAGCACGCCCCGGGGTCGCGACCACCACGTCCACGCCTCGCTCCAGCGCCCGCAGTTGACGGCCGATGGGCTGCCCGCCGTAGATCGGGAGCACCCGCGCCCCGATGTCCTTGCCGTAGCGGTGCATCGCCTCCGACACCTGTACGGCGAGCTCCCGCGTGGGGACCAGGATCAGCGCGACCGGCCCGGACTCCTGCTCCCTCTCGGACATCCGCTGCAGCACGGGCAGGGCGAACGCCGCCGTCTTGCCGGTGCCGGTGGCGGCCTGTCCGAGCAGGTCACGGCCTTCGAGGAGGGGCGGAATCGCCTCCCGCTGAATGGGAGTCGGCTCCTCGTAACCGAGATCGCCGAGAGCCCGCAGAAGCTCGGGGCGCAGTGCCAGATCCGCGAAGCTCATGGCTTCGTCGGTCACGTTCACGATGTCGGGCTCCTCTGAGAACGGGCAGGTGTGCGGGGAACTGGTCCCCCCTATGATCCCCCCAACCTGACACTCCTTCGTCAGCGGGCGGCCCTCACCGGCGGAAATCCCGGCCGACGCGGCGGTGAGAGGGTCCGGCGATCAGCCGCCGGTGCGGCGCGTCCGGCCGTTGCCCGCCACCCCCGGGCGGGTGAGGCGCTCCGGATCGACCACCCTGTCGAAGAGCCGCTCGTCGACGCCGGACCTCATCGCGGCCTCCTTCAGCGTGAGGTCGTCGGCGATCGCCCGGTGTGCGATCTTCGCGGACTCGTCGTAGCCGATGACCGGGCTCAGCGCGGTCACCATCATGACCGAGCGCTCGACGTCGGACTCGAGCTTGGGAGTGTTCAGCCGCACACCTTCGACCAGATACTCCCGGAAATGATCCATCATGTCCGCTAAAATCCGGATCGAGTGAAGGACGTTGTTGATGATGACCGGCCGGAACGCGTTGAGCTCGAAGTTCCCTTCCGCCCCGGCCATCGAGACGGCCCCGTCATCGGCGATCACCTGGACGGCGACCATGAGCATCGCCTCGGCCTGAGTCGGGTTGACCTTCCCCGGCATGATCGAGGACCCCGGCTCGTTGGACGGCAGGTCCAGTTCGTGCAGGCCTGTTCGCGGGCCCGACCCCAGCCACCGCAAGTCGTTGGCGAACTTGAACAGCGACACGGCCAGGGTGCGCAGCGCCGCCGAGACGCGGACGAGCGGATCGCACGACGCCTGGGCGGCGAACCTGTTGGGCGCCCCGGTGAACGCGTGCCTGGTCAGCCTGGCGATCTCGCGGGCGACCTCGTCTCCGAAGCCGGGCGGGGCGTTCAGGCCGGTGCCGACCGCCGTCCCGCCGATCGCCAGCCTGTCGAGCCCTCGTGCCGTGGTTTTCAGATGCTCGGTGGCGTCCTCGATCTGGGCGACGTACCCCGACCATTCCTGGCCGACCGTCAACGGCGTCGCGTCCTCCAGGTGGGTACGGCCGACCTTGACCACGTGCGCCCACTCCCGGCTCTTGCGCCCGGCCGCGTCGCTCAGCCGTGACAACGCGGGCAGCAGCCGTGTCTCGAGTGCGTGGACCACCGCGATGTGCATCGCGGTGACGAAGGTGTCGTTGGACGACTGGCCCATGTTCACGTGGTCGTTCGGATGCACCGGATCCTTGCTCCCGAGGCGTCCGCCGAGCAGCTGGATCGCCCGGTTCGAGATCACCTCGTTCACGTTCATGTTCGACTGGGTGCCCGAGCCGGTCTGCCAGACGTACAGCGGGAACTCCGAGTCCAGGCGGCCGTCGATCACCTCGTCGGCCACGCGGGCGATGAGGTCGGCCTTCCAGCGGGGCATACGGCCCGCACGCCCGTTGACGTGGGCCGCCGCCTTCTTGATGTAGCCGTAGGCGTGGTAGACGGCCTTGGGCATCCGGTCGTCGCCGATGCTGAAGTGGATCAGGGAGCGTTGCGTCTGCGCTCCCCAGTAGTGGTCGGCCGGCACCTCGATCTCGCCGAGCGAGTCGCTCTCGGTGCGGGTGCCCGTCGCGTCGAGCCCGATCGGCACGTTCAGGATCCGGGGGCCGTTGCGCGTCATCGTCAGCCTCCCCTGACCCGGCGGTACTCGGGTCGCCACATCGCGTCCTCCACCTGCTGGATGACGTCGTGCAACTCCACGCGCGCGAGGTTCTCCTTCCCGGCCTCCCCGGCGACCTCGACCGCGACCAGAGCCGAGATCTCCCTGAGGTTCTCGACCTGCGGCAGCAGGGAGGCGCCCGGTGCCGACACGTCGACCAGGCTCGCCACCGCGTCGGCGGCGGCCTGGAACATGCCGTCGCTGACCCGCCGGGCACGCGAGACGGTGACGCCGAGCCCCAGGCCCGGGTACAGCAGGGCGTTGTTCGCCTGGCCGATGGCGTAGGTGACGCCCTTGTAGGTGACCGGCTGGACCGGGATCCCGGTGGCGACCAGGGCGCGGCCGTCCGTCCAGCGGATCAGGTCGCCCGGCATCGCCTCGATCCGCTCGGTCGGGTTCGACAGCGGGAAGATGATCGGCCGGTCGGTGTGGGCGGCCATCGCCCGGACGATCTCCTCGGTGAAGGCGCCGTGGACGGTGGAGGTCCCGATGAGCATGGTCGGGTGGACGCGGCCGACCACCTCGCGCAGCCCGATCCGCCCGTCCTCGCCCTGCCAGCCCGCCACCTCCGCGGCGGGCCGGGCGTAGGGGGCCTGGTAGTCCCGCAGGTCGTCCATGTCGTCGCTCAGGAGTCCCTGCTTGTCGACCGCCCAGATCATGCGGGTGGCGGACTCCTTCTCGAGGCCGGCACGCGTCATCGCGTCTCGCAACTGGTCGGCGATGCCGACGCCCGCCGTACCCGCGCCGAACACGACGATCCGCTGCTCCCTCATCGGCACGCCCGCGACCCGGGTGGCGCCCAGCGCGGCGGCGAGCACGATCGCGCCCGTGCCCTGCATGTCGTCGTTGAAGGTGCTGATCCGCGTGGTGTACCTCTCGAGGATCCGCCGGCCGTTGGACGGCCCGAAGTCCTCCCAGTGCAGCAGCGCCTTGGGGAACATGCGGGTGGCGGTGGAGACGTAGGCGTCGATGAAGTCGTCGTAGCGCTCGCGCCGCACCCGCGAATGCCTGAAGCCCACGTAGGAGGGGTCGTTGAGCAGCGCCTCGTTGTTCGTGCCCGCGTCCAGCGCGACGGCGACGACCCGGTTCGGGTGGATGCCCGCGGCGGCCGTGTAGACGGCCAGCTTGCCCACGGCGATGCCGCTGCCCCCGCCGATGCCCCAGTCGCCGATGCCCAGGATCTCCTCGGCGTCGGAGGCGACGATCAGGTCGACCTCGTCCGGCCCCAGCCCGAGGTTCTCGAAGGCCCGCTCGATGCCTCCCACGTCGTCGATTGACAGGTAGACCCCGCGCGGCCTGCGGTACTCGTGGCTGAACGCCTTGATCGCCTGGCCGACGGTGGGGTCGTAGACGACGGGGAGCATCTCCCTCAGGTGATCGGACAGCAGGCGGTAGAAGAGCACCTCGTTGCGGTCGTGCAGCGCCGTCAGATAGATGTTCTTGCGGAGGTCGTCCGGCTGGGCCTCGTACTGCTCGTACGCCCTGCGCGCCTGCTCGTCGAGTGTCTCGACGGCCGGGGGGAGCAGGCCCTCGAGCCCGAGTTCCGCCCGTTCCTCCTCCGTGAACGCCGTGCCCTTGTTCAGCAGGGGATCGCGCAGGACCTCCAGCCCGCGCGCCGGCGTGACGTAGGTCCCGTCGGTCTCCGTGAAGTTCCGTCCCCCGACTCGCTCGTTCTTCACCGCGGACACCGGGCCTCCCCGTGGCTGAAACTATGCGTTTCCGTCATATACGGCGCATACGGTCCATTACGGGGTTCCCTTCAACGGGAACGGCAAGCCAAAGCGGCGCCAAAGGACATCTCAGACATCCATTGCGCACGCCCCCGGGCGCGTCCGCCGTACTGCCCCTGTGCGTACGGCGGACGCGGGCCCGATATTTACGGGGTCTTGACGCTATATCGCCATAAGTCCTATGTTTCCCTGAACAAGTTTAGACAGGTAGGGCAAATGGCCAGTACGCAGGGCGAACATCAGCAATCCACGACCGCCGCACGAGCGCTGACGATCGAGACCCACGGGCTCGACGTGATCGGCGACGATGAGCGGAAGGGCCGCCCCAGGCAGCTCTTCTGGCCGTGGTTCGGCGCCAACGTCTCCATCCTCGGGCTGAGCTACGGCTCGTTCGCCCTCGGGTTCGGCATCTCCTTCTGGCAGGCGCTCATCGCGGGTGTGGTGGGCATCGTCTTCTCGTTCCTGCTGTGCGGCTTCGTCGCGGTGGCGGGCAAGCGGGGCTCAGCCCCCACGATGGTCCTCAGCCGCGCCGCGTTCGGCGTCGGGGGCAACCGCCTGCCGTCGGCGATCTCCTGGGTGCTGACGGTGGGCTGGGAGACCGTGCTCACCGCCCTCGCCACCCTCGCGACCGCGACGGTGCTCGGCAGGCTCGGCTGGGGAGGCGGCACCTCGACCAAGGTCATCGCGCTCATCGTGGTGACCGTGCTGATCATCGGCGCCGGGGTCATGGGATTCCACCTGATCATGCGCCTGCAGACGATCATCACGGTGGTCACCGGCGTCCTGACGGTCGTCTACATCGTGCTGGTCCTCGACCACATCGACTGGGGCACGGTCTCCGCCGTCCCGAGCGGCTCCTCGCAGGAGTTCATCGGCGCCCTGGTGTTCATGATGACCGGCTTCGGGCTCGGGTGGGTCAACGCGGCGGCCGACTACTCGCGCTACCTGCCGCGCAGGTCCTCCGGCCGCGGCGTCGTCGGGTGGACGACGTTCGGGGCGTCCGTCGCGCCGATCATCCTGCTGGTCTTCGGCCTGCTGCTGGCCGGGTCCTCCCCCGACCTGGACAAGGCGATCGCGGGAGACCCGATCGGTGCGCTCGCGGCCGTGCTGCCCACCTGGTTCCTCATCCCGTTCGTGGCCGTGGCCGTGCTCGGCCTGGTCGGCGGCGCCGTGCTCGACATCTACTCCTCCGGCCTCGCCCTGCTGGCCGCCGGGCTGCGGGTGCCGCGCTACGTCGCCGCACTGGTCGACGGCGTCATCATGATCGTCGGGACGGTGTACATCGTCTTCATCGCCGACGACTTCCTCGGCCCATTCCAGGGCTTCCTGATCACCCTGGGCGTCCCGATCGCCGCCTGGTGCGGGATCATGCTGGCCGACATCCTGGTCCGCCGCCGCGACTACGACGAGGCCGACCTGTTCCGGCCCTCCGGCCGGTACGGCAACGTCCCGCTGGCGCCCCTCGCGATCATCGTCGTGAGCACCGCCCTCGGCTGGGGCCTGGTCGTCAACACCTACGCCGGCTGGCTCGGATGGCAGGGCTACCTGCTCGGTGTGCTCGGCCTCGGCGGCAAGGACGGCGCCTGGGCGTACGCCAACCTGGGCGTCTTCGCGGCCCTCGTCGTGGCGTTCGCCGCCACCCTGCTGGTGAGGCGGTCACGCGTGCGCGCCCAGGAGAGCCTGTACTCCGCCTCCGCAAAGGAGGTGGCCCCGTGAGCCTGCTGGCCGTCATCGACATGCAGCGGGTGTTCGCCGAGCCGTCCAGCGCGTGGTTCACACCGCGGTTCGCCGAGACCGTCGGCCCGATCAAGGAGCTGACCCGCGCGTTCGGGTCCAGGGTCCTCTTCACCCGGTTCATCGCGCCGGACAGCCCCGAGGGGGCCTGGCGCGAGTACTACCGCCGCTGGCCCTTCGCGCTGCAGCCGCCACACGCCCGGATCTACGAGCTGGTCGACGACTTCCGGGACGGCGCGGGCCCGACGCTGGACGCCACCACCTTCGGGAAGTGGACGCCGGAGCTGGCCGAGGCCGTCGGCCCCGAAGGACGGCTCGTCGTGGCCGGCGTCTCCACCGACTGCTGCGTGTTGTCGACCGTCGTCGCCGCGGCCGACGCGGGGGTGGAGGTCCAGGTCGTCTCCGACGCCTGCGCGGGCATGACCGACGAGAGCCACCGGCAGGCGCTGGACATCATGGCGCTGTACGGCCCTCTGGTGCGGGTGGTGACCTCGGCCGAGGTCCTGCGCGACATCGAGGACGCCGGGGGAAGGGCTTCGTGACCGGACCTGTCAGGTTGAAGCACCAGCGGATCACCGTCGCCCTGGAGAAGGAGATCCGTTCCGGCCGGGTCCCGCGTGGGGCCCGGCTGCCGGGCGAGCTCGCGCTCGCCCGGCGCTTCGGCGTGAGCCGCAACACCGTCCGATCGGCTCTCGCCGAGCTCTGCGAGGCCGGGCTGATCGCCACCCGGACCGGCAAGGGATCCTTCGTGCTGTTCGACGGGCGCCCGCTCGACGATCGGCTCGGATGGGCGCACGCGCTGGCGTCCCACGGCGTGGAGACCCGGGTCCGCGTGCTCGGCATCACCGCGACGCGCGAAGAGGAGCTGTCCGGCCTGCCGGGGATGGACTGCCCCGACGTCATCGTCATCGAGAGGGTCCGGGAGATCGAGCCCGCGACCGTCGTCTCCTACGAGCGCAGTTGCGTCCCCGCGATCGGCGGGCTGCGTGAACTGCCCGCGAGCGGGCTCGGCGGCGACTCGCTCACCGAGGTGCTCACCCGTGCGGGCCTGTACGCCGACCACGGCGAGCAGCACCTGCGCGGGCGCAGAATCGACGCCCGCGAGGCCGGACTGCTGCAGCGCGAGCCAGGCGCGTGGTTCCTCAACACCCGGCGGACCAGCTGGGCGGCCGACGGCGCGTTCGTCGAACGCGTGGACAGCCTGCTCGATCCCGAACACTTCCAGCTGCGCCTGGACTTCCGCGAAAGCGCTCCATGACCACGACACGATCGAGAGCCGCCGGCGCCCTCTACGGGCTCGCGATCGGCGACGCCCTCGGCATGCCCACCCAGATGCTCTCCCGGCCGCAGATCACGGCCCAGTACGGACCCGTCGTCGGCGGCTTCCTCGACGCGCCGCCCGACCACCCGCTCGCGGCGGGCATGCCCGCGGGCGCCGTCACCGACGACACCGAGCAGGCGATGGTGCTGGCCGGCCTGCTGATCGACGGCGACGGCAAGGTCGATCCCGCCGAACTGGCCCACCGCCTCGTCGTGTGGGAGGAGTCCATGCGGGCGCGCGGCTCCCTCGACCTGCTCGGCCCGTCGACCAAGCGCGCCGTCTCCGAGGTGGTCGCCGGAGCGGACGTGACGGAGACCGGCCGGTTCGGCACCACCAACGGCGCGGCGATGCGGGTCGCGCCGGTCGGCGTCGCGACGGCTCCGGACGACCTGGACGCCCTCGTGGACAGGGTCGTCGAGACGAGCATGGTCACGCACAACACGGGGGTCGCGCTCGCGGGCGCGGCGGCCGTCGCGGCGGCCGTCTCCGCCGGGGTCGCGGGGGCCACCGTCGGCGAGGCCGTCCACCTCGCCGTGGTCGCCGCGCGGCTCGCGGCCGGGCGTGGGCACTGGGTCGCCGCCGCCGACGTGGCGGAGCGCATCGCCTGGGCGACCGAACTCGTCGACGGGTTGTCCGACGAGGAGGTGTGCGAGCGCGTCTACCTGCTGGTGGGCACGAGCCTCGCCACCCAGGAGTCCGTCCCCGCGGCGTTCGCCGTCTTGTGGGCGTGCCGCGACGATCCGTGGCGGGCCTGCCTGCTGTCCGCGTCGGTCGGCGGCGACTGCGACACCATCGCCGCGATGGCCGGAGCCGTCGGCGGCGCCTGTCACGGCGTGGACGCCTTCCCCGCCGACGCCCGCCGGACCATCGCGCGGGTCAACGGCCTGCGCCTCGACGAGACCGCCGACGGCCTGCTGGCGCTCCGCTCTCCCGCGGGACACGGACGCTGATGGCGGCCGGCCGGTTGCTCCACGTGGGCAACGTCGTCGTGGACCTCGTGCTCGACGTGCCCGCCCTGCCGGAACGCGGGGGCGACGTGCTGGCGACGAGGTCCGCCCGCGCCCCCGGCGGCGGGTTCAACGTGATGGCGGCCGCGGCCAGGCAGGGACTGCGCGTGGCGTACGCGGGCGCCCACGGCACCGGCCCCTTCGGCGACCTGGCCCGCACGGGCATGCGCGAGGCAGGGATCGAGGTCCTCCATCCCGCACGGGCCGCTCTCGACACCGGCTTCGTGGTCGCCGTGGTCGACGACGGAGGCGAGCGCACGTTCCTGACCAGCCCGGGAGCGGAGGCGACGCTGACCGGCCGGGATCTCGACGCGGTCACCACGGGCGCGGGCGACATCGTCTGCGCCTCCGGGTACGGCATGCTCCACGCGTCCAACCGGGTGGCGCTGGCCGGCTGGCTGCCCCGCATCCCCGGCGACGTCCCGCTGGTCTTCGATCCGGGGCCGCTGGTCGGGCAGATCCCGGCCGAGGTCATGCGGGCCGTCCTCCCCCGGGTCGACTGGTGGACGTGCAACGCCCGCGAGGCGGCCGTCGTCACCGGCCACACGGACGCGATCATGGCGGCGGCGGCCCTGCTGGAGGTCACCGGCAGGCACGGGGTCCTGGTGCGGACCGGTCCCGGCGGATGCGTCGTCGCTCAGCGCGGCGGGCCGCCCGAGGTGGTGCCGGGGTTCCCCGTGGAGGCGGTGGACATGAACGGCGCGGGCGACGCCCACACCGGCGTGTTCGTCGCCGCGCTCGCCGCCGGGTCCACCGTCGTGGACGCGGCCCGCACCGCCAACGCCGCCGCGGCGCTGGCCGTCACCGTGCGGGGGCCCGCCACGGCGCCGGCCGCCGAGGAGTTGTCGGCCTTCCTCCGTCAGCGGGGATTGCCCGCCTGGAGCCACCGGACGTAGTCGCCGGCCGCGCGGCCGAGGTCGTATTCAGGCTCGAAGCCGGTGTCGCCTCGCAGCCGGTCGACGTCGAGGTGCGCGGCGAGAGCCGCGCCCGGCCGTCGTCCCTCCGCGAGTCCCGGCACCCAGCCGGGGACGGCTCGTCCGAGGGCCTCGACGACTTCGCGGTTGGTCGTGGTGCGCCCGCTGCCGACGTTGTAGGTGCGGTGACTCAGCGCCGCCGCCGTCTGCAGCAGCGCGATCGCCCGGCCGCAGTCGCGGACATAGAACATGTCGATCGCGTCCTCGGCGTACAGCGGTCCCAGGACGGCATGACCGCCGACCGCGGCGTGGACGAGCTGGGGCGCGCCGAAGAACGGCGAGGCCGGCCGGCCGAGCGGGCCCCAGATCGCCCCGATCCGGACACTGACGACGTCGAGGCCGGTGCTCCCGGAGACGGCGTCCGCCAGGATCTCCGCGCTCTTCTTGTGCGCGGGGATCAGATGCGCGCTCGCGATCGGCAACGGGACGTCCTCGCGGTAGGCGCCGTTCACGTCCGCCCCGCCGTACACGCCGATCGTGCTGGCCAGCACGACCCGCGCCACGTCCCACTCCTGAGCGGCGCGAAGCACGTTGAACAACGCCCGTGTGTTCGCCCACAGCTCGTCCATCGGCGAGTCCGCGCCCATGCCGGCGGCGGCGAGATGGACGATGCCGGTGATGTGGTGCCGCCTCCCGATGTCGAGGAGGTCGTCGAGGTCCGTGCAGTCCATCCGCTCCGCCACGGCCTGGTCACCGGCCGCGAAGAGGACCGGCGACCGCTCCGGCCTCCGGCCGCCGATCACGCAGCGCTCCCCCATGTCCAGCAGTGCCCGGCTCGTGTGCGAGCCGATGAAGCCCAGTCCACCCGTGACGAGAATCACGTCAGTCGTCCTTCTCCGATCGGCGAGACATGTCATTAGCGCGCTAACGACACCGTAGCGGTGGGATCGCTAGCATGCAAACGATTCGTACAATGAGCCGGTGACCGAACTGATCAGGCTGCTCACGCGGGCGCAGAAGCTGCTTCGGACGGCCTCGGACGACGCGATGAGCCGCCACGGCGTGCGCGTGGGCCAGAACCTCGTGCTCGAGGTGCTGTGGGAGACGGACGGCCTGACGCCCGGCGAACTGGCCGCGCGCCTGCACGTCACCACGCCGACGGTCGTCAACACGGCGACCCGGATGGAGAGCGCCGGGCTGCTCGTCCGGCGCCGGGACCCGGCCGACGGCCGCCTGGTCCGCCTGCATCTCACGCCGAAGGCCCTCGCGGCGCGACAGCCGATCGAGGAGGCCCGCCGGCGGCTCGCCGAGCACGCCACGGCCACGCTCACCGAAGACGAGCGCCGCCACATGCGCAGCGCACTCGAAAAGATCATCGAGCGGATGACCGAATCCCCGCCCGACCTCGGCGACGCCTGACTCACCGCCGTGAGAGGCGTCCGCATTCACGCTGAGGTGTGCGCGGACGGCCGGCACGGGCACCTGCACTCGCGCGCATTTGCGCCATTCAGGGAATCGGGCATGATCTGGCGCCATGGGTTTCTGGGGATCGATTGTGGTGGCACGGCTGGACGTGCCACTGACCGGGCTGCGCGCGTTGAAGGGCTATGACGGACACGCCAAGGAATTGGAGCGTGCGGCGGACGGGTGGCGGATCTGGGAACTGAGCGTCGACGATTCCCTGCCGGATCCGGAAGTCCTCGTCGTGGGTGTGTCCGAGGAGACCGGCGCACCGGCTCTCGTCGGATTCGTCATGGACAGCGACTGTGTCGCGGTGGCGGCTTTCAGCAGGTCGGCCCGGTCGTGGTCGGCCTGCCTGGCCCGGAACAGCATGGCGGCGTATCTCCGGCCGGACGATTTGAAGCTGAGCGATGTCTTCCTGCCTCCCGAGGAGGCGGCCGTGCTGGCCGTGAGATGGGCGGCCGACGCGGGATATCAGGTCTCGCCGGTACCGCTCGTCGAATTGCTGCATCGTGAGGGCGCCCCCTACGCGGAGCACCTCTTCGCCGAATTCATCGAACGAGTCGGCATCGCACTGAGCCCCGGGGTCGGCTGATCATCCCGCCGGGCACGGGATCGCGCGTCAAGGGAGCGCGGGGGTGAAGACGGGGGTCAGCGCTCCTCCGGCGTCGGGGTCCGTGCTCGCGTCCCGCGGCCAGACCATCGACGCCGCGTGCCGCTTCCCGTCCAGCTCCAGCTCGACCCCGATCGTGTACGGCTCTCCCCCCACGGCGCGTGTCACGCTCTCGTTGGGCACCTCGGCCCGGAACCTGACCTGGCCCTTCGGCCGGCACTCGTCCTCGACCCGGGTGAGCTCGTAGCTCGCCCGGCCGCCGTGCCCGGTGATCGTCAGCGTGGCCGCGGCCTCCCGCGGCGTCGTGCTCAGGTAGTCGATCCCGAACTCGAACGTGCCGTAGTTGTCCGGCCTGCCGTCGTGGTCGTAGAAGGCGCTCAGGCCCGCCTGCGGAGCCGGCGTCGAACCGGCGCGGGTCGTGGTGACCGCGAACGCGACGGCGAGGTCTCCCCCTGGCGTCCTGCCGAACAGGTCGACGCGGTACCTCCCGGGAGGCCCGGCGGGCTCCAACCGCCACGCGCCGGTTCCCGTGGGGACGAGCCGCGCGGGGATCTGCACGTCGCAGGGCTGCGGGAAGGCGACGGCGGGCTGCAGCTGCGTCGCCTGGAAGGTCCAGTCCTCCAGGGGGAAGGAGACGGTGATCTCGCCGGTCACCGTTCCCAGGTCCGGCAGGTCCTCCGGCCTCCCGTCGGCGCACGTGTTGCGGTAGCAGTACGTGAACGCGTCAAGGGACACCTGCCGTCCTCCGCCCTGCACGGCCACCGGGGGTGGCTGGGCGGTTCCCATCGCCTCGAGCGGGTCCGCGCCCGACCCGCAGGCCGTCACCACCGCCGCCAGGGACACGAGCCCGGCCGTCCGTCTCCAGCGCACATCGGCCTCCCGGCTCCGCACCGCCATGCCCTTATGACGGATCGTGCGCCGCAGCGGTTCGCCTCCCCGCCCCCTATGCCGACGTACCGGGCGGGTCTCCCGATGCGGGGGCCGCGAGCACGCCGGCGGCCACGGCGCGCAGCGACGCCGCCAGCCGCGACGTCTCGCCGCGCTCCAGCAGCCGCAACACCGGTTCGCTCTGAATGCTGCCCAGCAGGATGTGCGCCAGGAGTTCCCCGTCCAGGTCGGGCCGCCGCGCGGTGATCAGTGCGCTGATGTGACCGTGCCAGAACCGGTGCAGGGGATGCTCGCCGCCGGCTTCGTCCCTGTGCTCTCCCTGCTCCCTCGCCGGCCTGGGTGCCGCCGTGGCGGCGTGGCCGAGTGCCGCGAGAAGCCCCTTGTTCCTTCCGACGACGTCGACGATCGCGTCCAGGAAGGCCATGAGCCGCTCCTCGGGCGGGGCTCCGGGCCCCAGTGGGGGCGGCCCGGTCGTGACGGCATCCTCCAGGGCGTAGGCCCGCTCCCGCATCAGCTCGACCATCAGCCCCATCCGGCTCCCGAAACGGTGGAAGACCGTCCCCTTGCCGACCCCGGCCGCCGCGGCGATCTGTTCCATGGAGATCTGATCGGGCCGGTGCCGCGCGAGCAACTCCTCGGTGGCCCGCAGGATGGCGCGACGGTTGCGCGCCGCGTCAGCGCGTTCGGGACGTGCCTCAGCCATCGTCTCCTCTTCACATGGACAACTGGACCGCCGGTCAAGTAATCTCCATCCAACTTGACCTACGGTCCACTTTATCCTTACGAAGGAGGACGGCATGCGCCGAATCCGCTATCACGCCTACGGCGGCCCCGAGGTGCTCACCCTGGAGGAGACCGAGATCCCGGCACCTGGACCCGGCCAGGTCCGCATCCGCGCCGAGGTGATCGGAGCCAACTTCGTCGACGTGAAGTTCCGCCAGGGCCCCGACACCGGCGGGATCTACCGCCGCGACCTGCCCGCCGTCCTCACCGGCGACGTCGTCGGCACGGTCGGCGCGGTGGGACGCGGGGTCGACCCCGGTCTCGTCGGCCGCCGGGTCGCCGCACTGGCGGAGGACGCCTTCGCCGACCACGTGCTCGCCGAGGCCGAATGGCTCGCACCGGTGCCGGAGGGCGTCGACGACGCCACCGCGAGCATGCTGCCCATGGGCGGCCCCGTCGCGCTCGGCGCGTTGCGCGCCGCCCGGATGTCCCCCGGCGAGACGGTGCTCGTCCACGCCGCCGCGGGGGGCATCGGCCACCTGGCGGTGCAACTCGCCAGGCTCCGCGGGGCCGGCACCGTGATCGCCACGGCCGGTTCCGCCGGCAAACTCGACTTCATCCGCGCGCTCGGCGCCGACGCGGCCGTCGACTATTCGGCCGAGGACTGGCCCGAGCAAGTGCGCGAGCTCGCGCCGAGAGGAATCGACGTCGTCCTGGACTCCGTCGGCGGCCGCGTCCTGCTGCGCAGCCTCGACCTGCTCGCGCCGTTCGGGCGAGCCGTCGTGTACGGAGCGGCCGGCGGTGAGCTCACCGGCATTCCGCTGACCAGCCTCTTCGCGATGAGATCGGTGGCCGGATTCTCGCTGCTCGCGTGGAGGGCCGCCGCGCCGAGGCAGGCGCGCGACGACGTGGAAGAGGTGGCGACGCACGCGGCCGAAGGCCGGCTGCGTGCGTCGTTGCACGCCAGGCTGCCGCTCCACGAGGCGGCCGAGGCACATCGCATCATGGAGAGCCGCTCCCAGCTCGGTCGCGTCCTCCTCGTGCCCTGACCTGAGCGCCCGTGACGACGTGACGCCCGGGTGGTGGGAGGCGTCCACTCCCACCACCCGGAGGCCCGTCCGGGCCGGGCTAGGTCGCCCCGCCGCAGGTCTCGGCGTCGGCGTCCTTCGCGGCGCCGGGCACCCAGCGGACGTTCGCGAACGACGCGGAGAACGCGCCGTCCGTGTACACGAGGAACGGCGTGTTGACCACCGACAGATCGAGGCCACCGGTGGCGAAGCACGAGATCGGGACCTTGACGGTGGCCTTGCCGCCGACGGGCAGCCGCTGGAACAACGGCGTCGCGTCGATCTCGGCGAAGCACGGGTAGAGGCAGTGCGCGCTGATCACCGTGCGATTCGCCGGCGGCTGGTGCACGACGGTGTCGAACACCAGGGCGGCGTCGGCGTTGAGGTAGCCGCGCAGGTCGCTGCCGCCCGCCGGGTCCTGCATGTAGATCTGTGCGGGACCGCTGCCGTTCCAGGTCGCCTTCAGGCCGTCGCCCTGCACGTTGACGTCGGAGGGCACGACGCTGATCTCGGAGTGCGCGGCCTCGCCGTCCACTCCGATCTCGGTGCCGCCCCAGTTCTCGGCCGAGCCGATGAAGCTCTTGTACGGTGCCACGTCGGTCCGGTTGAAGATCTCCAGATCCTCGGTGGCCGTGCCGCCTCCGCCCGTCTGGCCGCAGGCGAACTCGGGCGAGGCCTCGTCCAGCGTCCCGACCGAGCCGGCCTGCCCGTAGCGCAGGCCGTACCCCGTCGGGAAGAGCGGGTCGTAGTCCGCGTCGCCGGTGTTGAGCGGCGTCTGACAGGCCGACCGCGGCCACGAGTACGACAGCGTGCCGGTGTAGCCCCGGCCGCTGTGCTTGCCGCGGACGAGCAGGTCGGCGACCCCGGCGCCCTCCGTGCCGGGCAGCCAGGCGGCCACGAACGCGTCGGAGCGGTTGAGCTCCTTGTTGACGTAGAGCGGCCGGCCGGAGACGTAGACCGTGACGACGGGAGCGCCCTTGCCGCTGACCTTGTCGAGCACGGCGAGGTCGCCCGGGTAGAGCTTGGCCGCCTCGAGCGTGCGCCGCGACAGGTCGCCGACCCCCTCGGCGTACGGCGTCTCGCCGATGACCGCGATGACGGCGTCGTACGCCGAGGGGTCGACGCCGTCGCCGGTCTCGCTGAAGGTGACGTCGTCGGCGCCGAGCGCGGCGCGGAGGCCTCCGAGAATCGTCGTGCCGTTCGGGAAGTCGGCGTTGGTGTTGCCGGTGCCCTGCCAGGTGAGCGACCAGCCGCCGGTCTGGTTCTGCAGGTTGTCGGCGCTCTTGCCGACGACGAGCACCTTCGACGAGGGCGACAGCGGCAGCACCTTGTGGTTGTTCTTCAGCAGCACCTGCGACTCGCGCACGGCCTCGCGGGCGAGGTCCTTGGCCTGGAGCGCGTCGGCGGATCCCGCCGCGTAGCGTGCGGACGGCCTTGGCGCGTCGAACACGCCGGCGCGCAGCTTCACCCGCAGGATGCGCGTGACGGCGTCGTCGATCCGCGACATGGGGATCTCGCCGCTTTCGACCTGCGCGACGGTGTTGGCGATGAACGCCTTCCAGTCGTTCGGCACCATGACGACGTCGATGCCGGCGTTGACGGCCCGTGCGCAACTCGAGTTGGTGCATCCGGCGACCTGGCCGATGCCGTTCCAGTCGGAGACCACGACGCCGTCGAAGCCGATCTTCTGCTTGAGGATGTCGGTGAGGGCCCGCTTGCTGCCGTGCAGCTTGCCCTCCTCGATCCCGAGGTCGGCGTTCGTCCAGCTGTTGAACGACGCCATCACGGTCTGGGCGCCCGCGGCCAGCGCGCCGTAGTAGCCCTGGCCGTGGATGTTGATCATCTGCGCCTCGGACGAGGAGTCGACCCCCTGGTCGACGCCCTTGTCCGTGCCGCCGTCGCCGATGTAGTGCTTGGCGGTCGCGATGACGCCCTTCCTGCTGATGCCGTGCGAGTCGCCGCCCTGGAGCCCCCGGATGGCTTCGTACCCGTAGGCGCGGGTGATCCGGGGGTCCTCGGAGAAGCCCTCGTAGGTGCGGCCCCACCGGTCGTCGCGCACCACGGCGAGCGTGGGCGCGAAGGCCCAGTCCTGCCCGGTAGCGTGCATCTGCTTCGCCGTCGCCTCTCCGATGTCGCGGATGAGGCACGGGTCGTGGGCGGCGCCGAGGCCGATGTTGTGCGGGAAGAGCGTCGCGCCGTAGACGTTGCTGTTGCCGTGGACCGCGTCGATGCCCCAGATGACGGGGATCTCGGTCCGCGTGGCCTTTGAGGCGGCCCAGTAGGCGTCCGCGAGATCCAGCCAGTCCTGCGGGGACGCGTGCTTGTCGCGGCCGGGCCACGAGCCTCCGCCGTTGAGGACCGAGCCGATGCCGTACTGCTGGACCTCCTCGGGCGTGATCGCGGCGATCTCCGGTTGCGTCATCTGGCCGACCTTCTCGGCGAGCGTCATGCTGCCGAGGATCTTCTTGATGCGCTTCTCGTCGGAGGGGTCGCGCTTGATCCGGCTGTCGACCTTCGGCCAGTCGGCGAGCGCGGGCAGGCGGCTCTCGATGCGGGCGCATCCCCGTGCGTCCAGGGCGGGCTTGCCGACGACGGGCTGCCCGCCGCCCTTCGCGGCGTCGGCTCCGGCGCTCGGAACCCCGGCGGCCCCGCCGCCCAACAGGACGACGGCCGCCAGCATCGCGAGCGTGCTCCGGCTCGCGCGTAATCGGGCCAGTGATCTGATCATGAGGAGTCCTTCTCACGGCGCGGGTTCGGTCAGAGTGCGCCTCCGGGCGGCGTTCGCCCGATCTTGGCCCGAGAGCGCTCTCCGGTCAAGGGTCCGTGAATCCGGAGTCAGGATTTCCTGCAAGATCCCCCACGGCCGGGGACGCGATGGCGTGGACCGTTCCCGGGGCCGAACCGTTATGTATCAGAGCGGCGGCGGCCTGCTCTTCATTCACATGGAGGATCCTCGGGACAAGTGGCCGTTCGGCGGGCGCGCGGCCGAGCTCGACCTGATACGCGAAGCCCTTCACGGCGACCGCCGCGGCATCGTCGTCACCGGCCCGGCCGGCGCCGGGAGGAGCCGCCTGGCGGCCGAATCCGTCGCCGGGCTCCCCCACGCCCGGGTCACCGGGACGCGCGGCACCGCGCCGCTTCGCTTCGCGGCGTTCGCTCACCTGCTGCCCGGCGCCGCGGCCGACTCGCTCAGCCGGGCCGTGGCGGCGTTGAGCCCGGTGCGCGTGCTCGTCGTGGACGACGCCCATCTCCTCGACGACGCGTCGGCGGCCCTCGTCCATCACCTGGTGGCGAACCGGCGCGCACGCGTCCTGCTCACGATGCCGGACGGCGCACACGGCCCCGACGCCGTCCTCGCGCTCCGGCGGCAGCACATGCTCTCCCACCTGCCCGCCGCTCCGCTGCCCGCCGCTGAGATCGCCCAGATCCTCGCCTCCGTGCTCGGGGACCACGTCGAGGCCCTGACCGCGCTGAGGTTGCGCCGGGTGACCGACGGGAACCTGTGGCTCCTGCGCGAACTCGTCGCGGCGACGCGTGAGTCGGGCGGACTGCGGCGCGTGAACGGCGTGTGGCGGTGGCGCGGGCCGGTCCCCATGACGGGCCGCCTCAGGGACCTGGTCGGGGCCGCCATGGGCGAGGTCGACGACTCCGAGCGGGAGGCGCTCGAGCTCGTCGCGTTCGGCGAGCCGGTGGACGCCACCGCCCCCGGGACACCCGTCGCCCCGCTCGAGCGCCTGGAGGCGAAGGGGCTCGTCGTGACCGACGACGACCTGCTCGTACGGCTGGCCCATCCGCTGTTCGGTCCCGCCGTCCGCGCGGGCGTCGGGCGTCTGCGCGCGCTCCGGCTCAGCCGTACGGCGCGGCCGCACGCCGACCTGACCGCGGCGTTGTCGGCCCAGTGCGCGGAGCTGACCGCGCTCGGCCACTCCGGCGACGTGACGCGGGTCGTCCCCGGCGTGGGCGAACGGCTCACTGAGGAGGACGAGGGCTGGGACGAGCCCGGCATGGCCGACTTCTGCGCACGCCGGGCCTGGATCGCCCGCCTGCGCGGCGAGCTCCGGGAAGCGGTGGCCTGGAGCAGCGAGGGGCTGCGGCGCTCCCGCCTGCACGGGCCGTGCCTGGCGGAGCTGGCCTGCGCCGCCGCTCAGTCCGGTGACCTGCTGACGGCGGAGGACGCGCTGAGCCGGTGGCCGCAGGACCCCGTGCCCGGCTTCCTCGCCACGCCCGCCTCGTTCCTCACCGCCCGCGCGTGGCTCCTCGCCGCGCGGGGCGAGCAGGACGCCGCGGTGGCGTCCGCGCTGGCGGCCGCCCGATCGAGCAGGTCGGGCGCCTGCCTGCCGGACGGGCTGTTCGCACTCGGCGCCTGCCGTTCCGGTGCGGCGGAGCCCGGCAGGTCCGCCGCGCCGTACGGCACGGGCCGCCCCGCCGGCCCCGGGTCGGGCGAGTTGTTCGCCCTGCACGACGTCGTACGGCTCGGCGCGCCCGGCCTCGTCGCCGACCGCCTCAAGCGACTCGCCCGCACCCTGCCGGGTGACCTCGCCCCTCTGCTCTCCGAGCACGCCGCCGCCCTGGCCGCGGCGGACGGGCCCGCCCTGGACAGGGTGGCCGGGAGGCTGGCCGGGCTCGGCCTGCTGCTGCACGCCGCCGAGGCGGCGGGCCACGCCGCGAAGGCCCACCACGACGCCCGGTCCGCCGACGCCTCGATCGCCTACGCCTCGACGCTGGCCCAGGCCTGCCAGGGCGCCCGCACTCCGGCCCTGCTCGGCCTCGCGACCCCCCGCCTCACGCCGCGGCAGCGGCAGATCGCGGGCCTCGCGGCGGCCGGGCTCACCAACCGCGAGATCGCCCAGCGGCTGGGGTTGTCCATCCGGACGGTCGCCAACCAGCTGTGCCGGGCGTACGAGAACCTCGGCAGCAGCGACCGGACCGCGCTGCGGCAGCTGATCAGCCTGGCCTCCGGCTGATCGTGGCCGATCTCGAAGGGGTCTCGCTCCTCACACGGCGGGTCCCCCTCGTCGTACGATGACGATCCCGGATGCACCCGACGTAAGGGCGTGCCGCGTGGACATCGACTCGACCGGCGCTCTCTTCCAGGCCGCGGCCAAGGGAGACGCCACCGCGTGGGAGGCTCTCGTCGGCCGTCTCAGCCCGCTCGTCTGGTCCGTGGTCCGCGCGCACCGGCTGATCGACGCCGACGCCCACGAGGTCTTCCAGACCACGTGGTTCCGGCTGGCCGACAACCTCACGCGCATCAAGGAGCCGGACAAGGTCGGCTCGTGGCTGGCGCGCACCGCCCGGCACGAGTGCCTCAAGGTCATCCGCGGCTCCCGCAGGGTCGTCCCGACCAGCGACATCGACGTCCTGTCGCCCGAGGCCGACGAGCACTCCCCCGAGCAGGCCGTCCTCGAAGCCGAGGAGACCGCGGGTCGGGAGGCCACGCTGCGCGGGGTCTGGCAGGCGTACGAACAGCTCTCCGACAACTGCCGGCGATTGTTGCGGGTTCTGATGGCGTCGCCTCCGCCGAGCTATGCCGAGATCGCCGCAGGGCTCGGCATGGCGATCGGGAGCATCGGCCCGACACGGGGCCGCTGCCTCGGGCAACTGCGAAGGTTGCTCGCGTGATGACGCGGCGAGCCGGAGGGCCGGCGACGTGAACGACGACGAACTGGAGGAGTCGCTGCGGCGCGCCGCGGAACTTCTCGACCCGGTGCCGGTCTCCCTCGTGGAGGTCGCCGTCGAGGCGTTCCGGTTCCGGACCGTCGACGCCGAGCTGGCGGAGCTGACGTTCGACTCCCTCGCCGGGACGGCGGCCGTCCGCGGCCCGGCGCAGGCGCGCGTGCTCGGCTTCGGCGGGCCGGAGACCGGTCTCGATCTGGAGATCACCGGGGACGGGCCGTCCCGCCGTGTCGTCGGCCAGGTGACGCCGGCGGCTCACGCGGTGGTGGAGGTCCGGGGCGGCGACCCGGTGTCCGTCAGCACGGACGCGTTCGGCCGGTTCACCGTGGACCGGGTCCCGCCCGGTCCACTGAGCTTCCGCTGCCGTGTCGGCGACGCCGTCTTCACGACGGAGTGGGTCACCGTCTGACCGGGCCGAAGACCGAGGTCAGGCCTTGAGCCGGGCCTCCCACAGGGCCACCCACGTCCGCTTGTCCACGGCCCCCGTCGCGTCGAAGCCCTGGCTCGTCTGGAAGCTCCTGACGGCCGCCCTGGTGTCCGGGCCGAAGTCTCCGTCCACTCCGGCGGGCCCGAGCGAGAACCGGCGGCGGCGGAGCTTCTCCTGGACACGCCGCACGTCGGCGCCCTTCTGCCCCTGCTTGACCGTGCCGGGGAAGCCGGGGGCGTCTCCCAGCTCGGCCAGGACGGCGGTGACCGAGAGATTCGGCACGGACGGCCTGCCGTCGTACGCCGGACGGCCGTAACCCACCACGAAGGCGTCCGTCCGCCGGTTCCGCACGCAGGCGTCGCCGATGTTGCCGTCGATCGTCTGGATGTCGCGCGTCGAGCGGACCTTCTCGACCGTGGCGACATGGTCGATGGCGTCGATCCTCCTGCCGCCCGACCAGTCGAAGAAGACGATGTCGCCGGGGCGGATTCCGGCCGTCCCCGCGTGCCACCGGCCGTCGTCCTTGAACCACTGGGCATGGCCCACGGTCCAGGCGAAGTCGCCGACCGCGGCGAGCATGTCCTTGCCGCCCGCGGCCATCGCGCACTGGGCGATGTACATGTCGCACCACGCGCCCTTGTCCCAGGCGTCCGCGGGCCGCAGGTCCTTCCGTTCGCGGAAGGAGGCCCCGAAGACGGTCCTCATGCTCGCGGGCTCCCGGTACCCGAGGTACCTGGTCATCTCCTTCAGCAGCTCACTGGGTCTGGGCATCGCGCGCCACCTCGCGATCCATCTCGTCGTAGTCGGGCTCCTCGAAGTCCTGGGGCGGATCGTCCGGTGACGGGTCCGGCACAGGTCGCGGCTCGACGGGCAGGTGTTCATCCATGTCCCCATATGACCGGTCGGTGGGCGTGCCGGTCATGAGTACCCCCCTACTCCTTCGGGTCCCGCCGACGACGGGACCCGGGGAGCCGGAGAGTCAGTGCGCGAAGTCGGCGGCGAGCCCCATGCCGCGCAGCAGCGTGGGCCGGTCGTAGTACTCCAGCCACTCGGTCACGTGGCCGTCCTCCACCGACAGCACGCCGACGGCGGGCACCTCGCCGTGATGGCCCTTCACGTCGAACACGTCCCGCCGTTCGATGAAGACGCGGCCGTCGACGACGCCCATCGTCCTGATCTCCAGAGTGATCCGCTCGAGCCCGTCCGTGAGCGCGGCCAGCCGCCCGCGGATCGCGTCGCGGCCCACGATGGGATCCTGCATCACGCTGTGGAGCACGCCGTCCGGCGCGAAAAGCTCCACGACCCGCTCCCAGTCCATGGTGTTCCACGCCTCGACCATGTCGCGGGCCACCTGCAGGCGCGCGGCGTCGTCCATCTCGTCTCCTCCGCTGTGTGTAGGGGGTGTCAGGCGATCTCACGGCGGAGTTCGCGCTTGAGGATCTTGCCGACGGGGTTGCGCGGCAGGACGGCCCGCACCTCCAGCCGTTCGGGCAGCTTGTAGGAGGCGATCCTGGCCGCGCGGAGGTGCTCGAGGAGGTCGTCGAGGGTGACCTCGGCGCCCTCCTTCGGCACGACGACCGCGCAGACCCGCTCGCCGAGAACCTCGTCCGGATAGCCGACGACGGCGACGTCGGCGATCCCCGGATGGGCCGAGAGCAGTCCCTCGATCTCCGCGGGGGCGATGTTCATGCCGCCGCGGATGATGAGGTCCTTGGCCCGGTCGACGTACCGGAGGAACTCGCCCTCCTCTCCGTCGATGACGAAGACGTCACCGGTCCTCAGGTAGCCCTGCTCGTCGAACGGATCGGGCAGGCGCTCGCCCTTCAGGTAGCCGGCGAAGACCGTCGGGCCCTTGAGCCGCAGCTCCCCGGGTCGGCCCGGCTCGGTGACCTCCTCGCCCGTGTCCGGGTCGACGAGCCTCACCGACACCTGGCGGGAGATCCGCGAACTCCACGTCACCCCCGCCGCTCCGTACCGGGGGAAGTAACGGGCGCGCTGCTCGGGATCGGGCACGTCGTGCGGGTCGGTCAGCAGCGCGATCCCCTCGTTCGAGCCGAAGAAGTTCACGATGCCGATCCCGTGGACGTCCTGCCAGCCCTTCACCATTGAGGGCGGGAGCGGCGCGGAGCCGGAGCCGATCAGGCGGAGCGAGGAGATGTCGGCGTGGGCCAGCAGGTCCGCGCGAGCCAGCAGCAGCGACAGGAGCGCGGGCGGCGCCACCGTGTAGGTCGCGCGCTCCTCCGCGATCTGCGCCAGGAAGGTGGGCAGGTCGAACGGGTGATGCTGGACCAGCACGCCGCCCACCCGCAGCCACGGCAGGAACATCCCGTTGATGCCCGCCATGTTCACCATGGGGAAGGGATTGAGCAGCACGTCGTCGCCGGTCAGCCGGGGCGCGTCCACCGTCGCCCAGCTCATCGCCAGCCAGTCGTAGTGAGTGCGCGGCACGCCCTTGGGGGTGCTCTCCGTCCCCGACGTCCAGCAGATGGTGACGCAGTCGTTCGGGTCCGCCGAGTGCGCGGCCGCGTGGTCCTCCACGAGCCGGCGCGCCTCGTCCGGATCGGTCGCGGCCAGCTCGGCGTCCAGCTCCTCCCCGTACGCGAGGACCGTCCTCAGGCCGGGCAGGGCGGCGCGGACCTCGTCGGCCGGGCGGCGTTCGCCGAGCCGCGCGACGGTGACGAACCCCGCGAACTCGGCGAGGGCGCCCAGCTCCGTGACCTCGTGCTCGCGGTACTGCACCGGCAGCGGCGAGACCACGATCCCCAGCCGCCAGCACGCGAGGTAGACGGTGACCAGCTCGACGGTGTTGGGCAGTTGCACGCCGAGCACGTCGCCCGCGCCGAGCCCGTGCCGCAGGAGGACGGCGGCGAGGCGGTTCACCTCCGACTCGAGCTCCCGCCAGGTGAGCCGCCGCGGCGGGAGACCGAGCAGGTCGCCCTTGTTGCGCGGGTCGACGAGGGCGAGCCGGTCGGGCTCGGCGCCGACCCGGACACGGAACAGGCCATCCATCGTCTCGTCGCTCCACCAGCCCAGGCGGGTGTACTCCTCGACCCGCTCCGGCGCGTGCAGCCCCCGGGTCACCGGTGGCCCCCTCGGGCGCCGCCGCGAACCGCGGCCTCCGGGGCTCTGTGCGTTCTGTGCATCCCGACGTCGCTCCCCTGTGAGTTCCGTACGGCTACCGGCACTGTGTTGCCGGTCACAGCGTTACTACAGCAGACAGAGTGATTGCGTCAACGGGCCGCGGCCTGGTCGAAACTCGTCCGCAATCAACCCTGGCCGGGTAACTCTCTTAGTTGTAGCGTGATGCCGGGCCTGTCCCATCGGCCGCTCCCCCGGACGGCGAGACGGCCACACGGTGAGGCGGACACGGTGAGGAGGCCGGGCGTGACGGACCGGTTACGGGAGCTGCTCGACAAGCAGGACATCTACGAGGTGCTGGCGCGCTATCTGCGCGCGGTCGACCGGGGTGACATCGCGGGCGTCGCCGCCTGCTACCTCCCCGGGGCCACCGAGGACCACGGCGGCGTGTTCAGCGGCAGCGCGGCGGACTACGTCGCGAGCGTCGCACCCGTGGTGACCCATCCGCGCGGCCGGACCATGCACTGCATGACCAACGTGCTGATCGAGCCGGGCGACGATCCCGACACCGCCCAGGCCGAGTCGTACGTGACGACGTTCACGCGGGTGCGCACGCCCGACGGTCCCGGCCACTCGTTCGTCGGCGCCCGCATCATCGACAGGTTCGAGCGCCGCGACGGCCGCTGGGGCATCGCGCACCGCACGCTCGTGTGGGAGTGGAGCCACGACGCGCCCGCCGCCGAGACGTGGATCTTCGGCATGCTCGCCCCGGACCCCGCCGTGCTCGTGCGCGGCGGCAAGCATCCGGACGACCCGGTGTACGGCGGAGCGGCGAAATGATCGAGCTGGCGGGCCGGGCCGCACTCGTCACCGGCGGGAACAGGGGCATCGGCAGGGCGTTCGTCGAGGAGTTGCTGGCCCGCGGGGCGGCCAGGGTCTACGCGGGCGCGCGCGACCCCGGCGACGTCGATCCCGCGCTCGTCGACGCCGGTGCCGTTCCGGTCCGGCTCGACGTCACCGACCTCGCCCAGGTGGCCGCGGCGGCCGGCACCTGCTCCGACGTGTCCGTGCTGATCAACAACGCCGGGCACTTCGCCAATCGGCGCCTGGTGCTGACCGACGACCCGGCGGCCGCCAGGACCGAGATGGAGGTCAACTTCTTCGGCACGCTCAACATGATCCGCGCGTTCGCACCGGTGCTCGCGGCCAACGGCGGCGGCGCCATCGCCAATGTGCTGTCCGTGGCGGGCATGGTGCCGACCCCGTTCATGGGCGGGTACTCGACGTCCAAGGCCGCCGCGCTGTGGCTCGGCACCATCGCCAGGGCCGAGCTGGAACCGCAGGGCACGCAGGTCACCTCACTGATCGTCGGCTCGGTCGACACCCGGATGGCCGCGCACGTGGACGGGCGCAAGGAGGACCCCCGTGACGTCGCGCGGGCCGGCCTGCGCGCGGTGGAACGCGGCGAGAACGTCGCCGACACCGACTGGATGGCCGTCGACGCCCGGGCGCGGATGGCCCGCGACCCCGGCCGCTACGAACGGCAGCTGGCGAAGCTGCTGCACGCGCCGACGTTGAGAACCGGACGATGAGCTCGCCCGAACTCGTCCAGGCGACCGTCGCGGTCCACGACCTCGCCGCCGCCGGGATCCGGGAACGGCTCGGGCTCGCCCCGGGCTTCGCCGACCCCGAGCTGGCCGCGTGGGAGATCGCGAACGAGGTGTTCACGCTCGGCGACACCTACCTGGAAGTCGTCGCCCCCTCCGGCCCCGGGTCCCGCCTGCACCGCTTCCTCGAGGGCGGAGCAGGCGGCTACCTGGTCGCCTTGCGCGTCCCGGACGCGGCGGCGCTCGCCGAGCGGTGTGCCGCGCTGGGCGTGCGGATCGTGCACCGGCAGGACCTCGCCGGAGCGGCGATCCTCCAGCTTCACCCCGGCGACCTCGGCGTCCTCGTCGAGGCGGACGAGATGCCGCCCGGGCGCGCCTGGCACTACGACACGTGGGACACGCCGGGCCGCTCACCGGACGCGCGGGCGGGCGACCTGGTCGCCGTGGACGTGGCCGTCGCCGATCCGGCCGCCATGGCGGTGACGTGGTCCCGCCTGTTCGGACTCCCCGTGGTGGACGAGGCGGTGGCAGGCGGCACCGCCGGGGGCCGGGCCGTGCGGGCCGGGCGTGGGCTGGTCAGGTTCGTCCCCGCGTCAGGCAGACGCGGCCTGGTCGCGCTGGACCTGCGCGCGCCCGAGGCCGGCGTGATCGAGACCGCCGGGCTGACCATCCGTCTCGTCCCTCATGAGATCACGGAAGGAGCCGCGTGACCATCCGCGTCGTCCAGTGGGCCACCGGAGCGATCGGCAAGACCTGCCTGCGGGCCGTGCTCGACTCCCCCGAACTCGAACTCGCCGGGCTCTTCGTCTACGGCGACCGCAAGGCGGGGCGCGACGCGGGCGACATCGCGCGCCGTCCCCGCACCGGGATCATCGCCACCCGCGACAGGGACGAGATCCTGGCCGTCCCCGCCGACGTGGTCGTGCACACGCCGCGGCTGCAGGTGCCGTACGAGACGCACGACGCCGACATCCTCGCGCTGCTGCGTTCCGGCAAGAACGTCATCACGACGGCGGGCAACCACTTCCCGCGCGCGCACGGCCGGGAGCGCGAGCAGATGTTCCTCGCCGCCTGCGCCGAAGGCGGCACCACGCTGTACGGCGTGGGCATCAGCCCCGGCGTCATCGGCGAACGGCTGGCCCTCGCCCTGTCCGGCGTCTGTCTCGACCTGGACCGGATCACCATCGACGAGGTGCTGGACGCCCGCCGGATGCCCGATCCGAACTTCGTGTTCGACGTGATGGGCATGGGCTCCGACCCCGCCGCGATCGACCTGCGCGAGGGCGAACTGCCCCGGCTGTACGGCCGGCTCTACACCGAGACGCTGGCGTTCATGGCCGAGCGGATGGGCCTCTCCGTCGACTCCTACGAGCCCGACCACCGCGTCGAGCCCGCCGTCCGCGACCTGGAGGTGGCGGCGGGGACCATCAGGAAGGGCACGGTCGCGGCCACCGAGTGGCGCTGGCACGCGCTGTCCGCCGGCCGGCGCGTTCTCACCCTGTCCATCGTCTGGACCATGGACCCGGCCATGCCGCGTTACGCCGGGCGCGACCACTGGACGGTGACCGTGACCGGCAGGCCGGGTCTCACCATGACGCTGAACCTGGTCGAGCCCGACGACCCGCTCAGCAGGACCACCGCCGCGCAGTTCGTCACCGCGGGGCCGGTCATCCGCGCGATCCGCGACGTCGTGGCGGCGCCGCCGGGCGTCTTCGAGCCGCCCGTCTTCGCGCCGTACACCTTCGCCTCCGACGGAGGCTCCCACGGCGCCTCCGACGGCACCTTTGACGACACCGCCACGAGCCCCACCGAGAAGACCGCCGCGAACACCACCCCCGAGGGGACATCGTGAACAGCGCACTCAGGACCGGCCCGGACGCCGGCTACGCCCTGCACGCAGACGGCACGCGCGTCGACCGGCTGGCCGACATCGTGCGCCGCCGCGCGGCGGCCACGCCGGATCTGCCCGCCGTCATCGAGCCCGGCAGGACCATCACCCACGCCGACCTCGACGCGCGTTCCAGCCGCGTCGCACAGGCCCTGCTCGCCGACGGCGTGCGGGCGACCGGATCGCCTACATCGGCGTCAACGCCGCCTCGTTCCTCGAGGTCCTGTACGGCGCGGCCAAGATCGGCGCGATCGCCACCGCGGTGAACAACCGGCTCGCCCCGCCGGAGGTGACGCGGATCCTCGCCGACGCGGAGCCCGCCGTGCTCGTGCTGGGCGCGGGCGACGGGCGTCTCACGTCCACGGCAGTGCCGTCCGTCGTCAGGGTCGTGACGGCCGAGCCCGTCGCGGGCGCGACGCCGTACGAGTCCTGGCTCGCCGGCCACCCGGCGACCGACCCGGGCGTGCGGCCCGATCCCGACGCGACCGCGGTGATCTTCTACACCTCGGGGACGACGGGACTGCCGAAGGGCATCATGCTGAGCGGCCGCAACCTCGGCCGGGCGCTGGCCACCATGCACTACGAGATCGACCTCGACGAGACGTCGGTGGCGATGGCGCCGATCCCCTACTTCCACATCTCGGGCTTCGGCCTGGCCCTGATCGCGGCCGTGAACGGGGCGGCCATCCTCCTGGAGCACGCGACCGCGCCCGAGGACCTGCGCGACCTCCTGATCACCCGCCGGGTGTCCCACGCGGTCCTGGTTCCGACGCTCATCCAGCGCCTGGTGTCGCTCGACGGCATCACCGGCCACGACTGGTCCGCGCTCAAATACGTGGTGTACGGCGCCTCGCCGATCCCGCTCCCGGTGATCGTCCGGGCGACCGAGACGATCGGCTGCCGGTTCCTGCAGAGCTACGGCCTGACCGAGTCGACGGGCGGCGTGACCGTGCTCAGCGCGGACGACCACCTGCCCGGCCCGGGCCAGGAGCGGCGGCTGCTGTCGGCGGGCAGGCCGATGCACGGCGTGCCGGTCCGGATCGTCGACCCCGCCGCCCTTCCCGGCGAGATGCGCGACCTGCCGCCCGGCGAACGCGGAGAGGTGCTCATCGGCGGCGGCCAGGTGATGACCGGCTACTGGCGCAACCCGGCCGCGACCGAGGCGGCCGTCCTCCCCGGCGGCTGGCTGCGCACCGGTGACGGCGGCTCGTTCGACGATGACGGCTACCTCTACCTGCACGACCGGCTCAAGGACATGATCGTCAGCGGTGGGGAGAACGTGTACCCGGCCGAGGTGGAGAGCGCGCTCACCGCGCATCCCTCGGTGGCCGAGGTCGCCGTGATCGGCGTGCCCTCGGAGCAGTGGGGCGAGGTGCCCCATGCCGTGGTCGTGCTCCGGCCGGGCGGCGAGCAGGTGACCGCCGAGGACCTCGTCGCCTTCGCGCGGAAGCGCCTGGCCCACTTCAAGTGCCCGCGGGGCGTCACGTTCGCCGGGGAACTGCCCCGCAACGCCAGCGGCAAGCTCCTGAAGAACCGCCTGCGCGAGGCCCACTCCTGACCCGGGCACGCGGGTCCCTCGATCACCGGATGTGATCTTCCCTCATACACAGGGTGCACCTGGCGTCCCAGATGTCACATACCGATCGCAAGGAGGTGTACAAGACATAAAGGGATCTTGTCAGGCATTCCACGCAGGGTGAGAGTTGCGCGCGATCGTCCCTTTTTCCGGTAATCCGGGAGGATTTGCGTGCTCGTTTCCCGTCGGCGAGGCGTCTCAGCCGCTCTCGCCCTCTCCGCCGCACTCGCAATGGTCGCGGGGGCCACATCGGCCCACGCGTCGACACAACCCAGAATCAAGGTCGAGCAAGGAGTGACCCAGCCGGTCTTCTCCTATGCCGACGCGATCCGCGAATACGTCTACGTCGAGTCGAGTGTCGACAGCGACGGCGACGGCGCGAACGACCGCGTTCGCGTCGACATCATCCGGCCCAAGGAGTCCGACCAGGGGCTCAAGGTTCCCGCGATCATCGACGAGAGCCCCTACTACGACAACTCGGGCCGGGGCAACGAGGCGGAGCGCAAGACCTACGACGCCGACGGCAACCCGCTCAAGTTCCCCCTGTTCTACGACAACTACTTCGTGCCGCGCGGCTACGCCGTGCTCAACGTGGACATGATCGGCACGACCAGGTCCGACGGATGCCCGGACATGGGCGGCAAGGCGGACGTCCTCGGCGGCAAGGCGGTCATCGACTGGCTGAACGGCCGGGCCAAGGCGTACGACGCCGACGGCGACCCCGTCAAGGCCGGCTGGAGCACCGGCAAGGCCGGGATGATCGGCAAGTCGTACGACGGCACGCTCGCCAACGCCGTGGCCGGAACGGGGGTCGAAGGGCTGGCCACCATCGTGCCGATCAACGCCATCAGCTCGTGGTACCGGTACCAGCGGATGAACGGCCTCGTATACAACTTCAACTACCCGTCCTATCTCACCAACGTCGTCGACACCGATCCGGACGCCAAGTGCGCGGCCGTGCGGACGGCGCTGGACGCGGCCGCCGGAGACGACACCGGCAACTACAACGCGTTCTGGCAGGAGCGCGACTACCTGCACGGGACGATCTCCGACGTACGGAAGGTCCGCGCCAGCGTCTTCGCGGTGCACACGCTCAACGACCTCAACGTCAAGACCGACAACCTCTCCACCTGGTGGGACGCGCTGGGCGACAGGAACGTCCCGCGCAAGATCTGGCTCGGGCAGTACGAGCACGTGGACCCGTTCGACTATCGCCGCGACGTGTGGGTCGACACGCTGCACCGCTGGTTCGACTACTGGCTGCAGGGCGTGAAGAACGGCATCATGCACGAGCCGCGTGCCGACATCCAGGCGGGTCCCGACACCTGGATCACGCAGAAGGACTGGCCGGCCCCGCACACGGACAAGGTCGCACTGCGCCCGGCCGCCGACGGCACCCTCGGCCTCGCCAAGGCCGACAAGGGCACGACGGCCACGTTCACCGACCTCAGGCAGTCGGAGAACGCCATGACCGCCGACGTGGGAACCCCCGCGGCCGGACGCGCCGCGTTCACGACCGGCGAGCTCCCCGCCGACCTGCGGATGTCCGGCACCCCCGAGGTCTCTCTGAAGGTCACGCTCGACAAGCCGACCTCCAACCTCACCGCGCTGCTCGTCGACTTCGGCGAGGAGGCCCGGGTGGACTGGCGGTCCGGAGGCGGCATCACGACCAACACCGACGAGACCTGTTACGGCGAGAGCACCGAAGCCGACGACGCCTGCTACCGGACGACCACCACGAGGGTGGCGACCCGGCCGCTGGAGATCGTGGCCCGCGGCTGGATCGACGTGCAGAACCGCGACTCGCTGACGACGTCGTCCCCCCTGCCTGCCGGGGAGTCTGGCACCGTCACGTGGGACACCCTGCCGCAGGACTACACCTTCAAGCAGGGCCACCGGCTGGGCGTGATCCTCGCGGGCACCGACTCCAGCTACGTCCGTGACGCGGCCACCGGGGCCGCGGTCACGGTCGACCTGTCCAAGAGCAGGATCACGCTGCCGTTGGTGAGCGACAGGCCGGGCGGCCCCGGTTTCGGCGGCAAGCACGGCTGGCACGGCCCCGCCAGGGTGGACCTGCCGACCCCGCAGGCACGCCTGTTCTGATCCCCTGATCCCGTCTCGACACGGCGGAGCCCGGCCTCCCGGGCTCCGCCGTACGGGCGGGGGCGCCTGGTCCCCGAGCGCCGCTCAGGCCGGGCGTTCCACCACGACGTCGGTTCCGCGCAGCGGCGCCGCGCAGGCGTCACAGGTCAGCTGAGCCTGGAAGGCCCGGCCGCAGCCGCGGTGGGTGTAGACGAGGGCGGGACCCTCCTCCGCCTGGAACCATCGCTGGCCCCAGTCGATCGTGGTGATCACCACGGGGAAGAAGGCGCGGCCCTTCTCGGTCAGGTGGTAGCCGGGCCAGTCGGCCCGCTCCTCGCTCGGCGTCTGCTCGAAGACGCCGAGGTCGCAGAAGGAGCGCAGCCGCTCGGCGACGATCGTCGGCGGCGCGCCCAGCCGCTGCTCGAAGTCGCGGAACCGGTGCAGCCCCTGGAACGCCGCACCCAGGATGGCCGCCGACCAGCGGTTGCCGATCAGGGCCATGGTCTGGGGGAACATCCCCGCGCCGCCCTCCGACGTGGACCCGGATCGACGGCGGGTCGTCGCGGCCGGGACCGACCGCTCCCAGGTCCCGCTCGGGCCGAAGCCGCCGGTGACGTCGCGCGGGCGCACCGGCTCCCCGCACGCGGCGCACGCCAGGATGGGCAGGAACTCCTTGCCGCACGTCCGGTGAATCATGCGCGGCAGCGACTCGACGTGTTCGGGCACCCACGCCGACTCCCAGGCCCAGATGGTCAGCAGCACCGGCCACAGGTCGCGCCCCCGCTTGGTCAGCCGGTACTCGAACCGCCTGCCCTGGGCCTCGTCACCCACCTTCTCCAGGATGGCCATCGCGGTGAGCGAGGCGAGCCTGCGTGTGAGCACGGCGTGCGAGATGGGCATCGCCTTGCGCCACTCGCCGTACCTGCGCACCCCCATCAGCGCATACCGGAGGATGAGCAGGTTCCACTCGTCGCCGACGAGCCCCAGGGTGAGGCCGACGGCGTTGGCGTGGCCGGCGGGCAGCCGGGTCGGCCGATCCGGTGGATGGACGAGCACGTGCGTCTCCGTCTGTGTGCGGTCCGGGCCGCCGTCGACGCGCCGCCCCACCCCCTGTGCCGTCATCGGAGCCCCCCGCGCCCGCATCAGAGCCGCAGGGCCCGGACCGGTGAGTCGGCCTCCCGCCAGCCGGGGATGGAGTCCCCCGACGCCCAGGTGGCGTGCGTTCCGCTGGAGACGCGCTCCGGCAGCCTGATCCTCGCCACCGGACCGTCGGCCACCCGCGCCGCGTCGAAGATCAGACACTCGGATCGATCTTCGTTCATGTCGGTCGTCAGCGTAACAAGGTAGCCGTCGTCCTCGGCGGAGGCGCCCGTGCGCGGCGCCATCGCGGGCTCGCTGCCGTACACGCCCTCGGGCAGGCGGAAGCGCTCCTCGCCCCCGGTGACGAGGTCGTGCCGGACCAGGCCGTCGAACAGGAACCAGCCCCTGGTCCCCGTGGCCGCGTAGGCGTACCGGTAGTTCAGGCCGCCGTAGGCGTTGTTGACCACGCCGAACTCGGTGATCGAGTCGGTCAGGCGCTCCTCGCGGCACCGCCCGGTCACCAGGTTCAGCCGCCAGCGGTGGAGCGTCGTCCGCATCCGGTCCAGCGCGAGGAAGCGGAACATGCGCTGGTAGTGGCCGCCCTCGCCGGTGTCCTTCGGCTCGGGGTCGCCCTGGAAGAACCCGTCCAGGACGATCTCGTCGCCCTCCTCGTACGCGTTGACCCAGTGCAGCACGTACGTCGGGTCCGCCTCGAACCACCGCACCTGCGAGGAGTCGCCCTTTCGCGGGATGACGCCGAGGCGCGTCGGCAACTCCGGGTGGAAGCGGGCCGCGTAGATGCCCCGCGCCATCAGCTCCGGCTCCCAGAACAGCGGGCAGTCGTTGAGGATCGCGTAGTTCTCGGTGAAGGCCATGTCGTGCGGCAGGCGCGGCCCGGGCAACGGGATGTCCACGTAGTGGCTGAGCCGGTCGTCCGCCCCGACGACGCCGTAGTGCATGTACGGCTCGTCCGTGCCGTAGTTGAAGAACAGCAGTTCGCCGGTGCGGGGGTCGACCTTGGTGTGCGCGGAGACGCCGCAGTCGTAGGGGAAGCCGCCGCCCCAGTCGGCCTTGCCGAGCGTCTCCAGCGTGAGCGGGTCGAGCCGGTAGAGGTCGCCGCACTGGTAGAAGCTGGTCAGGGCGACCCCCGCGTGCACGACGACGTCGGTGCTCGAGGCGTCCTTCATCCGGCCGCGCGCGCCCCAGCCGTCCTCGCGAGGGGACTTCGCGGGCCGCTCGGCGATGCCCGCCCACAGCGGCTTGCCCGCCTCGGCCTCGGCGAGGAGGCCGTCGGTGCGCACGAACCTGTTGCGGTAGAACGCCTTGCCGTCCCGGAAGCCCACCACGTGGACCATGCCGTCGCCGTCGAACGGGTGGTAGCGCTCCAGCGCGGGGTGCACCGGGTTCTCGGTGTTGCGCAGGTAGACGCCGTCGAGGTCGGCGGGGATCTCGCCGACCACCTCCAGGTCGTCGGCGCGCCATTCCGTGGTCTGCGGCCGCCACGGCCCGGTGCGGTACGGATGATCGTCATCCTCCGGCAGGGTCGACAGGACCCTTCCGACGACGTCGACGTCCACGGCCTTCTCCCTCGCTCAGTCGGCGCCGACGACGAAGCTGACCGTCGTCGTCGTGCTGCCGCCGATGTTGAGCGTGCCGAACCGGCGCGCCCCCTCCACCTGGTAGTCCCCCGCCCGGCCGGTCACCTGACGCGCGGCGTCGAGCACCATCCGGACGCCGGTCGCGCCGACGGGGTGGCCGCCGCCGATGAGCCCGCCGCTCGGGTTCACGGGGATGCGCCCGCCGATCTCCAGGTCGCCGCTCTCGATCGCCTTCCAGCTCTCGCCCGGGCCCGTGATGCCGAAGTGGTCGATGGCCGCGTACTCCGACATGGTGAAGCAGTCGTGGGTCTCGATGCCGTCGAGGGCGTCCACGTCCGCGATCCCGGCCCGGGCGAACGCGTCGAGCACCGCCCGCCGCACGTGCGGCAGCACGTACGGATCGTTCGCGCTGCGCTCCAGCTTCTGCGCCAGCGGCAGGCCGACCGTGCGGTGACCCCATCCGAGGACCCGGGCGAGCGGCTCGCGCGCGAGGTCGGGTCTACTCGCCAGGAACCGCTCGCCGACCAGCACGACGCCGGCGCCGCCGTCGGTGATCTGGCTGCAGTCCGTACGGCGGAGCCGTCCTTCGACGATCGGATTGGCCGTGTCGTCGGCCTGGAAGCTCGCCTCGGTGAAGGTCCAGCCGCGCGTCTGCGCGTTGGGGTTGGCCCGGGCGTTGCGGAAGTTCAGCTCGGCCACCGCACGCAGGTGGGAGTCGTCGAGGCCGTACCTGCGGTCGTACTCGTCGGCGAGGGCGCTGAACATGTACGGCCACATGAACCGGGCGTCCTCGCCCTCGTGCGCGACCCAGGCGGCCGCCCCGAGGTGACCGGCGGCTTCGTCACCGGAGACCGTGCGCTCCAGTTCGAGACCGAGCACGAGGGCGCAGTCGTAGCGGCCGGCCTCGATGTCCGCCATCGCGGCGAGGACGGCGACGCCTCCCGACGCGCAGGCGGCCTCGTGCCGCGCCGCGGGGGTCTCCCAGAGCTCGGGGACGACCGTCGCCGGCATGCCGCCGAGTTGCCCCTGGCCGGTGAAGAGCTGGCCGAAGGCGTTGCCGACGTGGATCACGTCGACGTCTTCGGGTGCGAGGCGCGCGTCCTCCAGCGTGCCGCGCACCACCTGACCGGCGAGCTCGTCGAACCCGTCACCGGCTCTGGACCAGTTGCGCGCGTAGTCGGTCTGGAATCCGCCGAGGATCCATACGGCTTCCGGCATGGCCGCACCTCCCTGCCCTCTCCCGTTCTTACTACAACAATGAGAGTATCCCGTCAACGAGAGGACCTTGCCGGGCCGGGGTGCCGACACTACATTTATGAGAGTCAGCTTCGGGCGGCAGAGAGGCGCGACCGTGTCCGACGTCTACGTGCTGGAGTATGTGCGGACCCCTCGCGGCAAGGGCTCCCCCCGCGGTTCCCTCCACCACCGCAGCCCCGTCGACCTCGTCGCCACCCTGCAGCAGGCGATCGTCGAGCGCACCGGGCTCGACCCCGCGGCCGTTGAGGACGTGGTGGTGGGATCGGCCTCCCAGGTCGACGAGCAGGGCGCCAACCTGGCCCGCACCGCGACCCTCCTCGCCGGGTGGGGCGACGGCGTCCCCGGCGGCACGGTCAACCGTTTCTGCGCCTCCGGCATCGACGCCGTCGCCCAGACCGCCGCGCGGATCCGCTCGGGCGACCTCGGTCTCGCCGTCGCCGGAGGCGTCGAGAGCGTCTCGCGCGTCCCGATGTTCAGCGACCGCGGCCCGCTGTGGTCGGATCCGGAGACCGTCAAGCGGGTCGGTTCGATCCACATGGGCGTCGCCGCCGACCTGAACGCGACCCTCGACGGCCGGCGGCGCGACGAGCTCGACGCCTACGCGGTGGAGACCCACGCGAAGGCCGCCGCCGCGTGGGACCGCGGCGACTACGCCCGCTCGGTCGTCCCGGTGCCGCGCGCCGACGGCACGGTCTTCGACCGCGACGAGCTGATCAGGCCCGGCACCACCGCCGAGACGCTGGCCACGCTGCCGCCCGCCTTCGAGGAGCTGGGCGCGGCCGGCCAGGACGCCCTCGCGGTCGCCGCTCACCCCGAGGTGGGCGCCATCGACCACCTGCACACGGTGGGCACCTCCCCCGCCCTCGCCGACGGGGCGGCGCTCGTCGTCCTGGGCACGGAGGAGCAGGCGCGCCGCCACGGCCTGCGGCCGCGTGCCCGTGTGGTCGCGTCCGCGACCGCCGCCGTCGACCCCGTCATCATGCTGACGGCGGGTCAGACCGCGGTCGAGAAGGTCATCGCCAGGGCGGGCCTCGAGCCGTCCGACATCGACGTGTTCGAGTTCGCCGAGGCGTTCTCCGCGCTCTGCCTGCGGCTGCGCCGCGACCTCGGGCCCGGCCCCGACCGGCTCAACCCGGCCGGAGGGACGATCGCCATGGGCCACGCCTTCGGCGCCACGGGGACCATCATGGTCGGCGGCTGCGCGGACGCGCTCGACAGGCTCGGCGGCAGGTACGGCGTCGCCGCCGTCAGCGGGGCGGCCGGACTCGGCGTCGCCGTCCTGATCGAGCGGGTGCCCGCGTGAGCTCGCTCGACGGGCGCGTCGTCGTCGTCACCGGCGGAGGCCGCGGGCTGGGCCGGGCGTTCGCCCTGCACCTGGCGGGTCTCGGGGCGCGGCTGGTGGTCAACAACCGCAACCGGGTGGTCGACGAGAACGGGCTCGGCCCGGCCGACCACGTGGTCGAGGCGATCCGGTCCGCCGGCGGCGAGGCGGTCGCCGAGCACGGCGACGTGGCCGACCCCGCGACCGCGCGCCGGCTGGTCGAGCTGGCGACCGGCACCTGGGGACGGATCGACGCCTGCGTGACCAGCGCGGCCGTCAGCGGGCCCGCGATGTTCCACAAGTCCGCGCCGGAGGCGTTCGAGGCTGTCATCCGGACGAACGTCCTCGGCACCGCCCAGGTCGCCGCGGCGTGCTCGGCCGTCATGCGCGAGCAACGGCACGGCCGCATCGTCATGGTGGCCTCCACCGCCGGGCTGCACGGCGAGCCCGCCGTGTCCGCGTACGCCGCGAGCAAGGGCGCCGTCATCGCCCTCGGCCGCACCGTCGCCGCGGAGGGCGCGCCGCGCGGCGTGCACACCAACGTGCTCCTTCCCTACGCCCTGACGCAGATGACCGAGAACGGCATGGCGGGCGAACATCGCAGCCTGATGGACCCCGCGGCGGTCGCCCCCATGGTGGCGGCGCTGTGCGACCCGTCCTGCGAGCTCAACGGCGAGGTGATCGTCGCGGCGGGGAACGGGCTGCGGGCCGCCGACGCGGTCGAGTGGGGCACCGTGCCCGCGTCCTTCTCCGGTCCCGAGGATCTGGCCGGACTGCTCGGTCTCAGCCGCGAGGGCCCGGTCCACCGGTACACCAACGCCCGGGACGGGTTCCTGGACTTCGCCGCGGAGATGACCCGATGACGGGACTGCTGATCAACCTGCTCGTGACGGCGGCCGCCGTCGTCGTCACCATGCTGGCCACCATGGCGTACGCGCTGCGGACCGGCGCCCAGAGCATCGTCGACACCGTCTGGGGTCTCGGCTTCGTGGTGGTCGCGGCGGTGAGTTTCGTCACGTCGCAACTGCTCGGGGACGGGCTCGACGCACGCCGGGTGCTCGTGCTGGTCCTGACCGCCCTCTGGGGGGTTCGGCTCGGGACCCACATCCACACGCGGAACCGGGGCAAGGGCGAGGACCCGCGCTACGCCGCGCTGATGCGCAAGAACACCGGGCCCGTCGTCCCCTATGTGATCAGGACGATCTACTGGCCGCAGGGCGCCATCATGTGGGTCGTGTCGCTGCCCGTCCAGGTCGCGATGTACGAGACGGCGCCGCTCGGGGTCGTCACCTGGATAGGCGTCGCCCTCTGGGTCGTCGGCCTACTCTTCGAGAGCATCGGCGACCTGCAGCTCTCCCGGTTCAGGGCCGACCCCGCCAACCGGGGGAAGGTCATGGACCGCGGTCTGTGGGCGTGGACCCGCCACCCCAACTACTTCGGAGACGCGACCGTGTGGTGGGGCCTGTCCCTCGTCGCGTGCGCGCACTGGGCCGCCCTGCTCACCGTCGTCTCGCCGCTCCTCATGACCCACATGCTGGTCAACCGCAGCGGCAAGGCACTCCTCGAGCGCCGGATGGCCCGTTCGCGCGGCCCCGAGTACGCCGACTACCTGGCCAGGACGAGCGGGTTCCTCCCCCGCCCGCCTCGCAGGAGCGGCGCTACGCCGTGACCGCGGGCAGGCGGCGGGCGCGGACCGTCTTGTTGTGGTCCCAGACGAGCGGGTTGACGTCATCGGCCGGGGTGTCCGCCGGGACTCCGGCGAGCACCTCCCGCCGTGAGACGCGGGCCACCGAGACCCTCTGCCGGTAGTCGCCGAACACCTGCACCTCGCCGGCGCTCCAGCGACCGGGTTCGTCGCCGCTGCCGAGGTAGGTGTAGTCCATGCCCTTGTACAGGAAGTCACCGACCCTGGCCACGTCGACGGCCCACTCACGCAGCACGGCGGGCGATCCCCGGAAGGTCAGCAGGCCGCCGACGCGGTCGATCGCGACTCCGTACGGATCGGCGGCCGGCCGCCAGACGTGCGGGGAGCCGGGGCGCCACGCGCGCATCTCGGCGACGGCGGGATCGAGGCCCCAGGTGTGCCAGCGGACCGTGCCGTCCGGCGTCGCGGGTGTGGCGAGCCGGCGGCGAAGCGACGTGGCCGCCCTGGCCGGCAGAGTCGTCAGGTGGGAGGGGACCAGCGCGATCGGGTCGGCCGGCTCCGCGTCGAACGGGTTGGCATCGAGATGCGGCGGGCCGATGACGACCAGAGTGCCGGGCCGGCGCTGGTAGGAGAGCCCCCACAGCAGCCTGCCCAGCAACCGGGCTCCGTGGATGTCGGACAGGATGTGCCAGGTCTCGTGGTACCGGTTCGTGGAGTAGCGGGCTCCGGCGCCGGGCCGCAGGGTGATGACGTTGTAGTCGCGCCCGTCGGCGTGCATCACCCGGCGATGAAGCTTGAGCCGGTCAGCGCCGTCTCGGGCCGACGACGGTCTCGGGTTACGCCCCGCCACGTTCCACCGTCACTGCTCCCCTGTCCCGCCGTACGAATCGATCATGGTGTCCATGGAAGCGCCTCACGCGTTCCCGGCACAATCGAATTTCGGGAAGGGTCCCGGGTCAGGCGGCCGTTCCGCCGTCGCCCTCGCCGCAACACGCGACGGCGGGACCGCCGAGCGAGGTGTCCTGCGACGGGATGCCGGGATCTCTGAGCGGGATGGCCGCGGGCGGCACATCCGCGACGACGGGGGTCGTGTCCCGCGCGAGGACCGCGGGAACGGATAAGAGGGGGATCGTCCTGATCAGCAGCGCGCCGAAGCCGAACTGGAACGTGGCCTCGCCCTGGAGGAGGAAGCCGTCGTCCTGCAGCACGTAGACGGCCGCGATGACTCCTCCCACGAGCTGGACCAGCAGGAACACGCTGCCGAACGCGTCGCCGTGCGCCCACGCGAGGAGCCGTACGGCGAGCGTCAACTGCAGGGCGAACAGCGCCGCCCCCAGCAGCCGGTGCGTCCAGTCGACCGCCCCGCTCAGCGTGTAGGGGGTGAGAATGATCCCCGCGAGCAGCAGCGCGAACGCGTCGGCCGCGTGCCTCACCTGTCCGGGCGACGGCGAAGCGGCCGCCGAGTCGTGTAAGGCCCGTCGTGTGAACAACGCCGCAGCGAGGAGTCCGACCGCGTACGGCAGGAACGTCACCCAGTGAACGCCGTAGTAGCTCATTCCGTTGTTCGCCCCGAGGCCCTCGGGCATCAGCGCGACGCAGAGCAACAACCCAACCAGCAGGCAGACCTGGCCCTTGACCAGGTCACCCATGACCCTGTCCCGCATCGGGCGGTGCGCCTCCCCTCTCTGCCGGCAGGTGACATCCTCGATGAGGATCAGCGGGCACGTCGAGGGCCCCGCATCACGCTTCTAGCGTTCTCCGAACGGGAATAAGATCCGCTCGTCTGCGTTTAGGTGGTTGAAATTTCAACAACAAGGAGACTGGTGAGCACGATGCAGTTCGGAATCTTCTCCGTCGGCGACGTCACCCCTGACCCGACCACGGGCAGGACGCCGAGCGAGCACGAGCGAATCAAGGCGATGGTGGCCATCGCCCTCAAGGCGGAGGAGGTGGGCCTGGACGTCTTCGCGACCGGCGAGCACCACAACCCGCCCTTCGTCCCGTCCTCACCGACCACCATGCTGGGGTACGTCGCGGCGCGGACCGAACGCCTGATCCTCTCGACGGCGACGACGCTGATCACCACGAGCGACCCGGTGAAGATCGCCGAAGACTTCGCGATGTTGCAGCACCTGGCCGACGGCCGGGTCGACCTGATGATGGGCCGCGGCAACACCGGCCCGGTCTATCCCTGGTTCGGCCAGGACATCCGCCAGGGCATCCCGCTCGCGATCGAGAACTACGCCCTTCTCCACCAGTTGTGGCGCAATGACGTGGTCGACTGGGAGGGACGGTTCCGCACCCCGCTGCAGGGCTTCACCTCGACGCCGCGGCCGCTCGACGGCGTGCCGCCGTTCGTCTGGCACGGCTCGATCCGCAGCCCGGAGATCGCGGAGCAGGCCGCCTACTACGGCGACGGCTTCTTCCACAACAACATCTTCTGGCCCATGGAGCACACGCAGCAGATGATCCGCCTCTATCGGCAGCGCTACGCCCACTACGGGCACGGCACCCCGGAGCAGGCCATCGTCGGCCTCGGCGGGCAGGTGTTCATGCGCAAGAACTCGCAGGACGCCGTGCGCGAGTTCCGGCCCTACTTCGACAACGCCCCCGTCTACGGCCACGGGCCCTCGCTGGAGGACTTCACCGAGCAGACCCCCCTCACGGTGGGAAGCCCGCAGGAGGTCATCGACAGGACGCTGGCCTTCCGGGAGTATTTCGGCGACTACCAGCGCCAGCTCTTCCTGATGGACCATGCGGGACTGCCCCTCAAGACCGTGCTGGAGCAGCTCGACCTCCTCGGCGAGGAGGTCGTGCCCGTGCTCCGCAAGGAGTTCGCCGTCGGCCGGCCGAGCAACGTGCCGGACGCCCCCACCCACGCGTCCCTCGTCGCCCGGCGCGACGCCGAGGAGAGCGTCCCCGCAGGCGCCGAATCCTGACCCCTGAAGGAACGAACATGGAGAAGAACGACAAGCCCCTGAAGATAGTGGCCGTCTCCGCCGGCCTCAGCCAGCCGTCGTCGACTCGTCTGCTCGCCGACCGGCTGGCCGAGGCGACCCGGCGGCGCCTGGCCGAGGAGCGAGCGGTCGAGGTCCGTGTCGTGGAGTTGCGCGACCTGGCCACCGACGTCGCGAAGAACATGGTGACCGGGTTCCCCGGACCCGCGTTGCGTGAAGTGATCGAGGCCGTGACGGAGGCGGACGGCCTGATCGCGGTGACCCCCATCTTCACCGCCTCCTACAGCGGGCTCTTCAAGTCGTTCTTCGACGTGATCGAGAACGACGCGCTCGCGGGCAAGCCCGTCCTCATCGGGGCCACCGGCGGTACGGCCAGGCATTCGCTCGCCCTCGAGCACGCCCTGCGCCCGATGTTCGTCTACCTTCGGGCGCTCGTCATGCCGACGGCCGTGTACGCGGCGTCGGAGGACTGGGGAGGCGGCGGGGACGCCCACACGGACGGCCTCGCCGTCCGGATCGACCGCGCGGCCGGGGAACTGGCCGACCTGCTGCTGCACCGGCCCCCGGCGGCCAGGCAGGCGGAAACGGTGGTCCCGTTCGCGGAGCAGCTGGCCGCGCTGCGCCCCTGACGGGATGGACCGGGTCGGCTCCACGCGGCCCGGTCCCGGCCATCAGGCCTCGGACGATCGGGCGGCTCGGGCCCGCCCCGTCCCACGCCCGGTCTCAGGCCTCGGACGGCGTGCCGAGCAGGGCCAGCCACTGCTGGAGCAGCGCGGTCTCCGCGGAGGTGAGGTCGGCCGGGGGCGTGTCACGCAACTGCGCGCTGAGAGTGGTCGCGGTCACCGGGACACCGGGCGCTCCGGAGGCCGAGCCCTGCGCCCCGTCGCCGGCTCCCGTGGCCCCGTCGACCGTGATGAACGCGATGACGGCGTCACGGACCAGCCGGGAGAACTCCGAGTCGGTGTAAATGGCGGGGCGGGAAACCAGGGACAGCGCGACTCCCGCGTTGGCGGACATCACCATCTGGGCCGCCACCTCCGGCGAGATCCGGAGCCTGCCCGCCGCCGCGCACCGCTCGAGCACCGCCACCAGCAGCGCGTGCGCCTCGGCGGCGGCGCCCGGCGGGGCCGACAGGCCCGGCGAGTAGATCAGCCGGTAGTAGTTCGGGTTCTCGACCGCGAACGCCACATGGTTGTCCCAGCCGTCGCGGAGGTCCTGGACGGGGTCGGCCGACGGCCGGGCCGCCCGCTTGCTCGCCAGATACTGCTCGAAGCCGTAGTCGACGACCGCGGTCAGCAGTCCCTCCTTGTCGCCGAACTGCCGGTAGAGCGCCGGCGCTCCGACCCCTGCGGCCTCGCAGACCGCCCGGGTCGAGATGTCCGCCTCCGCCGACTCGGAGAGCAGAGTCGCGGCGGCCTGAAGTATCCGCGTTTTCACATCCATGGTAACGATGTTAGCTCATTCGGCGCGGCCGTCGAAGACCGCCAGCAACCTGCGGCGCTCGTCTTCGGACAGGTCGGCGATGTGCCGCTTCTCATCGACGCCGCTCGACGCCATGAGGGAGTCGATCCTTTCCGGCAGATACCCCGGGAGAAGACGGACAATCCGGCCGACGACCACATGCCCGGTGGTCTGGTCGTGCCGTTCGAGCACGTCACCCAGGCTCAGCTTCCCTGACGTCACGGCCTCACGCAGCTCTGTGCGGTTGAGTGGATGGGTGCCGGTCCCCGCCGTCACCCCGGGAACCCGGTCGAGCAGCCCGGTCCGCACGGCGCCCGGACCACCTGTCAGGGCGGGCGGCGCCGCGTGGGCGTGCGCAACGGCCGCGTCGGGCAACCCGGCCAGGGAGTGCCGGAAGAGCGGGGCCGCCTGCTCGGGCTCCCCCTCGCCGTGGAGGCTGTGCGCCGTGACGATGACGACCCCCACGGTGGTGGCCGCCATGGCCGCGATCGTGAGCTGACGCCTGGAGAGCCGGCCGTCCCGCTGGTTTCTCGCGGCGAGCTTCATGCCCACCACCGCGGTGCGGAGCAGCACGCCCATGACCATGCTCAGCAGGATCGGCACGAGCCAGCCGGGCATCGGGGCGACGGTGGCCATCAGCACTCCGATCGCGGGGCTCGCACAGGCGACCACCAGCCAGGGTGCGACACGCTGTCTGGCCAGATCGAGGAGGGCGGCAAGCGCGAGCCCCTCGCTCGCGGAGTGGATCGTCAGCGCCACGATCACGACGGCCGACGCGGTGAGCCCGAGGGTCGCGCCCTCGATCGCACGGTGGAGCGTGAGCGCGGCGGCGGTCCCCATGCCCCCGAACAGCGCCGCGTCGACCGCCTGCTTCACCCGGCGATGGCGCCCCGGCGCGTGCAGCGCGCCCGGAGCCACGTCGGACGGGCAGGCGCACCCCCTCCGCGTGAAGTACGTGATGACGAGGAAGCCGAACGAGCCGGACAACACGAGCGTCCAGAGGGGGACTCCGGCCTCCATGGCCTCCGACCACGCGTCGGGCAGCAGGTCGACCAGTGCCGTGACCAGCATCATCGCCGAGGCGACCGCCAGCCACAGACTCAACCGCCGGGTGTTGCGCCGGGCCAGCCACGCACCGGCCAGGGTCGCGGCGCAGACCAGGGCCACCGCGGCCCAGGACTCCTTCCTGCCCGGAATCGCCTCCAGCACCGGCGCGACGGTGCCCACCCAATCCGTTAGCGGCATCGCTGAGATCTCCTGTCGATCTGCTCGTCGTGCTCGTCCTGTTCGGTCCGACCGGCCTGCCCGTCTCGCCCGGCCTCTTCCTTCCACCCGGCGTGCTCGGCCGGGCGGCCGTGCCGATCACCGTGCCGATCACTGTGCCGATCACCGTCCCGCTCGCTGTCGCACGGGACGTCCCACTCGGTCGTGGATCTCATCCGAGGGCTCGCCCGTTGGCGCCGGGATGGGACTGCTCGCCCGCCGTGAGGCCGCTCACCAGGGGTGCGGTGTCGCCGTCACGCTCGCCGTCGGCGTCGTCCGAGGCGGCGTGCTGCGCGAGAATCGGCGGGGCGCCGCAGGGGTCGGGGAGTTCGTCGAGCAGCCCGTGGAGCCGGCCCATCTCGCTGTCCACGATCTCCCGCAGCCGCGTGCCGAGGTCGGCCACGAAGGCGTGCAGTCCTTCCACCCGCCGCTCGAGGACGTCCCGATGGGACTCCCTCGCCTCCCGCTGCAGCAGGGCCGCCCGGCCCAGCGCGTCGCTCTCCACCGTCTCGGCCTGCTCCTGCGCCCTGGCCAGGATCGCGTGCGCCTCCTCCTGGGCCATGGCCAAGGTCCGGTCGGCGGCCTCCTGGGCGATCTCGACGATCCGGACCGCGCTGTCGCCGGGTGACATCACCGCCCGCTGGATGTTCTGCTCCGCCTGGTCCTGCCGGGCCCTGAGCTCCTCGTTGTCCCGCAGGACGCGGCTCAGGGTGGTCTCGACCTGCCCGAGGAAGCGGTCCACCTCGGCCAGGTCGTATCCCTCACGCAGGCGGACGACCGTGAAGACCTGGTTGCGCACGGCCGCCGGGCTCAGCAGGCCCCTCGCTCCGTGTGGATCCGAGCCGGCCCGCACGGCCGAGCCGTTCTCGGCCACATCGACCGCGGAGTGACCGTGTCCATGTCCTTCGCCCATGACCTACCTCACCGAGCCTTTCGAGATATCCCTGCGCGCACTGCGAGCCGCCGCGGCATGGAGGATCCGCACGGAGGCGATCCGCTTGGCGATTGCCACGATGTCTCCCTTCGACGGCATCGCCTCCCCCAGCGGGAGCCCGGCGAGTCGGCCCGGTGCTGCGGAGCCGGCCTGCGATGCTTACTGAAAGTAGTTCTCCAGTTACTTATCGTTTACACATCTGAGCGATCAATCAATGGTTCTTGGCCCTTCTGAAGGACCATCGGGTGAGACACGGAACGCGATCGACCCGCTACGGTGCGCCTTGACAGTGACCGCCACCGGCCTAAACTCGCACGCATGAATAGACGTTCACACGTCATGCGGACGACCTCCCGCTCACGCCCGGCGCCGCCACCCGCCGCCGCACGAGCGCGCGGAGCCCGCCGGGCGGAGGGGACGGCTCAGATCTCGCGCCGGCCACGACGAGAGGGCCGGGCATGATCGACCGTGACAGCCAGCACGAACACGGCCACGGGCATGGGCATGGGCATGGGCATGGTCACGGCCACGGCCACGGCCACGGGCACGGGCACGGGCACACGGTGGGCGTCGACGCCGACAGGCGTCTCCTCGGCGCCGCGCTTGCGCTCATCGTCGCCTTCATGGCCGCCGAGGTGGTCGTCGGCCTCGTCGCCCGGTCACTCGCGCTGATCTCGGACGCGGGCCACATGCTCACCGACGCCATCGCGATCGTCTTCGCACTGATCGCGATGAGAGTCGCCGCCCGGCCGCCACAGGGCGGCTTCACCTACGGCCTCAAGCGCGCCGAGATCGTCTCCGCGCAGATCAACGGCATCACGCTGCTCCTGCTGGGGGCGTACTTCGTGGTCGAGGGCGTCCGGCGGCTGATCGCGCCCGCCGAGGTCGAGGGCGCCTACGTGGTGGCCACAGGCGTGGCCGGGATCGTCGTCAACCTCGCCGCCACGTGGCTGCTCAACCGGGCCGACCGGAGCAGCCTCAACGTCGAGGGCGCCTTCCAGCACATCCTCAACGACCTGTACGCCTTCATCGCCACCACGGTCGCCGGCGCGGTCGTCTGGCTCACCGGCTGGGGAAGGGCCGACGCCCTGGCCGCCCTCGTCGTCGCGGCGCTGATGCTGAAGGCGGGCTGGGGCCTGGTCCGCGCGTCCGGGCGGATCTTCATGGAGGCCGCCCCCGCGGGGTTCGACCCGGCCGAGATCGGCCGCAGGACCGCCGCGCTGGAGCACGTGGCCGAGGTCCACGACCTGCACATCTGGGAGGTCACCTCGGGATATCCCGCGATGTCGGCGCACATCCTGGTGGCCCCCGGAGCGGACTGTCACAGCGTCCGGCAGGCCGCCGAGCGGCTGGTCCGCGACGAATGGGGAATCGCGCACACCACCCTCCAGGTGGATCACGCCGCCCCGGAGGTGCTGGCCCTGGGCCGCGCGAAGCCCGGCCACTGCGCCGTTCCCCGGCAGGCCGGCGCGGCGATCACCACATCTGCTCCTTCCGCACCCGCCCCTTCCGCACTCGACGGCCTCACCGACTCCAGCCATCACGCCCGGCGGCAGGGGCCGGGCACGAAGCGGACGGCGGCTGACCATCCGAGTCCGCTCCCCGGAGGCAGCCCCTGCCAGGACAAAACTCGGCAATAAACCAGTTGCTCCCCATATCAGGACTTTCGCCACTTTTTCGGCTGATGCGCCTCTCGCAAAGATGGATGCTGAGGGCAAGTAAACCGAAGGAGGCGATCCCGGTGATCACAGCGCGAGAGATCATGCATCCTGGGGTCGAATGCGTGGGTGAGCACCAGACGCTCCGAGCCGCCGCTCTGCTCATGCGCGACCTGAACGTGGGCGCCCTTCCGATCTGTGGTGACGACGACCGGCTGCACGGCATCCTCACCGATCGGGACATCGTGACCAAGTGCGTCGCGGTCGGCGGCGACCCGGCGACGACGACCGCGGGCCAGCTCGCGCAGGGCAAGCCCGTCACGATCCCGGCGGACGCGGATGCCGCCCAGGTGCTCCAGACGATGGAGGCCAGCCAGATCCGCCGCCTGCCCGTGATCGACGACCACCGGCTCGTCGGCCTGATCACTGAGGCCGATCTGGCCCGCCACCTGCCCGAGGAAGAGGTCGGGCACTTCGTGGAGTCCATCTGCGCGACCCAGTGAGCCTCGGCCGCCGGGGGGATCACCTCCCCTTCAGGCGGCTCCGATGGCGGAGAAGGACCATCCCGTGGCCTGGTGGAGCGCGGACGACGGTAGCGCCGCCCGTGCGTCGCGGAGGGCCTCGGCGAGCCCGTGCCCGTTCTTCAGCGCCCGGTGGAGGGCGACCATGAGCGGGACCACGGCCTCGTCGTGCACGGGGACCGAGCTGGCCACGATGCCCGCGGTGCCGAGGGGAAGGAGCGCGGCCGCGAGGCCGAGCAGCTCGTCCGCTCCCACCGGTTCGAGCGTGCCCGAGTCGCAGCTCGACAGGATGATCCGGTAGGGGGCGCTCCTGAGCCGTTCGAGGTCGTGCACGATCAGCGGGCCGTCGTCCATCTGCAACGAGGAGAACATCGGGCTGTCGGCGCGGAAGGTCCCGTGCGCCGCGATGTGGGCGATGCGGCAGCCGTCGATCTCCTTCAGCACGGCGTCGCCGCCGGCCCCGCCGTTCTCCAGCACGGTCGCCCCGCCGTACAGGCCCGCCAGGACCGGCACCTCCGCACCGCCGGTCGCGAGCCCGGGACCGCGGACGAGGACCACCCGGTCCCCGCGCGGCTCGATCCGGCGGGCGCGGAGCCACGTGCTCGCGGACGGCGACACGCTCAGCACGCGCTCCCGCAGTGCGGGCAGCAGTGCCCACGGCACGCCGTGAAGCGGCCCGGGCGGCACGACGACGACCGGGCCCTCCCCCAGATGTCGTACGGCGGGGCCGAGCAGGAGCTCCTGCAGCCGCAGCCCTGCCTCCTCGAGTAGCGCGACCCGTCCGCCCCGCCCCTGGTAGGCGAGCCTGCGCAGGGCAGCGCGCACATGCTCGGCCTCGGTCTCCGCGTCGGCGGCCCTCCCCGCCTGGAAGGCGCGGACCCTGGCGTTCCCGCAGAGCAGGACGTGCAGCCGGCCGTCGAGCGCGACGATCTCGACGAGCCGCCGGTCGCCGAGCTCGGAGAGCAGGGCCGCGACGTCCACCCGGTGGTCGGGGGCGGTTCCTTCGCTCCGCATCCGCAGGCTGCGCGCGCGGATGTCCCGCTCCAGGCGCTCCTGCTCCCTGCGCAACCACGGCACGGGCCTGCCGTCCGATCTGGCGGCCTCCACCCGGCTGGAGATCTCGCGGAACGCCGTCAGGTCCCGCTGCAACTCGGGATCGTCCGGCGGCCGTGCGGGCGGGACGGCGAGCGCGGCGGCGCGCCTGCGCTCGCTCCAGACGAGAAGCCGCCGCGGGTCGTCCGCGGTCGCCCGCTGCGCGAGCGTCGCGAGCTCGGCTCCGCGCGCGGTCACCCGGGCGCGCAGCTCCGGCGCTCCGAGCGTCATGCGGTGTTCGTCGAGCAGTTCGAGCCCCCGCCTGCAGGCGTCGAGCAGCCCTCGCCTCCGGCCTGCCGCGGCGGCCAGCAGCGCCTGGGCGACCCAGCCGTCGACTCGCGCGAAGGCCGGTCCCCGCCACCTCGCCTTCGCGGCGACGGAGAGGTGCGTGCCGGCGTCGGCCCCGCGGCCGAGGGCGGTGGCCGTACGGCCGGCCAGCAGGAACCCCTGGGCGGCCTCCGGCGACCCGAGCGCGGTGAGCCGCTCGGCGACGGAGACCGCCTCCCGCAGGAGCGTCTCCGACGCCTGTCCGGCGGCGAGGCGGGCCTGGACGCGCACGAGCCGCGCGTGGACCTCCCACCATTCACGCCGCTGCGCGGAGAACGAGCGCACCGCGGCGTCGGCCCTGACCGCGGCCTCCTCGGGATCGCCTGAGTCGTTCAGCGCCCGCGCGGCGACGAGCATGAGCTCGGCTCTCCGGGTGGTCTGGCCGCCCAGCCGGTCGAGCAGTTCCGTCGCCGCGTCCGCCTCCTGGGCCGCCTCCCGCGCGAGCCCGGCCGCGAGCAGCGCCCCGCAGCGGGAGCCGGCCAGGACGAACGCGGGCGTCCCGAGCGCGGCGTAGCGCCGCGCCGCCTCGTCGAAGTGGCCGAGCGCCGCGGGTAGGTCGCCTGCGCGGAACGCGGCGAGCCCGCGGTTCTCCACGGCGACGGCCTTGTCGTGCTCCTGATCGGTGGCGTCCCACAGGCGCTCGGCGGCGGCGAAGTCGGCCTGTGCCCACTCGGCGGCGCCCATGGCCAGGTTGACGGTGGCGCGCAGGGTCAGCGCCCGCGCGCTCCAGATGACATCGCCGGCCCGCTTCAGAATGGGGATGGCGCGCCGCAGGTCCTCCAGCGCCTCGCGGTGGCGGCCGAGCACCCACAACGCGTACGACCGGCGGAACAGCACGCGGGCGAGCGTGACCCCCGTCCCGCGCGCCACCCCCTCGTCCAGGGTGCTCAGTCCCCGTCTCGTACGGCCGGCGTGTACGTATGCGGCGCCGAGGGTGGCGAGCACGTCGGCCTCGCGCTCGGCGGAGCCGGACCTCGCCGCGAGGCGCCGCGCGCGGCGCAGATGGGCGAGCCCGGCCGTGAGATCGCCGAAGTCGCGCTGCCATATGCCGATCACCTGGTGAGCGACGGAGGCCTCGTACGGCCCCCGCTCGGCGTCGAGCAGCGCGCGTGCCCGTTCGAGGGCCTCCCCCGGTCGCGCGAACACCAGGGGCAGCAGGTCCAGCGGATCCGGTCCGGACGGTCGCCCCGATGATCTTCCCGCGACCACGGCTCGATGTTAGACATGGAGTGACCGGCACGTCCACCCTCCGTACATGTCGCGGATGTATCAGGCCGCCGGTCCGCGGCTCTCGTTCATGACGACCACGACATCCGGCTTCAGCGAGGAGCGGCCCCATGGCGCCGAACAGGTTCAGAGAGCAGTTCGAGGTGATACGGCGGGCGTTCGCGGACGACCCCGTCGATCCCGTCCAGGTGACGATGAACGAGCCGGAAGGGCTCGTGTACGAGAAGACCCACATCATCACGCGAGGCGACGACGTCGAGCAGGTTCTCACCCTGCTGAACGAGAGACTCCCCCGCAGCCGCCGCCGGATGATCCGGAACGCGGCGGATCCGGACACACAGCCGTCCGACACCTATCGCATCCAGGTCGGGGACCCCGCGGAGGAGACCGACGACGACGGCGGCGTGACCGAGGCGCTGAACGAGCTGCGCGCCGAGCGCAGCGCCCACGGGTCCTCACTGGCCACCATGAACCACGTCGTCAGCATCACCAACGTGAACTGCTGCCCCGCCGACGAGCCCGACACCGTCCGGGCGACCGGCGAGGAGGCGCTGAACCCGGGCATCGCCCCCCGGATCGACTCCGAGGAGACCGTCGAGATCCTGGTGATCGACACCGGGCTCGTGAGCGACTACCGGAAGCACTCGTGGATCGCCGCCGGCACCGGCGAGCCCGCCGTCCCGGATTTCTTCGTCGGCGGCAGGCCGCGGGCCGGCGGGTCGTTGCCGGACATCGACGTCGGCGGTGCGTTCAAGCCGCAGGAGACGTCGCCCGACGGGACGCTCCTCCAGTACGTCGGGCACGGCACGTTCATCCTCGGCCTGATCCGGGCCGTGGCGCCCACGGCGAGTGTGTACGTCCACAACGCGCTCCGGGGCGCCAAGGCGGGGGCCATCCTGGAGAACGACCTGGGCAACGTCCTGTTCGGCGTCATCGCGGAGCGCGGCTGGCCCGACATCCTCAGCCTGTCCGCCGGCACGGGGACGGCCGACCAGGCGGCGCTCAAGGGCCTCGAGCACTTCATGGAGCGGCTGCGCCAGACCAGGACCCTGCTGGTCGCCGCGGCCGGGAACGACGGCCTGGACAGGAGGTTCCACCCCGCGGCGTACGCGGGCGACCGTGACTTCCGCGACGCGGTCGTGTCGGTCGGCGCGCTGCGCAACGACGGGGACGCCAAGGGCGCCTGCTTCACCAACTACGGGCCGTGGGTCCGCGTGTACGCCCCCGGTGAGCGCCTCACCAGCGCCCTCACGGGGGTCGGCGAAGGCGTGCCGTACGTGTACCAGCACTCGACCTTCGACTGCTGCCGCTATCTCCCGGCCGAGGACGCCTACGAGGACTGCATCTGTCAGCTCCCCGGCCACACCGGCGTTCTCAGCACCGATCCGCCGGTGGGGAGCCGCACTGAGTTCACCGGCCTCGCGCGGTGGAGCGGCACGTCGTTCGCCACGCCCATCGTCGCCGCCATGATCGCCAACCACATGCTCTGGAGCGGCGAGCGCAACCCGAGGGAGGCGGCGAAGGACCTGCTCGCCACACGTCACAGCCACGCGAAGGTGCGCGGGCGGGACGCCCTCGCGCTGATCCCCGAAACCTGGCGCCCCTTCGACTACACCCCCACCTCGTAGCGGGCCGGACGCTTCCGGCGAAGGGAGGGATCCGTGGACTCCGACGGCGACCGACTCGAAGGCGCCCTGTCCCGGGCCATGGAGTTCATGGATCCCCTGCCCTCCTCACTCATCCCTCCGGCTCTGGCCGCGCACGCGATGCGGGCGGTGGACGACGAGCTCGCCCGGCTGACCTACGACTCACTCGCCGGGCCCCTGCCCGTCAGGACGGGAGGCGCGACGCGTCTGCTCGCGTACGAATGCGGGGCGACCACCGTCGAGGTGGAGGTCGTGCACGGGGGCGCCGCCTCCACGATCGTGGGACGGCTCGTCCCGCCGCGACCCGCCGAGATCACGATCGAGACGCTCCCCGGAACCGGCGGCCCGGTCGCCGTCACCGCCGACGCCCTCGGCCGCTTCATCTGCGGCGGCGTCACCCGCGGGCCGTTCCGCATCCGGTGCCGCCTGGACGACGCGGTGCTCGTCACCGAGTGGACCGGCGGCTGGTAGCCCGCGCCCCGCGGTGGCGAGGAACGGCACGGTGAGGCCGAGCGTCGCCGCCGACCCGGCGAGCGCCGCACCGATCGACACGCGTTGCGCGAGCAGCCCGAGCGGCGGGCCTCCCGTGAGCTCGCCCGCGGCGTCCGCCTGCGAGAACAGCGAGTACGCCGTCGCACGGCTCGCGGGTTCCGTCAGCCGGGCGAGCCAGGCGGCGCGCGCCGGCTCGGCCGCCGACCGTGCCATGTTCGCCCCGGCCCACGCGAGGACGGCGACCCAGAACTGGCCGGTCAACGCGAACACGGCCGTCGCCACCACGCCCAGCGCCTGCAGGACGGCCAGTGCGCGAGCCGTACGCGCCGGGTCGGTCAGGTCGGTCAGTCTGCGGACCAGTTCGGTGACCGCTGCCGCCCCGGCCATCGCCGCGACGGCCATGACGCCGAACCAGTACGGCGAGGTGCTCCAGGACTGGATGAAGTGGACCTGCCCGAGCCGATCGAAGCCCTCGCTGGCGAAGGCGGCCAACAGGACCGCGACCAGCATGAACCTCATCGGGCGGCTGCGGCGCGCCGTCGCGACCGCACGACCGGCCTGGTCCCGCATCGACCGCAGCGACCCCCGCCACGCGGCGTGCCGCGCCTCCGGGCGGAACTCCAGCTCAGGCATCGCCGCGGCGAGGACGACCCCGAGGACCAGCCATACGGCGGCCCCCACGACGAGAGGGACGTTCAGCCCGAACCCGGCCAGCCAGACCGAGGCCCCGATGCCGGCCACGGTCGCCGCCTGGTCGAGCTGCGCGCCGCGCACGAGAAGCAGGCTCACGCGTCCGGGGCCCACCTCGTCGACGACCCACGCGTCCTGGGCGCCGTCGACGAACGTCCAGCCGACGCCCAGGACGGCGTTGGCCGCGAGAATCGCCCAGAAATGGGGCGCCATCCCTTCGATCAGCACGCCGGTCCCGAACAGCAGGTAGCCGACGACGACCGACTGCTTGCGGCTGCGCAGATCGGCCAGCACCCCGGTCGGCACCTGCGCGAGCAGGCAGACGACCTCCAGCGTCGTGCCGACGAGGACGAGCTGAAGAGGACCGAGACCGGCGACCTGCGCCTGGTACACCAGGTTGAGGGTGAACGCGCAGCTGCCGGCGAAGGCCGTCGACCCGCGAATGATCAAATACGTGACGGAGGCACGCAAAACAGGCTCCAATGGGTGGGAAGGATGACTGCCTTCCGGCGCCCATTCGTTCAGACGACGCCGGAAACCGAATCGCCGTCGCGCACTGTCATCGGTGAGCTCCTCACGTCGCCCGTGTGCGAAAGATAACCGCCCGGCGTGGGCGGCGGCTAGGGTCCCGATCGTGGAGAGGATGCGCAGGATCTCCGTGGTGGGCAACTCCGGGTCGGGCAAGACGACGCTCGCGCGGCGCCTGGCCGAGAAACTCGGCGCGCCGCACGTCGAGCTGGACGCGTGGTACCACCAGCCGGGCTGGGAGCCGCTGCCCGACGACGAGTTCCGCCGCCGGGTGGCCGAGCTCGCCGCGCGCGACACCTGGGTCGTCGACGGCAACTACAGCGCCGTGCGCGATCTGCTCTGGGCCAGGGCCGACACGGTCATCTGGCTCGACCCCCCGCGCAGGGTCGTCATGTGGCAGGTGGTCACCCGCACTCTGCGGAGGGCCGCCACGAAGGCCGAGCTGTGGAACGGCAACAGGGAGCGCTGGCGCAACCTGACCACGCTCGATCCGCACGAGTCCGTCGTGATGTGGGCCTGGACGCGACACCGCGTCTACCAGGACCGGTACGCGCGGGCAGCCGCCTCCGGCGAACACGCCCACCTGCGGTTCGTGCGCCTGCGATCGCGCCGCGACGTCCGGCGCCTCCTGGAGGCTCAGCCGGCCTGCGCCGCCTGCAGCCCCGAGTAGAGGCCGCCGTCGCGGAGCAGGTCCTCGTGTGAGCCGATCTCCGCGATCCGGCCGTCCGCCATCACCACGATCCGGTCCGCACCCCGGATGGTGGACAGGCGGTGCGCGACCACGAAGACGGTACGGCCGGCCACGAGGCGGCCGAGCGCTTCCTGCACCAGCGCCTCGGAATGCGAGTCGAGCGCGGAGGTCGCCTCGTCCAGGATCAGCACCCGGGGGTCGCGGATCAGCGCGCGGGCGATGGCCAGGCGCTGCTTCTGGCCGCCCGACAGCCGGGCGCCCCTCTCGCCGACGACCGTGTCCAGCCCGTCCGGGAGCCGGTCGATGAACTCCAGCGCGTTGGCGTCGCGCAGGGCCAGCCGTACGGTCTCCTCCGGCACGCCGCGCATGCCGTACGTGACGTTCTCCCTGATGCTGCCTTCGAAGAGGATCGACTCCTGGGGCACCACCGACAGGAAACGCCGGTAGGTCCGCAGGTCGAGCGTCTCCATGTCCCTGCCGTCCAGGAGGATCGCGCCCGACGTGGGCCGCAGGAAGCCGATGACGAGGTTGAGCACGGTGGACTTGCCCGCGCCCGACGCGCCCACCAGCGCGACCGTCTCGCCGGGCGTCACAGTGAGGTCGAGTCCCTCGATCGCCGGACGGCCCGGCTCGTAGGAGTACGACACCTCGCGGAACTCGAACCTGCCCGTGACCGCGGAGACCTCCTCCTTGCCCGCGTTCTGCTCGAGGTCGGGCGCCTGCAGCACCTCGCCGACGGAGCGGACCGCCTCGAGTCCCTTGCCGATCACCGGGGTGAGGCTCATCAGGGTGGTGACCGCCGTGGTGAGCGTGGCGAAGAAGGTGCTGAGCATGACCACGTCGCCCGGGGTGATCGCCAGCACGCCGTAATAGGCGATCAGCGCCGACCCGGCGAGGAAGCCGACCCCCAGCACGTTGAGGATGATCCAGGCGAGTGAGCCGAACCTGCCGTTGATCAGGTCGAGACGCAGGCCGGTGCGCAGCACCTTGCTCAGGGTGCGGTCGACCCGGCGCAGCGCGTCCTGCTCCAGGCCGTGCGCCCGGGTGATCGGGATGAGCGTGGTCATCTCGCTCACGCGTGAGGAGAGCCGCTCCACCTCCTGGCGGAAGCTCTCGTTGTCGGACCGCATCCGGCCGCGCATGCGCATGACGAGGAACGAGGCCGCCGGGACGACGAGAAGGAAGACCGGCAGCGCGAGGGGCACCTTGAACGCGATCACCCCCAGGCCGCCGGTGAGCATGGCGAGCGCGCTCAGCCCGCCGTCACTCGCCTGCTGCGCCATCTGCTCGACGACCTCGACGTCGCGGATGACCTTGGTCTGCAGCACTCCGGCGCTGACCCTGGAGTGATAGCCGATCGACAGGTCCTGCATGCGACGGCACAGCGCCGACCGGACCCGTGTGCCCATCCGGCGGATGGCGCCGTGCATCGTGCGGACGTAGAGCAGGTGCCCGGGATAGTTGAGGACGAGCAGGAACAGCAGCGCGCCCGTGGTGAGCCACAACTCCGCGACCGGCCGATGCGCCACCAGCACGTCGATGACGTTGGCGGTGATCAGGGGAAGCGTCCAGGTCGGGCTGTGCTTCACCATGAACGCGACGACGGCGACGGCGATGCCCCGGCGGTCCTCGGTGAACAGGTAGGCCAGGGTCCGGACCGGATGCTCCCCGCGGTAACGATGATCCAGAGCCGTCATGCCCACCCCTCTGTCGATCCCCGAAGATCCTGACATCACCCGGTTAACGGGATATTTCGGGACATTGTGATGATCACCTCACCAGCGGCCCTTGTGGCGGGAGACCCGGGCGGACTTGAATCCCCGGCGCCGCGCGAGGAGCATCACAATTGCGGATCGCATATTTCATATTTCTCTGGTAGGAATCAAGGGTTAGAGGAAAACGATCGGCCACTGCCCGGAAGGTGACGTCATGGCCGCACCTGCGGAAACTCCCGTATACGCGACTCCGGTGGACATCGAGACCTACGGTCCGTACGGCCCGGGGCGGATCGACACCTCCTCGGGATGGAACCGCCCGCGCTACCCCTTCCAGGACCGGATCACCGCCGACGGGTCGAGCGGATTCCCGGCCGTGCCGGGCCGCTACCACCTCTATGTCGGGTGGTTCTGCCCGTGGGCGCAGCGCACGGCGATCGTCCGCTCGCTCAAGGGCCTCGACGAGGTCGTCTCCCTCTCCTACGTCGACGACGAGCGGGACGCGCGCGGATGGGCGTTCCGGGAGCGGCGCGGGGCCGACCCGGTGAACGGGTTCCTGTTCCTCCAGCAGGCCTACGACGCGACCGAGCCGGGTTATCCGGGCCACCTGTCGGTGCCGGTGCTCTGGGACCGCACGACCGGCAGGATCGTCAGCAACAACTTCCCGGACATCACCATCGACCTCGGCACCCAGTTCGAGGAGTGGGGCGACCCCGGTGTCCGGCTCTACCCGGAGGAGCTGCGGCCGCAGATCGACGCGCTGAACGAGGAGATCTACCGGAAGGTCAACAACGGCACCTACCGGGTCGCCGGGGCGACCACCCAGGAGGACTACGAGGAGTTGCGCCGCACGCTGATCGCGACTCTGGACGAGCTCGACGCCCGGCTGGCGGACCGCAGGTTCCTGTTCGGGGACCACATCACCGAGTCCGACGTCCGGCTGTGGGTGACGCTCGCCCGGTTCGACCTCGGGTACAACGCGCTCGGCAAGATCAGTGAGCGCCCGCTGACGGCCTTCCCCCACCTGTGGGCCTACGCCCGCGACCTCTATCAGCACGACGCGTTCCGGACCACCACCGACTTCGACTCCTTCCACTTCACGGGGGCCTCGTTCCTCAACGACGGCCCGGTCCGCATCGAGGTGGAGCCGCGAGAGGCCGACTGGGAGGCTCCGCACGGCCGCGAGAAACTCGGCGGCTGAGCCGCGCACGGCCGGACACCCGCTCGCGTTCCCGGCGGAGCGGGTGGCCGGACCGGCCCCCGCAGCTCGGCCCGGCGGGCGAAGGGACACACCAAGCCAGGCCTGCACCTCAGTCGTCGGCCCACTGCCGCTCCGCGGCGGGTCAACGGCCCATGCGTCATCCCTTCGACGACTCGTCTTCGGCCGCGAGGAGCTTCACCATCAAGGCGATGAACTGACGCCGCTGCGCCTTTGTCAGAGGTTTCAGAACTTGCTCCTGAACACCGTCGATGACGTTGTCGAGTTCCAGGAGTTGTTCGACTCCAGCCGGGGTGATCGTGACGATGTTACGACGCCTGTGCTCGGGGTCGACAGACCGCTCGACGAGCCGAAGTGACTCGAGCTCCGACAGCGCCGCCGTGACGTCACTGCGATCGATCCCGGTCCCGCGGCCCAGGTCAGCCTGGCTCGAGGGCCCCCACTCGTCGAGCGCGGCCAAGAGGCGGTAGTGGTAACTGCGAAGGCCGCGGCCGTATGACTCGAACCCCGCGGCGAGGAGACTCGACGAGCGCGCGAAGGTCCGGCTTATGAGCCAGGTCGGACGATCCTTGACGCGGGCGGGAGTACGGCTTGGCGGGTGATCCATCGACATGGACAGAGACTACCAATTGTTGGCGCGACCAACGTTTGCTATGTTGGTCGCGCCAACATTTCTTCATCGAGGAGCCCGGTCATGGACGAACCGACCACCAGCGGACCCGAACGGATTCTGGTCATCGGCAGAAGCCCAAGCGTGATCCTTGACGCCGCCGGCATCCTGCGAAGCAAGGGCTTCCAGGCAGATGCAACAAACCAGTTCGATGAGGTGCTGACGGAGTACGACACCACGAACATCGATATCGTCGTCTTCGGTGGCATGGTTCCGCCTGACACCAAGCGCCACCTCAGAGACGAGATCTCCAAGGTCAACGGCCACGTCACCTTCGTACAGGGACTCGCCGGCATCGCGGGCCTCATCGCCGCCCAGGTTGAGGGCGTCACGTCGACCGCCGGAGACGACAACGGCGTGGCATATGACACGACGAAGAGAACGGTGCAGCTGACCCTGCGGGGACCGGCCCAGGTGGTCGTCGAGGCTTGGTGGGCCACCTCGTTCACGCCGCCCGAGCCGACGAGCACCTCACTGCGTGTGATCGATTCCCACTTCGATTCTGGGGAGTACTTCATTCCGCTCCCCGCCGAGGTTCCGCCCGTGGCGTCGTTCCTCACCGTGTCCGTCGGGCCGGCCGTCCGCGCGTTCACGGTCGGCGCGATGCCAGAGGCAGTAATGCGCATGGTTCCAACCGGCGACCCGACCCAGCGCCCCGCGCTCCCTCCCGTCCGAGCGGTGGCGACCCACGGCGACAACTGACAAGCCGGGCACCACAGCAGTATGTCGACCGGAGTCTTGACGTCGAGACTTCGCGCCGGATGCGTGCCAGATTGAACGGCGATCAGTGGGGTCTCACGAGGACTCACGGTCCACGGCTGAGGTGCACACCCATTTCCCAGCTCACAGGGGGTAGATCAGTAGCGGCTTCCCAAGGTGCCAGTGCGGGTTGGATTCCCGTCACCGCTCGCTGTCCATCGAGCTGAGGATGACGTCGGCGTAGCGGTTGCCGGCCGCCGAGCCGTAGGGAACGGCGCTCTCGATGCGGGCAAGCGTTTCCGGGGCCAGCGTCAGCGAAAGCGCGCTGAGCGACTCGGCGAGCCGGTCGCGACGGCGTGCGCCCACCAGAGGCACGATGTCGTCGCCGCGCGAGGCGACCCAGGCGACGGCGACCTGGGCGACCGTGACGCCCATGTCGTCGGCCACCTCCCGCAGCGCCTCGATCAGCCTGAGGTTGGCCTGGAGGTTCTCACCCTGGAACCGGGGGCTCGTCGCGCGGAAGTCGTACGCGGGGAGCTCACGATCGGGCGCCCAGTGCCCTGACAGCAGACCCCGGGAGAGCACGCCGTAGGCGGTGACGCCGATGCCGAGTTCCCTGGCCGTCGGCAGGATCTCGGCCTCGATCCCACGGGACACCAGCGAGTACTCGATCTGCAGGTCGCTGATCGGGTGGACCGCGGCCGCACGGCGGAGCGTCTGCGCGCCCACCTCCGACAGGCCGATGTGCCTGACCAGGCCGGCCTCCACCATCTCCTTGATCGCGCCGATGGTCTCCTCGACGGGGATCTGCGGGTTGACCCGCGTCGGGCGGTAGATGTCGACGTAGTCGGTGTTCAGCCGCCGGAGCGTGAAGGCCAGCCGGTCCTTCACCGCCACGGCGCTCACGTCGGTGCCACCCTGCCCCCAGCCGCCGGACGGATCACGCCTCTGGCCGAACTTGACGCTGATCGTCACGTCCTCACGCCGGTACGGCTTGATCGCCTCTCTGATCAGCATCTCGTTGTGGCCGGAGCCGTAGAAGTCGGCCGTGTCGATCAGCGTGATCCCGGCGTCGATCGCGGCGTGGATCGTGGCGATGCTCTCCGCTTCGTCGGCCGGGCCGTAAAGGTCGGACATGCCCATCGCGCCGAGGCCGAGCGCGGAGACCACCGGGCCGGTCGCGCCGAGCTTGCGAGTCTCCATGGGGAAGACCTCACCCTTCGTCAGTCAACCGGGCGCCTCCGCGCCCGGGCCGTCCGCTGAGCGCGGATGACATCCCGATGATGGGACCCCCGCCGGGAGAGCGGCAGGGCTCGTTCATCCAGGGAGAGGCTCTCCCTGGATGAGAAGGCCGGCCGGGCGGCTCGTGCGACATCGGCACTGTCCAGGTCGCCTTACATTGGACGCGTGGACCGGCCGCAACTCGCGGATTTCCTCCGCCGCCGACGCGAATCCCTCCATCCCCGTGAGCTGGGCCTGGCCATGGGGACGCGCCGCCGTACCCCGGGGCTGCGCCGCGAGGAGGTCGCGATCCTGGTCGGCATGTCCGTCGACTCCTACAGCAGGCTGGAGCAGCAGCGCGGTTCCCAGCCCTCGGAGCAGATGGTGTCCGCGATCGCCCGGGGCCTTCGCCTCGACCCGGACGAGCGCGATCATCTCTACCGCCTGGCCGGCTACAACGCGCCGTTCCGGCAGGCGTCCTCCACGCCGGTCCGCGACGCGACGCTGCGCCTCCTCGACCGGCTCCACGACACCCCCGCGCAGGTCGTGACCGACCTCACGGAGATCCCCGCGCAGAACCGGATGGCGCGGGCGCTGCTGGGCGACCAGACGGACTTCACCGGCTTCGCCCGGAGCTTCCTGTGGCGCTGGTTCACCGACCCCGCCGCCCGCCGGATCTACCCCGCCGAGGAGCACGACCACCACAGCCGCGTCCAGGTCGCCGAGTTCCGGGCCGGGCTGGCCCGCCGGGGAGCCGACCCGTACGCCGAGGACCTCGTCGAGCGGCTCCGCCACGAGAGCAGCGAGTTCGCCGACCTGTGGGACCGGCACGAGGTCACTGTGCGCAGGCTCGACACCAAGCGGATCGTGCACCCCGAGCTGGGCCTCATCGAGCTCGAGTGCCAGACCTTCGCGAGCGAGAGCGAGGCCCTGCGGCTCCTGGTGTTCACCGCCGTCGACGGCAGCCAGGCGGCCGAGCAGTTGCGGGTGCTCGCCGAACGCCTGGCCGCGCAACCCATGTGAACGGGCACCCGCCGGCTCAGGCGGCCGCCGCGGCGACCGCCTCCTCCTTCTTCGGGCGCGGGCGGTAGGAGACCCACAGCGCCCCGCCGTACATGGCGATGCCGAGCAGGACCATGAAGACGACCACCGGCCATGCCCACGGGTCGGGTACGTGGAGGGCGAGGAACCAGCTCTTCTCCGTCGTGCCGTTGGCCTTCTGGACCCCGGCCACGATGCCTTGCGGGAAGAGCGGGATCGCGCCGAGCGACCAGCCGACGGTCGCGATGATCTGGTCGCGCTTCGGCAGGTCGTCGAACTTCTTCCATCTGCCCGACTGCGACTCCGGCCGTTTGCCCGTGCGCATCATCTGCAGCAACTCGGGGCCGTGGGATCGCAGCCTGCTCTCGGCCAGCGCGCCCAACCCCCACACGCACAGCGCCCCGGTCACGAGCCCCACCACGACCCCCGGCCAGCCGTAGGAGGAGGCGACCAGTCCGGCGGGCACGCCGGTGAGCCCGCCCAGCCCGATCACGGCGTAGGCGAGGCCGGTCAGCGAGCCGTCGTCCTCGGAGGAGCGCAGCGGATTGCCGCCCCGTCGGTGCGGATCGATGCCGGGCACGAGCGCGTAGACCGAGATCAGCGGGACGATGCCCGCCGCGCCGCCGAGCAGGGCGGCTGTCAGGGCGAGCGGCAGCGGCCACGGGCCGCCTGTGATCGCGGCGCCGGCGACCGTCAGCGCCAGGCCCACCGGGCCGACGGTCAGCAGCCACGCCCACTGCCTGCCCCGGACCTCGGAGGCCCCCGGCGTCATCAGGGTGAGCCACAGGACCGTGCCGTCCGTGCCGTACAGGTTGGCCGACATCGCGCCCGCCATGAGGACGAAGACCGCGCCCGTGTACGGCAGCAGGCCGTTCATGCCCATGAAGAGCATGCACGAGGTGAAGAAGACGGCATAGGCCAGGGCGAAAGTGAGCTGGTGGTTGCGCACCAGGTCGCGGGTCCAGGTGCGCAGCTCCTTGGCCACAACGGCGCCCTGCGGGGATGCGGCCGTCATCGGCCGCCTGCCGCGGACGGACGGGCGGGCCGCGGAGGTGCGCCGCGTGAGCAGCGCCGCCCACGCGCCCAGCAGCAGCACGATCAGGAGGCACATCGCGGCGAGCGCGGCCGCCGCGCGCGGCCACTGCCCTTGCGCGGCCGCCTCCACGGCCGCTAGGCCCCAGCCCGACGGCAGGTACCGCAGGATGGCCGACGCCGTGGGCGGAATCCCGCCCACCTGCTGGAAGGCGACGAAGAAGACCCACCCCTGACCGAGCGCGGCGAGAATCACGCCGTTGCTGAGCCCCGCTGCGATCGCGCCGACCCGCGACCGCAGCGCCAGCCCCATAACAGCGGTCGCGACGCGGGACAGCAGGACGAAGACCACCAGCGACAGCAGCACTGCCGGGAGCGCGATCAGCACCGGGACCGCCGAGCCGACGCGCACGCCGAAGACCACCAGTGCGGCCAGGGCCACCAGGCTGACCGCCGGGGCGACTCCGATGAAGGACGCGGTGAGCAGCCCGAAGGCGAGGCGCCGGGGCCGCAGCCCGACAAGGGTGAAGTATTCGGGGCGCAGGGTCTCGTCGCCGCCTCCGATGAAGACCGGCCCGAAGATCCAGCCGAGCATCCAGACCGCGTACGCGGCGGCCAGCAGGTCTCCGGTGTGCCACCCCGTGACCGAGCCCGCGTCCGGATCGCCGACGAATGCGACGGCGATGGTGCCACCGGCCAGGATGAGGCCGAGCACGGCTCCTGCGACGACGAGGCCGGCCTTCTGGCTGTTCATCGAGTTGCGCAGGACGGCCACCTTCATGGCCGCCATGGTCAGCGCGACAACCATGTCAGCTCCTTCGCCCCCGCGCCGGACGCGCCGACGAGCTCGACGAAGGCGTCCTCGAGCGAGCCGGAACCCCGGACCTCCTCCAGCGTGCCGGCGGCGGCGACCCGCCCCTCGTCGATGACCCCGACGTGGTCGCAGAGCTGTTCGACGAGCGCCATGACGTGGCTGGACAACACGACCGATCCCCCGCCGGCGACGAAACCACGGAGGATCCCCTTGATCGTCGTCGCGGAGACGGGGTCGACGGCCTCGAAGGGCTCGTCCAGCACCAGCAGCCGCGGCGCGTGCAGCAGCGCGGTCGCCAGCCCGATCTTCTTGCGCATCCCGGTGGAGTACTCGATCACCAGGGTGTTCTCCGCCGAGTCGAGCTCGAGGACCTCCAGCAGCTCGCCCGCCCGCTCCGCCACCACATCCTTGGACAGGCCGCGCAGCAGGCCCAGGTAGGTCAAAACCTCCCGCCCCGTCAGGCGTTCCGGCATGGCCAGGCCGTCGGGGAGCACGCCCACGAGCGCCTTCGCCGTGTCCGGGTCGGACCAGACGTCGGCCCCGAAGATCCGGGCACCGCCGCTGTCGGGCCTGAGCAGGCCGACGGCCATGGCCAGGGTGGTGGTCTTGCCGGCTCCGTTCTGGCCGACCAGCCCGTAGAAGGAGCCCTGGGGGACGGTCAGGTCGACGTGATCGACCGCGACCTTCTCTCCGAAGGCCTTGGACAGGCCGGCTATCTCGAGCGCTGCGGTCATGACGATCTCCCGGTCGCGGGGGGGATGGGCCGTTTCGCGTGCGAGGGGTCCAGAAAGCGGACCGAGGAGATTCGATCATGAGAACCGTTGCCACGTCGAGGAAAAAGACCGAATCGTGGCCTCGGGATTAGGGGCGGGCCCCGGCCGTCCGCTGCGGAACGGCCGGGGCCGGGGAGATCAGGCCGGATACACCTCGAACTCCGAGAACTGCGCCGCCGCCCACCCGGTGTTGCCGGTGACGTTCAGCCGGACGTACCGCGCGGAGGTCTGCGCGAAGGTGATCGTCACCGTGTTGCCCGTCGCGGGGTTGAACGTGTAGCCCGCGGACCCCGCGATCGTGGAGAACGACGAGCCGTTCGTGCTGCCCTGGACGGACAACGTCTGCGTCCGCGTCTGCCACGCCGACTGCGGCGGCAGCTTCAGCACGACCCGCCCGATCGACGCCGCCGCACCCAGGTCGACCTGCACCCACTGCGGGAACGCGTTGTTGGCGCTTTCCCAGTAACTGTTCGCGTCGCCGTCGACCACGTTCGCCGAGCCGTAGTTCTGCGTGTGGCTGCTCTCCGAGGTCGCCTTGCCGCGGGCCAGGTTGGTGTTCGCCTGCGCGTCCGTGGTCACGTTGACGGTGTTGGAGGCGGGCGAGGTGTTGCCCGCGGCGTCCTGCGCGGTCACGGTGAAGCTGTAGGCCGTGCCCGCCGTCAGTCCCGTGACGGTGGCGGACGTGCCGGTGGCGGTGGCCACGACCGCGCCGCCTCTGCGCACCTGGTAGCCGGTCACGGCCTTGTCGTCCGTCGAGGCCGACCATGACAACGAGACGCTGGTGGCCGTCTTGCCCGTCACCGTGAGGTTGCCGGGCGCGGTGGGCGCCTGCGTGTCGGAGTCCCCGGCCGTCGTGCCGTACACCTCGAGCTCGGACAGCTGCGCCGCGGACCAGCCGGTGTTGGCGGTGATGTTGACGCGGACGTAGCGTGCGGAGGTCTGCGCGAAGGTGATCGTCACCGTGTTGCCCGTCGCCGGGTTGAACGTGTAACCCGCCGGCCCCGCGAGCGTGGAGAACGACGACCCGTTCGCGCTCCCCTGCACCGACAACGTCTGCGTCCGCGTCTGCCACGCCGACTGCGGCGGCAGCTTCAGCACGACCCGGCCGATCGACGCCGCCGCACCCAGGTCGACCTGCACCCACTGCGGGAACGCGTTGTTCGGGCCCTCCCAGTAACTGTTCGCGTCACCGTCGACCACGTTCGCCGAGCCGAAGTTCTGGTTGTGGCCGCTCTCCGCCGTCGCCTTGCCGCGAGCCAGGTTGGTGTCCCCTCCGCCGCCTCCGACCACCGGGGGCGTGGGCCGGACCGGGGTGAGCGGGATCTGCCCCTTCAGCATCCGGCCGCCGTCGCCGGTGAGCCTGAGGTAGTAGTCCGAGGAGCAGACCGTGCCGTCCTCGTCGAGACCCAGGAAACCGGAGTTGACCGGGATCATCGACTGGTTCTCCGCCGTCTTGGCGATCTGGTTGCCCTCGTTGAACTCGTCGAACATCGAGATGTAGATGCCCTGGGCGCCCACCCTGACCATGTTGTAGAACTGGCGCCACATGAAGTCGCCGTGCGCGCGATGCCGCGCCGTCACCTCTCCCGGCATCACACAGGGCTGGTAGTCGATGCCGCGGGCGTTGCAGTACGCCTGGTCGGGTGCGTTGAGGTCGTTGTAGAACCTGTCGGAGTCCGCCGCCGTGCTGATCCGTCCCACCATCCACGGCGAGAGCATGTTGTAGGCGTTGAACACCTCGATGAAGCCGGGCCGGCAGTCGTTGATCCCGGCTCGCCAGTAGGTCGGCACCCCGCCCATCACGTAGCAGCCCTGGCTCTTGAACCAGTTGACCACGTCGAGGCACGCGGCAGCGTCCGACGGGTGCTTGGCCTCGTTGAACCCGAACCCCCAGATGCCGACGACGGGCTTGCCGTTCTGCCTGGCGTACGCGGAGGAGGCCACCATTGCCGACATCTTGTTCGTCCAGTCGGCCTTGATCTCGGGCTGGAAGTTCGTCCAGCCCGAGACGTCGTACATGATGTAGAACTTGCGGCCGTTCGCCTCGGCCGCGCCTCGGACCTTGACGGCCATCGCGTCGCGGGTCGCGCCCTCGCCGCCGTTCGGGTTGAAGCGCTGGAGCGCGGCGGTGTCGCAGTTGTTCTCCCGCATCCACCGGAAGTGCGTGTCGACGGTCTGCTGGTCGTACGACGAGAACAACGTCGCGGGTTGCCCGTTGCCGAGGTTGCCGTATGCGGTCGGGTAGGCATGCGTGAACTCCCGCATGTCCGGCCACGCGACGATGGTGGTGTTGCCCGGCGAGGGCGGCTGGGAGCCGTTCTGGCTCCAGTGCCACCAGGTGTTGATGGGGGCGCCGTCACCCGGGCAGGCGAACCAGCCCTGGTAGCCGACGGTGATCTTCCCGACCACGTCCCCGACGGGACTCGCGGCGTTCGCCGCGCTGGTCATCGCGGAGATCAGTTCGGTACCCGACACCGCGGCGATGGCGGATCCCGGCACCACCGAGGTGATGAACGTCCGACGGGAGACTGCCACGTGCTTTCCTTTCGTCCGGAACGGCGGTCATGCCTCACCTCCTCTGCAGGCCGTCCGGGGACGCTCCGGGGGCTCGGGTCGGCGGGTCGGCACGCGGCGGCGCTCGCCGTACCCCCGGAGCGAGAGCAACCGCTTTGCATGCATCTTGACAGGCGTCGATACCGGCTTGCAATACTCGGAAATATCCGTGAAATATGGCGTCAGATGTGGGGCAAGAACTTGCGTGAATTGCGGAAAGCGGACCGTTCCAGCAATGCGTCCGGCTAGGCCGCGTTCTGAAAGATCGCCGCCCTTCGTGATGATCTTCGCGGCGGGGAGATCTGTCAGATGATCAATGGGCCGTGTCTTCTGCCGGCCGCTGCGACGACGGGCAGGCCCGTCCTGTCCCGCGACAGCAATCCGGAAGATGGCATGACGAACTCTGCGAACCGACGGACCTCGCGCTCCTCTGACCCGGCGCGCGGGGAAGGCCGGGAAGCAAGGCCGGGAAGCGCTGATCGAGGAACACCTCGACGATGTCACCGGCGCACGGCAGGATCGAGGGATGACGCACTTTCTCATCTCCTTCCCCAGCGCCGCCATGGTGATCTCGGACGAGGATTTTCCTGACGTGGTACGCGACTCCCACGCGGTCATCCAGGAGGCCAAGGATGCCGGCGTGTACGTCTTCGGCGGCGGGATAGACGAAGACGTCGACCCCGTCCTCGTGGCCGGCGACGGCACGGTGACGGACGGCACCTATCCGCAGACCACGCAGTTGAATGGCGGGTACACCATCCTGGACCTGCCCTCCCGCGAGGAGGCGCTGGAGTGGGCGAAGAAGATCGCGGCCTCCTGCCGCTGCTCGCAGGAGGTCCGGGCGTTCCAGTACGACCCGCTCACCTGACGGCGTACGGCCTTGTAGTCGTCGCGGTTGAACGCCGACGGCCTGCCACCCGTGCGGCCATGGCGCTTGCGGTTGCGGATCTGATCGGCCGGCTCGGGAATGGTGCAGGCGATGCCGCGTCTGCACAGGTAGCCCCGGTTGGCCTGGGAGGGATAGGCCTTGTCGCTACGGCAGCCCGGCGCCGGTCAGCTCCGCACTCAGGTCCCACAGCCGGACAGCGGACTCCGGGTCGGCCGCGTGCGGTGCGAGGCCCGCGGGTGGCGGGACCTCCGAGGAATGGTGCGCGAAGGGGTCCAATGTGCCGGGATCCGGCTCCGCGACCACGGCGATGTTGTTGTCCAGGCAGTAGACGCCGCCCATGCCGTCGAGTCGCGGGCTCACGGCGCACCACACGCTCGTCGAGGCGCCCTGCCCCACGTTCTTCTTCCCGGCGAACGGGTCGATGACCGGGTTGCCCTCCTCGTCCACGAGGCCCATCGCGCGCAGGGTGTCCGGGGTGGCGTAGCGGCTGAGGTTGGTCCCGATGATGGCGCCCGGATGGACGGAGAAGGCCCGCACTCCGTGGTCGGCGCCGCGCCGGTCGAGTTCGCGGGCGAACAGGATGTTGGCGGTCTTCGACTGGCCGTAGCCGAGCATCGGGTGGTACTCGCGGCGCTCGAACGCGGGGTCGTCGAAGACGACCGGGGACAGGCGGTGCGCGGCGGCCGAGACCGAAACCACCCGTGCCCCCCGGGCCTTGAGAAGGGCGGGCCACAACCGGACCGCGAGCTGGTGGTGGCCAAGGTGGTTGGTGGCGAACTGCGACTCCTGACCGCGTGAGTCACGGGCGAGCGGGACCGCCATGATTCCCGCGCTGCCGACGAAGATGTGCAGCGGACGGCCGGAGGCGAGGAATGCCCCGGCGAAGGTGTCCACGGAGGAGGGATCGATCAGGTCGAGCTTCGCGATCTCGACGCCGTCGATTCCCTCCAGCGCGCGGGCGGCCCTCTCGGGATGGCGCACCGGGACGACGACCTGGGCTCCGGCCTGCCGCAGCACCCGCGTGGTCTCCAGGCCGATGCCGGAGTGACCGCCGGTGACGATCGCGATCTTGCCGGTCAGGTCGACGCCCTCGATGACGTCCTCCGCGGTGGAAGCGGCGTCGAACGGGCTGTCGGGGATGGGTGTCTGAAGGGTGCTCATTGTCTCTCCGTGTGTTCGTGCGCGGCCGGCGACGGCCGCGCGGCTCCGCGCTGGGTGCGGAGCGAGGGGCGGGACGCGTCACACGACCTGGAGTGCCGCCAGGCTTCTGGCGCAGTCGACGACGGTCTCGGCGGCGGGTCGTGCCCGCCAGCCCAGCACCCGCTCGGCCTTGCGCGCGGTGTGCAGGTGCCTGCGGCCGAGGTACGGCGCGAGCGCGCGGACACCGGGGTCGAAGCGCGCCAGCAGCCGGACCGCGATGTCGGGCAACGCCCTCCTGGGCACCTTGCGGGCGGCCTCCCCCAGCGTCGCGCGCAACTCCTGGGCGATCTGGGACGCCCAGAGGAACTCGCCGGCCGCGATGAACCGCTGGCCGGCGGCCTCGGGCGAGGTCATGGCGCGCACGTGGATGTCCGCGAGATCCCGCACGTCGACCACCTCGAAGCCGATCCGGGGCGTCCCGGGCATGCGCCCGCTCAGGAGCCGCTCGATCACCCGCACCGAGCCCCGGTTGTCCGCGGTGAGCAGCGGGCCGAAGACCGCTCCCGGCAGGATCGTCGTCAGCGTGGTCGGGCCGTCGCAGTCCCGCATGAACCGCCAGGCCGCCTGCTCGGAGACGGCTTTCGACCTGCGATAGCCGGTCAGAGCCGGATCGCCGGTGTCGGTCCAGCGGGTCTCGTCGCTGACGCTGTCCGGACTGGCGAGAGGAGGGGTGGCGGCGGCGCACGCGGACGTCATGACCACCCGCTTCACCCCGGCCTCCGTCGCGGCGCGCAGCACGCGCAGCGTTCCGTCCCGTGCGGGGACGAGCAGCGCGTCCGGGTCCCCGCCCGCGTCCGCGCCCAGCGGCGACGCGACGTGCAGGACGTGGCCGCAGCCCGCGACCGCCTCCGCCCAGCCCGCGTCCGACGTCAGGTCCGCGACGGCGAAGCTCAGGCGGCCCTCCGGGTCGACCGCCCTGGAGACGGCGTCCCGCACCGCTTCCCGGCGGGACGCGGAGCGCAGCGTGGTGCGCACCTCATAGCCCCGACGCAGGAGCTCGACGATGCACCGGCCCGCGACGAATCCCGTGCCACCGGTCACCAGAACGGTCTCAGCCATGCCCTCGTCTCCTCTCGATCGCCCCGGCTCGTCCGTGATGTGCTCTACTTGACCGGAGAGGTCTCCGGAACGCTTGCGACCGTACCGGAGAGCTCTCCGGTACGCAAGCGGTCCCTGATGAGAGGCGGGCGGACACCATGGCCGAGGCGCGGAACGAGCCTGTGCGCGCGGATGCGAGGCAGAACCGCGCCCGCATCATCGAGGTCGCGCAGAAGGCGTTCACGACCTCGGGCGACGCGTCGCTGAACTCGATCGCCAAGATGGCCGGCGTGGGCCCGGGAACCCTCTACCGGCATTTCCCCACCCGCGAGACGCTGATCCTCGCCGTCTACCGCCATGAGGTCGAACAGCTCGCCGCCTACGCGCCGGAACTGTTGAAGGAGCATCCTCCACTGGAGGCTCTGCGGCTGTGGTGTGACCGGCTCGCCTACTACGGCCGGATCAAGCACGGCCTGTCGGACGTGCTGCACGCCCTCACCGACGACGGCCTCGCGGGCGAGAGCTACGGCCCGATCATCGGGGCGGTCACGCTGCTGCTGCGCGCCTGCGAGGACGCGGGCGACATCCGGCCGGGCGTCGACCCGGACGACGTGCTCCTGATGCTGGGCTTCCTGTGGCGGATCAGCCCCGGCGAGGAGGGCGAGGCGCGTGCCGCGCGACTGCTCGATCTGGTCGTCGACGGCCTGCGCACCGGTGCGCCGAACTCCTGAGCCGGCGCCGGGAGCACCCGTCACCGCCAGGGGCGCTAAATGTGTTGCCCGGCGATCATCGGATTCGGCACCGTTGCGGTCATGAAAGTCCCCTACCGGCAGATTCGTGCCGCATACTCCGAGGAGTCGATCACCGTCTACCAGGCCTACGATCCGGCCATCGCGGGACCCGCAGTCGCCGCGCAGCGGTTCGTCCCGCCGTTCAAACGGGAGCGGATGACCTGGATCAAGCCGTCCTTCCTCTGGATGATGTACCGCTGCGGCTGGGCCACCAAGGCTGGGCAGGGCCGCGTCCTGGCGATCGACATCACCCGGGAGGGGTTCGAATGGGCGCTCACCCATTCGTGCCTGAGCCATCCCGGTCACGGCGCGGAACGGGCGGACTGGGCCGCGCGGCTGCGGCGGTCCCCGGTGCGGATCCAGTGGGACCCCGAACGCGACCCGCACCACAACGCGCTGCCGTACCGGTCCATCCAGATCGGCCTGTCCGGCGAGGCCGTCGACCGCTATCTGGACGAGTGGACCGTGGCGATCACCGACATCACCGGCCTGGTCCGCAGCGCCCACGCGGTCGTCAGGGACGGCGGCGACCCGGCGGGCCTGCTTCCCGTCGAGCGGCCGTACCCTGTCGACGCGAACTTCGCGTCGGTCATCGAGGCGACGACGGAGGCGGACCCCGGCTGAGCCGCCCTCGGCGCGCGAGCGCGGGGAACGGTGAATAGTCTGGCCCGATGGCGACAGTTCACGTGCTGACCGAGGGATACGTCGGAGACCGGGTGGCCGGCACGGTCACCCTGATCAGAGACGGGTCGGCGACCGTCGTCGTGGACCCCGGAATGGTGGCGAACCGGCGGCTGATCCTCGATCCGATCGAGGCACTCGGCCTGACGCCGGAGGACGTGACCGACGTGGTGTTCTCCCACCACCATCCCGACCACACGCTCAACGCGGCGCTGTTCCCCGAGGCCCGCTTCCACGACCACTGGGCGATCTACCAGGACGACCGCTGGGACGACCGGGACGCCGACGGCTTCGCCCTCTCCGAGTCCGTACGGCTGATGCGCACGCCGGGCCACACGCTGGAGGACATCACCACCCTCGTGGAGACCGGCGACGGCCTGGTCGCGCTCACCCACCTGTGGTGGAACGCCGACGGCCCGGCCGAGGATCCGCTCGCGGTGGACGGAGCCCTGCTCCTCACGTCCCGCGAACGCGTGCTCGGCCTGTCCCCCTCCTTGATCATCCCTGGTCACGGAGCCCCGTTCTCTGTGGGGTGAACAGGTGGTGCGAGTGGGTTCGTGTTCGGTGTCCGGGCATGGCATCGTAGGTCCTCATTTGCCGCAGATGAGGAGTTTTGCGTGACGCCAGCATCGGAGGGCACGGGTGACCGCCGCATGGAGGCCGAGGGCGAGCTGAGCATGGCCCGCCTGGCCCTCGACGACGGTGAACGGCAGCACGCGGCCGAGCACATCGCGAACGCCCTGGTCTGCGACCCCACGTTCCCCGACGCCCACGAACTGCTGACGGTGCTCACCGGACGCTCGGCGGACCGCCTCGACCTGTTCCCGGTCGAACAGCCGGCCTTCCTCGGCGCGGTCGTCGCCCGCGCGCACGTCCTCGCGGCGGACGGCGAGCACTCCGAGGCCCTCGACCTGCTCGTGTCGGCCCAGTGCCACCAACCGGCGGGCCGATGGGCGGACGTCCCCTGGGTGCTCGACACCGCGCTCGCGACCCGGGTGCCGCCGGACGAGTTGTGCGCCCTGGCCGCGCGGCTGCTGCGCGTGCTTCCCGACCCGGTCCCGTCCGACATGCGACCCGGCGTCCAGCCCTATCTCTCTCTGGTGCGCAACTCGGCCGGTCTGTGGCCGCAACACGCCGGGATCCTGTGGGTCGCGTCCGTCCTGTCCCGCCGCATGGAGTTGTGGGACGAGGCGCTCGACATGGCTTTGCGGTCGGAGAACGCGGCTCCGTCTCTGCAGGCCTCGGTGGCCGTCGCCTACGCCTACCGGAGCCTGAAGCGGTGGGCCGAGTCCGAGCGGGCCTTCCTTCGCGCCTTGGAGCACGACCCGGGCAACGCGGCGGTGGAGACCGACATCGCGGAACTCCTCGCGACGAGCGGACGGCCCGCCGACGGGCTCGCCTGGGTGGAGCGTGTACTCAAACGCGAGCCGCACCAGGAGAACGCCTTCCCCACGGCGTGCGGCATGCGCTTCGCACGCGACGGCGACGTGCGCCATCTCGTCGAACTCGCCGACCACCTGCGCGAGCATCCCGACAACGCCCACGCCGAGGGCGTGCTGACGTCCTGGTCGCAGCGCCGCTTCTGGCTCGGTCCGGTGCCTGCGCCCTCGGAGTCGGTGGTCAACGTGCTGTCCCAGGTGCTGGAGGCGGAGGAGAAGCCGAGCGGCGGGACGCTGACCGTCTCGGCGCCGGAGCCGCCGAGCGCCCTGCTCGCCTTCGACCACTCACTCCCCGACTTCACGCTGACGATCGGCGGCGTCCCCGACCCCGACCCCCGGTCTCCGGTTCCGGAGGTGTTCGCCTCGGGCCCGGTCCGCTCGGTCGGCAGAAGGGTGTGGGACTACGACGCGACCGATGCCCGGCCGTCGGCCGCCCCGCCGTCCCCCGACGCGGCCCGAGCCCTGCAGGACATCGCGCAGCAGGGCTGGCCCCACCTACTCGCCGCCTACGATCAGGCGGTTCGCCTGTCGGGACTGGCCCTCGACGACCTCCTGGGCGTTCTCGTCCACCCGCCGGCGCCGCCGGAGGGCGACACGGCCGGCTGGCCGGAGTGGATCCGCTCGGTCCAGGCATGGGCCTGCCTCGGCATCGCCCATCACCGGGCGGACCAGCCGTGGGCGGGGTCCGACCGGCGCGAGGTGCTCATCGATCTCGCGTACGGACCCGAGGACTGGGTGACGGAGGCCGCCCTCCTGGGACTGGTCACGACGGCGTGGGTCGCGCCGGACACCCGTGCGGACGTCGCCGAGGTGGTCGGGTGGCGCTTCATCGCGGCGATGGAGGCGAGCCGCACGCGCCCCGTCACGATCCTGGAGTCACTGGCCCTGCTGACATTGGCGACGCCGGACATGAATCCCGACGTCAGCGCCTTGGCCTCACGAGTCCTCACCCCCGGCGACGACGGCGAGGACGAGACACCGCGTGCGACCGGGGAGATCAAGCCTCGCTGGTGGCGGCGCGTCGTGCCGCGGCGGCGACGCGGAGGCGCCTGACCTCCCGGCCCTGCACAGCGTCACGGAGCCCGGCAAAGTCCGGGTCTGGGAGCGACTTGGTTCGGGCTGGCCTACATCTTTACGTGCCTGACTGACCGTTTTGAACGGCAGGAAGAGATGGAAGCGCCTATGTCCAAGATCACTCGATGGGTGTGCCCCGCTACGCGCTTCGAGCCCAATGTCATAAGGCTCGGGACATCCCTACACTCCCGTCATGACGCGCACCACACCCCCTCCGCCCGTCGACCTCACGACACTCTTCCCCGGACTGGCCGCTTACGCGCGCACGACCGTACGACTCCACCCACGACCAGGAACGCCCGGAGTCCAAGACAGCCACATCGGGGGCCCACTCTTATGGCCGGCCGGCGAAGCCTGGCCCACGTGTGGCGAACCCATCATCAACGACGGCCACCTCGAACCATGGCGCCCGGCCTCTCCAATCCCCATGATCGGGGTCGCCCAGTTCTTCGCCAGAGACATCCCCGAAATCCCCTACCCCGACAGCACCGATCTCCTTCAAGTGCTCTGGTGCCCCGCTAAGCACCAACAAGAAGACCTCTGGGGCCCCGTGGTCCGCCTCATCTGGCGACGAACAGCGGACCTGGCCACCGTGCCCACCGAAACCCGCGGACCAGGATTCACCACGCCGTACCCATCTTCAGTGAGCCTCGCCGACGACGACTATCTCCCACGCCCCTGCGTCCTGTATCCCGAACGGGTCACCGAATACCCCTTCTACGAAGAGCTCCCCGAGGACCTCCAAACAGCCCTCAACGAATGGGACCGGGACTCTGATTATCAGTACCTGCTCTCCATCGCCCCGGGCTGCAAGATCGGCGGATGGGAAACCTGGCACCTCACTGACATGTATGAGCTCCCATGCACGACCTGCGGAACCGAAACCGAGCCACTCCTGCAACTCGACACCACCGAATGGGACGGTGGCAGCGGTCCGCGATGGCAGCCCCTCGAAGACCGCGACCATGCTCCTGTTGATTGGGAGGACGAGCCCACCTCGCTCGTCCTTGGTCGATGGGGAAGACTCACCGTCTTCCTGTGCCCGGTGTCCGCCGAACACGGCTTCCGCATGGCTATGCAATGACTGAAACTCCAAACCCATACGCCTCCGGCCGGGGCACTCCGGCTCCGGGGTGATCGCCAAGGGCATGCTCATCGTCACTCGGCCGTAGGTGGTTGAGGTGAGGGCCTGATCACCCCGCCCGCCATCGACCCGGGACGAGCCGAGCAGACCAAGACCGCCCGCTTCCCCTTCGGGCGGGTCGACGGCACACGGGGTGATCAGGAAGGTGAGGCATGGGCGTCCGCGCAGGCTATGACTCTTGGTCATCATCGGTGAGGACTCCAGTGCCCCGATGATTTGCCAGGAAGGAGGCGACCTCTGCGAGATCCGCTCGTTGAGTCCGCGGGCCGTCATTATCTCGCCTTTGGTATGCAGCCAAAATCTCGCCGATCAATTCATCATCGAGCCGCGGAACGACATATTGCGGCGTGGTACCCCGTAGGAAGAGCAGGGAGAAGACGCGACAAGCCGGGCCAGGAACATCGTCGCCGAGCTTGTCCAGAACCCTCCCAAGGCGGAGTCGGGGAGCGACCGCCACGAGATCGTCAAGCAGCGGCGCGTCTATGCAGTTCCACCATCTCCTGATCTCGTCGTCCGGAACCTCACAATCGATGGCCACCAACGAGATGTCAGAGGTCAAATCCGTCACAAGGTCATCTTGGCCGCTCTTCACCCCTCGGCACACAGCTTCGATCGTCGGGCCATTAGCCAGGGTGACGAGGGGTCAACCACGGTTACTCATGACCGGACCGAAGCCCAGCTCAGCAGCCCAACGAGGCATGATCCAGACACTTCCCGAGCCGACAACTCGATCCACACCGTCTCCACACTGTCCCCTCTGACGACTACGGTAAGAACGTGGACGAGGCTCAGCTAAGCGCCGAAACGTGGCGCGAGCGTGTGCGAAGTCGTGGCTCCATCGAACAGGACCGTGAGGCGCTGGCCCGGCTGATCGAGCACGACAGCGACCCGTTCGAGATTCAACTCTATGAGCACTTCTCGGACCCGCTGACCCGCTTGGTCGACAAGGCCGAGAGGTCACATGCGGGTCAGTACGACCGCCGCCTACGTCGACTGCGACAACGCGCCAGGCACTCCAGAGCCGACCAATAGGCGTGCGGATATACGCGGGATGATCTCCGTCTTCGGCCGCTCCCCGACGCTCATTCAGCAGATCAGCGGCCATGCAGAGCTGGAGGAAACTAATCCACTTCTAATCCGACGGTTGGGGTGAATCCCTCGGGTACGCTCCCCAGATCGACACAGATGCCCTCTGCGCTGGCCTTTCCGCCGCACTGCCCCCGCCGCGCGCAGCCGTAGGCCGCCTTGTCGCTGGTCGTACGACGTCTGGCCGCCCGGGCTAATCGCGCCGTTCCTGGCGGGGCCGCGTCGCGGGGACCATCGTGGCCTGGTAGGCGCGGGCGATGCCGTCGGTGGCGGCAAGAAGCGGGTCGACCAGGCGCGGCAACTCCCGCACGCGCCTCGACGAGACGACGATCCCGACCGCCGCCACCGGCACGCCGTCCGAGATGATCGGCGCGGCGGCCGAGCACGAGCCGAGCGTCATCTCCTCGTGGGTGAGCGCGTATCCCCGTGCCCGGATCTGGGCGAGCTCACGCGACAGCCGTCCCGGCTCGGTGACCGTATGCGGGGTGAACCGCTCCAGCGGACGCGACAGGAACGACGTGACGAACCAGCCGGGCTCGAACGCGAGGAGGGCCTTCCCGACCCCGGTGCAGTGCATCGGCAACCGGCCCCCTGTGCGTGACACGATCGGCACCGCGCGCCTGCCGAACACCCGGTCCACGTAGAGGACCTCGACGCCCTCGCGGATGGCCAGATGGACGTTCTCCCCCGTGCTGGCCAACAGCTCCTGCAACCAGGGATGCGCCACCGCCTGCAGGGAGTCGGGGGCGAGCTGCCCGAGCTCCCACAACCTGATCCCGATGTGGTAGCTCCCGTCCGCGGTCCGACGGAGCGCCTGCCACTCCTCGAGCTCTCCGACCAGCCGGTGGACGGTGCTCAGCGCCAACCCGCTGCGGGCCGCGATCTCGCTCAGCGTGAGCCGGGGACGGCCGGCGTCGAAGGCGTCGAGGATCGCCAGGACCCGTGAGGTGACCGAACGTCCCCGATCACGCGCACCTCCGGCCATCCGCCTCACCCCCGAAAATCGTTCGGTGATTTCCACTCAGTAGAAGTGAAGACTACGCTCCGCGGCCCGCGCTCCCGATGCTCGTCTCATGCGAACCAAGGTCGGGATCATCGGAGCCGGGCCAGCGGGCCTGTTGCTCTCCCACCTGCTCCATCTGCGCGGCATCGACTCGGTGGTGCTGGAACGCCGGTCACGCGCGTACGTGGAGCAGCGGATACGGGCAGGCGTGCTGGAACAGGGCACGGTGGACACCCTCGTCTCCTCGGGGGTGGGCGAGCGCCTGCTCAGAGAAGGGCTGCCCCACCACGGCATCGAGTTGCGATACGGCGGCGCGGGTCACCGCGTCGCGTTCGAGAAGCTGGTGCCGGGACGGGCCATCACGGTGTACGGCCAGCAGGAGGTGGTCAAGGACCTCATCGCCGCCCGGCTCGCGGCCGGCGGCGACCTCCGCTTCGAGGTCGACGACGTGGTCGTGCACGACATCGGCACGGACCGGCCGTACGTGACGTTCGGAGACGAGCGCCTCGACTGCGACGTGATCGCGGGATGCGACGGCTTCCACGGGGTCTGCCGCCCGTCGATCCCCGAGGGGACGCTGACCGAGTTCCGACGCGACTACCCCTTCGCCTGGCTGGGCATCCTGGCCCGGGTCGCCCCCTCGGCCGACGAACTCATCTACGCGCGCACCGACCGCGGCTTCGCCCTGCACAGCATGCGCTCCCCCGAGATCAGCAGGTTCTACCTGCAGGTGGCGGCCGACGACCACATCGACGCGTGGCCGGACGAACGGATCTGGGCGGAGCTCAAGGCCCGCCTGGAGACCGTCCCCGGCTTCACCCTCGGCACCGGCGAGATCATCGAGAAGGGGATCACGCCGATGCGCAGCTACGTGGCCGAGCCCATGCAGTACGGCAGGCTCTTCCTCGCGGGGGACGCCGCGCACATCGTGCCGCCCACGGGGGCCAAGGGGCTGAACCTCGCGGTGGCCGACGTGCGGGTGCTGACCGAGGCGCTGGCCGCCTTCTTCGAGGACGGCTCGACCGCGCTGCTCGACGGATACTCCCGTGCCTGCCTCACCCGGGTGTGGCGGGCCCAGCACTTCTCCTGGTGGATGACCACGCTGCTGCACATCTTCGACTCCGACGACGAGTACGGCCGGCGGCTGCAGACCTCCTATCTCGACTACGTCACCACCTCGGAGGCCGCCGCCACGACGCTCGCGGAGAACTACGTGGGCCTGCCGTACGGGGAGGCGGGATGAGCAGGCCGGCGGCCGAAACCCCGGCCCGCGTCTGCCTCGGCACCGCCGCGCCGTGCATCGGCATCGGCGCCCGGTAGGAGTCCGCCCTCGTCATCGGAGGAACGTCATGACCCACCCCCCGTATCTGAGCCCCGCGTACCGCAGCACGCTCCTGCGCGCCCCCTCGCGGCCGCCGCTGCGGCTGAAGGCCGATCCGGACGCGATCGAGCTGACCAGCCCGGTGTTCGGCCATCACGAGGTGGCGGACCGCGAGGCAGACCTCACCACACAGCACACCGGCGAGCCCCTGGGCGAGCGCATCATCGTCTCCGGCCGGGTCCTCGACGGTTTGGGCCGCCCGGTCAGGAACACGCTGGTGGAGATCTGGCAGGCCAACTCGGCCGGTCGCTACGCCCACGACCGCGACCGGCATCCGGCGCCGCTCGATCCCAATTTCACCGGCGCGGGACGATGCCTCACCGACGACGAGGGCCGCTACCGCTTCGTCACGGTCAAGCCGGGCGCCTACCCCTGGCGCAACCACCACAACGCCTGGCGTCCGGCGCACATCCACTTCTCCGTCTTCGGCACCGCGTTCACCCAGCGCCTGGTCACGCAGATGTACTTCCCGGGCGATCCCCTGTTCCCGTTCGACCCCATCTTCCAGTCGATTCCGGACGCCGCGGCCCGCGAACGGCTGATCGCCGGGTTCGACATGGACACGACAGAGCCGGAATGGGCGCTCGGCTACCGGTTCGACGTGACGCTGGGACGCACCCCCCTGGAGGACTCATGACGACCCCGTCTCAGACGGTCGGCCCCTTCTTCGGCTACGCCCTGCCGTACGCGCAGGGTGGGGAGCTCGTGCCCGAGGACCACCCCGGGGCGATCACGGTGACCGGCCTGGTGCTCGACGGGGCGGGCGAACCCGTCCCGGACGCGCTGCTGGAGTTGTGGCTCGGCGAGACCGGGACCCGTGGCGCGCTCGACCGCCGGGGCCCGGGCGGCTCGGGCTTCGGGCGCTGCCCCACCGCGCCGGACGGTTCCTACCGGTTCCGTTCGGCCCGGCCCGCCACGCCGTACCTCGCGCTGCTCGTCTTCGCCCGGGGCCTGCTCAAGCCGGTGATGACCCGGGTCTACCTCGACGACGCGCCGGACCCGTTGCTGGACTCCCTCGAGCCGGCCGTCCGGGCGACACTGGTCGCCCGGGCCGAGACGGCGGACACCTACGTTTTCGACGTCCGGCTGCAGGGTGACGGGGAGACGGCCTTCCTTGAGTTCTGACCCTCGTCCCATCGGCACGGCACACACCGGCGACAGCCGGCGAACGGGAACCCCATGACACTTCACCACCGTTTCGACGGGCCGTCCGACGCCCCCGTCGTCGTGCTCGGGCCTTCGCTCGGGACCACCCTCGATCTGTGGGAGCCGCAGCTTCCCGCGCTCACCCGCCGCTGGCGGGTGCTGCGCTACGACCTGCCCGGGCACGGCGGCTCCCCCACCGTCACCGGGTTCACCATGGACGACCTCGCCGGGATGGTCCTGGCCGTCCTGGACCGGCATCGCCTGGACGCGGTGGGCTACGCGGGCGTCTCGCTGGGCGGGGCCATCGGCACCACGCTCGCCCTCACCGCGCCCGGCCGCGTCGGCAGCCTCGTCCTGTGCTGCACCTCCGCTCGCTTCGGCCCGCCGGAGCCGTGGCACGAGCGGGCCGCCCTCGTGCGGCGCGACGGGATGGAGCCGGTCGCCCGGGCCGCCGGGGCCCGATGGTTCACCCCCGGGTTCGCGGGAGCCGCGCCGTATCTCGCCATGCTGCGCGGCGCGGATCCGGAGGGGTACGCCGCCTGTTGCGAGGCGCTCGCCGGGTTCGACGCACGGGACCGCCTCGGCCTGGTCGAGGCCCCGACGCTGGTCATCGCGGGCGCCGAGGACCCCGCGACACCGCCGGACCACGGGCGTGTGCTCGCCGGCGGCATCCCGGGCGCGGAGCTTCTCGTGGTCTCGGAGGCCGCGCATCTCGCCAACGTCGAACGGCCCGACGTCGTCACCGGCGCCCTCACCGGCCACCTGGCATCCTCCTGGCCGATCCCCTGAGCCCCACTTCACATCCCCCTGGAGAACCCCATGAGCTCACAAGCCGAAGGCCCCACCGACGGCGGCACTCTCCCCCACTCCCCGCATGAGCCGTACGACGAAGGGCTGAAGGTGCGGCGCGAGGTGCTGGGCGACGCCCACGTCGACCGGGCGCTGGCCGGCACGACCGGCTTCACCGCCGACTTCCAGAATCTCATCACTCGCTACGCGTGGGGCGAGATCTGGACCCGTCCGGGCCTGGACCGGCGCACCCGGAGCTGCATCACGCTGACCGCCCTGGTGGCGCGTGGCCATCTGGAGGAACTCGCCATGCACGTACGGGCGGCACGGCGCAACGGGCTGACCGCCGACGAGATCAAGGAGGTCCTGATGCAGACCGCCATCTACTGCGGCGTCCCCGCGGCGAACTCCGCCTTCGCCGTCGCCCAGCGCGTCCTGGCCGAGGACGGAGACATCTGAATTCGCCCGAATGAGATGCAAGACCGGTTCCGGCCAGGTCCGGATTCAACGCGGGATCTCAGGAGACTTCGTCCCGGAACTCGAAGGAAAGCTCGACATACCCTTTCGGCGCATCGGGCGGCTCGATGGGAGAGACGATCCATGCCAGGACGGTTCGACCACCGACCTTCTTCTTCACGACGGGGCTGTCGTCGAAGTAGTAGGCCTGTTCCTCCGCCGACAGGTCGCTCCAGCCCTGTCGTTTGAGTTCACTGATCACGTCCTTGTACGAACGCACGTGCCTGACCGTCACGTCGGCCCATACGCCCTGCCCGTCCTCATCGCATTCGGTGCCGTTCTGGATCGCGCCGACCGACATGGTTCCCAGGCTTTCCGGAACCGCCGCGGCGAGTTGTGAGTGCAGCCGGCGGATGTCAGCCTCCGACCACGAGCACGCGGAACACGCCACCGGCAGAAGACCCGTCGCAACCAGAAGCAGGACCTTCGCCGTCCCGAGAGCTCGGATCGGCATGCGGCCGCCGCGAACCGGGGACGGGGACGGGGACCGCAACCGGGACAGATGCACGTCGAACCCCACAAGATCGGCTGAAGAAAACGGTCCGATCCTAGGGACCGGACATCATTCACGTACACAGTCAGAACGCGGCCACCGGCTTCTTGCCGGCGGCCGCGTTCTTCAGCAGCTCAAACGGATCCGGTGAGGCTGCGTACCGCGAGGCCCACCCCGAGCACGATGACCACGCAAGCGGTGACGATCGGGGCCAGCGCCGTCCAGTGGGCGGCCAGGCCGCGGCCCCTCGTGGCGACACGGTCGAGCAGTCCCGCCAGCCTGACCAGCAGCAGCCCGCTGATGGTGAGGGAGGCGGCCATCCCGAGGCCGTAGGCGAGCACGAGGGCGATCCCGAACCAGGTGCGGCCGAGGGCGATCGCCCCGAGCAGGACGACGAGCGCCGACGGGCTGGGCACCAGGCCACCGGCCACTCCCATGCCGACCAGCCCACGGCGGGAGCGCACTTTGGTGACGGGTCCGGCAGGCTCCCGCTCCAGCACCGCCACCCCGCCGCCTTCCAACTGCCCGTGCCCATGACCGTGCCCATGCCCATGCCCGTGCCCGTGCCCATGACCGTGGCCGAACCCATGGAGCTCACCGCCGCGCCGGGCATTCCAGGCGGACCTCAGCAGACCCACGCCGACGACGACGATCAGCAGGCCGCTCGCCAGGCCGAGCCAGCCGAGTACGGATTCCCCGGTGAGGGTGGAGAAAACGGTCAGCAGCAGGCCGGCAACGAGCACGCCGAGCGTGTGGGTGACGGTCACGGTGGCGCCGATGACCAGCGCGTCACGGGGGCGCCCCGCCCGCCCGGCCAGATACGCGGCCATGATGGTCTTGCCGTGTCCCGGGGCGAGAGCATGGCCTGCGCCGAGCAGGGTGGCCAGGAGAACGGCCAGCAGGCCCAGCGGAACGGTCAGGGAATCGGTGCCGACCAGCCGCGTGAACGTGCCGTCCAGGGTGGCCAGCACGTCCGCGACCGGGCCCGCGCCCGCCAGTGGCGACGCGACCGCCACGGATCCGGTACCGGGAACGACGCTCAGCTCCGCGGTGCGCTGGTCGAGCGGACTGGCCAGCAGATCGCCCGGGTAGCCCCGCAGTTCGCGGCTGACACTGGTGCCGGGGACCGACGAACGCGCCAGCCGCACCCCGTCCGCGGACACCGCGGTGATCTCCCGCCAGCCCAGCCGGTCGGCGAGGAAGCCGTCGCTGAACGCGACCGTTCCCCGCGTCTCCACGGACGCCGACAACCGGCACGTCAGCCGGCTGATCTGCAGACCTCCCTGCCCCGGCTCGTAATCGAAGCGAGTCTCGACGACCTGCCAGGCCGAGGCCGCCGCGTTCACCGTCAGGCGCTGGGCGGCGGCTAGTTCGCCGCACCGGGCGGTGCCGTACGCCGACCGTTCGGCATCGGAGACCGTTCCCGACCGGTCGGCGTCCACGGCTGACCGGGCCTGAAGAGTGGGCAGTTCGGCGCTGTCCACGATCGCCAGGTTCTCCACCCGATCCGGGGTGACCCGCAGGCCGTTGTAGTGGTTGACGGTGAAGTTGCCCAGGGGGTGCATGGACGCGGCCTCGGCCGAGCCGGCGGTCACGGTGAGCGTCACGCACACCGCCAGGCCGGCGAAGGCCGCGGCGAGCGTCCTCCTGACGGTCCTTCCGAGCATCATGAGAACCTCGCCAGAGCGGGAAGATCGGGTGAGAAGGAGGGGTCGGCGTCGCGCACCTTCGCTTCGGATTTCCGGGCCGCGCCGTCCATTCGGAGCGAGCGCTCGATCTCCGCACGATGGTGGTGGAGCAGCGCGTTGCGCCAGCCGGTGGCCGTGGCCCGGCGCGCGTACGGCAACGCCTCTCGGTCGCGGCCGTCGCGGTGCAGGGCCCAGGCCAGCGCGTCGGCGGCCACCACGTTGGGGTTGCGGGCGTACTCGGCCCGGGCGTATTCCACGGCCCGCGCGGGATCGCCGTGGTCGGCCTCGTACTCGGCCCAGGTCAGGTCGTCCTTGACCCCGGCCGCCTTCATCAGGTCCCGCTGCGCGAGCAGCAGCGCCCACTGGTCCGCCGGGTCCCGGCCCGCCGCGGTCAGCACCTCAGCGTACTCGGTGACGTACTGGGGCAGGGGCAACCGGGCCACCACTGTTTCGTAGAGATCGGCCGCCTCCTCCAGCCGGCCGCTCAGCGCTGCAGCCCTGGCGGTTCCGGCGAGGGCGGGGGTGAAGTCGGGGGCGGCCTTCAGGGCGAGGCGGTACTGCTCGGTGGCACGCTTCAGATCACCGGAGTGCAGCGCGAGCTCACCCAGATAGTGACGGCAGTAGGCGATGTCCGCGGGCGAGAAGGCGTCGTCGAGGGCATGCTCCAGCATGCGACGGGCCGAGGCGCGGTCGCCACGCAGCTCGGCGTCGTAGGACGCCCGGGCGAAGGACGCGACGCCGGGGTGCAGCGCCATCAGCTTGCCGATCGCCCGCGTGGCCTCGCCGTACCGGCCGAGCTGGGTGTAGGCGTCGGCGAGCACCGCCTGGGCGTCCTGGCCGTAGGGGTTGGCGGCCTCCGACTGCCTAGCCAGCCGTACGGCCTCGGCGAAGTCGTGGCGGCCGGCGGCGAGCGCGGCTTCGCCGGCCAGCGCGGCGAAGTCGCCGGGGCGCAGGTCGAGGGAACGGGCCAGCGCCTGCTCGGCCCGGGGGTAGAAGGACGGGTCGGCGGTCAGGCGAGCCTGCTGGACGTATGCCGCGCCGAGCCGGGCCCAGGCCTCATGGTCGCGGGGCAGCCGCTCGAGCCGGGTGGTGAGTGCCTGGATCGTGTCCTTGAGCGAGGTGGCGGAGACCGGGATCTCCGCGAGCGAGAGCCTGCCTGCGGCGGCCGGTGACGGCCGCTCGGCGGGGGTCTCGCCGGGGATGAGGGCGGCGCCCAGGGTCAGGACGGAGGCGAGGCCGAGCACGCCGGCGACGATCCGGACTTTCGCGGAGGTCTTCACGATGGTCCCCTCAGGTCTGGGCGCGGGACCCGGGGAGGACCGGGTCCCGCGCGCGTCAGATCAGCCGGCGTTGACGGACTTGTTGCCGGGCAGCGGGATGTACGGGAACTGCATGGTGAACGGCTTGTCGTTCTGGTTCACCTTGTCGCCGGCCGCGAGGGCGCCGACGAGCTTGCCGGTCTGGGCGGCGCCGGCCATCGCCTGCAGGGCGATGTCGATCACGTCGTCTCCCAGGCGGCGGCCGTTCGGGAAGCCCTGCAGGTCACCGGCGAGCACGCCGAGCCGGTTCGGCTTCGCGGCGGGCGGGATGGCCATGTTCAGCCGCAGCATCTCCGAGGGACGCAGTTTGCCCGCGTCCTTGTTGAGGATCTGCGAGTTGAGGTCGGCCTTGATCGGGCCGTTGGCCTTGGCGATGCCGGTCAGGAAGATCTCGACCAGGTCGGTGCGGGGGGTCTTCGGCGCCTTGAGGCCGTAGATGGACTGGAGCAGCATCGGCACCTCGGGGTTGGTGACGCGCTTGACGACGGCCGGGACGTCAGCGTCCTTGCTGGGGGGCAGCGCGTTGAAGGCGTCCTTCAGCGCGGCCGGGACGACGACCTCGTTGACCAGGGGCTGGCCCAGCCGGGAGACCTGGACGTAGCCCTTCGGGCTCCACTTGTCCACGGTCGACCAGACACCGATGACCGGGTTGCGGCCGGCGTTCCCGCGCAGGGCGACGTCCTTCTTGGGCACCTGCAGGGCCAGGCTGTGCACGTTGTAGCCCTTGAAGGTGTCCTTGCCGACCTCGGACAGGTCGCCGCCGTAGAGCAGGTCGAAGACCCGCAGGTCGGCGAAGAACGCCTCGTCGGCCTGCCCGGCGAACGCCTTGGTCCCGCCCGGCACGTTCTTGATCGACTGCGCGCGCAGGATGGAGTACATCGGCATGGAGGCCGGGCCGGTGTTGCTCGGCGCCACGATGCCGTCGGAGACCAGGGTCCGCGTCCCGCTGTGCGTGATCTTCTTGAGCGTGTAGCGCTGCTTGAACAGCAGGTTCTTGTCGGTCAGCGAGGTGACGGGGCCGTTGTTGTAGAGGAAGGTGGCCGTGCCGCGCTTGTCCTCGTTCCTGAAGACCCACTGGTAGGTGACGTCAGGCTTGGCGTCCCCGTTGTTGTCGATCTTGATGTTGTACCGCGAGTTGGTGTCGAACTGGTAGAAGTTCGGCCCGCCGGTCGGCTCCTCGAACGGGATGAAGTTGGCCATCAAGGTGACGGTGTCGGGTCTGTCCGGGCTGACGAAGGCGTACACGTCGGTGTTGTCGTTCCGGGGGTCGCCCGCGATCATGGGCGCCTCGCGGTGCGAGGACGCCACGCCGGTCTCCGGTCGGAGCAGGGCGAGGGAGGACGCGGCCACCGCGCCTGCCAGGCCGACGGCGACGAGGATGCGCCGGTTGGTTCGGAGCTCCATGGTCTGCTGGATCCTTTCGGGTCCCGGCCACGTGCGTGGCCGGTCGGGTGACTTTCGAAGAGTGGATCCGGCCGGAATCCTGACCTTCATTCGTCACCGCGCACCCTTCGGATTGGCCGCATTCCGGGTAAATCCGGACAGCGAATGGCCCCCGGACTCGCGCAGGTCCGGGGTCCGTCTCAGGTCGCACTGGATCACTACGGGGCGTTCCGCCTCGGGTGCTAGGACCCGTGTTGGCGGGCTTGATCGCATCCCGCACACCTGGTGTGCCGTCAGCGAACGAAGACATGCCCGCCAGGGCGGCCGTGCAGGCTGGGGGGCATGGATGTGATCGAGGTACTGCCGAGGCTGCGCATGCTCCGCTTCCCGGTGGGGGCGGCCTATCTGTGGCGCGACGACGACGAGCTGACCCTGATCGACACCGGGACGGTGGACTGCGCCGCGAAGATCGAGGAAGTTCTGGACGGCGAGCTGCGGCGGATCGTGCTGACGCACTGGCACGGGGATCATATGGGCTCGGCTGCCGAACTGGCCGCCCGGCACGGCGCGGAGGTGGTGGCTCATCGGCTGGAGGCGCTGGTGATCCGGGGCGAGGCGGCCGGGGCGCCGCCGGTACTCGAGGAATTCGAGGTGCCGATCCGGGCGGCCCTTCCGCCACTACCCCCGGCCCCGCCGTGCCGGGTGGATCGTGAGGTGGAGGACGGCGATGTGCTGGAGTTCGGCGGCGGGGCGGTGGTGGTCGCGGTGCCCGGGCACACGGACGGGTCGATCGCGCTCCACCTGCCCGGGCCAAGGGCGCTGTTCACTGGGGATGCAGTCGCCAACGTCGGCCAGACCATGCTGGGCGTCTTCAACAACGACCGCACCCGGGCCATCGAGTCGCTCCACCGGCTTGCCAAGCTGGGGGTCGACACGGCGGTCTTCGGGCACGGTGACCCGATCTCGCACGGTGCGGCGGCCGCTCTGCAAGCAGCAGCAGCCTCAGCAGTGTGACGGAGGTCAGCTTTCGGAGCTGGGCGGCTTGATCTCAGAGGCCGAACAGCCTCGTCGTCCAAACCGCAGCGCCATGATGGCAGCGCAGGTGCAGGCCTCCGATGGTCACAAGTAACCGCCTATCCGCGCGGCCTCTTAGTCGCCCAGTTGGATGGTGGCGATCTCCCAGGCGCGCAGGGGCAGGCGGACGACGCCGGAGCCGGCCTCGATCGAGTCGCCGGGGCGGCCGCGGAGATCGGCGTACCGGGCGCGGGTGAACGCTCCCTCGATGACCGCCTCCGTGTCCGTGTCCGACAGGGCCACGACACGCAGCTCCTGCCAGTCGTCCCTGGCACGCAGCGACGTCATGACGACGCCGTCGCCGGTGACCGCCAGCCCCGGCGCCGCCGGGGGCAGGTCGAACGAGGACGGGCCGGTGCCGGGCACCGCGAGCAGGTCGTGGCGGAACGTCTCCGCCGCGGGCGGGACGGCCGCCCAGGATCCGCTGTACGGCATGAGCGCCAGGCCGACCGAACGCAGCCCCCGCACCTGGGCGGCCGGGGTCGCGAGCTGCGGCCCGGCCGGCTCAGGCCGCATGGCGTTCAGGTTGCGCGACAGGTAGCCGACCGAGCGCAGCAGTGTGAGCGCCAGCTCGGTCCCGTCGTTCACCAGCTCGTACTCGGTGACGTGCTCGAGCAGCGCCGCCGCGCCTCCGGCGGCCACCCACGAGGACGCGGGGAACGTCGGCAACGGCTCCTCGCCGCACCCTCCCTCCGCGGTGAGGCCGCGGGTGACGACGGCGAACTGTCCCTCGGCGTGCGAGGCCGTCGCCGGCGCGGGCAGCGGCACATGCAGCCGGACCCTGTGGTCGGAACACCGGTTGTCGAACTCGACGTTCACCCTGACGTACGGTTCGCCGGCCCGGAGCTCGACCCGGGTGGCGACGACGATCTCCTCGGTGGCCTCGGTCCTCGACGCCGCGAGGATCTCCGGGATGCCCTCGACGCCGTCGCCCGCTGCGGGCCACCGGTACGTGCGCACCACGTCGAACGCGGCCGTCAACGGCCCCGAGCTGACGACCGACACCTCGACCGATGTGGGCTCGGAGACGATCCGGTCAGTGGCCGGGGGCGCGTAGTTGTAGGTGTCCCCCACATCGCCGCCGTCGACGATGCGGCCGGCGCCGGTGAGCGTGGTGCCGTCCGCGCCGGTGAGCGTCAACGTGCCGTCGTCCGCCACCTCGACACGGAGCAGCCCGTTGTCCAGGGTCCGGTCGTCGGCGTGTACCTCGGCGAACGAGGCCGGCGCCGGGTGAGCGTCGCCGTGCGCGTCCGGCCGCACACTGGTGTGCCCCAGCGGCAGCACCTCGACGAGAGCGGCCACTGTACGGCGGGGCTCGGCGACGATGCACACCCTGGTGACCCCGTCGAGCGCGTCGCGCACCTCGGCCACGTTGAACGCCGCCGAGGACACCTTCGCCACGGTGAAGGTGAGCGTGTCGCCGGCGACTTCCCAGCCGACGACGTGCTGACCGTACAGCTCCGTTCCGTGGATGAAGGTCAGCGCGGTGGCCGGGTCCATCTCGGCGTCGAGCAGCAGCGTGGGCGCGTATGCCAGCGTCTGTGCGGGGACCTGGGCGCCTGTGGGGTCGACCAGCGGGTCGAGTCCGGCCACGTCCATCAGCACGAGACCGCGCCGACGGGCGGGTGTCGGGTTGACGGCCAGCACGCCGTCCGCGGGCACCTCGGCGGCCAGCCCGGCGGTGACCATGTCGCGGACCGCCTGACCGAGGTGTTCGGCCTCGGCGATCCGGGCGGCCACCTGCTGGGCCGTGTCGTCGACCCCGCAGCCGGTCACCGAGTCGTGCCCGCTGGCGTCCACCAGCCGCCACCACGCCATGTCGAGGAAGCGGCCCGGCCAGCTGTCGCCCCACAGGGTGGCCAACGGCTCGGCGTAGCGCTCCACCATCCGCTCAGCGCGGCCCATGGCCTGCTTGACGTGCGCACGGACCGAGATGACGCCGGGCAGGATGTTGGCGCGGGAGTGGGACCGCAGCTCGCCGGGCACCCGGGGCAGCCCGTCCACGTCCCCCGGGTGGGCGCCGATGTAGCCGGACAACGTGTCCATACGGGCGCCGATGTCGTCCACCATCTGCGGCAGCCCGCGCACCGGCGCGGAATGGTCGGCGCCGTACATCGCCAGCAAAGCGCCCTCGGAACCATGCCACTCACGCATCCGCGCGGTGAAGTCCGCCGCCCGCTCGGCCAGTTCCGCGGGGTCCTCGAACAGGTGGGCGCCGTTGCCGTATCCGCCGAGGGGCAGGTACTGAGTCCGCAACGCCGTACCGTCGGGCGCGACCCAGGCGAACGCGTCGGTCACCACGGACGACGGCACTCCCCGGTAGACGCACGCGTGTAGCAGGCCCGCCTGCTTGAGGATCTGCGGCATCTGCGCGATGTGCCCGAACATGTCCGGCAGGTAGCCGACCGGCATGGCGCCGCCGAGCTCGCCGGCCCGGCCCATGCCGAGCTCCAGGTTGCGGATGATGTTCTCACCCGAGCAGAGGAACTCGTCGAGCAGGATCTGCCACGGCCCAGCCGCGAGCCGCCCGGACTCGACCAGCGCGGCGATGCGGTCCCGGTTCTCCGGCCGCACCTCCAGGTAGTCGTCGACGCAGGCGAGCTGCCCGTCGAGGGTGAAGTGGTAGCGAGGCTCGCGCTCCATCGTGTCGAGCACCTCGTCGAGCAGTGCGACCAGCCTCAGGCGGAAGCGCTGGAAGGGCTCGTACCACTCGCGGTCCCAGTGGGTGTGCGGGACGACGACGATCTCGGCGGTCATGCGGCCCTCCCGCCGATCGGCTCGATGTCCTCGGCGCGCATCAGCTCGGCTCGTGTCACCCGCATATGGCCATGACCTCGTTCTCGTGCGTCTCCAACCGATGCCGCCCCTCGCCCGCCGGGACGAGCACCCGCTCGCCGCGTATCACCTGCCGGTCGCCGCCGGGACGGACCAGGATCAGCCCGTCGGCGTCGAGCGCGAGCAGTTCGTCGCCGAGCTTGAGGAGCAGCGGCTCGCCGGGGCCCGCCGAGATCGCGGTGCGCCCGGCGGCCAGCGCCTCGAAGATCGCACCGGTGTCCTCGGCCAGCACCCAGGTGGTGGGCTGGCCGGGCAGCCCGTCCTCGCCGACCTTGTGGAAGTCGCTGGCGCCGATCGCCACCAGGTCGGGGCGCCAGGCGTCGGCCCAGGCCAGGGGCGCGCCCCAGCGCCGGTCCCACCAGCCGGAATGCCACACCTCGGCGATGCGCGGCCGCTCGGTCACCGGCTGGAGCCAGGCGCAGTCGCCCCCCAGCGGGTGATTGATCGAGATCAGGCCGCCCTCACGAGCCGCGTGCCGCATCCAGGAGTCGACCGGCTCCCGGAAGTCGACCCAGCCGACGTCGCCGAACACGTTGGCGTGGCCGCGGTCGGTGGTGACCTCCTGGCCGGGCAGCAGCGCGATGCCCCGGTCCTTTCCGACACCGGCCAGATACGGGTGGTGGCTGGTCGTGTTGTGGTCGGTGACCGTGAGGAAGTCGAGCCCGCGGGCGGCGGCCAGCTCGGCCAGCTCGGGGATGGTCAGCGTGCCGTCGCTGTGCAGGGTGTGGGCGTGGAAGTCGCCGGCGAACCAGCGCAGGCCGTCGACGTCGGGGACGTCGCGGCGCGGCGGCCGCTCGCCGTGGGGCGGCTCCTCGGCGATCGGCTGCGAGGGAACGGACGTGCCGGTCGTGATCTCCAGCGTGTAGTCGAGACCCTGCGGCGGCACTCTGTGCAGTCGCAGCCACACGTGCCACGTGCCGTCCTCCAGCGAGCCCGGCAGGTAGCCGGGCGTCGCCCACTCCTCGGTGATCGTGTACTCGTCGCGCGCGCCACCGGACCAGCCGCGGAAGCCGTCCGGCGAGCCGCACCCGAGGTCGAGCACCCCGAGCGACCGGTCGAAGCGCAGCTTGACGGTCACCGCCCGAGTCCCCGCGGGAACCTCGAACGGCACCTCGCGCAGGATCCGCTCCAGCCTGTCGTCCAGGCTCCAGTGCCCGTGGATCACACTCATGCCGACACCAGCTCGCCGTCGCGGTAGATCAGGGCCCGGTCACGCCGCGGCACTGCGAAACCCTCGTCGCCGAGTTCCGGCTCGCGACCCTCGGGCACGATGGCCTGCACGGGCACCCCGTTGACGTCCAGGGTGACCAGATAGGTCGCGCCCAGGTTCTCCACGATCGACACCGTGCCACCCAGCGAGCCGTCCGCGGACTCGGCCGAGTAGACGTTGTACTCGGGACGCACGCCGTAAACGATCTTCTCTCCGTCGCGCAGCAGTCCCTCCGCCGACTCCGGGACCGCCACCTTGCAGTCCGCCACGTCCACGGTGTCACCGCGCACGACCCCGTCGAGCAGGTTCATCGGAGTCGAGCCGATGAAGCCGGCGACGAAGGTGTTCGCGGGACGCTGGAACACCTCGGCGGGGGTGCCGATCTGGCGGATGTGCCCGGACTCCATGACGGCCATCCGGTCGGCCATGGCCAGAGCCTCGGCCTGGTCGTGAGTGACGAAGACGGTGGTCACGCCGAGTTCGTGCTGGAGCTTCTTGAGGAACGTGCGCGCCTCGAGCCGCAGCCTGGCGTCCAGGTTGGACAGCGGCTCGTCGAACAGGAAGGCCTGTGCCTGCGTCGCCATGACGCGGGCCAGCGCGACGCGCTGCTGCTGACCGCCGGACAACTGGCCGGGGCGACGCTCCATGAGCTGCTCCAGGCCGAGCCTGGCGCCGACCTCGGCGGCCTTCTGCTGGCGGGTCGCCCTGGCGACCTTCTTGATCCGCAGAGGGTAGGCGATGTTGTCCGTGACGTTCATGTGCGGGAAGAGCGCGTAGTCCTGGAACACCATGGCGATGTCCCTGGCGCCCGGCTGGACGCCGGTGACGTCGCGGTCGCCGATGACGACGGCCCCGCCAGTGGCGGTCTCCAGCCCCGCGATCGTGCGCAGCAGCGTCGTCTTGCCGCATCCGGACGGGCCGAGCAGGGCGAAGAACTCACCGTCGGGGATGACCAGGTCCAGCGAGTCGAGCGCCTTCACTCCCCCGGGATAGACCTTGGTCAGGCCCCGCAGTTCGATTGCGGACATCAGCGCTTGATCCCTCCGTGGAAGCGGAAGCCATACTTCTTGCTTACGAACAGGTACATGAGCACCACAGGCACCGAGTAGAGCAGGCCGAACGTGCCCAGCAACTGGATGTTCGCCTGGCCGCCCTCGGTGTACAGCGTGTACATGATGACCGCGGCAGGCTGCTTCTCCACGTCACTGAGCAGCAGATACGGCATCAGGAAGTTGCCCCACACGTTGGCCACGGCCCACACGGCGATGGTGGCCAGCCCCGGCCGTACGAGGGGGACCACGACATGGCGCACGATCTGCAGCGGCGTGGCGCCGAAGACGCGGGCCGACTCCTCGTAGGACTTCGGCGTCGAGTCCATGAAGTCCTTCATCATGAAGATGGCCGCCGGCAGCAGGCCGCCCGTCAGGATGAGGATCAGCCCGAGCTGCGAGTCGATCAGCTGGAGCTCGACCGCCAGCTGGAACAGCGGCACCATGGCGGCCGTTCCCGTGATGATCGACGAGAGCAGCAGCAGCGTGTAGAGCAGTGCGTCACGGCCCGGCAGGCGTACCCGGCTGAGGGCGTACGCGGCCAGGGTCGCGAACACGACCACCAGCGCGGCGGTGCCCGCGGCCAGCAGAACCGAGTTCCACAGCGAGCCGAGGGCGTAGGGGTTGTCGAAGAGCGCCCGGAAGTTCTCGGACGTGAAGTCGGGCATCCGCACCTGGTACGTGGGGTCCGAGGTGAACGGCGCGGATGCCAGCCACAACAGCGGAACGGCGAAGAAGGCCAGCAGCACGGCGATCAGCACGTAGAAGCCGATCCGGCGCAGCACGAACCGTGTCATTTCTTACTCCGCAACAGCCGCAGGTAGAACACCGCCACGACCAGATTGATCAGCAGGATGACGGTGGAGACGGCGGCGCCGTAGCCGAGTTCGCCGCCTTGGAGCGCCACCTGGTAGACGTGTACGGACAACACCTCGGTCTTGCCGTCGGGTCCACCGGCGGTGAGCAGGAACGGTGTGAAGTCGTTGAACGTCCACAGGCTGATCAGCAGCAGGTTGGTCAGCACGTGTCCCCTGATGTGCGGGAACACCACGTCACGGAGTTGCTGCCAGCCGGAGGCCCCGGCCAGCCGGGCACTCTCCAGGTGGGAGGGTGGCACGTTGCCGAGCGCGGCGCCGTACAACATCATCGAGAAGGCGGCACCGCGCCAGATGTTGAAGACGATGATCGACAACATCGGGTGGTCGAGCAGCGGCGCGAAGTCCTGCAGGTGGAGCAGCGTGTTGAGGGTGCCGCCGTCACGATCGAGCAGCGCCACCCACAGGAACGAGACGACGGCGCTGGGCAGGATCCAGGCCAGGATGACCAGGCCCTCGACGATCCGTTTGATCGGGCCGGTCCGGTCGCGCATGATCCAGGCGATCAGGAAGCCGAGCACGACCTGGCCGATGACGGCCGAGCCGAGCACGAACTCGAACGTCAGCCAGGTCGAACTCCAGAACTCCGGGTCCGTCAGAGCCTTGACGAAGTTGTCGAACCCGACCGACTGGGGCGCGGCGGCGGCCGCGCCGGTGAGGCGGTAGTTCGACAGGCCCAGGTAGAGCACCCAGAGCGCGGGGAACACGAGGAAGAGCGAGATGAGCGCCAGCGCCGGGGCGACGAACGCGCCCGCCCTCAGTCTGCCCAGGCCCGCCGCGTCCGCGTTGTAGCGGCGGGCCTTCGCGTCGTCGAGGACCTCAGGAGGCAACGTTGCCTGCGCCACCGACGATTCCTTCGAGCTTCGACTGGTAGTCGGCTGCGGCCTGGTCGGGCGACTTGCCGCCGACCACGTCGGCCGTCGCCTCCTGGAGTGCCACCGACACCTGCGTGTAGGCGGCGACCGGCGGCCGGAAGGCCGTGAGCGGCACCACCTTGTCGGAGATGTAGGTCAGCACGGGCTCGGTCGAGAGGATCTCCTTGTTGACGTCGGCGCGCGGGGTGATGCGCACGTTGTCGTTCTTGGTCTCCTCCTTCAGCCCGTCGGGCGACAGCGTGAACGCCGCCAGCTCGAACGCCTCCTTCGGGTGCTTGCTGTTCGGGTTGACCGTGCGCAGCCCGCCGCCCGACATGCTGACGAAGTCCTGGCCGTTGATGCCCTTTCCAGGCTCCTCGGCCGGGATGAGCGCGTAGCCGACGCTCTGGTCCCGGTCGGCCATCTTGGCCACGCCGGTCGCGGGGTTGAGCACGCCGCGCCAGAGGTAGTCGCTCTCCATCAGGATGCCGATCTCGTTGCCGGCGAACTGCTGGAAGGACTTGTCGCGGCCCTTGGCCTCCTGCTGGAGCTTGGGGTCGCCGAGGCCGCTGCCGCCGTAGATCTTCTGGTAGAAGCCGAGGGCGTCCTTCAGCGGCTGGGACGCGCCGGTCCACTTGCCGTCCTGCATCAACTGGCCGCCCGCGCCCGCGAGAAGCGGGAGCACGCCCTGCATGGTGGTGGCCTCGCCCATGGCGGTGCCGGCGTTGATCTGAATCGGCACCGGCACGCCCGCCGCCTTCAGCTTGGCACCGGCGTCGAGGATCTCCTGCCAGCTCTTGGGCTGCCAGTCGGCCGGCAGTCCGGCCTTCTGGAAGAGCGTCTTGTTGAAGTAGAGGACACGGCCGTCGGTGCCGATCGGCAGGGCGTACTTCTTGCCGTTGTACGTGGCCAGACCCTGGACGGACTGCGGGATCTGCGCCCAGCCGTCCCAGCTGTCCGCGTCGGCGCCGACCACGTCGGACAGCGGCTTGATGTAGCCGGCCTCGGCGAACTCGCCGGCCCAGATGCCGTCGAGGTCGAAGACGTCCGCACCCTTGCCGGACTTGAGGTCGAGGGAGAGCTTGGTCTTGTACTGCTCGTCGTCGACACCGCTCGGGACGAACTTGACCTTGACGTTCTTGCCCTTCGCCTTCTCGGCGGCCTCGAACTGCGGGATCACCCAATTGGTGATGTAGTCCGCCCCGGCCGCGTTCTTGCCACCCGAGATGGAGTTCTGCGCGATCGTGAGCTCGATCGTGTCCCCGCTGCCGCCATCGGACGACTGGCCGCAACCGGCGAGCCCCAGCCCCGACACGACGACGACCACCGCCGCGCCCGTCAACCTGTTCCGTAACCTCATGTAACGCCTCCGACACATCCGGTAACTGGGAGGAACCTTTGCAAATATGTCATGACATATTCATGACGTAAAGTCCTGTCATAAGCGGGTTGCACAGCAGACGCTCACATGTAACACAGAAGAAACATTTCGGGTCGTGCCAGACAGCCCGGACGGGGCGTCCGAATACCCGTGGCGGGGAACGCCGTTCGGCGACATAAGCCTCATGACCTGGTAGTACGCACATCCGCCGATGACGCTCGAGTGGCTACGCATAGAAGAAGCGCGGCCGCGTCAACCGGCGACCGGGCTCGTACCGCGGCTACGCGGCGGCCACACGAGGGATTGATCTTCGGTATGCGCGGGCGGGCCGAAGCCGCACAGCGGTGGGCCGGCGACGAACGACGGCCGCGACGACACCGAGGAGATCCGTGACGTGGGCGCCTTCGAGGCGCCGTGACACTCGACGCGGCACGGTGAAAGGAATGGACTGCGTAGTCAACCTGCTGCAATACGGCGACGGCGCTGGAGAAGTCGACATTGACACCTCAGGCAAGGGGTTTCGGGCATGCCTTCTGGCTGGAATTGACAGGACGCAACGGTGTCGGTTTCAAGCGCCGAGCGCCATGGCGGATTAGCCAATCATGTTTTCTAATTGCCCGCAATACTTCA